>JARRMW010000032.1:0-18029 GCA_037385685.1 Gammaproteobacteria bacterium
TTTCGGTTTTGTCATCGAACGCTTCGGCCTCTTTTTCCATATCACGAAGAATGACGAGATCAGCCTGTTTCAACGCCCCCTCTCGTTCTTCATCGGCGTCATCTTCATCCTGCTCGCGACCGGCATCTCCTTCTACTCGGTTTCCCAGCACAATCACGTGCTGAAATCGCTGCACTCGAGCGCCATTCCTCCTGGCTACAACATCAAGGCGGGGATGTTAGTGAACGGTATCATCGGGTTGCTGGGTATTTCCGTGATCGCCTACCAGGTGCACGGGTTCCTCTGACACAGGCATGTCATTCGAAGAACTCGTCTCGACATACGGATATGCCGCCGTCATTGTCGGCACCTTCCTGGAAGGTGAAACCACTCTTGTCCTGGGCGGCTTTGCTGCGCATCGTGGCTACCTGGAACTGCCATGGGTCATCGCGAGCGCATTCGTCGGAACGCTCTTCGGCGACCAGCTCTACTACTATCTCGGTCGCCTGAAGGGAAAGGAGATGCTGCTCCGGCGCCCCCGCTGGGAACAGGGATCGAAAAAAGTCTTCTCGCTTCTCGAGCGCCACCACATATGGCTGATCATGGGGTTCCGCTTTCTCTATGGCCTGCGCACGGTAACGCCTTTCATCATCGGCACCAGCAACATCCCGCCTTTTCGTTTCCTTGTGCTGAACACGATCGGAGCTGCACTCTGGTCACTCATCATAGGCGTCGCCGGCTACCTGTTCGGCGAGGCACTCGAGGTGCTGCTTGGCAATCTCAGGCAGTATGAACTTGCCATCTTCCTTGCGCTGGCAGCGGCAGGCGGGTGCATGTGGCTTTATCATTTCCTGAAAAGAGCACCTGGTAAATAGTTGTTTATCTCGTTCTCTTTCCGGGCCGGACTCATGCAGCGAAGCCCCGGGGCATCTTTTCACGGCCTGCATTACAGCCTTCACTTGCCTAGCGATTTCCGGTGGCGCGGATCGGGGTGAATGGCGAGAAAATGGCATTCAGGAACAGGTCTGGAATAACGCTCTTGTAAAAGATGCATCCATAGCGTACATCACAACTCACATATGTCACGACAGCCAACCAGTCACAAGATCGCCATCCGCGCCCTGCCCAAAGGCATCTGGGTACTTGGCTTTGGCTCGATGTTCATGGACATGTCATCCGAGCTGATCCACAGCCTGCTACCTGTCTTCATGGTCACGGTGCTCGGCGCCTCCATGGTGACGATCGGTATCATCGAGGGAATCGCCGAAGCAGCGGCCGCGATCACACGGGTTTTCTCGGGCGCGATCAGCGACTACCTCCACAGGCGCAAGACTCTCGTTATTCTCGGCTACGGGCTTGCTGCGCTCTCGAAACCGGTGTTCCCGCTGGCGACATCAAGCTGGTGGGTGTTCGGCGCACGTTTCATGGATCGTATCGGCAAGGGCATTCGCGGCGCGCCTCGTGATGCCCTCGTCGCAGACATCACGCCTCCCGGACTGCGTGGTGCGGCCTATGCGATGTGGCTGGCTGTCCTGCCGGCGCTGGTCGCGGTACTGCTTCTTTCTGTTGGCATACGTGAACCCGTGCTTCCCCTGCATGATCGCGAACGCGGGAATCGCCTGAAACTGATCGATGGCAGGCGATTGCCGCGGCGTTTCTGGCTCCTCGTTCTTCTCGGTGCATTATTCACACTCGCACGTTTCAGCGAGGCATTCCTGATTCTGCGGGCGACCGATGTCGGACTCCCGGTCAGTTATGCACCTGCCGTCATGGTCATCATGAGTCTTGTCTATGCTCTCTTCGCCTATCCCGCAGGGGCGGCGGCCGACCGCTTACCTGCTCGCAGGCTTCTGGTGTTTGGCCTGAGCGTCCTGATCGTTGCAGATATCCTGCTGGCGATGGCTACATCACCTTCGATTGCGTTCGCGGGTGCTGCCATGTGGGGACTGCACATGGCGCTGACGCAGGGGCTGCTTTCGAAACTCGTTGCAGACAATGCGCCGAACGATCTTCGAGGAACTGCTTTCGGAATATTCAACATGGTGAGCGGCGTCGCGCTGCTGCTCGCGAGTGTTATCGCCGGAACGATCTGGAGTCTTGCAGGGCCCCCTGCCGCCTTCATCGCGGGGGCGGTCTTCGCTCTTGTAGCAGCATTCGGATTGCTCCTTTTGGGCCCGAAAACAGAAAAGCCCCGGCACGCGCGCCAGGGCTAGACCGGCAGGGCCGTCCTTTCCTGTGGGGACTTCAGCACGAATGACGAATGCACACCAGACACCCCCTCGATACGCGTGATCTTGTTCAGCAGGAAGTGCTGGTAACCGTCCATGTCCTCGACGACCACCTTGAGCAGGTAATCCGCCTCCTGTCCCGTGACCAGGTGGCACTCGAGCACCTCGGGAAAGCCGGCAACCGCGGCCTCGAAATTCGCAAAGCGTTCCGGCGTGTGCCTGTCCATGCTGATATGAAGAAAGGCCGTGAGTTTCAGCCCGAGCTTGCGGGCATTCAGAAGGGCCGTGTAACCGGCGATGATGCCCTCCTCCTCGAGCCTGCGCACGCGTCGCAGGCAGGGCGAGGGAGAGAGATTCACGGCAGCCGCGAGATCCTGGTTGGAGATGCGGCCATTTTGCTGCAGGGTCTCCAGGATTGCGCGATCGAACGCATCGATATTCATTATCTTGCTCTATTCCGACGTAAAACGAAGTTTTATTGCTCTAATAATGGAATATATCGCAATAAACGCAAGATAATTCTTCTTCCAGAGCAGTATACTTTCACCAATCCGGAATGAAGCAGCGGGCCACAAGCCCCTGGCAGTACGGGGAGTCACAAACCCGGGCTCTTCGATGACATCTTCCAGCTTTTTCAGGGATAACACTTCGTGCATATCGCCCCGCCTGTCGGGGCGATTCCTTTTGTGCGGGAAGCGGTGTGGCAGGCACCCGGGGCCGGAAATTATTTTTGAGTCAGGTGTCGCAGATTATTTTCTGCAGGAAAATGATCTCCGACACCGCGATATCTACCGCATCTTGCACTCGTCGAAGACGAGCTGGTCACAGGTCGCGCAAATCTCCCGGTCGAGACGCTTGTAGATACTCCTGATCGCCTTTTTCTTGGAATCGAAAAAGTGATCATTGCCCATCTGGCTCACGAGCGTTGAACGTGCGATGAACTCGTAAACAGATGGCTTCAGGGCCGCGAAGTAGAGCCCCCCGCCGAGCTTCGCAAGCCGCCTGTTTTCCGTGGCCAGAGCCGCACCCGCACTCAGGTCGATCAGGTTGATGCCGTCACCGATGATGAGAATGTTGTGGATCTGCTCGTTCTCGGAGATCCGCTGGATGCGGTTCATGATGTGGTTGATGGAACCGAAGTAGATCGACATGTCGATGCGGATGATCTTGAGCTGCGGGCACTGTTTCAGCGGCTTCTGGTCGATCTCGGTCAGCGTCATGGCGCCCGTCTCCTCATCATGATCGGGCGCCAGTGTCGGGATCGCAGGCGTCGAGGTTTTCTTGAGAAAGATCACCAGTGACAGCAATACGCCGAGATAGATCGCAAACTCCAGCTCGAGGAAGAGGGTCGCAAAGAAAGTCGTCAACAGGATCGATGTCTCCGTCTTGCTGTGTTTCAGGACATGCATGATGTGATGCATATCGATGAGGTTCCAGGCGACGAGCAGGATCACACCGCCCATGGCTGCAACCGGCAGATAGGCCGTCAGCGGAGCAACCAGCAGCACGATCAGTGCAAGAAAGAGCGCCGCGAAGATGGCGGACATCGGGGTGCGTGCGCCGGAGGAGTAGTTGATACCCGAGCGCGTGAACGAACCTGAGCCGGCATAACTCGAGAAAAAGCTGCCGCCAATGTTCGACAGGCCCTGGCCGATGAACTCCTGGTTGGAGTTGATGCGCTGGTTGGACTTTGTCGCAATCGAGCGGCTGATGGAAACAGCCTCTATCAGACCCAGCAGGGCCACGGCGAAGGCCTCCGGGGCAAGCATCTGGATCGTCTCGATATTGAACATCGGCGACGAGAGCGGCGGCAGGTGCGCCGGGATTTCACCGACAAAGGTGATGCCGCGCTCCTCACCACCAAGCAGCACCGCGCAGACACCTCCGATGATGAGCGCGATCAGCAGGTTTGGCAGTTTTGGGAAAAACCGCTTCGACAGGATCGCAGTCACCAGCGTAATGGCAGCGATGGCAAGGATCGGGATCTGGATACTCGCAAAATCGATATAGATGTCATACCAGGTGTGCATGAAAGACTCCCCTTTGGGAATCTCGATGCCCAGCACATGTTTCATCTGGCTCGTCGCGATGAGGATTGCCGCACCGGCAGTAAATCCGATGACGACAGTATGGGAGACGAAGTTGACCAGCGCACCCAGCCGCGCAAGACCGAAAGCGAGCTGGTAGACCCCGGCAAGAAAGGTCAGCGTCAACGCCATGGAAACGAATTCCGGCGAACCGGGATCTGCGTGACGACTGATCGCGGAAAAGACGACGATGGAGATGGCTGTCGTCGGCCCCGAGATCAGGTGGTAGGAGGAGCCGAAGAGGGCCGCGATGACCGGTGTCACCATGGCCGTGTAGAGGCCGTATTCCGGAGGCAGGCCGGCAATGGTAGCAAAGGCAACGCCCTGCGGTAATACGATCACCGCCCCTGTCAGTCCCGACAGGAGATCCGCCCTCAGGGTTTCCCTGTTGACAAAGCGGAACCAGACGAGAAAGGGGAAGATGCTTTGCATGGCGCCCAAAAAGTTAATATTAGCACCAACTAATACTTAATGCACGCAATGCAAGGGAAAACCCTTGGGACTTTACTGCGGAATGAGCCCGTCCTGCGCCGTTTCCAGGAGTTTCAAAACCCGCTCCTGCACGACGCGCCACTTGTGGTCTTCCTCGCGTTGCAGCAAGATCTCGATGCCCTGGGAATTACGGTCCCGTCGGTCCCCTCGACGGTTTCACAGGTCTTGAACAGGATGCGGCCGTCAGCCGCTTCAAGGATCTTTATTCCCTGGTAGCTGACACTCTTCAGCACGTTGTTCTCGAATTCATGGGCGCACTGGCGGACCCAGTCGTCATAACCGATCACATCGACCCCCTCCACGCCCGTCAGTCTGACGTTGCGTGAGATCAGGTCGAGGTGCCCCCCTTGATGTCCTTGTTGCCGGCCGTTGTAACGACAGCTTCCAGCCAATAGCGTGCAATCTCTTCAGACATGGATCACCAGGTTCGCATATTGTTCAGGAAGGATGTGACTAAAGGTCTGCCATGCGGCAGACAACAGTGCGCCTCGTCGCTTTCTCCATCAGGACTCAGACAGCTGCACTCCAGAGGTTGGGCAGCAGCTCGTTCGAGTAACCGGAGATGAAGGTCCCGATCTCTCCCCCGGGTAGCTGGTAAGTATGCCGGCTGATCCTGCCGATGTTGCCACCGTAGACATGGATGCTGACCGATGGTCTGTCATCGAGGGCGTTGGAGACGCGATGAATATCCCCGATGGTCGGCGAGACCAGGTCGATCTGCCCTCTCTCCATGCGATGTTGTCCTGCAGGCCTGAGTTCCCCCGTGGAGGCATCCCGCTCGAACTCCTCGCAGGTCTCCGCACCGCGCAGCACGCCCACCATGCCCCAGACGGTGTGATCATGGACAGGTGTATGCTGCCCCGGACCCCAGACAAAACTCACTACAGAAAAGCGTTCCTGCGGATCGCAATAGAGCAGGTTCTGCCGGTAGCGCCCGGAGTCGGCTTCCGCAAAAGTCTCCGGCAGCCAGTCATCATGCGCGACCAGCTCACCCAGCAGTTTCTTGCCTTCCGACAGGATGCGTTTTTCATCATCGCCGGCCTCCTCGACAAGATGCGTCATCTGCTCGACGAAGTGGCGCAACCTGGAGATATCGGCCATCGTCAGCTTCCCGCCTGTTGCGCACAGCCCGTGATGCAAGCACCTTCACCATCGAATTCCATGGTGATGCCACTGAGTGGCAGGTGCACCGGCATGTCAGCGGCCTTGATAAAGGTCTCGGTGCGTGTACCCGACAGCAACTTGCCTGCCTCGGTCGCCTTCTCGTTCGCATGCGAGGCGATGACACTCTTCGGCTTGACCATGGCGTTCATGACATACGCCGCCTCGGCAGGCCCGGTCGTGAAGGTGCCACCGATGTTGATAACGGCCATGTTCGCCTTGTAGAAGCGGTTGACGACAAGTTCCTGCTCGGCCGTGATGCCGGTATCGCCGGAGAGGTAAACCACGAGCCCGTTACTGAAGGACAGGACATAGCCACCGGGCGGACCGACATAGGCTGTCAGGCCATGTGCCTTCAGGGCCTCGGCATGATCCTTGTCGAGAAAGGCGGGATTCAGGCCATTACTGTGCACGGCAGGCACGCTCGCGATCGAGACGCCGCCAACGTTGCGCTGCGCACCGAAACGCACGAGTTTCACCTGCTTTGCATCACCACCTGCCGCCTCGACCTTCTTCGAGAAGAAGCTGGCCATTTCCCCACCGACAATGAACTCCGCCTTCTTGCCGACAACGATATTGACGCTGTTGGAGTCTGGCGTTGCACTGACAGTGAACTCGGGAGTTTCGCAAGAACCGGCGTTCGCCTCGGGCTGGTGTTTGTCGCCAAGATGATCACCGTGAACGTGACTCAGCAACACCGCATCGATCTGCCCGAGCCGCGGGTCATCCGGCCCGCGCACCGTGCGGCCTGCATCATAGAGGATGCGCGTGCCGTCGGGATCCTCGAAAACCAGGGCGCGATCAAAACGGCAGAACTCGCCGTCGTGGCTGCCAAGCGGCGTAACCTTTACGCTCTTTTCGTTTGCATGCGCAGTCATCAAAAAAGCCAACAGCAGGCTGGCTGCGGCCAGTTGCAGTCCCGTCCTATTCATCGTTTCCTCCTGCAGGATCAAGCCGATCTGTTTTGTTATTCTCAGGCAGTATAGCGCTGCACAGCCTCCTGCAAACCCGCAAGAGTGTGCACAATTGCCGTTGGCTCGATGCCCCAGGGGTCGAAGAGCGCCTCGTCCGATCGCTTCACCCAGGCCGCCTGCATCGCGCTGGAGACAGCGCCAATGACATCGAAAGGATTGGACGAAACCAGCCAGGCGGAAGCGGCTTCCGTCCCGGCACGCTCGAGAAAGTGGTTATAGACAGCAGGGTCCGGCTTGAAAGAGCCGACCTCGTCGACACTGACGATGTCGAGAAAGAAGTGGCGGATACCCGCCGTAACAAGCAATGTCTCGACGGCCTCTCGCGTGCCGTTGGAAAAAGCATAAAGCCGGTACCCCGCTACCTCGAGCGCCTGCAGCGCCGGCACCACATCAGCGAATGCCGGCAAAGTGCGATAGCGATCGAGCAGTTGCTGTTTCTGCCCGGCATCAAGGTCTGCCTTCATGAAGGCGCAGGTATGGTCGAGCGCATCACGCGTGCACTCCCCGAAGGTGGCGTAGCGCCGCATCAGCCCGCGCCGGAAGGAATACTCGAGCTGCCTGTCGCGCCAGAGCCGCGAGAACTCCGCTGCCCTGTCTCCAATCATGGTCTCGAGCAACCCGGTGACCCCGTTGGTATCGATCAGGGTGCCGTAAACATCGAAAGCAAGCGTGACAGCCATGCTGTGTCACTCCCCCGGCAGGCAGCGTATTGACAGCCCGGCATGCTCCAGGAACCAGCTGACGCTCTCTGTCGAGCGCGTCTGGCAGACGTTTTCCCAATGCTGTTCAGGTTGCATGCCTCACACCCCGGCTGTGAAGAGAAAGGGATACGCCAGATCTTATCCCAGCCGCCGGTGAACGCAAATCTCCTTGCAGGATCTCAGGCGATGCTCACTTTATCCGACAGGTAGACATCCTGGATCGCGTTGAGCAGGGCAACACCCTCTTCCATCGGCTTCTGGAACGACTTGCGGCCCGAGATCAGCCCCATGCCACCGGCCCGCTTGTTGATGACGGCGGTACGCACGGCCTGGTGCAGGTCATCCGCGCCCGAAGGGCCACCCGAGTTGATCATGCCGATACGCCCCATGTAGCAGTTGGCGACCTGGTAGCGCACGAGATCAATGGGATTGTCCGTGGTCAGCTCCTCGTAGACGCGCGGGTGCGTCTTGCCGAAACCGATCGCCGTGTAACCGCCGTTGCACTCGGCCTGCTTCTGCTTGACGATATCGGCCTCGATGGTCACCGCCAGGTGATTCGCCTGCCCGGTGAGATCAGCTGCCGTGTGATAGTCGGTTCCCTCGTGCTTGAAAGCCGGGTTACGCAGGTAGGCCCAGAGTACGGTCACCATGCCGAGCTCATGCGCATGGGCAAAAGCCTCGCTGACCTCCATGATCTGCCGTCGTGACTCCTGCGAACCAAAATAGACAGTCGCACCGACCGCGACAGCCCCAAGATCGAACGCCTGCTGCACGCTGGCGAAGAGTGTCTGGTCCGCCATCGGGGGGTATGTCAGCATCTCGTTGTGATTGAGCTTTACGAGAAACGGAATCTTGTGTGCATAGCGGCGACTCACAGCGCCGAGTACGCCGAGTGTCGAGGCAACCGCATTGCAACCGCCGTGAATCGCCAGCCTGACGATATTCTCCGGATCGAAATAGATCGGGTTGGGCGCGAAGGAGGCGCCGCCCGAATGCTCGACACCCTGGTCGACAGGCAGAATCGAGAGATACCCGGAGCCTGCCAGCCTGCCATGGTTGTAGAGTGTCTGCATGTTGCGAAGAACTGCCGGATTGCGATCGGAATCGGCCATGACCCGGTCAATGAAGTCAGGGCCCGGCAGGTGAAGCTTGTCGGCCGCTATGGTGCTGCAGGTGTGGCCAAGCAGCGCCTCTGACTCACTGCCCAGCATGGATTCGATATCGTTCATGGTGCTGCTCCGTTAAATACGATTGTCATCTCTGGAAACAATAGAACACTCACGTGGATTTTTTCTCTCCATGCTTGAACTTTCATGGATTTCGTCCGATCTTTATGATTGAAGGCAAGAAACTCTTTCGATGACACATCCCTGTCATCCCTGACACATAGACTGTCCTGATGTCCGATGAACGTGCTGAACAACGCGACCTGTGGCAGCCGTTTCGGCTGGCTGGCGGCTGGCTACTGCTGATTGCGGGCCTGACATTCCTGCCGATGCCTGTTCCGGCAGGTCTTGTCATGATCCTGGGTGGTGCGGCCCTGCTGGTTAATGACAGCCGCACATTCCGGCGTCTGTTCACCGGCCTGAAACAGCGCTTCCCCCGCTTCTTTGCTGCCCTCCACAAAAAGGCTGCGCGCCTGCCTCCCCGCATGGCTCGCCGCATCAGGCATCTCCTGGAAAGCGACGATCACCGCGGGCCTCCCCGGAGCCGGTCAACCACTGCGCGACATCAGGAAAATTGACGAATCGCAATCTGCTCACTAGTCTGTGGATATGACAGTTGTATAAACAACGTCAATAACGAGATCGCGAGAACCGCGACGCATCCAACGGAGGAGGTGTCAGATGATGGAGTTCTCCAAAGAGGAGCATGTCATCGAGCTGCTGATTGAACGCTTCGAGCGTGAGCGCTTGCCGCGCCTGCTCGACATCCACAAGCGCGTGACCGGCGGTGAGACGTTAGAGGATGGCGATATCGCGTTCCTGACCCACGTCATCGAGGATGCACAGCGCAACAAGCCGCTGATCGACCGGCATCCCGACTGGCACAACCTCTGCGCCAATGTCTTTTTCCTCTACGATGAGATCACCACGCGCGCGCTGAAAAACGAGGAGTCGTGATCACGCAGACCGAAGCTACCCGTGCCATGCCAAAAATTCCCACTCCCCCGGCCCATGCGGACGGATATTTCACCCTGATTGATCCTCATCATGCTTCGTGATTGACGAATATCAATCCCGGTCCTATTCTCACCCATAGAACAACGAGTTACAGACCGGATCGCTTTCGCGGCCCGCCCGAGTCAAGGGATCTTGAACAACAGCCTGCACGGAACACCACGATGAGCGTCTCACTGGCACTACACGACCTGATTCACCGTATCTACCAGGAGATGGAGGATCGCAAGGCATTCGCTGAACTGGATGACAAGAGCCGCGCCATGCTCGACCGGGCCCTGGAGAAGGTCATCGACGGCACTGACAGCCGTATCCGCCTCGTGCCCAACTACAAGCGCAAGCTGTTCAAATCGATACTGATTGCACTCCAGTACGCCGACAGGCTTGTCCGAAAGATTCCCCACACCGTCGACCTCGACAGCAGGCATTATGTCGACGACCCCTATATCCGCGCACTCTTCCCGACGATCAACAGCCTGCGGAACGTCTGCCACCAGAGTTCGGAACTGCGCGAGTTCTTCAGCGACATCGAGCATCGGGACACACCCGAGGGCATGGTACTGCTCTGCATGCAAAAGCACGAGGAGACCGTGTTCGGCATGGAACTCAAGGGCGAGCATGTCGTCAGGGACATCTGCCAGCAGCGCATCACTTTCGACGATCACCATCTCTACTCGCCGGCCGAGGATGAAGACGAGGCGCGCCTTGGCCTCAAATGCTGCATCTTCGAGGGACTGGTCAACAACGCCCTGGCCAACATCTCCAGCTTGCGCAAGCGTCGCCTCGAGCTCGAGACGCAGCAACAGATGCTCAATGGCAGGCTGCGCAGCCAGTCACGCATCGATATGAGCAGTCCCAACTTCCATCGTCTGGTGCGCGAGCACAGCGACCTTCAGCAACAACAAAAACAACTCGAAAACATCGAAAAAGAACTCGACGAGATCGGTTACCTGACACCGGAAAACTGCCTGCAGCAGGTCAGGGAAACGATGAGCCATCCGGAAGAGTTTATTCGCGTGAAGAATTTTTCCTTCCGCCTCGACAGGGGCAACATCATCCGCAGCAAGAAAGAGACCGCATTCAAGTCCCGCAAGCTGCAATTCTCCGAAGTACGCATCAAGGGCGAAAACCCGCGCGTCGTCACGCTGGCCCGCATCAACCGTCGCGACGTTGAAGACAACACTTTCAGGCCGGGTATCGCCCTGTAGCCAGGTGTCGGAGATTATTTTTCCTGAAAATGTTCTCTGATACCTTTAGAGAGCAGACTGAACACTCCTGGCATCGCTTTATTAGATGTCATTCAGGTGTCGTTCAGGTACCAGAGACTATTCTTGAGCACGAACTGGTATCGGAGATTATTTTTCCTCGCTCCAGGTGTCGGAGACTATTTTCCTGAAAAAGTGTCTTTGATACCGGAATCCATCGGGAAACAACCTTCATGATGAGTAAAAAATTCGCTGCAACCGGAATCCTGCTTTTCATCTCGGTCGCACTGACCGGATGCGCTACCCCGAAATACAATTCTCAGCAAGTGAGTACGCAATCCAGGCTGAGCGCGCAGCAAGAGATCCGGAACATCGATGTCAGCCGAAGGAATGTCAGTGATGCAAGGGCCGAACGCAAGGTCCGTGCTATCTATGCCGACCTGAAGCCCTATGCCACCAGCCTTTGCCGGCAACTGGCCGAGGGCAGCTGTACCTGGGAAATCGAGTATTCAACAGACGACGAACTGAATGCCTTCGCCGCAGGCCAGGGGAAGATCGTCATCAAGAAAGGCGTCATACAATATGCCAGCAACGATGATGAAATCGCCATGGTCATCGCCCACGAGATGAGCCACCACGTCGCAAACCACATCAACGAAACCGTCCAGAATGCGACAACCGGCATGGTTGTGGGCGGACTCGTGGCAGGCGCAATCGGCGCCTACGCCTATTCCGACTCGGCATACCGGGAACAGCGCATCATCAATGCCGCAGCGACAGGCGGAGGTCTCGGAGCAATGGCAGGACGACTCCGCTATTCCAAGGCGCAGGAAAACGAGGCCGACTACCTCTCTGCCTACATCATCCACAACAGCGGCTACGACCTGAAGAAGGCCCGGACCATCTTCGCCAAGCTGGCCAAGGCAGGCAAAACAGAGCACGGCGAGAACCACTCCGTCGGAACGCACCCGGATCCTGCTGAACGACTCGCGCGCTGGGACGTCACGACCTCAGAGATCGCCAGCAAACGGGGCAGGTTCTCAACCAGGTAGGCGCCGAAGGTATTGGAGATCACTGCCTGCAGGTGTCGTGCTTTAGGTGTCGGAGATTATTTTCGCCAGAAAATGATCTCTGATACCGTAACCCCAACCACCATCACCCCGGAACAGGCCGCATGATGATGTGGTCTACCAGCAGCAATCGATGAAGGCGTATGTGTCCATGCTGCGTGCGACCATGAAACAGATCATATCTGATCTCTTCGACAGTCAGCACTTCACCGTCAACCATCTGCACGACATCCCGCACCTGGATATCGATATACGATGACCAGAAAGAACTGGAGAGCGGTTCGAATACGTTGCCCATGGGCGACTGCCTCCTGATGTTCTTCGAGTTCGTGTTCATTCAAATACGACCATGCAGTCTGTATCAATCTGCATCATTCGCCTGCAGCGTCATGAAGTAATCCCTGAGCTCCTCTGTCGTCTTGATGACGGCTTCGGTGTCAATATCGCCGAGATTCGTGATGATTCCCTGCCGATGAAGCAGGTCAAGATACTCGACGGTAAACTCAAGAAAATCGTTATGGATCTGTGCTGTTGCGGGCATATCTGTCTCCTTTTACTGCAGGAGATTTTGACTTCATGCGATGATTGACGCTTGCCTGTCACCGCCAATCGCTTGGCATTTCGCGCCAAAAGAAAATCTTGCGGCGAGCAATTACCCTATACTGCTTATATATAGATTCAACGAGGGGGAACGTGTGAACTGTTCCACACCAAAATAAAAGCCAGCCTCTATTCCCGAACCACTATTCTTGCCAGCGCACTGGTCCTGTCCGGTTGCAACTCATACATCTCGAGTGCCGGGGACCTTGTTCGCTGGGTAAAGGCTCAGGCCATTGAGGAAGGATGCCAACAAGGTACCATCGTTCTGGATCAGTGGTACACACAGACCGATAAAGGCAATGTCTGGCGCGGCACCTGCAAAGGCGCCGATGGAAAAAAACGCTACTTCAGCATCAATGTGGACAGCGTCTGGAAAACGTCAGAACAGAAGTAGACTCAGACGTCGGAGACTATTTGAAAATAGTCTCTGATACCTGCCAGCCGCGTTAATGGCCAAGCGTTCGTTCGGCCAAGAAAATCCCGGAACCTGTTCCAATGGCAAACCAGCGAGAAAAAGCAGGTAGAATTTCTGTCCGTGACGTCACAGGCTCATTTGCATGGATAAAAGCAAGGGGACCACGTGGAACATTGCCACATTTCCCGATGCGATGTTTCCGCATATTGCCCTCGCCTGGCGCATCTTTCTGTTATCAAAAATATGTGGGAGTTTTCTATCTCTCGCGACGTAATATGTAAAAAGTTTCCATACACACACTGTTCGCGGAAAAAAGACAAAAGGCACACGTTGTGATACTCTTTTTTTCATGAAGCCAATTTCATGGAACGCTGAAAAGAATGTTCAGCTCAAGGCCGAGCGCGGTGTTGCGTTCGAGGATGTGGTCTTCCACATCATGGCTGGCGATATCCTCGATACCCTTGATCACCCCAATCAAGATCGTTATCCCGGGCAGCAGATCCATGTTATTGCGATAGAGGGATACGTCTATCTGGTTCCATTCGTGGAAACGGATGAAGAGCTGTTCCTGAAAACGATCATTCCGAGCAGGAAGGCAACCAAGAGTTATCTAGGTGAAAGAAAATGAGCAAGCTGTCAAACGAAGAGCGAGAAATCCTTGAGGCGTTTGAGAAGGGCAAGCTGAAGCGATCCAAGAAAGCTTCGAGCACGCAAAAACGGCATCAGGAATATGCGGAAGCCATGTTCAAGAAAGATGCGCGAATCAACATCAGGCTTTCGTCAAAAGATCTGCGCGGCTTGCAGAAACGTGCTTTGGCAGAAGGTATTCCCTACCAAACCCTCATCGCCAGCATTCTACATAAGTATGTTGAGGGTCGGCTGAATGAAACCAACCGCTGAGAGGGCGTTACAGCGGACATCGAACGCTACGCGGCTCTCTTGAAATGCCTTAGGCAATCTATCGCAGAAACCGGCTCCATGTTCAGCGCCTCAGGTCCAGAGGTTAGCGCAAAAAACTGAAACTACCTCTGCATTTTGAGAATAGCGCCAGTTATCAGAGACTATTTTTTGTAAATATTAGTCTCTGATACCGGAAGTTGCAGCCACCTCATTTTTTTGGACGCCCCTGCTTCGCAGGAAGAGTCCGCCGTCCGCATACTGTTGCAACATCCTGCCTGTATTCCCTTCTGCCTGTCACGACTTCCTGATTGACCGCAGCACGAATCTCATCAGTTACCTCTTGCTACAGAGGCTTCTCGACCAGTTGGCTGTAAGCCAAGATTCGCTTTCTTCATGCTAACGCGTCAGGTTTTTAGCTAGCCCGGGATTGCTAGGAGTCAAAGATCATTTTTCTTCGAAAAATAATCTCCGACACCTATTCAGGCACACCGGCACCAGCCCTGAAAATGAAAAGCCCCGATTGGCTAAGCCAATCGGGGCTGGTGTCGCGCGGCACTTCAGTTCATCCATGAGACTTCCGTGCATTGCCGAGTCATCCGTGACTGCCTTCAATGGCGACAATTGAATAATGGCTGAAGCAATCATTCATTGCAAGGATGGTCTTGAAAATAAAATCTGACAGGCAAGCAATAAGTGGGCTTGCTGTCTCTGATTAATACGCTGTAACAAATAATTACAGGAAAGAAATAAAAACGGTATCAGAGATGATTTTTTCTTCGAAAAATAATCTCCGACACCTATTCCTTCATTTCCCTGAGCAGGCCGCGAGCCATCCATCCCATCACAAGTACACCGAGCACGAGCACGGTCCACAGCAGCCAGGTCTTGAGGTCGGCTTTCTTTTTCGGTGCTTGCAGCTGCTCTTCCCCACCGAGCATCACTTCTTCGCTAATGGTTACCATCGCGCTTGTCTCTTCGCTGTAATCATCAGGCAGTTTATGACCAGGCAGGCTGAAGGACTGTGGTTCGACACGCCTGCTGCCAATAGCCAGCATGAAAGGCTCTTCACCCTGTGCAAGAAAGACCAGTCGTTGTGGCTGTAGCCTGATGCGGATGACCGGGTAGTCCTGCGGCTGCAGGTTCAGCGGCTGTTCCAGTTCGATCTTCCAGTAGCGGTCCTGCAGATCTGACATTTCGATCGGCGAACTTTCCGTCGTGAGCCCGTCGCGTAGCAGGCGGTACTGGCTGATGCTGCCCCTGTAGCGCCACTCCTGTTCTTCTGTCGTGCGTGAATAGAGCTTGCCGCGGTAGTAGAGGCCATCATGCGGTATTGCGAAGGCAAGCTGCCTGACCGGCATGGGCCCGCCCGTGTCGAACTGGTAAGCGTTCTCTTCATCTTCCACGGGAGTGATGGTGCCGATATCGATCCACTGCTGTGCATCGCCATCGGGAATCGTCGAGTATTCGGCATGGATCTCGTTGATGGTGACGCCGGGGTTGCTGCCGATCCAGCTGAGGCGCAGGTACTTTGCCTGAGTCGGCCTGAGTTCGATCTGGTCCTGCTGCAGGGTATTGCCATCATGCGTGAGTCGCGACAGCACTGCACGCGAGACGAGTGTTGACCAACTGGTCATGTCATTGCCGGCCTCGACCTTCATAGCGCCGATCATGCTCGTCTGCTGCTGGCTCCAGCTGATTGTCAGCTTCGTGAGCCTGTTATCGGGATTGTCGTTTTTCAGGATATAACTGACAGCCTCTTGCTGCGATTGCTCGCGCTTCTCCTGCCAGGTGCGGTAGCGCAGTTCAAAACTCTGCTTGCCCTCTTCGTATTGCCAGAAAGAGGCAGCTCCTTCGACAGTTTCATCGAGTACCGGAAAGAACGGCAGGGAGACTGTACGGCTCTTCTCGAGACCTTTCTGTTGTCCCTCGATACGATGCGGAACTTGCGTGCCGCCCGCATTGAAGACCGCAATGTCAGAGGCATCGTCACTCGCCATGCCACGATAGAGATTTTCATTCAGCAACAGGTAACGGATCGACCCTTCGCCGCCCGTCAGCTGGTAGCCCTTGGCATAATCTTCGGGCATCGGAGCCACCTGTTCCGCGTGTGCGATCGGAAGAGCCGCGAACAGTGCCGCTAAAACTAATGCTGGTAGTCTCATCATTGTTCCGTTTCTCCTTTTTCAGAGGCTTCATCCTCTTTCTTCGGCGGCAGTGGCGACAGGTAACCGACGAGTATCAGCAAGCCGCCGACGATCAGGAAAGAGACGATACGGGCGATTGTGCCGGTTGCTGCAAGATCGACAAGGAACAGCTTGACGACGACGGCAACGAGCAGGCCCGCTGCCGCTAGCCAGATGATACGCACTTTGATACGGCTCGCGATTGCCATCATGCTGACACCGATGACCGACCAGAGGATCGAGAGTGCCATCTGTACCTGGCTTGATGCGAGCAGGGCATCGAGGTCCCACGCGTGACCGAACCAGTGATGCATGACGCGAAGCAATGTGACGTTGATCCAGATGAAGCAAACCGCGAGCAGCAGGTAACCAAGAGGTGTGCGTGTCTCGCAGCGGTGCAGCATCGCCGGGACTGAGCGAGCTGCCAAATGCCCAGAGGGCGAAGAGTGCAATCAGCGAGAGTGGAATGATCCGGCCATAGGCCTGCGCATCGGCGTTCATGGGCCAGCGCGTCCAGTGCAGGATGAAGCGCAGTCCAGCAATGAGCGGCACGGCATACCAGGCAATCACCCAGGCGCTGTCATCGGTGAAGTGACGCGTCAGCTGGTAACGCCCTTCCCAGAGCAGCACGAAGAGCACCAGGTAGAAAGCGATGACATGCAATACCGGATGGAGCCCTTCTTCGCCTTCACCTTTCTCCAGCATCTTCATGAGCCAGTAGAGCATGGCTATGCCAAGCGGCCAGGTGAGTACACTCCAGGAAACCAGCGGATGCGCCTCGTGACTCAGAAACCAGGCCAGCATCAGCAGCAGGCCCGGGAACTGGGCAAGCGATGCAAGGCAGCCATCCCGCCAGTCGTAACGTTGGCTCAGCAGGAACAACAAGGCTGTTGATATCGAGAGGTAAAGCATCCACAGGTTCGCGGCATCGAGGTCCGGCAGGTAAGAGAAAAAGCGTAGCAGGGCACCACCGAGCCACCAGAGCAGCCCACCCGCCAGCAACAGCTTGCTGACGGTTACTTCCCATGCCGGGCGTGGAGTTTCGTCTTTATGCGCACGTAACAGCCAGCCACTGAAAAGCCACGCAAGGCCGATCAGCGAAGTGCCGAGTATGAAGGTCGAGAAGAGGTTGCTGCCGCCGTGAAGTCCTGTCTGCGCATCGCTCAGAAACAGAAGTGAAGCACCCGTCAGCAAGACCAGCGCAAAGTACTTCGCATAAAGCTGCCCCTGGCGTGTCGCGATCCAGAGCACGCCCGCACCCTCGACGGCCCAGGCCGCGGCACTGATCTGTGCATCGAGTGCAAAGGGTATGGCCAACGAGGCGAAGACAACGCCGAGAGCGACAAAGACCTCTGTCAGCAAACGCGTATCCTCACCTGCCCTGTTCCAGAGCAGGCGTGCAAGCAGCAGGTAGAAAACGCCAAAACCCAATGCACTGAATGCCAGTCCGTACTCGTACTGGTAGACCAGCCCGGCCTGCAGCGCGAAAGTCACGAGCGGGTTGGCGAGCAGCAGGGTCGCATCAAGTGGCTTGTGGATCTTCAGCGTTCCTTTGCCGGCGTAGAGAATCGCGACAATCACGTAGATGAGAAAGAAGGCGAGGAGGAAAATCTCGGACAGGAAGAACTTTGCCGGGGAATATTCCAGGACTCCCCAGGCCGTGGCGATGATGAAGGTAAAGGCAAAACCGACGAGGTTCAGCAGCCGCCACGAGCGGTAGCGCGACACGAGCAGGATGACGATATCCAGCACGAGGTAGTAGGTGAACAGCACCACGTAGTTGCCGTTGCCGGTGGAGGCGAGAATCGGTGCGAGGAAGCCGCCCGTGACCGCGAAGACGGCGAATGACTGGGC
>JARRMW010000033.1:0-39021 GCA_037385685.1 Gammaproteobacteria bacterium
TCCTTCTGCCAGATACCCAGCTCTTGTTCTCTCGCGTCTGCTTCTGCCTCGTAGAACGCCGGGAGTTTGCAGTATCGCGGGTAGACGGCGGCATATCCGTCCCTGACCATCCGGAGATTGATGTTCTCTCCATGATGCAGGATCTCGGCAACCTGCCTGCCATAGCTGTCGATATCATGAATGCGTAAATGGACCCTGTCATGCCGGTGGAGGTGTCTTCGCAGGGCAGAACGTGACTCATCACCCCAGGGCCGCTGCTCCTTCTCGGGTGCGTCGATGCAGTAGAGGCGTACCTGGCGGCGCTCGTCACTGCATAGTACGCTGACGGAATCGCCATCGAGCACACTCCTGACAGTGCACGAGATCAGTTCTCCGCTCGAGTGCGGATGGCTGTCCGGGTTGCAGCCGGCAAGGAGAACGGCGGTGATCAGTAGTAAGGGGCGTGCGTGGGGCATGGCGGGAACGGCATGATCAAAGCGTGCATTCTACAGCTCAAACCCGTGACATACAGCCGGGTCTGTCAGTCTGAAACTGTCGCGGGGAGTCAATCCCCGTGTTGGTGGCCTCTCTGCAGGTCTGATCAGACGTTCAGCAGCATGCGTGCCGGATCCTCGAGCAGTTGCTTGATGGTTACAAGAAACTGCACCGCACCGCGTCCATCGATGATGCGGTGATCATAGGAGAGGGCAAGGTACATCATGGGGCGAATCACGATTTCGCCATCAACGACCATCGGGCGCTGCTGGATGTTGTGCATGCCGAGGATGCCTGATTGCGGGGGATTGAGAATCGGAGTCGAGAGCATGGAGCCGTAGACGCCGCCGTTGGAGATCGTGAAGGTGCCGCCGGTCAGTTCATCGTAGCTCAGGGAGCCTTCCTGTGCCTTCTTGCCGAATTGCTTGATGGTGGTTTCGATCTCGCTGAATGATCGCTGGTCTGCATCACGCAGTACCGGGACCACGAGACCGCGCGGCGAGCCAACGGCGATGCCGATATCATAGTAGCCGTGGTAGATGATATCCGTACCGTCCACCGAGGCATTGACCTCCGGAAATCGCTTCAATGCCTCAACGGCTGCCTTGACGAAGAAGGACATGAAGCCAAGACGCGTGTCGTGCTGCTTCTCGAAAGACTCCTTGTACCTGTTGCGCAGTTCCATGACAGCCTGCAGATCGACCTCGTTGAAGGTCGTCAGGATGGCGGCATTCTGCTGTGCTTCCACGAGGCGCTCAGCGATGCGCGCGCGCAGTCTTGTCATCGGTACCCGCTCCTCGGGACGGGCTCCCTGCGGCAGTTCACTGGCTGGCATGGTCGAACTGCGTAATGCCTCGAGTTCCTGCTCGTGCTCCTGTTTGTCCTGACTGTCGAGGAATTTCATCACGTCCGACTTCAGGATGCGGCCGTTCTTTCCGGTGCCCGTGATCTTGCTGGCGTCGATATTGAGTTCCTTGACAAGTCGACGCACGGACGGTGTCAGTACCGGTTGCTCCGCACGCTCTTCAACCCTGGTTTCTGTTTCGGGCGCGGGCGCTGGTTCTGCCTCCACGGATGGGGCTTGTGACGGGGTCTCGGGGGCAGGGGCAGCAGCGGCCCTGGCGTTTTCATCGAGTATCGCGAGCACTTGCTCTGCTTCGACCGTGTCGCCCTCGTCGAACTGAATCTCCGTGAGAACACCATCAGCCGGAGCCGGCACCTCGAGCACAACCTTGTCGGTCTCGAGATCGACAAGATTCTCGTCGCGGGTAACCGCATCGCCTGGCTGTTTGTGCCAGCTCAGGACAGTGGCGTCAGCGACAGACTCTGGAAGTGTCGGGACGCGGATATCGATACTCATCGCATGATTCTCCGGTTCATTTTCCTGTTGATGTTGCCTAGCAGGGCGTCGTCGATCAGGGTCTCCTGCTGCATACGATACATCGGGGCGTAGCCGACTGCCGGAGCAGGGGATGCGGCACGGCCGACATAGTAGAGATGGTCTTCGGCACGCAGACCGCGGACGAGGCGGTGCTTGATCTGGTCCCAGGCACCCTGGTTCTGTGGTTCTTCCTGGCACCAGATGTAGGTGTGCGCATTCCTGTAAGGGGCAATGGCATCGCGAAACGCCTTTTTCGGAAAGGGATAGAGTTCTTCGATGCGCACGATAGCGACATTATCCATCTCGAGGTTTCTGCGATGTTCGAGAAGTTCGAAGTAGACCTTGCCGCTGCAGATGATCACACGTTCCACTTTCTCCGGATCGAGTGTGTCGATTTCGCCAATGACCGGAAGGAAATGCGTGCCCTCGGCCATTTCAGCGAGATGCGAGGTGGCCAGGGGATGGCGTAGCAAGCTCTTTGGCGACATAACGACAAGGGGGATGCGCAGCATCCTGACGAGCTGGCGGCGCAACAGATGGAAGATTTGCGCCGGGGTTGTCGGTACGCAGACCTGGATGTTGTTCTCGGCGCAGAGTTGCAGGTAGCGTTCCAGTCGAGCCGATGAGTGCTCTGCACCCTGACCCTCCTGGCCATGCGGTAGCAGAAGTGTGAGATTGCAACTCAGTCCCCACTTGGCGCCACCGGAGGCGATAAACTGGTCAATAACAACCTGGGCAACGTTGGCGAAGTCACCGAACTGGGCTTCCCAGATCGTCAGGGTCTCTGGAGCTGCTGTCGCATAGCCGTATTCGAATCCAAGCACGGCTTCTTCTGACAGCAGCGAGTCGATGACAATGAAGTTGGTTCGTGCCTCTTCCGCAATCCGGCGTAGCGGAATGAACGCGTTGCCTGTTGTCTGATCATGCAATACGGCGTGGCGATGAAAGAAGGTCCCCCGGCCACTGTCCTGCCCACAGAGGCGAACGTGTCCACCCTCATGGAGCAGGGTTGCATAGGCCAGGTTCTCCGCGAAGCCCCAGTCACAGGGTTGCTCGCCGGCCGCCATGAGCCCGCGCGATTCCAGAGTGCGACTGATACGGGGGTGGGGTTTGAAACCGTCCGGCAGCTCGAGCTGATGCATGCCGAGCTCACTGAGCAGTTCCAGGTGTACGCCCGTCTCGGCTTCGTCACTCCAGTCGTGGTTGATGTAGGCGGACCAGTGGGCTGCGTAGTGATGCGGGCTGTTGTTTGCGATTGGTCGCGAGACGATCTCTCCGCGGTCAAGTGCGTCACGGTAATCGGTCTGCATCGCCTTGGTCTCTTCCTCGCTGAGCAGTCCCATGCCGATCAGATGCGTGGCATAGAGCGCGCGAGTCGTGTCGCGGTTACGAATCTTCTCGTACATCATCGGCTGGGTAACCGCGGGTTCGTCTGCCTCGTTGTGGCCAAGGCGACGGTAGCAGACCAGGTCGATGATGACATCCTTGTGGAATTTGTTGCGGTAATCAAGCGCGAGGCGCGTCACGAACAGCACGGCCTCAGGGTCGTCGCCATTGACGTGAAATACCGGTGCCTGGACCATCTTGCCGACATCGGTGCAGTAGGTTGTCGAGCGTGAGTCGAGCGGGTTGCTGGTCGTAAAGCCGATCTGGTTGTTCACGACGATATGCATGGTCCCACCGGTCGTAAAACCGCGCGCCTGCGAGAGCTGCAGCGTCTCCATAACGACGCCTTGTCCGGCGAAGGCGGCATCGCCGTGGATGAGAATTGGAATGACCTTTTCGCCATGCATGTCCTTGCGACGGACCTGGCGCGCACGGACAGATCCCTCGATGACCGGACTGACGATCTCGAGGTGCGATGGATTGAATCCAAGCGCGATGTGGACGGTTTTCCCGCGTGTGGGAATGTCTGACGAAAAGCCCATGTGGTACTTCACGTCACCGGCCGTCATGATGCCACTGGCCTGTTTCTTGCCTTCAAACTCGTCGAATAGGACCTGTGGTGACTTGCCGAGGATATTGACGAGGACATTGAGACGACCGCGATGCGCCATGCCGACGACCATCTCCTCGGTGCCACTCGCGCCACCGCGCTGGATCAGTTCATCCATGAGCGGTATCAGGGATTCCGCTCCCTCGAGCGAGAAGCGTTTCTGGCCGACATAGCGTGAATGCAGGTAACGTTCCAGTCCCTCTGCTGCGGTCAGCATCCTGAGCAACCACAGCCGTTTCTTGTGATTGATGGCGGGCCGTGCCCTGTAGCCCTCGATGCGGCGCTGCAGCCAGCGTTTCTCCTCCGTGGCTGTGATGTGCATGTATTCGAAGCCGATATGGGAGGTGTAGACTTCCTTCACGAAATCGATAATGTCACCCAGCTTCATCTCTTTCGGCGCATACAGCGAGCCCGTGTGAAAGGTCTTCTGCATGTCTGCTTCGGAGAGATGGTGAAAGGAGGGAGAGAGTTCGTCGAGGGGCTTCTTGGTCCGCAGTTGCAGGGGGTCGAGGTCAGCATTCTGGTGACCACGTATGCGATAGGCATTGATCATGCGAAGGACTGCAGCCTGCTTTTCCGCAGCGGCCGGGTCGACGCATTCACCCCGGATGCGCGGTATGGTCTGTGCCAGTTCGATGAACCGTTCGCGAACGTCGGAGTGTGGCGTATCCACGGGTTCGTTCGCGGCTTCCTTCGTGAGCAGGTCGAACTGCTGGCGCCAGCCAGGATCGATACTGCCCGGGTCACGCAGGTAATCCTCGTAGAGCGCCTCGATGAAGGCAGCATTTCCGCCGGAGTAGGCAGAGGTCTGTTTCAATAGTTCGAGGATTGCGCTCATATTTTATGACGATTGTCCAAATTAACTCAAGCGTTTGGTGAAACTCTTCTGTGTACAGGTCTCTGAGCGCTTGACTGCATGAAAGTGTAGCACTGATCGAATAAAAGAAAAGAAAAAATCTTACCTAAGACGTTTGTCTTATTAAAATCTGTGAAAGCGCTTTTGTAACTTGCTTCTTTTTAAGTGCGATTGCCGCCAAGGCGCTTGCTATAAGGGCAGCCAGTCAGTGGCTGGTGCAAAAGGGTCTTGCGGCCATCGGGAAAACCCATGGTTTTGCGGCGTGCCCTGAATTGTCTGCAGGGCCAGCCGGGATTGGCGAAACCCGGATAATCCCTACATCCTTACTGTGTTCCAGGTCGATGAAGGCCCCGGTCTCTCCGGATGCGTCGTTGCTTATGGTCTTGCTGACGATACCGCGTCTCTTGAACGACCTCAGGGGACTGAACAATCTTCACGGACCTGAAACAGGCCTTTCGGCTATGCTGTCAGCTTTTTCAGCCGGACCGTTTGCGATGCCGCCATTTGTTGCATTCATCGTGGTCATCATGATCTGGGCCACGACACCGCTGGCCATCAAGTGGAGCAGCATGGGTGCCGGTTTCCTGTTCGCTGTGGCAGCGCGTATGGCAATCGGGGCTTGCATCTGCTTGCTCATCCTCATGGCAAGTCGGTCCCGGATTCGTCATGACAGCCCGGCACGAAGAGTCTACCTGGTGGCCGGCCTCGGAATCTGGAGTTCCATGAGCTGCACCTACTGGGGATCACAGCATATTCCCTCCGGCTTGCTGTCGGTGATTTTTGGACTGACACCGGTTGTCACCGGGGTCTGGGCAACATGGCTTCTGCGCGAACAGGTCTTCACGCCCTTCAGGATTCTTGGCATGGTGCTCGGGGTCGTCGGACTGTCGCTGATCTTTCGGGAGGGCCTTGGTTACCGACAGGATTATCTATTGGGTATCGCTGCTATTGTCGCAGCCCTGGCGTTGCAATCCTTCAGCGCTGTCTGGATCAAGCGCATCAACGCTGGCGTCAACGGCTTTGAGACAACGACGGGCGGCCTGCTTGTCGCGCTTCCGCTCTTTCTGCTGAGCTGGTGGCTTGTGGATGGCAGTCTGCCTTTGGATATGGAGCCAAGAGCCGCCTGGTCGATTCTCTACCTGGGCATTTTCGGCTCGGTCATTGGTTTCATGCTCTATTTCACACTCATTCATGCATGGCCGGCGAACCGGGTTGCGCTGATCACGCTCGTGACACCTGTCATCGCGCTGATGATTGGACATCTGTTCAATGCCGAGAGTATCGGTCTCTATGAGTGGGTCGGTGCCGCAGTGATCCTTGCGGCTCTGGTCAGCTACGTCTATGGCGACCAGCTGGTGCGCAGGGCAATGATGCAAGAGCGCTGATCAGGTGAAAAGCGTCAACACTCCCGTGTAGCCATAGAGGGTGTCATGATGAATTTCCCCGTTGGCAAAAAATCCTGTCAGCGGAAATTCACCAAGCACCTCATGGATCATCTGCACTTCACGGGATTCACCGGGAAACTGTTCACGGCCGCGGCCCAGGCAGGAGACGTAGAGCCCGCCCTTCGGTGTTCCCTGGAGGCGGCTGCCAAGTTTCTCGAGCATCCGGCGCATGTCATGCACCGCTGACTCTTCGCTGCGTGAACAGAAGAGCAGTTCCTCGCCTTCCGTGAGGTAATCGTTGATGGCGAAGAGCTTGTTTTCCATGTCCACGCCGACCAGGTTGCGAACCCGGTAGTCGCTCTTGTCACTGCCGGGAATGCAGAGCCCCGCGAAGACATTGTCAGCCTTTTGCTGTAACTCCTCGAATGCCTCGATGCCAAGCTCTTCCATCATGACTTCGAGGGCCGGGTGATCATCAAGACTGAAGGCGACGTTTTCCTGTGATTTTGTGATCCGGTGTTTGGCACCGACGGGGCTGCAACCTTGCGTGAGATTGGTCAGGACGCCAACCGCCTCCGAAAAGACGACGCCGGAGATGCCACCGTTGAGAAGATCATCGGCGACCTGGTAGTGCGCATCCCTCGATGAGGTCAGTCCGCCTACCAGGAAACCGTTTTCGAGTCGTTGCTGCAGGCCGCTGATGAGTTGCTGGGTTTCCGGATTCAGCGGGTCTGCGTGAATGACTCCGAAGCTGGTCGAGAAGGCCTGCAGGGCGGAAGGCAACGCATCGAAATCGTCCGTCTTGCTGACCAGAGGAAGCATCGCGAAGCTCTGTGCTGGGAACTGCGCCAGCATGATGCTTGCGGCGGGCTGTTCGTAAAGCTCGGAATGATCACTGATGATGCCGAGCCCCACCGTTCCGGTCCAGTGCTGGATGCCTGTCACTGACTTGCACTGTTGCAGCAGGCTGCCGAATTCATCGGCCATGGCATCGGTCACATAGATAAAGCCGAAGTTGGCGCCTGACGGTGTGTCTGCGAGCTGCCGAAGCGTGTCGTCGATGACAGCGCTAACGTCCTCATGCTGGCTATGGATAGTCGTGAACTGCTTCATGGCAACAGTCTATAGCGACAGGAAACAAGTGCACCCATGCGGATTCTGGAGAAATTACAGGGCTGCTGAAGATCCTGTGATCGGGAAGTGCCTGCCACACGCGTGATGAGGGCAGGTGTTTGATGCACGGGCAAGCATTGTCCTTACCGGGTTTCTGTTGCCAAGCACGAATATGAACAACACATGGGAGAGACCGTCGAGGAACTGACAAATGGTCGGCCGCGCGGATCGGGAGATAACGAGGCAGTCAAGCGTCCGGCCTGAGATGGACTCGCCGTTTCTCCGTATCCATTCGGCACCGTGCAGGCTATCCTGCTCGAACACTCTTGCATGGAAGACCATGCCTGTAGTCGAAAACCAGAGAGGTGAAACTTCCAGTTCGGGAGTGATGACCGGTTCCGGCAGCATATCCGTTGAGGGTATAAGATAAGAAAAGGCAGGCAGCGCAGCGAGGATGTCAACAGGCCATGAATGGTGAGCAGAGACCACTCTCCAGAATACCCAACTGGCTCGTGTTGCTATTGATTCTGCTGGTTGCAATGATGGCTTTGCGGTTTCCGCTGGGTCCGGCCGAGCCTGTTGCCGATGTTGCCTACTCCACCTTCAAACAGTTGCTTGCCGATGACCAGGTCAAGGCAGTCACGCTGCGTGGCAACGCCGTGCAGGGCGAATTACATGCGGCTGAAACCCTCGGTCCGGCGGATCAGCTTGTGACCCGTTTCAGGACGAACATTCCCCGGTTCGGTGATGATGCATTGCTTGGCCTGCTCGAAAGCAAGGGCGTCGAGGTAGAGGTTGCCGGTGAGGAGGGTGTCAGTCCCCTGGCCAGCTTCCTGATTGCCCTGCTGCCCTGGGTGATCTTCCTCGGTTTTCTCTTCTGGCTCATGCGACAGGCGCGCCGCAACATCATTGGTGGCGTCGGAGGGCAGAGCGAGCTGCGCCGTTTCCTGCAGCCACCGGTCGAGCAGGCAGAACGGCCACCAGTCACATTCGATGATGTTGCAGGGCAGGAGAACGCCAAACGCGAGGTCAGCGAACTCGTGGAGTTTCTACGCGATCCCGAGCGTTTCAGGCGACTCGGTGCCGACGTGCCCCATGGTGTACTGCTCATGGGGGCGCCTGGCACGGGCAAGACACTCCTGGCCCGTGCACTGGCCGGTGAAGCGGGTGTGCCTTTCTTTTCGATCTCTGCCTCCGAGTTTATCGAGGTCTTCGTCGGCGTTGGTGCATCACGCGTCAGGAAACTTTTCGAGACGGCCAAGGAGCAGGCGCCGAGTATTCTTTTCATCGATGAACTCGATAGCGTTGGACGCACGCGTGGAACCGGACTCGGCGGGGGCCATGACGAACGGGAGCAGACGCTGAACCAGATCCTTGCCGAGATGGATGGTTTTTCAGGACACGAGGCTGTGATTGTTCTTGCCGCGACCAACAGGCCGGATGTGCTCGACCCTGCGTTATTGCGCCCCGGTCGGTTCGATCGTCACGTCATGCTGGATCTTCCGGATCGCAAGGACCGCGAGGCAATCCTCAAGGTACACGTGCGCAAGGTGAAACTCGGCGAGGATATTGATCTCGGGAAGATTGCCGGTGGCACACCGGGTTTTTCAGGCGCTGATCTCAGGAACCTGGTCAACGAGGCAGCACTGCTCGCAGCACGGGAGAACAGCAACAGTGTTGAGATGCGTCATTTCGAGAGTGCGCGTGACAAGCTGATCCTGGGCACGGAGCGTACCCTCACTATCCAGCCGGAAGAGCGACACCGCCTGGCCGTCCACGAGGCCGGTCATACAGTTGTCGGATGGTTTCTTCCTCAAGCCGATCCGCTCTACAAGGTCTCTATCCTGCCACGTGGCAAGGCGCTGGGTGGTACCCAGCTCATTCCCGAGAAGGAGCGTCACACATTGCCGGAGGAGTACCTGCGTGACCAGCTTGCACTCATGATGGCTGGCCGGATTTCCGAGAAACTGCTGCTGGGCAGCGTGAGCTCGGGCGCAGATGACGATATCCACCGTGCCACCGCGCTGGCCAGGGCGATGGTCTCGCGATGGGGTATGGCTGAGACCATAGGTCCTGTTGATCTTCGTGAAAGCGAGGAGCATCCCTTCCTCGGGCGCGAGATTGCCCAGCCCCGCCATTTCAGTGAAAGCTCGGCTACGCATATTGACGAGGCGGTCACAGAGCTTCTGTTGTCGGCCGAGCGACGCGCCGGTGAACTGCTCGAGGACCATCGTCCGCAACTGGAACTGCTCGTGCGATTGCTCGAGAAAGAGGAGACACTGCATCGCGAGCAGATCGAGGAGTGCCTTGGGCCCGTTCTGAACCGGGAAAACGGCAGCCGTTTCACGGTTGCCGGCTGAATCAGTCAGCCGTCAAGTGATGGCCGTCGGGGTGGAATAGATTGCCAGTTCCCGTGCATGCCGCTGCGTGTCCGGATCCATTGCAGCCGGTACCGCACCGATTGCGGCAACATAATCGTCCGGCAGGCCTGTGGCAAGTGCGCCCTGCAATACATGTTCAAGGTACCAGCTGAAAGGACGCAGTGAAGAGTCGATGTGCGTTGCTATGTAGGTCTCTGCGGCCATGTGCCGGCCAGCACTGTCTGTGACAGTCAGGGTATGCCGGTCGTAACCTGTTCCTCTTCCCTCGATGCGGTCGAGAAGCGCGAGTTCATCGCTCCTCATCCTGTAGAGCACGCCGAACACGGCGTCCCGGCTGTGACCTGTGTGCCTGGCATCGCACTTCGCGGAGCCGTCCTTCCCGACCTTGTGAAACTTGAGACTATGCCCCGTCAGGGTGGCGATATCGAGTGGTTCCGCGCCCTGTACACGTGTTTTCAGGCGCATTCGGGACATGTTGGAGCCGTAGGCGAAGTAGAAAAGTGTCTCAATCATGTGATCGTAGATGGTTCACGATGCATTGTCTGAGCAGAGGGCTTCCAGTTCCCTGATGAAGGATGTAATGTCGCCGATCTCTTCCTTGATCCACTCCCTGTCATAGTAGGTGTCGAGATAGCGTTCCCCGTCGTCACACATCAGGGTGACGATCGATCCTTCTTCTCCCTTTTCATGCATTTCCCGTGCGACTTGTAGCGCACCCCAGAGATTGGTGCCTGTCGATCCACCGGCCTTGCGCCCGGTTATCTGTTCCAGCCAGTGAATACATGCGATGCTGGCCGCGTCTGGCACCCGGAGCATCCTGTCGATGACATCCGGCTGGAAGGAGGGTTCGACGACTGGTCTGCCAATGCCCTCGATGCGGCTGGCCCTGTCGGTAGTGAGCGACATGTCGCCGGAAACAAAGCTGTCATGGAAGACCGAGTTCTCGGGATCGACGACCAGCAGCTCCGTGTCGTACGCCTTGTAGCGTATATAGCGCCCGATGGTTGCCGAGGTGCCTCCGGTCCCTGCGCTCATGACGATCGTGCGCGGAATCGGATGCGGCTCCTGCTGCATCTGAGAGAAGATGCTCTCTGCGATGTTGTTGTTTCCGCGCCAGTCGGTCGCCCGCTCGGCAAAGGTGAACTGGTCGAGGAAATGCCCGTCGAGTGATGCTGCAAGCCGGATAGCCTCCTCGTGCATCTGCGAGCCGTTGTCGACGAAGTGGCATTGGCCGCCATAGAGCTCGATCAGCTTGATCTTGCTGTGCGCGGTCGATGCCGGCATGACAGCAATAAAAGGTACGCCGATCATGCGTGCGAAGTAGGCCTCGGATACAGCCGTGCTGCCGGAGGAGGCTTCGATCACCGTTGTGTCGGACCCGATCTTTCCGTTGCAGAGCGCATAAAGGAAGAGCGAGCGGGCAAGCCTGTGCTTGAGACTGCCTGTGGGATGCGTGCTTTCATCCTTGAGATAGAGGTCGATGCCCGATAGTGCGGGTAGTTCGAGCTTGATCAGGTGCGTGTCGGCCGAGCGCTGGTAGTCGGCCGTGATTTTCCTGATTGATGTGTGTATCCAGTCATGCATTACGTGCATTATGCATGGTGTCAGAGATCAATTTCCCCCGGTCTTGCAGTCATAGATATAACCGTAGATGGGTATCTCTGATGGCACCATGGAATTGCTGCGTATTCGCTGGACATCTTCCACGACACTCTTCGCATTGTCGCTGATCGTCAGCCAGTTGATGTACTTGCCATCACTGGTGCCGCCGCCGGCGTTGCTGTCATGCCAGCCGTTCTCATCGATGGTAGCCGTCTTCAGGCTGCCCGAGAGCAGGTCCCCCATGATGTCAGACGTGAACGTCTCCATGCCGCAATCCGTGTGATGAATCACAAACCACTCTCTCGTGCCAAGCAGGCCCTGCCGCCTGCATTGCGGATCACGTGGGCGTCTCCCTCGGCAAGACCCGCATACTTTGCCGGATCCAGGCGTGCGTCCATGCAGGTCAGGATCGCAAACTGCCTGCCCGGTGGCATGGGCAGGCTGCCCTTCTCACCAAAATCAGCCACATAGTCGGCATTAGCCGACATCACTTCATCAACGACTTTACTCATTGATCTTCTCCTTTGGTTCGCCGCTTTATTGTGAGGATGACTCTCCCGGCGGCGTTTCTCGGGAAAGAATCATCTGGACAATTAACTATAGTCGGGAATTCCAGGATTGGCGGGGGAGGAGGTGGAAATCATGCCACGCGGTAGCAGAGTGTCCAATGACAGGAAGCGCGGGGGACAAAAACCAGTCACTTCGTCCCTCTTCCCGATTACCTGCCTCTTTCGTGCCGCAGGCGTGACATGCAGGAGCTTAAGGCAGTGAGCAGTGCAAAATTCCCGACTCTGTCGGCTCTCACCATCACACGGCATCGGGAGCGTGGAGTGGAGCGGGTGATGGGAATCGAACCCACGTTAGCAGCTTGGGAAGCTGCAGTTCTACCATTGAACTACACCCGCGTGCAGGACTCGCATTTTACATGGAAACAGGGGGCAGATCAGGGTTTCAGCAGAAATGGAGGTTTGGACTTCCCTGTTTACTCCATGTTACTGACAAGCAGGCCAAAGGCGTCCACCTTCTGCCAGTCCGTGAACTCCCTGACCGTAGCCGGGTCCGTGGGGCCCCCGGTGAGGCGCATGATCAGTCGAATAATGTTCCGGTCCAGCCAGTTGTATATCGGATAATTCAGCTTCCCCGCAAAGATAGCCACATGGTGCGGCTGCCAGGCGATCTGTCCCAGAAATTTCTTCACATACGGGTTTGAATCCAGCTGGTCTCTGCCGGGTTTGCGGGCGACGAGATTCACCGAGAAAAAAGCGTTCGGTCTGGACTCCATGGATCTCCTGTGCCGATCGATGAAGTCATAGACATGTTGCTGGTGTTTCCCGTAACGGATGCTTGCGCCGATAACAATCTTGTCGAAGGCTTCGAGGTTCAGAGGCTCACTCGCATCGATAGCGATGACATCGACCTCATGACCTTGCTCCGCGATCACCTGTTGCAGATACTGGCTGATTTTCAGGGTGTGTCCATCGGTGGTCGAGTAGAGAATCAGGATTCTGGGCATCTTGCATCAATGAGCTTGCTGTCGTTTCATTTATTGTACGCCCATTCATTCTGCCGGCGGAGATCCAGAGAGAGGCCAGGAAATAGACTTGTTCCTGACTCTTCTCTTGAGGCTTGCCAGTCATTTGCCCGGTTCCTGCATCTCACCAATCTCCTCTGCTTCCTGACGAAGCTGGCGGACAACGTCCCCGGGTGAACCCGTACCTCTCGCCAGGAGTTCGTAGGCTACAGGAACAACGAACAGTGTAAAGAGTGTCGCTGCGATGACCCCGCTGAGAATCACGATACCGATGACAAAGCGTGTCTCCGCCCCTGCGCCCGTTGAAAGCAGCAGGGGCAACGAGCCGGCGGCGGTCGTGAGCCCCGTCATCACGATCGGCCTCAGACGCACGTCGGCCGCTTCGAGCAAGGCGTCGCGGAAGGCCTTACCCTGGTCGCGTAACTGGTTGGCGAATTCGACGATGAGTATCCCGTTCTTGGCAGCCAGTCCCACGAGCATGATGAGCCCGATCTCGCTATAGATGTTCAGTGACTGGCCGGTCAGGCTGAGACCCAGCAGCGCGCCCGCCATGGCAAGTGGTACCGTGAGCATGATGACCAGTGGGTGTATCCAGTTTTCGAACTGGGCGGCGAGCACGAGGAAGACCACGCCGATGCCGAGCAGGAAGACCAGAACGATTCCACCTGTACTGGAGCGGAAGTCCTGTGACTGGCCCTTGAAATCCACCTGTGCCTGTTCCGGCAGGTGTTCGCGGACCATGTTTTCCAGATACTCTAGTGCCTCCCCGAGGGGCAGGTCATCCTGCAGGTTTGCCTCGATGGTGATGGCCCGTACGCGGTTGTAACGATTCAGGGTGCGGGAATCGGCCACCTCCTTGACATGTACCAGGTTGCCGAGCGGGATCAATTCTCCGCTGCGATCCGATCGCACGTAGAGATTGTCCAGCGCAGCTGGTGTACGCTGGGTGTCGCGCTCGCCTTCGAGAATCACGTCGTATTCCTCGCCCGAGTCGATGTAGGTGGTGACCTTGCGCGAGCCGAGCATGGTCTCGAGCGTGCGTCCGATGACACCGACGGTCACGCCGAGGTCCGCCGCGCGGTCGTAGTCGATCTCCACACGCAGCTGGGGTTTGGTCTCCTTGTAGTCCCAGTCGATGCCAGTAAGTCCCGGATTGTCTTCCTCGATCTTCTCGAGAAGCAGGTCCCGCCAGCGGGCCAGCTCCTCGTAGGTGCCGCCTCCGATGACAAACTGAACCGGCTTCTGTATACGCGCACCGAATCCCTGGCGCATGACCGGGAAGGCCCGCACACCGGCCAGATCCGACAGGTTCGAGCGGATCTCGTTCATGATCGCAGACGCCGGACGACGCTTGGAGAAGTCATTCAGCACCATGATGACGATGCCAGAGTTGAAGATCTGGGCGCCGCCGAAGCTGCGCGGCGTACGGACCAGAACGCGAATGGCTTCACCGCTGTCTGCATAGGGCATGAGGCGTCGCTCGATCTCGTCCATGTACTCCTCCATGTAGCTGTAGGAGGCGCCCTCCGGGCCGTTGACCAATACGAAAAAGGCACCGCGATCCTCGCGTGGCGCGTATTCCTCCGGGATGCTCTTGAACAGCAGGAAGGCGCCGAGCAGTGTTGCGAGGTAAAGCGACAGGACCATCCATTTGTGATGCAGCAGGAAGCGCAGGGCTCTACCATAGCCGGTTCGCAAACGCTGGAAGATCCAGTCGACACCGCTGGTCAGCGAGACGCGCCGATGCTGCCTGGGTAGTATTTTCGACGCCAGCATGGGCGAAAGCGACAGGGCAACGAAGGTGGAAAAGGAGACTGCGGCAGCCATGGTCAGGGCAAACTCCGAGAAGAGCCGCCCGACATCCCCCTGCAGGAAGGCAATGGGCAGGAAGACGGCCACGAGTACAACGGTCGTGGCCACGACCGCGAAGCCCACCTGGCGCGCGCCGCGAAAGGAAGCCACCAGGCGCGACTCCCCATACTGTTCCATGCGGCGGTGGATGTTCTCGAGCACCACGATGGCATCGTCCACCACCAGGCCGATTGCCAGTACCAGCGCGAGCAGTGTCAGGATGTTCACCGAGAAACCGAGTATCCACAGCACGAAGAAGGTCGCCACCAGGGAAACGGGTACTGTCACCGCTGGCACCAGCATTGCCCGCACGCTGCCGAGAAACAGGAAGATCACCAGTATGACGAGGCCGATGGCGATGCCGAGCGTTTTGTAGACCTCGTGAATGGCACCCTTGACGAACACAGAGGTGTCGTAGCTCTGCTTGATTTCCATCCCCTCGGGCAGCGATGGATTGATGCGTGCCATTTCCGCCTTGGCAGCATCTGCGACAGCGATCGTATTGGCGGTGGATTGCTTGATGATACCGAGGCCGACCATCGGGACGCCGTTGCCGCGGAAAAAGGTCCGGTCCTCTTCGGCTCCCCGCTCAACGCGGGCCACGTCCGCGAGACGCACCAGGTAGCCGTCTGCACCGCGGTCGATCACCAGGCGGCTGAACTGGGCGGGCGTGTTGAAGGCCCGCTCGACCCGCACGCTGAACTGGCGACTCTCGGACTCGACACCGCCGGCCGGCAATTCCACGTTCTCGGCGCGCAGGGCGTTCTCGATGTCGGCCACCGTGAGCCCGCGTGCGGCCAGCGCGTTGCGGTCGATCCAAACCCGCATGGCGAAGGTCTGGTTGCCACCCACGCGCACGCGGGCCACGCCGTCCAGCACGGAGAAGCGGTCTACGAGGTAACGCCTCGCGTAGTCGGTCAACTCCGGCACCGTCATGCGATCGCTGACGAGGTTGAGCCACATGATGACGTCCTCGTTACTATCCACCTTCTGAATGTCCGGAGGTTCAGCCTCGACGGGAAGCTGGTCCAGAATCCCCGAAACCCGGTCACGCACATCGTTGGCCGCACCGTCGACGTCGCGGTCAATGTCGAACTCGATGGTGATGCGCGAGCGGCCGTCCTCGCTCACAGACTCAATGGTGCGGATGCCCTCCACGCCCGATACCCGGTCCTCGATGAGTTGCGTGATGCGGGTCTCTACCACGTTGGCGGCCGCGCCCGGATAGACGGTATCGATGGACACCACCGGCGGGTCGATGTCCGGATATTCCCGCAGGGGCAACCGGTCAAATGCAACGAGACCGATGGCGACCAGCAACAGTGACATCACTGTTGCCAGGACGGGGCGGGTGACCGACAGGTCGGAGAGAATCACTCGCTCGACTCCAGCATGTCCTGCAGTTTCCTGGAACCATCGTCGAGGGCCTTGACGATGACCGGCTGGCCGGGACGCACCTTGTCGTTTCCGTGGGTGATGACGCGTTCGCCCGCTGTCAGGCCTTCTGTGATTTCGACAAAGCCGGGTAGTCTTGCGCCGATGCTGACGGTCCGGCGTTCCGCATTGTCATCCGCGCCGATCACCATCACGAAGTGATCCGTCCCCAGTTGTTGCAGGGCCTCTTCCGGTACCACTGCTGAGCGGCGCGGGTTGCGCAGCAATTCCACCTGCATGAGTATGCCGGGTTTCAGCGCCCGGTCTGGATTCGGCAGGATGGCGCGCACCTGGATGGAGCGGGTGGCCGGGTTCACGCGGCTGTCGATACCACTGACTTCACCCTCAAACGTGCGGTTACCGTAGGCGCGGGCCTTGGCGGTAATGCGCAACCCGGGATGCAGATCGGGCAGAAAAACGCTTGGTACGGAGAAGTCCAGCTTCAGGACGCTGTCGTCATCGAGCGTGGTGATCGCGTCGCCGGGCTCGACAAGCGCACCCCGGCTGATGTTGCGCAAACCCAGTACGCCATCGAAGGGTGCCCGCAGCAAGCGGTCAGCAAGTCGCGACTGCAGCGCGGCCAGTGAAGCCCGGGCTGTTTCGAGATCGCGCTTGCGTTCATCGTAGAGCGATTCGGACGCCGTTCGCTGTTCTGCCAGCAACTTTACCCGATCATACTGGCGTTCGGCTTCGGCGACCCGGACCTTGGCCTCCTCCAGCAGGGCGTGTTCTTCCTCGCTGGTCATTTCTACCAGCAACTGGCCTGCCTGGACTCGCTCCCCGTCATCGAAATGAATTGCAGAGACAGTCTCGGTCACACTGGCCGTTAGCACGACTGATTCGTTGGATTTCAGCGTTCCAAGCGCCTCGATGCGATCAGTTAAAGCCCTCTCTGCGACCTCATAAGCAATGACTTGAAGAGGTTTTCCCCCGGGCTGTGCCAGGACATTGGAACACCCGAGGGCAATCGGTGCTATGAGCAGTAACAGGAAAGGCCGCAGTCTCATGTTTCCCCCATCGAACAGTTCTTGCAAGATACAATTCCGAGTATTGCATCTGCCGCTTCGAAGAAAAGGATCAAAATTTGGGGAAATCACACATCAACGGGTGGGTCCCGTTGAGATTTGATCCCTCACCAGATGCTATTGAGCTGCTCGTAAGTCCTGTTCAGCCAGATTTTTACGCGCTGTCGCTCGAGCATTCCGAGTGTCGGACCAAGCGAAGAGTCCCTGTTGTTGGCTGCGGCCCAGAAACTTGCACCGATATGGTCGATCTTGCGCATGGTTGGTGCATGCAGACCGGGAAGGTCTATTACTCTGGCACCCAGTGCTTTTGCCATCATCGCGAGCTCTGAGTTGTCGAAGTGACTGAAATCCTTGCCACGGCCATGATTCCTGACCAACACGTATGCCAGCCGGTCTCCATGGGTCTTCAGCAGTCTCTCAAGGAGCATCAGCGAGTCGGAGCCATCGTCCATGACATGCCAGAAGGTGAGTTCCAGACCGGCATCCTTTGCCAGCTCGAGAACACCTGATTCCTCAAGCCATTGATCCAGTGATTTGGTCGCCTGTGCTGCCAGGTCGACAATCGCGGTCTTTTCGGTCTCAAGCGTTTTTTCGATGATCCGGTCGATACTTTCGAAATTGGAGATGTCGACGGGGTCGGAAAAATCCGCGTAGTACTTCAGCATGGCGCCATGCGAGGCATCGGCATCGAATGCATTGAAGGGAGTCTCACGGTCGATGTAATACTGTGCCAGGAGACGCGACATGACGGACTTTCCTACGCCGCCCTTCTCGCCGCCGATAAAATGGATAGCTGACATCTCTTTTACTCTTTAGTTGGAAATCGGAAAGTACTCTGCACCTGGCGTCGTCAGATCGCCTGTGTGCTGGAGAATAACAAGCAAAAGATATGCCGGCGTGTCGGGCTGGGTAATAGTCAATGAAACATCGGGCCAGGGAAGCGGAGGGGCAAATCGGGGTCTGTCCCCCCATAACGTGAAGGATGGGGGTTGCGAGTTTCATATCCCTGACTGAACCGATCGCCGGACTATACTTGACTATGTATGACGTAACACGATGCCCCTTTTGCTGCTGAATAGCCGGCTGACAGGGGGCGCCATCAAACAGGAGGAAACGGGATGAATGAGCAAATGTATTCGTCGCACGCAGGCGGCGATGGCAAAGAGGATTCATATGCACCACAGGGCTGGAGTAAAGACAGCGCCAGGAAAATAGCGGCAGAAGAGGGGCTTGATCTCACCGAAGCCCACATCGAAGTACTCTGCGTATTGCAGAGATACTTCGGAACACATGACAAGCCCGATTTCAACATGCGTGAATTGCATGATGCTCTGGACGAACGGTTTCACATAAAAGGAGGGATGAAATATCTCTACGGTCTGTTTCCAGGTGGGCCGGTTGCCCAGGGATGCAGACTGGCTGGACTGGAAGTGCCTGCTGGTGCACAGGATGCGTCTTTCGGTAGCGTGCAGTAACCGGTATCGGGATCGATGATGTCAGCGTAATGTTTCCGGCAGAAAACCGTGGTCCGTCCGCCCCGAACGACAGGTGACGTATTCATGAAAGATCTGACATGGAGCGGCACGTTGAGTGTCGAGGTCAAAGAAGTCGATGATGATCACCGGAGACTGGTGGATCTGTTCAACCTGCTCAATCACGCCATCAACGAGGGCAGTGATCCGCGCTATATCGGGATTCTGCTGGAGGAGTTGGTTAATTGCACTGCATGGCACTTCAGTCACGAGGAACGCTTGATGTTCATGCACGCTTTCGAGAATTTCGAGGCGCACAAGGCCGAACATGAAGAGCTACTCGCGGCTGCCAGGGGGCTGCAGCAGCAACGGCAGATTGAAGGCATGTCGATCTCGAATGACGATATCGAGTTTCTGGAACACTGGCTGACTGCGCATATCCTGACGACCGATATGCGAATGGGCGCTTATCTTGCCAGCAGTAGATTGGGGTCGGAGTAAAAACTCTGAATTTCTATTTCACTGACAGGCAGGGAATTCTTGAGTTCTTGCTCCGGCACCGAAAAAAAGCTCTGTGGCCAGGGCTTTATCAAATCATGGGGAGACGTGGCTGTAGAGAAATAATCCCTCTGTCACCTTTTTCTTTTTTTCCATTGATCAACGGATTTAATGGAGTGAAACCAGGCCTGCGGCTTGCGCTTCATCCTGGGTCAAAACCTTCTCCTGGATTACTCTCCAGACGCCGTCCTCCTCTTTGGCTAGCGCCACCTCTATCGGACTTTCGTGTTCAATCCCGTCTTTATCGGTCAGATACTCGATGGCGGTAAACAGAACAAGCGTGTCTGAATCAGCACGCATTGCATGCAGGTAATAACGCACTGACTTGACCTGGCCCTGGCTGAACTGTTCCTTCACCTGGTTGTGCCAGAAGTTGTAATCCACAAATTCATGGTTGGCCAGGCCAAATACTTTAACGTCTTTCGAGATCAGGTCCATGTGGGCTTCAACGTCACGCCTTGCCAGTGTTTCACAGCTGGCCATGGCCCAGCCGTTCACGATATCGCTCGGGTTCATGTTCTCTTCAACCGGAAAAAATCTCATCCTAGCATCTGAGTGGACTGGCCGCACTGTGGTGCTGTATTGCTTCCAGAAAATACTGGTCAAAATCTGATGACTCCGCGTAATTGACATGAGTGAGGATTCGATGAAAATAGGGCGGCAGACTCCGGTTTTTGCTCAAAAAGATCAAAGAAAAGGGTACTGACCCCTTTTCTTGGAGAAACATCGGGCAAGGGAAGCGGGGGAGAAAATCGGGGTCTGTCCCCGATAACATGCGATAACGTGGGGCATGATGAATTTCAACCAGCCTGTATAATTTGACATCTATTCTTTATTTTTTGTGGCCAGAGATTTTAATTATCCCTGTTTCCTTTATGAATCAGAAAAATAGTCAGGTGCCATCTGGTACAAAGCCATTTGGCCATTCCCTTGCGTCGTTTGCCCGACATCGCAAGAAAGCGATCATTGATGTCCTTCGAGGAAATGCCTTGAGTTCGAAAAGTACTGTTGATTGTGGTACTTGCCGTGCGTGCTGCAGTTTCCAGAGAAACGAACCAAAGCCTGGTGACGATCTGTCTGTTTTTATCGAATCACAGGTAGACGGCGAAACAACGATGGTCTTGCCGCAAAAAGACAATATGGAGTGTTTGTATCTCTCTGTCGATAATGGGTGCGATGTTTATGAAAACCGCCCGACAATGTGCCGCATATTTGACTGTCGTGATTATGCTGCTACAGGTCTAACGGAATTACTCCAGCAAGACGGGCCGCTTTATGCTGCAGTACAACAATGGGATCTGGCTTCTGCGCTCAGGAAAAAAGAGGACTGGTATGTGCTCATTGCTCTGTGCAGAGCAGCAAAAGGCTCTATCGACAATAAAAGGGCATCTGGAGAAATTGCAGGGTTGGCTTTTCTGAATTACCAGGATCATGTTGCAGAATCTCCCGCTTTATTCAGGCAATTTCCGCAAGCCGATGCAAATGACCGTATTGGCTTCCTGTTGGAAAAACTATATCAGTGATAGTGTTTCAGAGATGCCTGGGTGGGTCCTGGTGTCGGTGCGGGTAACCTGATCTTTACTGCTCAAATTGAAATTACATTCATGAGAAAGCTCCGTGAAATTTGTTTCACCATTGGTGATTACGAGCTCTTTTCTTTTGGTCTCAATGCCTTTGGATGCAGGTTTTTTTCAAAAAAGGTCAGATGGGACTGTGTCAGTCCCGATGACCCCAATATGAGGGTCACCTACTATGGCAAAGGACAGGCAAATGTGCTGAAAGAGGGTTTTTTAACTCCCGGCTCCTATCCTGTGAAGGTGGTCGATCAGAATACAGTGACCGGTCAAAACCGATTCGGAGAGAATTTTACATGTACCCGTCCATCAGAAAATGAGTAATCGCACTTTCATTGTTCATGTATACAAAGATTTCAAGGATTGCTCTTGTTTAGCGTTGGAAAGTATTTCCAGCGGGCATACTCGAGCATTCATGAGAAATGATAGGGTGTTGGGTTCATGAGTGACTGTAATGGATGCACCATCTGCTGCAAATTCATGGGGGTGGATGAGATTGAAAAGCAGAGGAATGTCTGGTGCAAGCATTGTGATATCGGGGTGGGATGTCAGATCTATGAAACCCGTCCGGACTCATGTCGTGTGTATGAGTGTGTCTGGCTAAAAACTCAAAGTCTGGACATGCCAATGGCACCTGAATTGCGTCCTGACAAATCCAGAGTCGTTGTCGGAACGGTCAACGACGGAGAGGAGCTTGTTATCTATGTGAGTCCAGACCAACCAGATGCCTGGAAAAGAAAACGATTTTATGAGTTCATCACTGACATGCGGAAAAAGGGAGTGTCGATTTCAGTGAGTTGCGGTGACGTTGTTAAGAAAATCTCATAAAAAAAGCTGATCACAGTTTCCACTGAGCGTGGAGCTATTCCCGATTATTCAGGATTGATGAGATATCACCAAAAAAGAGGGGCAGTATGACTGCCCCATGAGGTCAACACGACATCCTGTCAGTCCCAACTCAAAGCACCACCGGTCTGGTATTCGGTCACACGTGTTTCGAAGAAATTCTTTTCCTTTCTGAGGTTCGCCTGCTCGTCTAGCCATGGCAGTGCCGCTTCCTTGATCTCCGGGAACGGCTCGTCGAGGTCGAGGTAGCGTGCACGGCGATTGGCGATAAAGCGGAACTGGTTGATGTGATCGTCGGCAGAGTAGCCAAGGATCGGCTCGGCGAGCAGGTAGCCAGCGTAGCCCGTCTCTGCGGCTTCGGCCTCGTCCCACATCTCGCGCAGCGCCTGAGGATCGGGACGGATATTCTCCTCGTGCATGATCTGCTTGGCGACACGCATGCCGAAGGAGGCATGCAGCACCTCGTCGCGCATGATGTACTGGAGCTGTTCGGCCGTGCCCTTCATGAGGCCGCGGCGCTGCAGCGCGAAGACCGGGCTGAAGCCGTTGTAGAACCAGCAGCCCTCGAAGATCCCCGCGAAGAAGATGTAGGACATCAGGAACTCGTGCAGGTCGTCACGGTTATGCAGGTCGATGTCGGAACGCAGCGAGGCGTTCAGGCGTCGGTTGGCGATCTGGATCTTGCGGTTGATCTCCGGCACGACGCGATAGCGGTTGTAAATCTCGCTCTGGTTCAGGCCAATGGTCTCGATGCAGTGCTGGTAGGTCCAGGTGTGCAATGCCTCCTCATAGACCTGGCGCGCCTGGTAGATCTGCAGTTCGGGAGCAGACATCTTCTCCATGACCGCGAGACCGATGTTGCGCATGGCCAGAATGTCTGATGTGGTCAGGTAGGCGAGCACGTTCTCGTAGACATGGCGCTCCTCGAGCGTCAGCTTGTGATGGTAGTCGTGCACGTCCTGCGCCATGTTGATGTCGAGCGGCGTCCAGTGGTTGCGGTTGGCATTCAGGAAATACTCCCAGGCCCAGGGGTACTTGAAGGGCGCGAGCTGGTTGATGTCCGTCATGCCGTTGATGACGCGCTTGTCCTCGGGGTTGATCGGCTTCTGCCCGAGCGCGGCGTGGTCGATCTCGTCGACCGTATCCTGTTGCTGTTCCGTTTTCGTTTCATACGAGAGCGCCTGCTCGTTGATGACGTTTTTTGCGCTCTCTGCCGTTGGCGTCTGAACAGCCTTGGGCGCGGACGAACCGGCGGATGCGGGTTCAGCCTGTTTTTCGGCAGTCGTCGTGATCAGTGGATCATCCCAGTTCAGCATGGTTTCGGCCTCCAGAGTATCTCTGTGTCTGTTCGATTGTGGTCATGTCGGTGGCTCACCGGGTGAGTCTTACACCTGTTTTTTTCTTCCAGTGTGTCCGTGTTCCTTTGGGACGGGTGTAAAGAATGCGCGCACCCGCCGCTTTCAAAATCAATCCGTTCCGAAGGGACACAAAAATTTCATTTTAAAAGGGGGTAGAGCCGAGTTGATCGCTACGCGATGAACCGGGCCCGACCCCATACCAGGTTACTGACATGCCTCGCAATCCGGGTCGAGAATCGAGCACGCCTTCGGCGCTGCCGTTCCTGCTCCGAGGCCCGCATCAACCTGCTTCATGCCGGAATTGCCACCGCTCTTCTCGGCCGACTTCTCCATGTGGGTCGCACCCATGGAGCGCAGGTAGTAAGTGGTCTTGAGGCCGCGCACCCACGCCAGCTTGTAGAGATTGTCGAGCTTCTTGCCGGACGGCTCGGCCATGTAGAGGTTGAGGCTCTGGGCCTGGTCGATCCATTTCTGGCGACGTGAACCGGCTTCGATGAGCCAGCGCGCGTCGATCTCGAAGGCGGTGGAATAGAGCGCCTTGAGATCGGCCGGGATGCGGTCGATCTGCTGGACCGAGCCATCGTAGTATTTGAGGTCATTGACCATGACGGCATCCCACAGGTCACGTTCCTTGAGGTCGCGCACAAGGTAGGGGTTGATGACCGTGAATTCGCCCGACAGGTTCGACTTGACGAAGAGGTTCTGGTAAGTCGGCTCGATTGACTGGCTGATACCGCAAATATTCGAGATGGTCGCCGTCGGTGCGATCGCCATGGTGTTGGAGTTGCGCATGCCGACTTTCTTGACACGCTTGCGCAGCGCATCCCAGTCGAGCGTAGCCGACTCGTCGACCTGCAGGTGATTCTCGTCGCGGTGCGCCTTCATGGCCATGAGCGAGTCATAGGGCAGGATGCCCTTGCTCCAGAGCGATCCCTCGAAGCTGGAGTAGCGTCCACGCTCCTCGGCGAGGTTTGTCGAGGCCTTGATGGCATGATAGGAGACGGCTTCCATGGAGCGGTCGGCGAAGTCGACGGCTTCCTCGGAGGCGTAAGGGACGCGCAACTTGTAGAGCGCGTCCTGGAATCCCATGATGCCGAGGCCGACCGGCCGGTGACGCAGGTTGGAATTACGCGCCTGCGGCACCGAGTAGTAGTTGTACTCGATGACGTTGTCGAGCATGCGCATGGCTGTCGAGACGGTCTCCTCGAGCATGGCCATGTTGAGGCCGTTCTCGTCGACGTGTTTCGGCAGATTGATCGAGCCGAGGTTGCAAACCGCGATCTCCTGGTCATTGGTGTGCAGCGTGATCTCTGTGCAGAGATTCGAGCTGTGCACCACGCCGGCGTGCCGGTTGGTGTAGCGCAGGTTGCACGGGTCCTTGAAGGCGACCCAGGGATGGCCGGTCTCGAAGAGCATGCCGAGCATCTTGCGCCACAGGCTTTTTCAAACTCCTTGCCGCTGAGGTCATGCAGATCAGGGACGTCGTTCGGCGAGAAGAGTGTCCACTCGCCCTCCCCGGCGACACGCTTCATGAAGAGGTCCGGGATCCAGTTGGCGGTGTTCATGTCGTGCGTGCGGCGGCGATCATCACCGGTGTTCTTGCGCAGCTCGAGGAATTCCTCGATATCGATATGCCAGGTCTCGAGATAGGCACAGACAGCGCCCTTGCGCTTGCCGCCCTGGTTCACGGCGACTGCCGTGTCATTGGCGACCTTCAGGAAGGGCACGACACCCTGCGACTTGCCGTTGGTGCCCTTGATATGCGAGCCGAGTCCGCGCACGCGGGTCCAGTCATTGCCGAGGCCGCCCGCGAACTTGGAGAGCAGGGCATTGTCCCTGATCGAGCTGTAGATGCCGTCGAGGTCGTCGGGAACCGTCGTCAGGTAGCAGCTCGAGAGCTGCGGGCGCAGGGTGCCGGAGTTGAACAGTGTCGGCGTGGAACTCATGAAGCGGAAGGTCGAGAGCAGGTCATAGAACTCGATGGCGCGCTCTTCCCGGTTGATCTCATTGATGGCGAGACCCATGGCGACGCGCATGAAGAAGGCCTGCGGCAGCTCGAAGCGCGTGCCGTCGGCATCATGGATAAAGTAGCGGTCATAGAGTGTCTGCAGGCCGAGATAGGTGAAGGCCAGGTCGCGCTCGGGCCTGATGGCCGCGGTGAGCTTCCCGAAATCATACTGGGTCAGCCGTGTGTCGAGCAGTTCAAGTTCGGCGGCACGATTGATGTAAGCCTTGAGATAGTCGCCATAGACGGCCCCCATCTCCTCCTGGGTAGCGACGCCTGTGTCCATATTCAGGAAGCCGAGAGCCTCGCGGCGCATGGTGTCGAGCAGCAGGCGCGCCGCGACATGCGAGTAGTTGGGTTCCTGATCGATGAGCGTGCGCGCGGCCATCACCAGCGTCTGGCCGACGTCCTTCTCCTTCACGCCGTCGAAGAGATTCTTGCAGGTGTCTTGGAGAACCTTTTCGGCCGAGACGTCGTCGAGCCCCTTGCAGGCCTCGGTGACGAGCGCCTTGAGACGCGCTACGTCGAGTGGTGCCTTGCTGCCGTCGGACAGGGTAATGTCAACGATGTGCTCATCTTGTGCGATCTCGCCGCTTGCTGCAGCCTCCTCGGCACGCTTGTGTGCCTGTTCCTCGCGGTAGAGGACATAAGCCCGCGCGATCTTGTGCTCACCGGAGCGCATGAGCGCGAGTTCGACCTGGTCCTGGATATCCTCGATGTGGACGGTGCCGCCGTCGGGCATGCGGCGTGTCAGGGCATCGACGACCTGGTGTGTAAGATCGCGGACAGTCTCGTGGATGCGCGGCGATGCGGCGGCGCTGCCACCCTCGATGGCCAGGAATGCCTTGGTCAGGGCGACGGCGATCTTGCTCGCGTCGAAGCCGGTGACCTTGCCGTTGCGGCGGATGACATGGAATGCGTTGGGAGCTAGGTTTTCCAGTTCTTCTGTTGTTGTGCCCCGGGAGGCGGCTGTCGGTGGTACGGCGATCGGTTCCGGTTTTGAATCTGCGGGCGTGGCTGTGGCCATGCTTCCTCCTGAAAGGGGTCAAAATTAGTGGTACTGGGTTGCTCGCCGGTGAAGGTGACAGCGTTGCTCCTCCTCCGGCGCCGGCGGGCGCGCCTGCCGGCAAATTCGACACAGGCTGTCGGGTGTTGGCGGTCAGTCCTGATCGAAATAAAAGTGACTCCCCTTCCCGGTTGTGCCGTCACGAACAAGCCCGGCTCCGGATATGTGGCGGGGTAGTGGAAATACAATATATACGCAATTCGTGAGGAGTCAACCACAAGATATTGTGGTTCAGGGTGGAATATCCTGTGGAAAACTGTGAGTCACCTGTGGATAAATTGTGAGTCAGATAACAGAACCCAGCAGCCGCGCGGGCTCGAAAAAAATAAGCAGTTACTGATGCGTTGATATGCCCTGTGGGAAAAAAAGTTGAATTTTTTTACATGGAGGGGGCGGGCTGATCCCCGGGGAAGGAGGAGGAAGGGACCTGTCGGCATTTCCTGCGGCTGTCGTCTCATGTGACGCCCGCCAGCAGCTCGATACCCGCGTGCTGCGCGGGGGCAGCGAGGGAAGGGGCGCTGCCGGTGACGTATCAGGTTGCTCTTCGGGATGCTGCGAGTATCAGAACGGCTTGACGGAAGCCAGGTAGATGATTGCCAGCAGGAAGAGCACGGGAATCTCGTTGAACCAGCGGTACCAGACATGGCTTCGGCTGTTGCGGTCCTCGGCGAAGGTTTTGACGATGCGTCCACACCAGTAGTGGTAGCCAACCAGTCCGATGATCAGAACGAGCTTGATGTGCAGCCAGAGCATGTGTCCCCAGACAGCCCAGGCGTAGTCATAAAGCATCCAGATGCCGAAAACGATCGTCAGGATCATCCAGGGTGTGATGAACCTGTAGAGTTTGCGCTCCATGAGCTTGAAGCGTTCACTGGTTGCCTTGTCGCTGATATCTGCATGATTGACGAAAATGCGCGGCAGATAAAAAAGACCTGCGAACCAGGCGGTCATGAAAAAGAGGTGAAAGCCCTTGAGCCACATGAGGCGCTCCCGTTACTGGATCAGGATGGTTGCGTTGATGGCATCATAATCGAGCCGCCCCTCCTGATGAAGCAGGATTTTCCCTTCCTTGACGAGCGTGAGGGATGGCGTCAGCCCGATACCCCCGAACGCCTTCGCGATACTGCCATCGCTGTCGATAACGATCGGCACGAGGGTGCGTTGTTGCATGTCGAGCACGTTCGGAGGGCGGTCGACATGCATGGCAATGCCCACAGTGTCGGCATTGCCATGGATCTTGTCCGGCAGTCGCTCGAAAGCACCGAGGGCCACAGGGTTGCTCATGGAGAAAAAGAACACAGCGGTCAGCGGCGTCTCCGGACCAAGTTCGATGGACGTTCCTTCGATACTCCTGAGTGTCAGTAAGGGCGCATCGGGTTTTTCGCTACAGCCCGGGAGCAGTGTGACAAACAGTGCGAAGAGGGCAATCAAAAGAACAGGTTTCATACTTGTGCCAGATTCTCGAGAACTAGATTTGCGATACCAGCCACTTGTTGAACTGGTTTGCCATGAGCCGGGCTTCCGGCGGCGGTATACAGTGTGTCTGCATCCCTGCATAGACAGTCAGCATGAGTTCGCGAAGCCTGCGGGAGTCCGCGCGCGCATCGCGTGTGAAGCCGCCCAGCACAGCGGGCTCGATGGCAGCGATGCTGCCAGAGTCGCCCCACCATTCAACGGAGCAGAGGCTTGGCCAGAGGCGTTCGTCACCCGCAAGTGCATAGCCCGTGGCCACGCTGACCGTATTGGCAAGATAGGGTTGCCCGTATCTGCGCAGCAGAGCCTCGAGTTCCTGCAGTGCTTCGACCATGATTACTGTTGCGCGGTGCGTCCTCCGTCGACGGAAATCAGCTGGCCTGTAATGTAGTCCGCCTCGGTCACGAGGAAACGGACTGTCCGCGCGATATCCTCGATCTCGCCATGGCGCGCCAGCGGTACCCTTGAGAGTATCCGTGCCTTGTCGAGATCACTGATCTCATGTTCCGGCCAGAGGATGGCGCCCGGCGCGACGCCGTTGACGCGGACATCCGGGCCGAGTTCGCGTGCCAGGCTCATGATCATCATGGCATTCGCCGCCTTGGCCATGGAATAGACGGGAAAATCCTTTTTCGGCCGGATGCCATGGACATCGACGAGGTTGACGATACAGCCCTTGCTCTTCCTGAGCCAGGGTGCTGCAGCCTGCGCAAGGAAAAAGGGCGCCTTCATGTTGGTCCCGACAAGATCGTCCCACTCCTGTCCGGTGACCGTTCCAAGCGGTGTGGCGTAGAAACTCGAGGCGTTGTTGACGAGGATGCTGAGGTCGTTGTTGAAGACCGCGACCTCATCGATGATACGCGGGATGGTTTCGTGGTCGAGCAGGTCGCCCTGCACGGTGTCTGCCGAGTTGTGCCTGATCGCGTTGAGTTCCTCGACGAGCGCAGCGGCCGGGTCGACGGAGTTGCGGTAGTGGATCACGATGTCGATGTCATGCGCATGCAATTCACGCGCGATGGCTGCGCCGATACGTGCAGCGCCCCCCGTGATCAGTGCCGTTCTTTTTGTCATGTGGTACCGGTTCCGGATTGTTAAACTTGTGCCCCAATCTAACCCAAAGCCCTTGACCCGTCATGTCCTCATTCCAGTTGCCGGCTCCTTCGCCGGATGAACGCGATCACAGTGCGCGCCTGCAGCAGGCTGTCTGCGAGGCCTCCGCGGAGTGTGGCGGGTGCCTGGGATTTGACCGTTACATGGAGATGGCCCTCTATGGGCCCGGGCTTGGTTATTACACGGCAGGACGGCGCAAGTTCGGACAGGAGGGGGATTTCATCACGGCTCCGGAGATTTCACCGCTGTTTGCACGCTGCATCGCCCATGCATTGCGACCGGTGCTGCGGGCATGCGACGCCCCCGACGTTGTCGAGTTCGGCGCCGGTAGCGGCAAGCTGGCCTGTGAGCTCCTGCGGGCATTGCAGGCGCTCGACGCACTGCCAGAGCGTTATCTCATCATGGAGCTGAGTCCCGAGTTGCGCGCGCGGCAGCAGGCCCTCGTGCAGGAACAGCTGCCCGCCCTCTCTGAACGTGTCGAATGGCTGGACCGCCTGCCGGAAGCAGGCATCGAGGGAGCCGTTGTGGCCAACGAGGTGCTGGATGCCATGCCCGTGCATCGTTTCAGGATGGTGGAAAGCGGGCTTGAGGAGCAGTGTGTTGCCTGCCAGGGCGAGGAGCTGCACCCTGGCTGGATGCCGGCCAGCCGGCAGTTGCAGGAAGCCGTCGAGCGGCTGGGTCTGCAGCTGCCTTCCGGTTATGTCTCGGAAATCAACCTCAGGCTGCAGCCATGGATCGGGGAGCTCGGCAGACTCATCAGCAGCGGCGCCGCTCTGCTCATCGATTACGGTTACGAACGTCGTGACTACTACAACCCGGACCGCAACAGCGGAACACTCCTGTGTCACTACCGTCATCATGCCAATACGGACCCGCTCTACCTGCCGGGAATGCAGGACATCACCGCGCATGTTGACTTCACGGCCGTGGCCGAGGCTGCGGACAGGGCGGGTCTTGCGGTCTCGGGCTATACCAGCCAGGCTGCCTTCCTGCTGGGGTGCGGCATCGAACAGATGCTGGAGGGCATGGCACAGAACCAGAATTCAGAATGGTTCGCGCTTGTCGAGGGGGTCAAGCGGCTGGTGTTACCGACGGAGATGGGGGAGCGTTTCAGGGTCATGGCACTGACCAAAGGGCTGCAGACTGCCCCGGAGGGCTTCGCGCAGGATATGCGTTTCAGGCTGTAACAGCGAACCGCGGCAGGCGGAGTATCAGTCCTGGTCGAGCCCTGTCCAGTCCCAGAAACGCCTGATCAGTCCCTTCTGTTCTTCGAGGTCTGCATCCTGAACGAAATTGCCCTGTGCTTCGTTGACTGCCAGCACACGTTCGGCATCGGCGGCCAGTTCAGGGAGATCGAGTTTCCGGTAGGCCTCGACCATGATCTCGAGAGCCTGCTTTGCAGCCGGTGTGCGCTGGTAATTCTCGATGACGCCGGCTGCGCGTTTTGCAGCGGCGAGGTAGGCGCCGCGATCCATGTAGTAGTCTGCAATGTGAATCTCATGCATGGCCAGGCTGTTATGCAGATAGATCGCGCGTTGCCGGGCATCGCGTGCATAGCGTGTATCAGGATACTTCTCGATGACTTCCATGAAATCCTTGTAGGCCTGGGTATAGGATGCAGGGTCGCGCTGCGAGGCATCTGTCGGGACGAATCGCTCGACGAGTCCGAGGTTGCGATTCAGGTTGACGATCCCTTTCATGTAATGGGCATAGGCCGATTGGGGGTGGTCAGGATGGAGGCGGATGAAGCGGTCGAGAGCATCGACGGCAGCATCCGGTTCATCGTACTTGTAATAGGCATAGGCCACATCGAGCTGGGCCTGGGATGCATAGTAGCCATAGGGATAGCGCGCCTCGAGTTTTTCGTAGTACTCGATGGCATCCTGGTAGTTACCCTCGGCAAGCTTTGACGAGGCCTCGGTGTAGAAGCGCTCGGCAGACCAGTTCCTGGTCTCGTCTTCCTGCTCCGGCAGAATCGAGCAGGCAGACAGCAGCAGAACAACAAGAATCAGTGATATGAGTGAGCGCCCCATGGCGGGTTTGTTCCTGATAAGATTGCCGAAATGGCAAAATTATACCGGAATCGGACAGGATTCGTGCAGCAATGACCCGGCAGATGCTCCATGCAGCGGTTCCGGATGAACTGGCCGGCAAGCGCCTGGACCAGGTGCTTGCCGAGCTCTTCCCTGACTACTCCCGCAGCAGGCTGCAGAAGTGGGTCAAGTCAGGGAAAGTGACTGTCAATGGCACCTCCCGCGCTGTCAAGGAGAAGGTGACTGCCGGCGATCGCATTGAATTGCAGGTCGTGGAGGAGGCTGTCATCGAGGATGCGCCCGAGAAGATCGACCTGGATATCCTCTACGAGGATGATGATCTCCTTGTCATCAACAAGCCGGCAGGACTCGTGGTGCACCCGGCTGCCGGCAACCCGGCAGGCACCCTGCTCAATGGCCTGTTGCATCATGACCCCTCCCTCGAAACCCTGCCGCGAGCCGGTATCGTGCATCGGCTCGACAAGGATACCAGCGGGCTGCTGGTCGTGGCGCGAAGCCAGCGAGCCCACAAGCAGCTCGTTGAGATGCTGCAGCAGCGTGATATTCACCGGGAGTACCGTACCATCGTGCATGGCCGCATGGTTGCCGGCGGCACGGTCGATGAACCCATCGGCCGCCATCCGACGCAGCGCAAGAAAATGGCCGTGCTCTACAGCGAAAGCGCCAAACCGGCAATGACAGATTACCGCGTGCTCGAACGTTTTCGCGCCCACTGCCTGTTGCAGGTCAAGCTGCACTCCGGACGCACTCACCAGATTCGTGTGCACATGGCCCACATCCGCCATCCGGTCGTTGGCGATCCGCTCTATGGTGGTCGACTGCAGATTCCCGCAGGCTGCAGTGATGCTCTCAGGGACGCATTGCGGAGCTTCAGGCGCCAGGCACTGCACGCCTTCCGGCTTGGTTTTGAACATCCGGCGACGGGTGAGTGGATTGAATGGGAGGCCCCGATGCCGGACGACATGGAACGGCTGCTTTCGGTGCTGCGGGAAGACGCAAAAGATGCCTGACTGGATTATTCCGGAGTGGCCTGTTCCGGCATCCGTGCGCGCGCTCAGCACAACACGAACCGGTGGTGTCAGCGAGGGTTGCTGGAGAAGTCTCAATCTTGGCGATCATGTGCAGGATGATGCTGCAGCCGTATCCGAGAACCGCCGCATCCTGGTCCGTGAGGCCAGTCTGCCTTCCGAGCCATTCTGGTTGCGACAGGTCCATGGCTGCGTTGTTGCTGATACGACTGGCAATGAAACAGCCTGCGAGGCCGATGCATCCTGGTCCGACAGGCCTGGACAGGTGTGCGCTGTCATGACGGCCGACTGTCTGCCCGTGCTGTTCGCCAACCGCTCCGGGACCCGGGTCGCAGCCGCCCATGCGGGCTGGCGCGGGCTCGCTGCCGGCGTGCTCGAACAGGTTGTCGGCCGCTTCGCAGACGAGCCCGGCGAAATCGTTGCGTGGCTGGGTCCCGCCATAGGACCAGAGGCATTCGAGGTCGGCGACGAGGTACGGGACGCTTTCGTCTCGCTCCATGCCGACGCCGGGAGAGCCTTTACCGCTGCACGGCCGGGCCACTGGCTGGCCGACATCTACTCGCTGGCACGCACGCATCTCGCGGCCGCCGGTGTCACGCAGATTCATGGTGGTGATTTCTGCACCTTCAGTGACAGCGAGCGTTTCTTTTCCTACCGCCGCGACGGTGTTACCGGGCGCATGGCGACCCTGATCTGGCTGGAGTAAACCGTGTCCGGCTGGCTCTTTCCCGTTCTGACTCTCATTATCCTGCTACTGGCCTGGCGCGCCATTGTTGTCGTGCAGCGTTATCACCGTACCGACTATGGCAATCGCTGGCTCAACTGGCTGGATGGGTTGAACCGGCTCTTCTGTCTGAGATATCACCGTCTTGAGCACGACCCGCTCGAACTGCCCGACAGTGGGCCGGCGCTGGTTGTCGCAAATCATCTGTCCGGGCTCGATGCCCTGCTGCTGATCGCGATGTCGAACCGGCCCCTGCGCTTCATGATCGCTCGCGAGCATTACAACTGGCCGGGCTTTACCTGGCTGTTTCGTGCGATCGGCTGTATCCCGGTTGATCGGGCAGGGCACCCGGAAAAAGCGCTGCGTGATGCCATCGTTGCGCTTGAACGAGGCGAGGTCGTGGCACTCTTCCCCCATGGCAGGATCCACCTGCCTGACGATCCGCCACGACGGCTCAAGGGAGGTGCTGCCAGGCTTGCAGTTCGGGCAAATTGCAGCCTCTATGCCGCGACAATCGAGGGCGTCGTGGGGGCGGGGCACATCCTGCCTGCGCTGGTGATGCGTGGCCATGCGCGCGTGCATGTCCATCCGCCGATCAGCCCGGCGGGAAAAAGTCATGCGGAGTTGATGCAGCGCATGGAGCAACTTCTCAACACAGCTTGAAACCCCGTTGAATACCCTTATATCCGGTGAAGTAATTTTTTCTGATTCGGGATATTCATCATGCGAATGGACAAACTCACAAGCAAATTCCAGCTGGCGCTGCAGGATGCGCAGAGTCTTGCCGTCGGCAGGGATCACCAGTTCATCGAACCGGTGCACCTCCTGGTCGCCCTGCTCGACCAGGAGGGCGGCACAGCACGTCATCTGCTCACGAAAGCCGGTGTCAATGTCAACCAGCTTCGCTCCAGCCTCGGTGTCATGCTCGAGCGCCTGCCGTCCGTGCAGGGTTCGGAGGGTGATCTGCATGTTTCGAACGATCTTGGCAGATTACTGAACCAGACTGACAAGCTGGCGCAACAGCGCAATGACCAGTACATCTCCAGCGAGCTCTTCCTTCTGGCCGCGCTCGAGGAGAAAGGCGAGCTCGGCAAGCTGTTGCGTGAAGCCGGCGCCTCGAAAGGGTCGCTCGAGCAAGCGATCGAGCAGATGCGCGGTGGCCAGGCGGTCAATGATCCGAATGCCGAGGATCAGCGCCAGGCGCTTGAAAAATACACCATTGATGTGACCGAGCGAGCCGAGCAAGGCAAGCTCGACCCGGTGATTGGTCGCGACGAGGAGATCCGCCGTGCCATCCAGGTGCTGCAGCGCCGTACCAAGAATAATCCCGTGCTCATCGGTGAGCCGGGCGTCGGCAAGACCGCAATCGTCGAGGGGCTTGCGCAGCGCATCGTCAACGGCGAGGTGCCAGAGGGCATCAAGGGCAAGCGGCTGCTGTCGCTCGACCTGGGGGCACTGCTTGCCGGTGCCAAGTTCCGTGGCGAATTCGAGGAGCGCCTCAAGGCGCTGCTCAACGATGTGGCCAAGTCCGAGGGCAACATCATTCTCTTCATCGACGAAATCCACACGATGGTCGGTGCCGGCAAGGCAGAGGGCGCCATGGATGCCGGCAACATGCTGAAGCCAGCGCTGGCACGCGGCGAGCTTCACTGCATCGGCGCGACCACGCTCGACGAGTACCGCAAGTACATCGAGAAAGATGCTGCGCTTGAGCGCCGCTTCCAGAAGGTGCTGGTCGAGGAACCCAGTGTCGAGGACACCATCGCGATCCTGCGCGGTCTGAAGGAGCGCTACGAGGTGCACCACGGCGTCGAGATCACGGACCCGGCAATCGTCGCGGCCGCGACACTCTCGACCCGCTATATCACGGATCGCCAGCTGCCCGACAAGGCGATCGATCTCATCGACGAGGCCGCGTCGCGCATCCGCATGGAGATCGATTCCAAGCCCGAGGAGATGGACCGGCTCGAGCGTCGCCTGATCCAGCTCAAGATCGAGCGCGAGGCACTCAAGAAGGAGTCTGACGAGGCTTCGAAGAAACGCCTGTCAGATCTCGAGGGTGAGATCAGTCGCCTCGAGAAAGAGTATTCCGATCTCGAGGAGATCTGGAAGGCCGAGAAAGCGGCCGTCCAGGGCACGACGCACATCAAGGAGGAGCTCGACCAGGCCAGAATCGAACTCGAAACGGCACGTCGTGCTGGCGACTTGCAACGCATGTCCGAGTTGCAGTACGGGCGCATTCCCGAGCTCGAGTCCCGGCTGCAGAAGGCAGACGAGGCCGAGCAGCAGGAGACGCAATTGCTGCGCAACAAGGTCAGCGAGGAAGAGATCGCCGAGGTGGTCTCTCGCTGGACGGGCATCCCGGTCTCGAAGATGCTCGAAGGCGAGCGTGAGAAGCTGCTGCAGATGGAGCAGGAGCTCGGAAAGCGCGTCATTGGCCAGAACGAGGCCGTGATTGCTGTCTCGAACGCGATTCGTCGTTCGCGCGCCGGACTGTCGGATCCCCACCGTCCGAACGGCTCATTCCTGTTCCTTGGCCCGACGGGTGTCGGAAAGACCGAGCTCTGCAAGTCACTGGCCGAGTTCCTCTTCGACACCGAGGAGGCGATGGTGCGCATCGACATGTCGGAGTTCATGGAGAAGCACTCCGTCGCCCGGCTGATCGGTGCACCTCCGGGCTATGTCGGTTACGAGGAGGGCGGCTACCTCACCGAGGCGGTTCGCCGTCGGCCCTATTCCGTGATCCTGCTCGACGAGGTCGAGAAGGCACATCCGGATGTCTTCAACATCCTGCTGCAGGTCCTCGACGATGGCCGTCTCACGGACGGGCAGGGGCGCACGGTTGATTTCCGCAACACGGTCATTGTCATGACCTCCAACCTCGGCTCGGACATCATCCAGACCATGGCCACCGAGGCGCAGTATGATGAGATGAAAAACGCTGTGATGGAGGTCGTCGGGCGTCATTTCCGGCCGGAGTTCATCAACAGGCTCGACGAGATCGTGGTCTTCCACCCGCTCGCGAAGGAACAGATTCGCGCGATCGCAGAGATCCAGATTGACTATCTCAAGCGTCGTCTCGCCGAGCGCGAGATCACGCTGGAACTCACCACCGAGGCGCTCGATCATCTTGGCGAGGCCGGCTTCGACCCCGTCTACGGGGCGCGGCCGCTGAAGCGTGCGATCCGCCAGCAGCTCGAGAATGCGCTGGCCCAGGAGATCCTTGCAGGACGCTTTCCGCCCGGCAGCAGTGTCAGGGTCGAGCTTGCCGGCGAGGAGCTGCGCTTCGTGTCATGAGAGAACTGCCGGGAAGCGGCAACGCCTCCCGGTCAACCGGAGTGCTAGCAGGCGAGATTGAAGACCTCGCGCGCGTTGGCGCTCGTAAAGGCCGCAACCTCTTCGCGTGATTCTCCCCGAACGTCAGCCAGCGCGGTCAGTACTTCCGGCAGGTACTCGGGGCTGTTGCGCTCCCCCTGGTGCGAAGCCACGGTCAGGTCGGGAGCATCGGTTTCGAGTACCAGCGCCGACGCCGGCAATGCTTTCGCGAGGCGGCGCAGTTTGTTTGAGCGCTCGAACGTCAGCATGCCACCGAATCCCAGCTTGAACCCCATCGCGATATAGGTCTCGGCCTGCTGGATACTGCCGTTGAATGCGTGCACGGTACCGCCCGGCAGCGAGCGCTTTTTCAGCAGCCGGATAATGTCATCGTGCGCCTTGCGGACATGCAGGATCACCGGCAAGGCGAAGGCTTCGGCAATATCCAGCTGGCGCTCGAGCAGGTCGACCTGCCTTTTCCTGTCGAGGTCGCGCAGTGCGAAATCAAGGCCGATCTCGCCGACCGCGACCGGCCGGGAAGCCGCGATTGCATCGGGCAGTTTCTCGAGGTCATTCTCGCCATGCTGCTCGAGATACACAGGATGCAGCCCGAGCGCAGGATGTAACCCCGGGTCCCCCATGCACAATGCCAGGAGCCCGTCCCAGCGGTCTGCTGTGACAGCGGGAATGACCAGGTCCGTAACGCCATTCTTTCTTGCGCGCACCAGCACCTCTTCGCGATCGGCGTCGAATTGCTCGATGTCGAGATGGCAATGGGTGTCGATGATGCGAAAGCCGGGCAAGCCGGAAGCGCCGTTCATGCCGCTATTATAGAGAGCCTCGCCTTCATCCGGGCAAGCGCCGGATTCGCGGAGCGCTGGATTGCGCCCGGGACTGGATGGCCTCAGACGGCAACCGGCGCCTTGATATGCGGGTGATGCTGATAGTCGAGGATCTCGAAGTCGTCGAAGGTGAAGGCGAAGAGATCCTTCACGTCGGGATTGAGATGCATCGTCGGCAAGGGATAAGGCTCACGCGACAGCTGTTCGTCGGCTTGCTCGAGGTGATTGCTGTAAAGGTGCGCATCGCCGAAGGTATGCACGAAGTCTCCGGGTTCGAGGTCGCATACCTGCGCCACCATCATGGTCAGCAGCGCATAGGAAGCGATGTTGAAGGGCACGCCGAGGAAGATGTCGGCGCTGCGCTGATAGAGCTGGCAGGAGAGCTTGCCGTCGTTGACGTAGAACTGGAAGAAGGCGTGGCAGGGGGCGAGTGCCATCCTGTCGAGATCGCCGACATTCCAGGCAGAGACGATGATGCGCCGCGAGTCGGGATTATTGCGGATCTGGTCAATGACCTGCGAGATCTGGTCGATGTGGCGTCCGTCGGCAGCGGGCCATGAGCGCCACTGGTAGCCGTAGACCGGGCCGAGGTCACCCTTCTCGTCGGCCCACTCGTCCCAGATGCTCACACCATTGTCATGCAGGTAGCCGATGTTGGTCTCACCCTTCAGGAACCACAGGAGTTCGTGGATGATGGAGCGCAGGTGCAGTTTCTTGGTTGTGACCATCGGAAATCCCTGCGACAGGTCGAAACGCATCTGGTAACCGAAAACCGACAGCGTGCCTGTGCCCGTACGGTCCTCCTTGAAGGTACCGTTCTCTCGCACATGGCGCATGAGTTCAAGATACTGTTGCATGCCTGTTTCTCCTGTTGGCTGCCAGTACGAGCAGCAGAACGCCTCCCGCCATCATCGGCAGTGTCAGCACCATGCCCAGGGTTAACCAGCCGCCGGCAAGATACCCGATGTGCGCATCCGGCATGCGCACGAACTCGATCGCAAAACGGAAGATCCCGTAGCCGAGCAGGAAGAGTCCCGACACGGACATCGCCGGACGGGGTTTCGCCGAATAGAACCACAGGATCACAAAGAGGACAACGCCTTCCAGTGCGGCTTCGTAGAGTTGGGATGCATGCACCGGAACGGACATGAGGCCGTCCGCGGATGTGCCGACGCGCTCGCAAAGGGCCCTGGCATTGGCCGAGAGGCCGCAGCGCACCTGCATCCCGACAGCAAGGTCAGTCGGAGCGCCCCAGAGTTCGGCGTTGATGAAATTGGCGATGCGCCCGGCGAACAGCCCGAGCGGAACGATGGGCGCGATAAAATCGGCAATATTGAAAAAGGATCGCCCGTGCTTGCGTGCAAACAGCCACATGGCCAGGATAACGCCGAGCAGGCCGCCGTGGAAGGACATGCCACCCTCCCAGACACGCAATATCCGCAGCGGGTCGTCGAAGACATGTTGCAGGTCATAGAAAAGGATATAGCCAAGGCGGGCGCCGAGGACGACACCCAGGGCGACATAGAAAAGCAGGTCGTCGAGTTCGGAGCCTTTCCAGCCGAGTGCGGGATTGCGCCGCACCCGCCAGCGGGCCAGCGCCCAGCCACCGGCAAGGCTGATCAGGTACATGAAGCCGTACCAGTGGATCTTCAGAGAGCCGATGCTGAAAAGGACCGGGTCCGGTTCGGGATAGGTGAGCATGGAGTCGCAGTCTGGGAAATTTCGGGCTAGTGTAAAACAAAAGCAGCCCGAAGGCTGCTTTTGTCAGGGGTTCCCGTTGTCGGGAGAGATCAGTAGCCGCCCTTGCGCGTGCTTTGCGGCAGACCGGCGAACTTGCGCCCCTGCTTCGTGGGAGCAAGCGGGAACAGCACGTAGAGTTCCTTGCTGGTCGGCTTCTTGCCCCAGATCTTGCCCATGTCCTTCATGAGGACACGTTCCATCGGCTCGTTGCCGCCGTTGTTGATGTGCTCGTCACGCAGGTACTTGATGACATCCCAGTGCTTGTCGGTCAGTTCGACACCGTCTTCTTTCGCCATGGCTTCGGCGACAGCTTCCGACCAGTCGTTGAGATCTTCGAGGTAGCCATTTTCAGTGGTAGCAACAGTTTGACCGTTTACTTCGAGTGCCATGTTTATGTCTCCAGAAAAAAATAGATTAACCCCTGGGGTCGGGCCGGTTTTCGTGCTTGCCGAAAGCAGTTTGTTAAGAGCCCGACCCGGCGACTGGCGGGGAATTTTACGCAAAATCGCACTGTTTGTTAAGTTCCGGGGCTTTTGTAAACCCGTCTTTCTTGCAGGTGTTTGAGAACAAGCGGTTTTGCCGGGCCTGGTCCGCGCCTTTGGCAGGACTCAATCCGGCGCTTTGTCCGGATCTCGCGTTCGCTGTAGAATGCACCGCATTATTGAATCTGCAACAGCTGCAACCTTTCCCTGGAGTTGTCCGATGCGCACTCGATTTCTCGTCATCATCCTGCTTGCTGCGATCCTGAGCGCCTGTGGAGATGCGGCCGATTTCAGGAAAAAGATTATCAACAGTGACAATGGCGAACCGCTGATCCTGTTTGCTTC
>JARRMW010000034.1:0-22258 GCA_037385685.1 Gammaproteobacteria bacterium
AGAAGGCTGAAGTGCACGAAACTGCGGATCTGGTTGCCGCGAATCGCGAAAAGCGTCAGCGAACTGCCAATGGTGAAGGCCAGGAACCCGAGGATGAAAACGCCACGTTCCGGATCCGATGCAAAAGCGTGGACCGAGGTGAGAACGCCGGAACGCACGAGGAAGGTTCCCAGCAAGCTCAGGGAGAACGCAAAAATCGCGAGCAGTACTGTCCAGGCCTTGAATGCACCCCGCTTTTCGGTCACCGCCAGCGAGTGCATCAGGGCCGTGGCAACCAGCCAGGGCATGAAAGAGGCGTTCTCGACCGGATCCCAGAACCACCATCCACCCCAGCCGAGCTCGTAGTAGGCCCACCAGCTGCCAAGCGCAATTCCCAGTGTCAGGAACATCCAGGCAATATTGGTCCAGGGTCTCGACCAGCGCGCCCAGGCTGCATCCAGATGCCCGCCAAGCATCGCGGCAATCGCAAAGGCGAAAGGCACAACCAGTCCGACATATCCCATGTAGAGCATGGGTGGATGGACCGCGAGTCCGAAATCCTGGAGCAGCGGGTTGAGGTCACGTCCTTCCAGGGGTGCCGGAATGCGGTCGAAAGGATTCGAGGTCAGCAGCATGAAAAGCAGGAAACCAATGCTGACGAGTCCGAGGATACCAAGTACCCGCGCCGTCATGATCTGCGGAATGCTTCGCGAGAAGAAGGAAACCATCATGCCCCAGACACCAAGAATCAGCGCCCACAAAAGCAGGGATCCTTCATGAGCGCCCCAGACTGCCGAGACCTTGTAGATGGTCGGAAGCTTCGTATTCGAATTGCTGGCGACATAGCGCACGGAAAAATCGTCGGCGAGGAACGCCCAGACAAGTGCGGCGAAGGAGAGTGTCAGGAAAAAGGCCTGCAGTCGTGCAGCAGGTTTTGCGACATGAATCCACCCCTGGTAGCCAAGCTGGGCGCCGGCAAGCGGGAAAACGGCCTGGATAACGGCCATCCCGAGTGCCAGGATCAGGGCAAAATGACCAATCTCGGGAATCATTGTGCTCCCCCCTGCTGACCTTCCTTGTACTCGGCAACCTGCTTCAGGGATTCCTTCACCTCGGCTGGCATGTAATTCTCGTCGTGCTTCGCGAGCACCTCATCGGCGACAAAGAGGTTTTGGTTGAGCTTGCCGATGGCGACGATTCCCTGGCCCTCACGGAAGAGATCAGGAAGGATGCCCTCGTAGCTGACCGTCACCTGTTCCTTGTAGTCTGTCAGGTCGAAACGCACCTTGAGGCTTCCCTCATCACGATGCACCGATCCGTCGACGACCATCCCGCCGATCCGGAAGGTGTGGTTTTGGGGTGCCTCGCCGGCCACAACCTGGCTCGGGTCGTAGAAATGATTGAGGTTCTCGCTGAGTGCCATCAAAATCAGCGCAACAGCGACACCGACACCGACCACCAGGGCCAGCACCATACTCAAACGTCGTTTTCTGTGAGCTCTCATACGCTTCTCTTTTCTCTTCGAAGTCGGCGGGAAATCCGGGCAAGTTCCCGCTTGTGAGCCTGGGATGCCCAGACAACAAGACCGGCAAGCAGGAACGCCGTCAGCCCGAATGATGTCCAGACATAAAATGCATATCCGCCCATGTGAAAGAATTCTGCCATTCTAGTCTCCTGCAACCAGTTCACGCACCCACCGGCTGCGCGACTCCCTGTTCAATACCTCGCCGCGGGCACGCAGCATCAAGACGATGAAATAGTAAAGGTAGAATGCAGCGATCATCGCAAACAGCGGCCAGCGCATGGACTCGTCGATAGCCGGTCCATCCAGGCGCATGATCGTTGCTCCCTGGTGCAGTGTATTCCACCAGACAACCGAATAATGAATGATGGGGATATTCACGACACCCACAAGAGCGAGCACGGAGACCGCCCTTGCGGCAGATTGCCTGTCCTCGACAGCGTTATGCAGCGCGATGATTCCGAGATAGAGGAAAAGCAGGAGCAGTTCCGATGTCAGCCGTGCATCCCAGGTCCACCAGGTGCCCCACATGGGCTTGCCCCACAAGGAACCGGTTGCAAGCGCAATCACGGTAAACACAGCCCCGATGGGCGCGCTGCTGATCAGCACGACGTCCGCCATTTTCATGCGCCAGATCAGGCTGATACCACCGGCAACAGCCATGACGACATAAATGAACATGGAGAGCAAGGCTGCCGGCACATGGATATAGATGATGCGAAAACTGTCCCCCTGCTGGTAATCCGGAGGTGCGACAACGAGGCCGGCATACAGGCCGTAAATAATGAGCGCTGCGCACAGGAGACTCATCCAGGGGATCAGCTTGCCGCTGACCCGGTAGAACCAGGGTGGAGAACCCAGGCGGTGAAACCACTTAGTAAAAATGTTCATTAATTCAGGTTAACTCTAGAGAGTCCATTTCAGCTCAGGCTGATTCGCAGGGCTGCCGCAGCTGCAAGCGGTGCAAGCGTAACAGCCAGTACCAGGAATGCCGCCATGATATACATCTGCCCGGTGACAGGCATGCCTGACGCCGCAGCATCCACGGCCGCAGCACCGAAAATCAGTACCGGGACATAGAGCGGCAGAACCAGCAGCGACAATATCACACCGCCCCTTCTCAAGCCGACGGTCAGGGCCACCCCGATGGAGCCAATCAGGCTCAGCACCGGAGTGCCCAGTAACAGTGACAACATTAAAACGCCGATTGCGTCAGGATTCATCCCCAAAAATGTTGCGAGAACCGGTGCTACGAGCAACAAGGGCAGGCCTGTCACGAGCCAGTGTGCGATAACCTTCGCCAGTACGAGCATCGGGACGGGGTGCGCACCGATAAGAATCTGCTCGAGTGTGCCGTCCTCGAAGTCGGAGCGGAAGATGCTGTCCAGGGTCAGCAGTGCTGCCAGTAGTGCCGCAACCCAGACGACACCGGCAGACATCTGCTCCAGCAGCTGCGGTTCCGCGCCGACACCGAGAGGAAACAGGACAATCACCATCACAAAGAAGAGCATCGGGTTGGCAAGCTCGGAACGACGCCGCATTGCCAGTAGCAAATCACGACGAAGAAGGTCGAGAAAAGCCCTGCCCGGCGTCATGCCGCTTCCCCCGGGGAGAGATTCAGAATGCGTACGTTGGGTGTCGACAGATGCACTTCGTGGTGGGAGGTCATGATCATGGCACCGCCAGAACCTACATGCCGGTCCATCAGGTTTTCAACCAGCGCAATCCCCTCGCGGTCCAGGGAAGTGAAGGGCTCGTCGAGAATCCACAGGCGTGCATCCGTCGCAAGAAGTCTCGCAAGCGCGACGCGCCTGCGCTGTCCGGCGGAGAGATAATAGGTCGGGATATCCTCGTAGCCGTGAAGGCGCACAGTTTCAAGTGCCTGCTCGATACTCATATCACCGGCCCCGGAAAGTGAACGCGAGATACGCAGGTTTTCAAGGGCACTGAGTTCACGCTTGATGCCATCCATGTGGCCAACAAACGCCGTGTGCGTGTAGTAGTCGACGTAGTTTTTTTCGATGGGGACACCATGCCAGCGCACCTCTCCCTCGTCCGGACGCCTCAGGCCACAGAGAATGCGCAGCAGCGACGTCTTGCCGGTACCATTTCGCCCCTCGAGCACAATCGCTTCACCGCTGCTGATGGCAAAGCTCAGGCCCTCGAACAGAACACGGTCGTCGCGGATACAGCTGAGATGATCGGCTTCGAGAGATACGGGCTGTTCTGACACGGAATCGGGCAGGCCTGTCACAGGGTTGAATCGGGTGCGCAAAGGCTATAGCAAACCCTGCCCGCAGGCAAATCGATCGGGCTCGCAACAGATGCGCTCGTACCTAACGTCGCAGGGTATGTCAGTTGGCCGGATCGAAAAGCGAGCAGCCTGCGCAGGAGAGAATCCATCTCAAACCAGGTCTGCCGTTTGCGCTACACTCGCCCGCAAAACAGCATGGCAGGTATTTGCATGAAAAAAATCGTTCTCGCCTCGGGCAATATCGGAAAAGTGCGTGAAATCAACCAGCTGCTTTCACAAAGCGGTTTCGAGGTCATCCCGCAGTCCGAGTTCGAGGTACCCGAAGCGGAAGAGACGGGACTGACCTTTGTCGAAAATGCCATTCTCAAGGCACGCAATGCCGCCAGTCACAGTGGACTGCCAGCCATCGCCGATGATTCCGGGCTCGAGGTCGATGCACTCATGGGTGCTCCGGGAATCTACTCTGCACGATATGCGGGAGAAGGTGCCAGTGATGCGCAGAACCTGCAGCATCTGCTCTCGGAGATGCGCGATGTCCCTGATGACAGGCGCACAGCGCGTTTCCAGTGCATCATGGTCTACATGGCGCATGCCGGGGATCCGACACCGCTCATTTGCCAGGGCACCTGGGAAGGCTCGATCTTGCACGAGCCCAGGGGCGAGCGTGGCTTTGGCTACGATCCGGTCTTTCATGTACCCGAGAGAAACTGCAGTTCGGCAGAGCTGGACCCGGAAACCAAAAACAGCCTGAGTCACCGAGCCAGGGCCATGAAATGCCTTTTCGAGAAGCTGTCCGTGGAATGAACAGCCCTGCAGCTGACTCTTCCCTTGCCGGTTCTGCTGACTGACATCAACATTCAACACCCCCCTCGCCTGGACTCCGGCCTCTAATCAGGCCGCCCGGGTGGAGATTTACTCCTGCACTGTGCGGGAATTTTTTCCTTTACATGAAAGAAAATTCTACTGGCCGGTGTCTTCTGCACTGACACTCGCTGGATGCGAAGAAATAACACAGCAGTGTGTCTGCCGGCCCGGTGCCGGTATATAGAGTCGACGCCAGAAACAAACAATTTATACGGCTTGATCATTCCTGAAACAAACAATCGGAGACGTAGAAACATGTCCAAGAAAACCCATATGAAACCTGTCGCTGCAGCAATGGGTGCCGCACTCGCCGGCTCCCTGGCAATGGGTGCAGCCAATGCCGCCGACAACCCCTTTGGCCTTTCCGAGCTCGGCAGCGGTTACATGCAATTGGCCAGTTCGCATGAAGGCAAATGCGGCGAAGGCAAGTGTGGCGGTGAGAAAACCACCAGCACCGAAGGCAAATGCGGCGAAGGCAAGTGTGGTGGTGAGAAAGCCACCAGCACCGAAGGCAAATGCGGCGAAGGCAAGTGCGGCGGCAAGAAGTAAGCGTCTCACCGACCGAGCGGGGCTAGTCATGAGCAATAAGTATTACCCTGTTCATGGTGCAGGACTCGGGCTGCGGCGCTCCTTCATGGACGCCGTAGCCTCGGATCCTCCCGCCACGGTCGACTTCATGGAAGTGGCACCGGAAAACTGGATGCGAATTGGCGGTTCGATGGCCCGCAAGTTTCGCAACCTGACAGAAAAGTACCCTTTTGTGTGCCACGGGCTTTCCCTCTCTATTGGTAGCCCTGCCCCGCTGGATGAAACCTTCGTTCACGAACTCAAGGGCTTTCTCGACCAGCACAACATCCGCTGCTACACGGAGCACCTGAGTTACTGCTCGGATGATGGTCATCTCTACGACCTCATGCCGATTCCCTTCACGGAAGAGGCCGTCAAGTACGTCGCAAACCGCATCCGTCGTGTACAGGAGATCCTCGAGCGGCGTATTGCCATGGAGAATGTCTCCTACTACGCTGCTCCCGGCCAGGAGATGGACGAGATTGAATTCATTAACGCCGTGATCGGGGAAGCCGACTGCGACCTGCATCTCGACGTCAACAATATCTATGTGAACAGCATCAACCACGGATACGATGCTGCTGATTTCCTTCGCAAGATGCCCGGTAACCGCATCGTCTACTGCCATGTTGCCGGCCATTACAAAGAGGCCGAGGATCTGCGGGTCGATACACACGGAGCGGACGTGATCGATCCCGTCTGGGATCTGCTCGAAACTGCTTATGAGGAATTTGGCGTCTTTCCGACTCTGCTCGAGCGGGATTTCAACATCCCCCCGATGCCCGCGCTCCTCACCGAGGTTGAACAGATTGCACAGCTGCAAAAGAAATGGACGGCCATCCATGACGAACAGCGTGCCTGAACCCGATTTCAAGAGACTGCAGAAAGCGTTTGCAGCACATATTCGTGATCCCCGGAACGCTGAGGCACCCGAGGGCATAGAAGACCGCCGCATGGCGATCTACCGAGACCTCTTCTACAACAACATCGAAAGTTTTCTCGCTGGCAATTTCCCCGTCTTGCGCGAAATCACGCCCGACGAAAAATGGCATGGCATCGTCCGCGACTTCATGGTGAGTCATCGCTGCGAGACACCACACTTCCCGGAGATTGCGCAGGAGTTTCTCGCGTATCTCTCGGAATCCCGCAAGCCGGAGCACGATGACTACCCCTTCATGCCGGAGCTCGCACACTACGAGTGGGTCGAGCTTGCACTCGGCATCAGCGACGAGGATGCAGAACTCCCGTCACACGATCCCAATGGGGATCTGCTCGAGGGAATCCCGCTGGTCTCCCCCGTGGCCTGGAACCTGAGCTACAGCTACCCGGTGCACCACATTTCGCCCGAAATGATCCCCGAGGGGCCATCCCCCGAACCCAACCACCTGGTTGTCTACCGCGACAGGCTCGACAGAATACACTTCCTGGAGATCAATGCCGTGACGCAGCGGCTGCTGGAGCTCATCAAGCAGAATACTCAGGCGACCGGTCTGGAGATCCTGCAGATGATTGCCAGGGAAATGCAACATCCTGACCCGGATGTCGTCATCAATGCCGGTACGCAACTGATACAGGATCTGAAGGCCAGAAACATCATCATCGGAGCAAGACAGTGACGAACCTCATCACCGGGATGAATGGCCTGGTGGATGGCCTCGCTGAAAAAACCGCCTTCATACCCTCGCTGCTGTTGCGACTCTATCTCGCGCCCGTTTTCTGGATCGCGGGGACCAACAAGCTCGCGAATTTCGACAGCACCGTTGAATGGTTTGGCAACCCCGACTGGGGACTGGGCTTGCCAATGCCATGGCTGATGGCCTTGCTCGCAACGGCAACCGAGGTCGTCGGTGCCATCCTGCTACTTCTCGGGCTGGGTACACGCTATGTCTCCATCCCGCTGATGATCACGATGCTCGTGGCAGCTTTCAGTGTCCACTGGCAGAATGGCTGGCAGGCAGTCACCGACAGCTCTTCGGCATTCGCCTCGGACAAGCTCGGATTTCTGCAGCTCGAGGATGCCTCGGGAGCTGTCGAACGCCTCCAGCGCGCTCGCTCAATCCTGCAGGAACATGGTAACTACGACTGGCTCACGGAAACCGGCAGCATCGTCATCTCGAACAACGGCATCGAATGGGCAGCTACCTATTTCGTCATGTTGCTGGCGCTTTTCGCACTGGGCAGTGGCAGGTACTTCAGTCTTGATGACTGGATCTGCAGAAAATTGCGACAGAGACACGATGCCCCTTTCAATTCTCCCGATGACCGTATCTAGTTTCTCGTTAAACAACGCAGGTCGATTTTTCGTCGGGACAACGCCGCCGTTCTGAATTATCCTCTCCTCCTGTCAACCGGTCGTGTTTCCGGTAGTAAGGAGAGCAGAAGATGTATCGACGACTTGCAAGCCTGCTGTTGCTGGGCATCATGATCACTTCAGTCAACGCTGCACCGAGCACCAGCGTTGGTGTGATCAACTCGGAGCGCGTGCTGCTCGAATCAAAACGCGGCCAGGCGATAGTCCAGTCGCTGAATGCACAGATGCATGAAAAACGTGCCGCCATCAGCGCCCTGCAGTTGGAGATCGAGGAGATCGAGCAAAGACTCTCATCAAGTTCTCTTCCACCAGCCAGCCGCAACCATCTGCAGTCCGAACTGCAACAGAGGCGCTTCACCATCAAGCAGCAGCATGAAGAACTGGAGCAGGAAACCAGTGAGCAACGGGAGAAACATCTGCGTCAGTTTGCGCTTGAGGTCGACCCCCTGATCAAGCAGGTCGCAAGGCGCGAGGGCATCGAACTGATTCTCGACACCACGATGGGACGCGGCGTGATCTTCGTCGATGAAAGCATCGATATCACCGACAAGGTCATGCAACTCTACGACGCACAGAAGTGATGCCCGGCGTTCCCGGCAAGTTTCAGGTTCGCGACGCTCGATTGATGGCAGCCACATCATGACCGGCCCGGTTGCAGGACCGCCAGTCTACTGCACAGCAAGCAGGACAGGGGCTGATCTGTTCACTTTTGTCGACAACATCCCGTATTGCTACAAACCCAATAAACCTGTATAAGAAGACACAATAACTATATGTAATAAATGTTATTTTTACCTTCTATCCATGATCATACGCAGCTCCACATTTAGCGTCTTTCTTCACTGGCAAAAGAGTACTGTCGCCATGCTGATTGCCTGGTGTAGCGCAACAACAGCGTCAGCGGACGAAGAAGTTCCGACGGAACCAGTCTGGTACGACAGCGCCCATCAGAGCGTTTCAGAGTCGATCGACAACAGCGCCAGCTGGTTCGACAACTTTTTCGGCGACCCGCGCACAGGACTCGAAGATATTGATGATAAGGCCGATGCCACGCTCAAGGTCACGATCGAAGGCTTCTACTCCGGTGTCGAAGGTGAAAGCGAGGTCGATGTAACGGCCAGCGGATCTGTTGCCTTGCCCAGGACCGAGAACAGGCTGCGCCTCGCTTTCACCAGTGACGCAGATGCGGCGATCACCGGTGAGGAAGCCGTTGATACCGAACCAACGCAAGATCGGGGCATCTCCAGGGACCGGGGCGGACTCGGTCTCGCCTACCTGTTGTACGAAAATCCCGAAAATCTTTTCACCCTTGGCGCCGGTATCAAGGGAGGCCCCGAGTTCTATACAAAGGGAGTACACCGCTATACCAGGCTGCTCGCACAGACAACACGTCTGCGCATAACCAACACTCTCTACTGGTTAACGGATGATGGCGCCGGCGTCAGCAGCCTGCTCGATTTCGACCACAAAACGCGCGAGGATACACTCTGGCGCTATACGTTGTTCGGCAACTACAACGAAACGACGGACGGGCTCGATTGGTCGACCCAGGCAACATGGTTGCGCCAGCTGGATACCAAATCCGCAATCAGCGCACGGCTGGGGGTCAAAGGTGCAACCGAGAAGCCCGATGCCGTCACTGAAACCTGGACAACGTTCCGTTACCGTGGCAATTTTCTGCGCCCCTGGCTCTTCTACGAGATCGAGCCCGGCCTCTCGTGGCACGAAAAAGAGGACTATGACACGGAGCCAACGCTCGCGCTCCGTCTCGAAATGCTGTTCTAGTTCTCCTCCCGTATCCGCAGGACACGTCTGTGGCCTGCGATCAGATGATATGATCCACGATCATGGAAAAGGACGAGAAGCAACCGCGTAAACACCATCGCCCCGTCCGCAGTTTCGTCCTGCGCGAAGGCCGCCTGACCCCCGGCCAGGAGCGCGCATTTCGCGAGCTGTGGCCAGCCTGGGGGATCGAATTCAGTGCAGGTGACAAGCTGGATCCACCAGGGCTGTTTGGCAACGACAACCCGGTCTGGCTCGAGATCGGTTTCGGCAACGGCGAATCACTGGCGGTTTACGCGCAACACAACCCGGACATCAACTATCTTGGCATCGAGGTGCATGGCCCGGGCGTCGGCCACCTGCTGTTGCGTATCGACGAGCTGGGCCTGACGAACCTGCGTGTCATGAAAGAGGATGCAGTTGAAGTGCTGAAGTGTCTTCCAGATGCATCGCTCGAAGGCATCATGCTCTTCTTCCCGGACCCCTGGCACAAAAAGAAGCATCACAAGCGGCGCATCCTGCAAGCCGCCTTTGTCCAGGAAGCTGCACGACTGATCAGACCGGGCGGTCTGTTTCATGCTGCGACCGACTGGGAAGACTACGCTGAACAGATGATGCAGGTGCTCAGTGACTCGGAAGCCTTCGAGAATACCGCCGGTGAAGGCGAATACTCGCCACGTCCTGAATCACGTCCACTGACGAAGTTCGAACAGCGCGGCCACCGTCTCGGTCATGGCGTTTGGGACCTTGTCTTCAGGCGACGCTGATGCCGTCTCTGAAGCTCGAAGCCATCACGACCTCACACCTCGATCCTGTCGACCTTCTCATCAGCGAGGGCGAAACGGTCGTTCTTCACGGCGCGTCCGGCAGTGGTAAAAGCCTGCTGCTGCGCGCCATTGCCGATCTCGACGATCACGCGGGCGATGCCAGGCTCGACGAGACCAGCTGCAGCAGCGTGCCTGCGCCGGAGTGGCGCAGGCAGGTCGGCTACCTCACGGCGGAGACCCACTGGTGGGCAGCACTTGTCGGCGAGCATTTCCACGCAAAAAACAGTGAACTGGTCACCCGCCTCGGACTGCCCGCGGAGGTCTTCGAGTGGGAAGTCAGCCGCCTCTCGACAGGCGAAAAGCAGCGGCTCGGTATCGCGCGGCTGCTCGACAACCAACCCGATGCACTGCTGCTCGACGAACCGACCGCGAACCTTGATACGGAACATACAAACAGGGCTGAAGCCGTCATCAAAGCTTACCAGGCTGAACACAGGTGCCCGGTTCTGTGGGTTTCACACAGCCCTGAACAGCGCAGGCGCGTCGCCGACAGGATTTTCCGCATCGAGGAACGCTGCCTCGTGCAGGAGCCTGAATGACACTCATCAGCCTCACCATCACGGATCTGCTGATCGCGGCGGTGCTCGTCCTTCTCGTCGCGCTTCTCTCGTGGCGACTTTATCTGGGGTCGGCAAAACAGCTGCTGATCGCTGCAGCTCGCAGCGCCATTCAACTCATGTTGCTGGGATACGTGCTCCACCTGCTTTTCGAAAGCAACAGCCTGCCTTTCATCGCGACATTGTCACTCTTCATGCTCTCGGTCGCGGGTTACGAGGTCATGGCACGCCAGAAACAGCGTTTCAGGGGCCCCTGGGGTTATGGGATCGGTGCTGTCTCGATGTTCATCTCCTCGTTCAGCATCATGCTGTTGACGCTGCTCGTGATCATCCAGCCGGACCCATGGTACAAACCGCAATACGCCATCCCGCTGCTCGGCATGCTGCTCGGCAATACCATGACAGGGATTGCCGTCGGTCTCGACAACCTCACGCGCAACGCATGGGAACTGCGCAACCAGATCGAGGCACGTTTGATCCTTGGACAGCGATGGAGCGAGGCGATTGCGGATATCCGCAAGGAGGCACTGCGCAGCGGCCTGATTCCCATCATCAACTCCATGGCGGCTGCCGGCGTCGTCAGCCTGCCGGGCATGATGACAGGACAGATCCTCGCCGGCTCACCTCCGTATGAAGCCGCCAAATACCAGCTCCTGATCATGTACCTGATCACGGCAGGGACGGGGTTTGGAAGTCTCGCGGCCGTCTGGCTCGGCTCAAGACATCTTTTCGACGACCGCGACCGCTTACGGCTTGAACGGCTGAAAAGTCGATAGAACACCGCGATACCTCTGCCCCGGAAGAATGGCATGACTCACCCTGGCAGACGAAATGGCCAGGTGTGATCGGCTCGCTCCCGAACGAAAGAGCTCAGAGATTCAGAGGATGCAGCAGGCCATCATGCAATTCATACTGGTGACCCATGCGCCCGGCCAGGTCGTGATCATGGGTCACGACGACAAATGCCGTGCCTCGCTCACGCGTGAGGCGGAGCATGAGATCGTAGATGCGCTCTGCATTCTGGCTGTCAAGATTCCCTGTTGGTTCATCGGCCAGGACACACCTGGGCTCATTGACGAGTGCTCGCGCAATCGCGACCCGCTGACGCTCCCCGCCAGAGAGCTGTGAAGGACGGTGATCCGCGCGTTCCTGCATGCCGATGGCTGCGAGCCATTCCCCTGCCTTTTTTCGTGCTTCGTGAGCCGCTACACCTCCGATCAGCAGCGGCATGGCCACGTTCTCGAGAGAAGTGAGCTCCGGCAGCAGGTGATGGAACTGGTAGACGAAACCCAGTGACTCGTTGCGCAACCGGTTACGGGTAGCTTCGGGTATTGAAAATACCGCATGCCCGAGCAGGTTGACCGTGCCAGCCGTCGGCTTGTCGAGCCCTCCGAGACAATGTAACAGGGTACTCTTTCCCGATCCCGAACTGCCAACGACAGCCACACTCTCTCCTTCGCTGACAGCAAACGAGACACCCTTGAGTACCTCGACGGTCAGTGTCCCGTCACGATAGGTCTTGTGCAAATCCCGGCATCCGAGTATCTCACTCATAGCGCAGCGCCTCCGCCGGCTGAACCCTCGCCGCGCGAGCCGCGGGCAGCAATGCAAAGAGCACGGTGATAATGAAGGCCACAGTGGCAATCAGGGTAACATCACCGGCCTGGACATCGGACGGCAGCCGGCTGATGTAGTAGAGGTCGGAATCAATGGCCTCGAACCCGAGCAGTTCCTCGAGCCAGGAGACAATCTTCTCGACATTGAGTGCAAGCAGGACGCCCGCAATCACACCGAGCACCACGCCAAAGACACCGATGGTTGCTCCCTGCACGAGAAAGATTTTCATGATACTGCGCGAAGAGGCGCCGATAGTGCGCAGGATGGCGATATCACTCTGCTTCTCCTTGACGACCATAATCATCGCGATGATGACCGAAAAGGCTGCGACCAGTACAATCAGGAAGAGGATAAAGCCCATCATGCGCTTTTCCGTCTTGAGCGCCTCGAAGAAGTTGCGGCGATAGTGAGACCAGTCCTTGACGTAGTAGATGTCCTTCATCTGGTCCGCGAGCTCGAAGGCCACTTGCTGGGCATCATACAGGTCCCTGACCTTGAGTCGAACACCTGTCACGGCATCACCGAGACGGCTGAGCCTGGCAGCATCGCGAATATGCGTCAGTGCCACACCCGAATCGAAATCACCCATGCCGACTTCGAAGATTCCGCTGACCGTGAAGCGCTTGAGGCGTGGCATGGTGCCGACAGGTGTCACCATCGCGTGAGGCGTGATGACTGTGACCTTGTCACCTGTCGTCACGCCGAGTGCCATCGCAAGCTCTTTGCCCAGCACGATGTTGTAGGACTTGTCAGTGAGGTCTTCGAGGGAGCCGACATTCATCTTGTCGGAGATATCAGCAACGCGAGGTTCGAGCTCCGGATCAATGCCGCGCATCAGGGCACCGGCGACATTCTGCCCGTTAACCAGCATGACCTGCGACTCGACATAGGGTGCCGCATCGAGGACCTCGGGGTGCTGCTTGGCCAGCTCCATGGCGCGTGGCCAGTCCGCCAGCCCGCCCTCGAAGGAAGTGATGGTGGCATGCGAGACCATACCCAGGATGCGCTCCCGTATCTCCTTGTGGAATCCGTTCATGACAGAGAGCACGACAATCAGGGCCATGACCCCGATCATGATGCCAAGCATCGATGCAACAGTGATAAATGAGATAAAATTGTCGCGGCTTCTGGCCCGCGTGTAGCGGAAGCCGAGGAAATATTCGTAAGGCTGGTACATGGGGCGCATTAAAACACAAGTCAGAACAAGAGTGACTCACTCTTTGGCAGATTGGTTCCGTGAAAACTGAAAATCGATTTCGTGCGGAATGGGAGCCACAGACCGCCGTTCTGCTGACCTGGCCCCATGCTGACAGTGACTGGGCCGGCACGCTCGATCGCATCTCTGCAACATATCTGGAGATGGCCAGGGCAATCAGTCGCCACCAGCGTCTCATCATCCTTGCCCATGACAGGCTTTTGCAGGAACAGTTATCGTCCCTGCTGGCTGGCAGCCCTCATATCCGCATCGTCGCTCAAGCCTCCAACGACACCTGGATTCGCGACTATGGACCGCTGAGCATCGAGATCGAAAAGCGTGTCACCCACCTCAACTTCCGTTTTGATGCCTGGGGTGGCAAGTACGACGCCCGGCTCGATGACACCGTCAGTCGTGCTCTGGATGGACAGGGCCTGTTCGGTTGCAGGATGCTGCATGAATCCATGGTCCTCGAAGGTGGCGCAGTCGAGACCGATGGATGTGGCACTTTGCTGGCCACACGGGGATCGGTCATCTGTGAACGACGCAATCCGGGTATGGACCAGTCCCGGATCGAGGAGCAGCTTTCCCGGCTTCTCGGCATTACACATTTCCTGTGGCTCGACTGCGACGGCCTGCACGGTGATGACACCGATGGCCATATCGATACCATCGTGCGTTTCGCTGACGCAGAAACATTGCTCTATGCAACCTGTTCAACAAAGCACCCGGACTATGAACAACTCAGGGAGCTTGAACAGCAGGTACTGGCACTGCGCAGACCGGATGGTCGCCCCTACCGCACGATACCGCTGCCCTGTCCCGGTCTTCACAGGGACAACGACGGGCGCATCTTGCCCGCAAGCTACGCCAATTTCCTCATCACCAACAGACAGGTGCTGCAGCCCGTCTATCTGCAGGAAAACGATGCGGAAGTCATGCAGATCATGCAGCAGGCATTCCCTGGCAGGGAAATCGTGGCGATTGACAGCCGCGCAATGATCGAGCAAAACGGCAGCATCCACTGCGCCACCATGCAAACAGCTTGCCCGCTGGCCAGCGCTTGGCGATATTCGAACCGCTGCTGCCGCAGGAGCTGCGCTGATCCTGTTGCCGGAACTGCACAACAGCGATTACTTCTGCCAGGTCGAGGAGACGGCGAATTTCGACCTTGCCGAACCCGTACCGGGACCGTCGACCAGCCAACTCTCAGCCGTCGCCGCCGAAGCCGGCATCGTCGTGGTTGCCTCCCTGTTCGAAAAACGTGCTACCGGCCTTTATCACAACACGGCCGTGGTGCTCGACAGCGATGGCAGCATCGCAGGCAAATATCGCAAGATGCATATCCCGGATGATCCGGGTTACTACGAAAAGTTCTACTTCACGCCTGGTGATCTTGGCTTCACACCTGTTGAAACAAGCCTTGGCAAGCTCGGCGTCCTGGTCTGCTGGGACCAGTGGTATCCTGAAGCCGCGCGCCTCATGGCACTCGCGGGTGCAGACCTGCTGCTCTATCCGACGGCTATCGGCTGGGACAGCAGGGATGATGCAGAGGAAAGGCAGCGCCAGCTGGATGCCTGGATCACCGTTCAGCGCGGCCATGCGGTCGCAAACGGGCTTCCGGTTCTCGCCTGCAACCGCAATGGCGTCGAAACTCCGCCCTCGGGAGAAGGCCCTGGCATTGCATTCTGGGGCAACTCCTTCGTGGCAGGACCCCAGGGTGAACTGATTGCGAGCGCCGGCGAGCAGAATCAGCTGCTATTCGCCGAATTGTCGCTGCAGCGCTCCGAAGAGGTCCGGCGCATCTGGCCATTCCTGCGTGACAGGCGTATCGATGCCTACGGCAACCTCGTCAGAAGGTTCATCGACTGACAGCGCATCATTCCGCGGGCCAGTTATCATCCAGCCAGTCTGCAATGACCTCGACAAGTGCATCGCCACGATTCGTAAAATAGTGGTTGGCGTCCGGTATGACACGCTGTCTTGACTTCGACAGGCTGGCACTCTTGATTTGCACAAGACGAATTGGCGCATAACCCCTCACGGCAGGAAAATCACCCAGTGCCATGATGTCGAGGACAGGCACCCCCAGCTTGTCAAGATGGAACTCGTCCTGCATGGGCTGTCCCTTGTCGGTTGCGCCCATTCCTATCATCACCACGGCTGACACACCGGCACCAGCGGTTTTCTCTATCCAGCGATTTGCCATGTGTGTCCCGCAGCTATGCGCCACCATCACGATAAAATCGTTCCCCTGCTCCTTGAGGAAGTCGATAGCCGCATTGATTCTTCCCACCGAAGGATCAAACAGCGGCAGGTAGTCATTGTAGGTCGCTTCCTTGTCGAGTACCGGCAGCTGGATCGAGAGAGTATTCCAGCCGTGCTCGAGCATCCCGGTCCTGACCGGATAAACGACATCCATCCAGTTGGGATGATAACCACGGCCATGGAGTACCAGTATCGCACCGCGCGGTTTGTCCGCATCGGTTTCGGCATAGATTCCAAGAAACTCTGTACCATCGGCTTCGAGCATGACGGGTTCGCCATCGATGATACTGTCGACGATCTCCGAAGCAAGACGCTGCTCCCTCTCAAGATCCGGCCCGGCCTTGACGGACACCCCAATTACAAGAAAAATACTTGTTAAAACCGAAAGATACATTGACCGGTTCATCTTTGAACTCCTGTGGACATTGGTCTTGAAACAGCATAAGCTACCGGAGTTCGGGTATCAACCAGCTCACATGGCGATCCGACAACAGGCGGCCAAAGAGCTGCCGGGAAAAGGCAATTAACAAGCCTGCTTGGAGACAGACTTGCTGCTCGCAAAAGCTACGCAAGAGTATGCAATCTCTCCAGACACCTGAGGAGTCCTGTTGGCTGTCCAGTGACAGAACAAAATCATCGACAAAAAAACCGGAGGGTTAATCCATAATGAAATTCCATCACCTGATTACCGCATCAGCAGCCGTTCTTGCGCTTTCCCTTTCAGCGACGGTTTCCGCGGAAAAACTTGCGGTCGGCATTACGCCGGATCTTCAAAAGCTCGATTTCAAGCATGATGGCAAGTCCTTCACCATCATGCGCAATCAGGATCAGAAAAATACCATCAACGAGAACTTTGCGAAAACCTCGCGCAAGTGTCCGCCTTTCTGCATCCAGCCAATCGTCCTGGCACCGGGCGTCGAAACACTCGGAGAGGTCGAGATTATCCACTACATCAAGAAAATGTCAGAAGGAGAGAACATTCTCGTCGTGGATTCGCGCACACCCGACTGGGTCGAGCGGGGCACCATTCCCGGAGCAAAGAATATTCCCTGGACCAGACTCAACCCTGCCAAGGGTGCAACAACCGAAGGGATTATCGAGGTTATGACCAAGGAGTTCGGTGCGAAACTCGCCGAGGGTGCTGATGCATTCACGGTTGACGAAGCGGTGGCCGAGGGAAATGCCAGCAAGGCTTTTGATTACTCGCAGGCCAAGACACTCGTCATGTTCTGTAACGGCATGTGGTGCGGGCAATCACCGAATAATATCCTCAACCTGCTGAAGTTCGGCTACCCGGCAGAGAAACTCAAGTGGTACCGTGGTGGCATGCAGGACTGGGAAGTACTCGGACTCTCCACAGTGAAGCCCTGAGAGAAAGAACCCGCGCATGAAAAAGCCCTGCCACATGGCAGGGCTTTTTTTATGGCGACCGCGGAGGAAGCTTCGGCTTCCGGGAGCAGTCCTTCAGGCAAGCTTGTAAACACCACGTCCTGTGGATTTGACCTTGCCGTTCCGTTTCAGGTAGGCCATGGTCTGGCCGAGGTTGCTGACAGAGACTCCCTGTGACTCAAGCATGCTGCGGATGCTTTTTGTGTCCATCTCGCCCTTCTTACCGAGCAGTTCCAGTATTGCTGCACTGGCACCGGTCTGACGGCCCTTTCGACCGCCACCACTGCGGCCGCCAAGAGCACGGATTTCAGCATCGATGGCAGCCAGCTCTTTTCTGTGCTGAGCCATCAGCGCCTTTTTCCTGTCCCGAAGCTCTGCGATCTTTTCTTTCAGCGCCTCTTTCTCGCGCGCCTCTTCTTCTTTTTCTTTCTGCTGGGCCAACGCATATAACTCGTCGGCACTCATTTGTTGTATATCTTTCTTTGCCATTTGCAACCTCTTGATTAATATGATTATTAGTTATGATAGCCGTTGGACGTTCAATCCAATGACGCAAAAGATATAATAAAAAAGAGGCAAGTTCAACAAAACGAATTATATGAAAGAAATGTATTGGCCGGCGGAAGCAAGGTGATGAAGTGCCTGATCAGGAAAATTATGCCTCACCGGAGAGTAACAACATCTTCATTGTTGATACAGCTTCTTTCAGTCCGGTAAAAATGGCACGCGAAATGATCGAATGCCCAATGTTGAATTCAACAATGCCGGGAATTGCGACAATATCATGAATATTATGATAATCGAGTCCGTGTCCTGCATTAATCTGTAGCCCGAGTGAATTGCCGTAGGCAACCGCATCCGCGATACGTGCGAGCTCATTCATTCGCGTCAGGTTGCTCGAGGCATCGGCATAGTGTCCTGTGTGAATCTCGACCACGGGCGCACCAACGGCAGCAGCAGCATCGAGCTGCTTCCTGTCCGCATCGACAAAGAGCGAAACGCGAATACCGGCATCGGCAAGCTCCGCACAATAACCGGCGAGATAATCGACCTGCGCTGCCACATCCAGCCCCCCCTCGGTCGTCAGTTCCTCACGCTTCTCGGGCACGAGGCAACAATCTGCAGGTCCGATGCGCATCGCAATCGTTTGCATTTCAGGAGTGGCTGCCATCTCGAGATTCATGCGTGTCTGCAGGATATCCGCAAGCATGTCGACATCACGGTCCTGGATATGCCTGCGGTCCTCACGCAGATGCAGCGTGATCGCATCCGCTCCCGCTTCCTCACAGAGTATCGCCGCCTGAACCGGCTCGGGATAGCGGGTTCCGCGAGCCTGTCGCAAGGTGGCGACATGATCGATATTGACGCCGAGTTTTTTGACAATCATGACTGGTCCGGTTTGCTAGTGAAACAACTCCCTGCTCTTGAGTGGCCTCTGCCCGAGATGATGATCGAGAACAGTGCGCATCAGATCCCGCGCCTCGAGCCGTTCGATGCGCTCATTCCATGCACCATTGCACAAGGCATGCAATGTAGCACCGCTGACACCGGCATTGCCACGACCTGTTAGCGTGAAACCATGATCGGGGCTGTAGACATAGCGCTGTCCCTCGCTGATGACCTCTCCATCTGCCGTCACAGAGAGTTGAAGTCCGTAGCCTAGCTCGTCAAGCAGTCGCAGTTCGAACAGGCGTAACTGCCAGTCAATATCCTCGACATGCACGAGCGACACGAGGCTCTTCCAGTATGCCTCGAGTAGCCCATCATGACGCTCTTCCCGCGGCAGGAGCCTGGTCAAAAGCTCATTGAGATAGAGTCCGCAATAAAGCCGCTTTCCATGCAACGCCATCGGCTTGTCGGTCGTTTCCGCCCCTGTCAGCGTCTTGATTTCACCCCGGCCACGCCAGTCGATTGCCAGCGGCTGGAATGGCTGCAATTCGGCCTTGAGCTTGCTGCGTGCCGCACCCTTCGCAATGAGGGGCAGCCGTCCGCAGCCCGCAACAAAACATTCAAGCAGCAGGCTGGTATTCTGATACGGGCGCCTGTGCAACACGAAAGCGGGCATCATCATTCGGTATAGCCAAGGTTCGCCATCGCCTTTTCGTCGGAGGACCAGCTCTTCTTGACTTTCACCCAGACATCGAGCCAGACCTTCCTGTCAAAAGCTTTCTGCATGGACTCGCGCGCAAGTCGTGCGGTCTCCTTGAGCGCCTCGCCCTGCTTGCCGATGATGATCGCTTTCTGCCCTTCGCGTTCGACCCAGATAACTGCACCGATACTGTAGTGTTGCGGGTGCTCCTCGAAGCGCTCGATCTCGACAGTAAGTGCATATGGAATCTCCCGGGCATATCGGCGGGTGAGCTGTTCCCTCAGGAGTTCCGCGGCCATGAAGCGTTCCGACTTGTCTGTGACCTGCTCCTCCGGATAGAAGCTCGGGCCCTCGGGCAGAAGCCGCAGGACATGCTCTTCGAGCAGCTCGAGGTTATCGCCGCTTCTGGCTGAACAGGGAATGATTTCTTCGAACTCTGCCATCGAAGAGAGTCTTGCAAGATAGGCCAGCATCTCTTCTTTCTTTTTCAGAAGATCGATCTTGTTGACAACAAGTATGACAGGCCTTTGCGAACGCTGTACCGCTGTCAGAACAGCTTCATCTTCCTCGGTCCAGACGCCTGCCTGCACGACGAACAGAATCACATCCACGTCGACAAGCACACTTCCGGCGGTCTGGTTCAACATCCTGTTGAGCGCCTTTTTTCCGCGCAGGTGCATGCCGGGAGTATCCACAAAGAGAATTTGCCCGCCGGGTCTGCTCCTGATACCCAGAATCGCATGACGCGTCGTTTGCGGTTTGTGGGATGTAATGGCGATCTTCTGGCCGATCAGCCTGTTCAGCAGCGTCGACTTGCCGACATTGGGGCGGCCGATGATGGCTGCATAACCGCAACGGTTCTCAGCCATCGCTACCTTTCCCGATCACATCCAGTGCGATGGAGGCTGCATCCTGTTCGGCCTTTCGCCGGGAACGCCCCTCTCCTGTCGCAGTGATCCCGAGATCCGGAAGCGTGCACTCGACTTCGAAGCGTTGCTGGTGCTGCTTGCCGCTGGTCGCGGTAATGCTGTATTCAGGCAGTGCAAGATTGCGCGACTGGAGGTATTCCTGGAGCCTGGTCTTGGGGTCCTTGACAGAACGGGAGAGGTCAAGCTTTTGCAGGCGCTCACTGAAGAGTTTATCGAATACCTGTTCGAACGCCTCGGCGCCTGAATCAAGATAGACGGCACCGAGAACGGCTTCCAGCGCATCGGAGAGCGTTGAATCACGTGACTGGCCGCCGGCCCGGAGTTCACCGGACCCCATGAGCAGATAGTCCCCGAGGCCGATTTCACGCGCAATCTTTGCCAGGGTGTCACGCTTGACAAGCTGGGCGCGCAAGCGGCTGAGCTGTCCCTCACTTGCCTCAGGAAACCGGTCGAAGAGGCGCTCCGCTACGATCATGCCGAGGATCGCATCACCGAGGAATTCGAGACGTTCATTGTGTGGCTGTCCGGCGCTGCGGTGTGTCAGCGCCTGTTCCAGCAGTTCGCTGCTGTCGAAACGGATACCGAGCGCAGCGACAAGCCCGGAAGGCTCTTTTCTCAAGGCGAAGCCGAAGCCGGGATGTTCGCTGTTTCCTTGAATGTCATGACGACTTCCATGTTGCCAGCCAGTTTCTTGCTGACAGCATAATCCAGGGTCACGACGTTGCTGACACCTCTGCGCTGGATCTTGACATTTCTCGGCGACAGATTATAGACGCCGTTAACCCTGATACGCTTCATTACGGCAGTCCGAATCGTACTTGCCGGCTTGCCGATGACATCATCGTCGGTCTGAAGATCCTTCATCATCTTTTTCAACGTCCAGTTCTCCATGTAGGTGGGCCCGACCTTGAGGCCGAAGAAGCCGAGAGCGCCGGCCATCAGAAGAACGATCAGCAGACCAATAATCGAGAGGCCCTGTTGCTGTTTCAGGCTAGTCAATTGCATTTCCTATTCTCCCCCAGTTAATCGGCATCCCGTCCATTTCCGGATCGAAATGCATCCAGATGTATGTTGCCTTGCCGACCAGATTCTCATCCGGCACGAATCCCCAGCAGCGGCTGTCGTTGCTGTTATCACGGTTATCGCCTACAGCAAAATAGTTACCCTCCGGCACCGTGACCGGCCCATGCGCAAGAAAGCTGCATTGCGGGCTTGGAAAATCCGGACGCCGCTCATCGACCAGGATCTCGTGCCTGACCCCTGTCAGGTTCTCGCTGGCATGCAGGTTCCCTGTCTGGTTCTGGCCTGACCCCGTTCCCTGATAGCGCCCGATCAATTCGACCGGCTGAGGTTCACCGTTAATATAAAGCGTTTTGTTGCGATATGCGACCGTATCCCCGGGAACAGCAACGATACGCTTGATGAAATCGGTCTTGTCATCGACAGGATAACGGAAGACGGCAACATCACCACGCTCCGGCGATCCCGTGTCCAGTATCCTGGTGTTTGTGACAGGCAGACGAAGGCCGTAGGAAAACTTGCTGACGAGGATAAAGTCACCGACGAGCAGCGTTGGCATCATGGAGCCTGACGGAATCCTGAAAGGTTCCCCGATAAAGGAGCGGATCAGGAGCACGATCAGCACCACGGGAAAGACAGACCGCGAGATATCCACGACCAGCGGGAGTTTGCCTGTCCTTTTCCTCGCAAAAACAAGTTTGTCGAGCAACAGGATCACGCCCATGACGACAGTTGCGATGACGAGAATCAATCCGATGTTCATTGCCATATTCTATCCGGTTTGCGATAGGGAGACGGGCGGGCGACCGCGTCAGTTGTCCTGCCCGACCTTGAGGACGGCAAGAAAGGCATCCTGGGGGATGTCCACCTTGCCGATCTGTTTCATGCGTTTCTTGCCGGCTTTCTGCTTCTCGAGCAGCTTGCGCTTGCGTGTGACATCTCCGCCATAACATTTGGCGGTCACATTCTTGCGCAGCGCCTTGACCGTCGAGCGTGCGATGATCTTGCTGCCAATTGCAGCCTGGATCGCGACCTCGAACATCTGGCGCGGAATCAGCTCCTTCATCTTCTCGGTCAACTCGCGGCCG
>JARRMW010000035.1:0-14394 GCA_037385685.1 Gammaproteobacteria bacterium
TTTCCATTCGCGTAATGGCGTTTTCCACCTTCTCGACTTCGTCTTCGGTGATTTCTCTCTTCGTGAACTTTTCAAGAATTTCCCAGCGGAACCGGAATGCCATGCGAAGAATCGTCGCGAGTGTCGCCAAATCTGCCGGCATGCCGGCCAAATTGATTGTGCTTACGTCTTCTGCGAACGTAATCTGATAACTCTGAATCGGCCCACTCTTGTCCCCCAGTCTTTCAACAGCACTTAAAACAGGCCGATAGGATTTGCCGCTACTTGCATGAAATACAGCCTGAACCGGCGCAAACTTTCGGCCTTGCGCGGCCTTTCGCACTACGTGGAAAAGTTCTTCATGCCACCGTCCGTCCGAGTTTGACTCGTTTATTCCTGTTCGAAGTTCACCCCATGTCTCGGGTTTCTGTCTAAAGTCGAAGATATCGAGCGCGTCCCTATTTGCCTCCAATACTGCGGAGGTATCAAGGTCGAGCGAGTCTTGAAAACGGGCAGCGTTGTCGATTCGGAGCCGGACGAATGGTTGAAAAGTGTCATGGAAAACGCACTTTTTTGGGGCGCGTATAGCCTCGGCGATCTCAGCGGCGATTGAAGGTATGTCTTCCTTGATTGACTTATTGATTGGCTCAAGTCCTGGTATCGGATTGCTCTTGACATACACCATTTCAAGGAACTTTGTCAGGTCAGGAATTGTTGCTCGAACGGCGTGATAGTCCTTTATCGGGCTTGGAATCTTGGTGTCGGGATGGTGCAGACAGATGAGTCGGTCGGCCGACGTCGGTCGGCGATCGAACAGGCCAGTCTCGTACAGGCACCAATCCCAGTCGTCAGACGGGTCTGGCAGAAGAAGGATAAACCAGTTAGCGCGCGAAATTTCATCACGTATCCACTCGCGCCAGGGGCGACCCGCGATGTCCTCTGTAAACTCGGCTTGGTATGTAATGCGTAGTTTGTCGCCAGCGTACTTGCGCAATCGTTTGACAACAGCGACAGCGGCTGCTTCATCTTTCTTCTTGTAACTAAAGAAGATGTTGAGTGTCTTGCTGGTGAGTGCGGGCAGCAGCTTCCTTACCGCCTTTGCAACGTCTGGCTCTCCAGCGAGCTTATCCCACGCCCGCACGATTGCCGAAGCCGCTCCCTGGTGCGTTTCCATGTATTCAGAGATATACGGATCAGACTCAGGCCCGCGTGCTTCGGTTGCAGATTGGTTCATACAAGCCACCCCGACTGTTGCTGTTGCACCAAGGGCGCTCCCTGTGGCTCCCGGGAGCGGAAGCGTAGTCCGCAGAGTGCAATCTTCTCTTGTTCGACAGGGATTTGCTACGACTAATGGACTGTGTTGTCAATCAGCAATAGTACGTAACACTTGGGAGCATCAAATGTCCTGGGCTCGCCGACCAGGATAAAGGACAGTGCGGTGACGCTACTCTTTTTAGTTGATCACGCTACAGGGGGATGAAATTCTGTTGTGAATTCGCCCTGTCACAGCATCCCCACTAACTTCCCTCGTTCTCGCGCGACTCGTCGTCGTCCGACAACTTGATCCCGAACGCACTCTCGATTCTCCTAGCATTGAAATTGCTCTGTTTCGCGAGTATCCGTAGCGCATCCTCGAGTCGGGCAGCCATTTGCGGATACGGACCCTCGCTGTGGTCACGGAACTCCAGGATGGCCCGGATCTTTTGGTTTAGCGACGGTGGCGCACTGAGGATCCATTGAACATAGGCATCCACAGTTTGAGTCGCCAGGAAATCTATCTGACCACGGCTCCATCCGTCGGAACCACTCAGGTCATGCGCAACCTGGTCGATTGTGTATCTATTGGCCCGGTATTCTGTTTCACGGCGATCCAGTTCATCGTTTAGCACGTCGTTTACGATTTGGCGGTGCCGGCCCTGAGCCTCTGCAATAGCCTGCAAATGGTCACCACGAGCTTTTATAAAAGCATGCGCCAACTCGTCGGTTTCTTCATTGAGCATATACAGCGATTCGAGTCCACTGTCGAAATCGAAAACCGTGAGGCTTTCGAGACCCCCATTCAACACTTCCAAAATGCGAGCGACATACTGATCGTGGTCAATACTGAAGTCGTCCCCATATGAACGAAGGACATCTCGTAGTTGATTCTGACTATCGTTGGCAACAACCCTTTCTTCTATCTCTCTGACGGATGTCTTCAGGCCATCCAGGTCCAGCCAACCCGTCCTCAGGTAGTTGACCAGGTATTTGTCAACTGGCAATGGGTCGAAGCCTGTCTTCTCGATAACATTGGCCCAGACCTTCTCGTCAGAACTAAGGCGATCCCTTGCGCCGCCTTGATTAAGGACCGCTACCCACAATGAATTGTACTGATCGGAACTGACAACCTGATCGGACAGATCGTGACTTGGATCAAGAATTGCCCAGGAGAGCAGTGCGCTGTGCTCAACGAGAAACTGGCGCAGATATGCCGGCGTTTCAGCGGTATGGCTGATAAAAGACTCGATCAGACCCAGGGCGCTCTTGTAGATTCGGATGTTCCGGCAGCCAACTTGCTTGAAAACAGACGCGATGGATTCCTGATATTCGGCCATTCTTTCGAGTTCGCCAAAGACAACAGCAACGTTTGTATCGATGTCAGGAGCGAGAACGAGTTCTATATCAACGATCCGTTCCCAGTATTGTTGAACGTCGGCATCCTCTTTCAGAAGTTGGTCGCGATTAAGCACGAGTACAACCTTGCAGTTGCGCTCACGGAGTTCGTCAACAAGACCCAAAAGGGCCTGTGAGTCGACTTGCTTTCCGAGGCGCTCGACATCGTCGAGGCATATAACACAATCACGCACAAACCAGTATCCAGCCTGACTTGCCAGGCTTGTCAGCTCACCGCGGCGATACCGATCGATCAGTTCAAGAACGCCACGTGCCTTGCCGGGCAACTCGCGAGGTTTCAGGAGCTTACTCGCCTGATCACGATAACGCTTCATTATGGAATCACGCTCCTGCGACAAGACCATGCCGGCCTTGATTCGCGTTCGAATCTCTTCGAGCGAGTCGGCCCCGAGAACTGATGCGTAGCTCAGGCCGTTGAATGAATCACCCAGTGCCAGAGAGTCCGCGTAACGTTGCCAGAAATAGGTCTTGCCGACCCCCGAATCACCGGTCATTGCTGCGACCTGCAGGTCGTCATCAGCTAGAAAAGCATTCAGTGCCGAAGCAAGTTGGTCGCGTGTCATTATTCAGCCCTACGAGTTCTTTCGTCCAGCGGCAACGAGCACGCACCGACGCGATGCGATCGTCACGGTCAGGAAATAGAGTTTAGCATCGGCCAAGGTGATGGTACCCGTGCCGGATACCAAGTGATCGTCATTCACTGGAGTCGGCATTGCCATCTGACCAGGGTCTCGGTCAGCGGTCTGCACTTGCCGGCCCGGTTTCAGCTCGCTTCGACGGCTTCCCTCCCGACATCATGGCCCTTGTCTGCACTGTCCGCCTTGCCTGTTTCGAGGTTCAGCAATGCATTACAAACCGCTTCAATCGTAGTTGCAATACGCGGCGTGGTCATACTTCTGACGTCGTTGACCGCAGATCTTATTGGCTTGGGGGATCAAGTAGCCTTCGGTCCTGAACAGACGATAGGAACTGTTTGCCGGTATTATCGTGGTTGTTATCGGTGCGTTCCTGCAAAAGAACAGCAGCACGCGAAGCCAATCTGGCGACCAGGTGAAATGTGACCAATCCGGCGGTTCGCGAACGCCAGGAGCGGGCAAAGAAAGCCCCGCACTGCGCGGGGCTTCTCAGAAACATAGAATCTGCTTACGCTTTCTTGCGTCTCGCGAAACCCATTGCCGCAAGACCGATGCCTAGTAGAGCGAGAGTGCCGGGTTCCGGAACTCTGGCAATGTACATCTCGCCAAAAAACTCGTTGTCATTGGTGCCAACGATTTCATTGAACCTGACTTCGTCGAAGACTTCGTCGAGAATGATCCCACCGAAGAGCAGTAGATCATCCGCCGGCGCGAAGAGCACCGAGTCCACCAGCACGCCACCCAGGTAAAACTCGATATCAAATGTCGAGTCGACACACGTCGTATTGCAGCCATCAAGCTGGCCAGTACTCAACGCGGGCTCGTGAAAATAAAAGCCGAAGGCCGTCGCTATGCCGGTATCGATGGCGATATCAACATCTTCCGGTCCGCTGATCGCAATCGCATGGCCCCCTGGCATCAGCGATGACCAACCGGCTCCGACGAAGATCGTATTGCCGGCCGTCAGTGTTACGTCGCCAAGTGTGGCGGACAGACCTTGCGCGCCGATGTCCGGCAGGGCTCCAGTTGCGCTTACGGCACCGGTCGCAGTCGAAAATGCTGTGTCGTCCGCGTACAGTTGAGCAGAAATAATTCCAGCGTTTGCCGCTGCACTCCATCCAAGAATGACTAGCGTCAGTAACGCGAATCTCGTCCGTTTCATCATTCGTCCTCAAATCAGTCCGGGTGGGCTATGAGATCGTGCAATTGCCGTGCCAGATTCCGAATTGGCCAGATATCAAGGGATTACGACTGCACCGATTCTACGCAGACGCTTTTCTGTAAAGTGATCCGACATAATATGGTTACAGGTAAATCGAATTTGGGGCGATCAACGCGATCCCCGTGCCACCGTTGCGATCACAGGGAACTCCCATCAGGGTCGCGCATCGGCCCGGTTTCAGCTCGCTTCGACGGTTTCGCTCCTGACATAATGTCCCTGATATGCACTGGCCGCTAGAACGCCGTGATCTTTGGCCTTTCTACAAGGACGAACAGAAAAAATGAATCGCAACATCAGCTTGATCTCTCAATTGATGGCGATCGTCGCGCTATGCGGTTGTGTACTTGCTTGTTCAGCCCAGCCAGCCGCTGCAGGTGGGCCGAATCAATCAACAGGCGGTGATGGGAGCTCGCCACCCTCGGATACGGCTCAGTCCTTGGGCATCGACGAACAGGTTTCACTGGCAAAGGGGGCGTTGGCGGAGCGCCTTGAGGTTGACGCGGCGGATGTTGAGGTAGTGACCGTTCGAAATGTGCATTGGCGCTCTGGTGCTGCCGGGTGTCCAAAACCCGGGATGTCTTACTCCATGGCCATCGTTCCCGGCATTCTGATTCTGCTCAAGTCCGGCGGCGAGACGTACCGCTATCATGCTGGTCTCAATCGAGAGCCGTTCTACTGTCCGGCGGAGCGTGCGGAGGCACCGGTCTACGGGCAGGGCGAAGAGATTATGTGAGGCGGTTCGCCTTTAACGCCGCACACACGGCATCGGCATAAAAAAACGCCCGCACAACAATGCGGGCGTTTTCGTTTCACGAAGAGCGATCCCGGCACGAGTGCCGGGAAAGCAGACTCCTCAGCGGGCGTCGATATCGAGAATCGTCCTGGCTAATTCACCAACACCGTCCTCATGTATAAGGACGCCGAGATTCCGCGTGGGAACCAGACCATCGTAGTCCACCGTAACGGTAGCCGAGGTTCCAACCGTAGCACTCGCCGGTGCGGTCACCGTCGTATTGCCAGCGTCGCCAAATACCGGCTGGAACCAGACCGTATAGTCTGTATCCGTACCGTTTGCAGCGGCGAAAAAATCGACAACCACGACGTATCCACCAGCTGGTGCATTGGGCCAATCGATGACCTCGTTAGAGGTCGCGCCGCCGCTACTATCGACAAATGCAATATCGAATGCGGCACAGCCGCTCGGGGCATAGAAAAGTCTCAGATCGAGATCATCCGCGCCCGGGCTGCTGGTGTCTTCATCGAACATTGCGGCACGGAAGTGACTCATCGCAGGCAGATCGGCACACCAGATTTGCAGGTTCCCTTGAGGCCCGGTGATGTTGTCGCTGGCCGAGAATCCCGGCTGCAGGCCGTTCACGCTGGCGGTGTAATCGCCCGTGTATCCGAACTGCACCGGCACATCAACTGAGCCATTGCCGGCTCCATCGGCGACACCGTTCACCTCTGACGGGGCCGAGAACGCGACTGGCTTGATCGCTATCGGGCTGCGCACAGAGTATTCGCCGCCGTGCGTCCAGGTCAGAGACCCGAATACCCACTCATCAAGCACCGCCGCATCGGTGGCCGTAAAGGTCACTTCATACGTAGCCGACTCGCCTTTCTTCAGCTTGATCGTCGACGGATTCACCGAAACATCGATTCCAGGTGGCGCGTCAACAGACACCGTGAAACTCTTGTTGCCGTTGTTATTGGCAACACTGGTCACGGTGCGTGTGACAGTCTGCGAACCGGCAAGCTCAGCAACGCCGATAGATGCCAGGTTCAGGTCGCTGGGATCCAACGAGTATCCGAGGGATTCGACGAACCCACAGACACCTGCGCCGAAGATGAAATCAGCGATACCGGCTTGAGCCGGCTCACCGCAAAGTGCAGCAACGTAATCGACGAGTCCCGCATCGTAGCTCAGTCCGGGATCAGGTGCCTCGCTGGGCAGGATCTCACCTGCGCCAATATCGAATGGCGTGGCCGCCGCGTCACCGAAAGTCTTCTTCAGGTCCTGTCGGGCTGTCGTCATCAGTGCGGACCTCGCCTGTGCCGCGCTCCAGTCGGGATGTGCCTGCTTGAGGAGTGCAAATGCACCGGCCACATGCGGGCTCGACATGGACGTGCCGCTGATGATCTGGAACAGCTGTCCCGGGAGCTGGCCGTCGTTCGGGATCGGCGTCTGCGCTGCCAGGATTGAAACACCAGGTGCCGAGATATCAGGCTTGATGACATCCGGCATGCCGCCGTTCGGGCCTCTCGAGGAGAAGCCGGCGACCCGGTTGACACGAGACACAAGATTGTCCGGGTCCAGGGTTGCGGTAACACCCGTTTCGCCTGCCATGGCAATGCCGTCGTAGAAACCAACCATCACACCCGGAATCGTCGCGCCATCCAGGCCGCCCATGACGATCGGATCGATCCGGTCAGGAGATGCTCCATCGTTAAATACGATAATCGCATCCGCCCCGGCAGCCGCGGCATTGTTGTATTTCGTGATAAACCCGCAGGCGCCGCGACTGGCTAACGCGATACCGGAAATCGGATCGATCGGCCCGCAAGCGAGATTGTCGGACACCAGCGTTACATCGCCGGATATTGGTCCGGTGTCGGACAGCCGCACCGGGCCTGCACCTTCCAGTGCGTCTTTGTTGCCCGCGATCGACGCCGGTGAATCAACCGAAACGGCAAGGCCGAAAACCGCATCGTCCTGGTTCGCGCCGACTGCCGTAATCCAGGGTACGCCGGATGGCGTGCCGACAGTCTGTGCTCCGGGACCGCTGTTGCCGTTTGACGTTGCCACCCAGACGCCCGCATCTGCGGCGAACAGGAAAGCAATGTCATCGAAACCCGCGAAGAAGGTGCTTGCCCCACCGATCGAGAAGTTGATGACGTCAACGCCATCAACAACTGCCTGATCGATAGCCATGGCGCTGTCGGATGTGGCACAGCCACCGCCAAACGGCTCCGGCGGGAACGAGCCGTTCCAGCAGACCTTGTATGCAGCGATGTGTGCACGTGGTGCGACACCACTGACATTGCCAAGAGGTTGGCCCTCGATAGAGGCGGCGACTCCGAAGTTGCCGCCCGCCGTGGAGCCTACATGGCTACCATGTCCATCGTTGTCTCTGGCCGACTGGAACTCAGTGGGCAATGTAAATGCGCCATCGCCGCCACAGGGGTTACTCGGGTCAGGTCCCGAAGAAAAACCGCTGTTGTAGCAGCGAGCCGCAACCAATTTGTTGTTGCACGATGCCGCCGCGTCGAGCGGATTGGCGGCAGTGTTGCCGAAATCGCAGCCGCTGGGCGTAAACCCGGACGGTGCCTCGTACGGGATCATCGGGCCTTTGTTGCCCTTCTTGGGGGTCGCAACGTCGGCGAAGCTCGGGTGCTCGGGCCAGATGCCGGAGTCGATGATGCCAATCACGACATCTTCACCAACGAGGCCCTTGGACCAGGCTTCCCCACCTTCGGTTAACCCGATATACGCGGGGCTGGTGTCGGTCTGCAACTGCTGAATCTCGTCCTTCCACACGTTGACGACGTCGCTGCGACGCTTCAGTGCTTGTGCGTCGGCCTCTGTCATTCGTGCCGCAAAACCGTTGATGCCGTAACGATAGTTGTAGACTTTCTCGCCACCAACGCTCTGGATCACTGCATCCTGTTTTTCCTCGAGATACGCAGCGTACTTTTTGACGTGGGCACTGTTGGGATTGAGCTTCTTACCCTTGCCGGGTTTCGTCGCTTTGTACCCTTTAATGCCGCCTTCGTAGGCGATGACTGGATCGCCCTTGAGCTGCACGACATAGATGTTATTAAAATAGGCTTTATTGTCTGCCAGTCCATCGGCCGGGATGAGGGCCGGATCGGCGGACATTTGCTGGATTTGTATGTCAGCAGCATAGGCGTCGCTGGCAACGCCAGCGAAAACAACCAATACCGCCGACAATAAGGTCGGCGTAATTTTCTTAATCACTATCTTGCCCCTTGGATTTCGGTTCTTTTTTCATCGAAGAGTAGCTGGAAGGTTCAGCGTGTCTTTCGTTATGGGTTTTATGGGCTCCACATGTGTACTTGTGGATAACACCACGTTATACGCCTGTTCAGGCCAAATGTTTAGCAGCCTTTTGTTTAACATAATCCAAGAGTGGAGCTCGCCGTCGCACAGTGCCGTCTGCTCGAGCTTGATCTGAACCCGTTGATCACGCCAGTCGGGAACCAAAACTTTGAAATTTGAAGCATTTGGAAACACACCGAAATGTCTGCGAGACCCAATTTTCCCGAGCGCTTGTCACCATGCGCAACATGAGAGAGAACGTCGTTAATGCCTTCAGCGTCGCATGGACCGCGGTCGTCGTCAGTGCCGCGGCTACAGGGCCTGCCCGGGAGTACATCCTTGATCGGCGCCGGTCGGGCCGCGATGTCCCCCTGCCGCTACGGGCAGCAGCACGTTTGGACAGCGGTTCCCGGTTCGTTGAACAGACGTCCTGATTTCGCGGTCGAGCCCGGCCCCGGCCAGGAGTCGGTGTGGGACTATCCGCGGCCGCCGGCCATCCGGCGGGACGGGCGTCTTCTCGAAGTGCGCGACGGCAGCACGATCCTGGCAAGGACGTCGCGCGCCTACAAGGTGATGGAAACGGCCAGCCCACCGACCTTCTATATTCCCCGGGACGACGTCAATTTCGCCCCCCTCGAGCCATCGAGTGACCGCACTTACTGTGAGTGGAAGGGGACGGCGACCTACTGGGCTCTCGCGCAAAACCCGGGCGAACCGGTTGCCTGGTGCTATGAAAGACCCCGAGCGCGCTTCGAGATTATCAAGGGATATCTCGCGTTTTACCCCGGGCGTGTCGATTGCCGTCTCGGTGGGGAAAGCGTGAAAACCCAGCCGGGGCGATTCTACGGCGGCTGGATAACGTCGGAAGTGGTCGGACCGTTCAAAGGTGAGCCCGGCACCGGCCACTGGTGAAGCAGAGTTATCAAGTCGAAAGCCAGCGGTCACGCCCGTTCTGCCACCTTCGCAAACGGTGGGGTGGCAATCCGGGAAACCTGCAGATATCGTGTTATCCACGTCGAGGTCAACCGGATAATCCGATGACATGAGCTATTGTCGACACCACCCCGCGACAAATAACCGTTGACAATGTGCTCACTGCCAACTTTCCTTTTGCGATCGGTGTGTTTATACGTCGGGCAGCCAGGGTCGGCCGGGATGCCTGCACTGCGCCGAGCCGCTGGAGTTTGCGGTCACGCACGGGAACGTCGTACCTTTCTGGAGCCGCCTGCACGACTTTTTCATGTACCCGTTTCAAGCGGGCCCGATCGCCCTGCTGGGCCTCGCCATCGTTGTGAGTTACGTTCTTCCGCCAGGACTGCTTGCCGCGCTCGCCGGTATTTTTATCGTACTGCTGCAGATCAAGTATGGCTTCAACGTCATCGCTTAGATGAGCGAGGGCGAATTCCAGGCACCGTCGCTACCGGCGACCATCACGCAACCCGGTTACGTCGTGGTCATCAAGCAGTTCGCCGTGATTTTCATCATGTTCAGCGTGACGGCGACCATCAGCGTCAAGTTGAGTCCGGCACTGGGTGTGCCTTTGGGCCTATTCTCCCTCCTCGCGCTATCAATGAGTACGATCCTTCTGGCAACCGAAGGCTCGCTGCGGACAGCGTTGAATCCGGTCATCCTGGCAACCCTCATTTTCCGCATAGGCTGGCCCTACCTGCTGGTCTGCCTTTACCTGCTCATGATGTTCAGTTGCAGCGTGACGTTAGGGCGACTGGCCTATGAGTACGCGGGCATCGAAGCCGCACAGATCATATCCTCGGTGTCCGGCTACTATTTTGCGCTGGTCATGTACAGCCTGATGGGCTACATGGTCTACCAGTATCGGCATCGTCTGCAGGTCCGCGGGTCCATCGATGACTTCTCGGTTACCGCGAATTCCTCCGGCGAAGACCCGAGGGTTCACGTGCTGTTGCAGCAGGGTGACTACCAGCGGGCGATGGATCTGCTGGTCAGTAACTGGAAGGGTAACGAGTACCCGCCGACGCTAATCGAGAAGTACATAAAAATCGTGCGTTTTTGCGGCGCGTGGGAGCACCTGCAGCGCCACCTCACGCCCCTGCTTGTGGCACTGCTCAGGGCCAACAAAACGTCGATGCTGCCGCGCCTGCCGCGCGACTTGCTGGCCGCGAAGCCGGGCTTCGAAATCACCGACACCGCTCTCGCAATCAAGGTTGCCAGTGCGGTGCGCGAACGCAACGACAGCAAGCTGGCCGCGAAGTTATTATGGAACCAGCACAAGCATACGAAAGACCAGGCACTTCAACGGCAAGCCATCGACCTGCTGACCGAGATCGTGGAGGTTGACCTGCAGCAGCCCGAGATCGCAGCAAAGTGTCGTGCTGTGCGCGAGCGAGTACTGAGACCGTCCGCGTCGAAAGACGGCGGGCTGAGTCTCGCCGATTAAGCGCCGGGCGAACGCTGCATTTCGAGGCGGTAGGAATTGACCTCCCGCAGTGCATTCGCGTCGAGAAGCTGATGCACTTGTGCCGATTCACAAATCGTTTTTGCCAGGTCAAGCTCGCCGACGGCGATCAGATTGTTGATCAGCTTCGTTAACGTTTGGCCTCCTATTCGAGGTCCGGGTGCGGCGCAATGCCAGTAATCGCGAACGACGCCCAGCGTGTCGCTGCCCAGAGAGCCGGTCGGCAGGACGGTCTTCAGATAATTGAAGGTGGCAAGGTGATACGCCTTCGTCGCCGGTTGCGCCTTTTCCAGCTGGACCAGCTGGTACAGCGCCCGGCTATCGCCCGGGTAGCTTTCGAGCAGCCGCTGCAGCGCTCCCCGGGCGGCCGGAAAGTCTGCGCGATCGATCAGCTGCAGCGCGTACTCCAGCTCTTCACGGTACTCGCGATCCTTGTCGCGGTTCTCGATGACCTCGGTGTCGATCCGGGCAAATGAGGACTTGCCGATCAGTACCAGTGCGGCGCCGGCTACCAGGCCACCGGCGTGCGCGCTGTAGGCTACGTTGCTATCGGTAAAGAAGTAGTCGAACATCTCCTTGCCGACCCAGACCGGCAGCATGAGCAGGGCAGGCAGCCTGACGTAGTTGAAGTACACGCCGATCCAGTAGAAAAACCGTATCGGCCGCGTCCCGTAAGCGGCGGCGTACATTCCCATCACTCCCGAGATCGCGCCCGATGCGCCAACGAGGGTCACTGGGCTGCCGAGATGCATAAGGCCGTAAGTGGCTGCGCCGATCGCGCCGCTGATCAGGTAGAACAGCAGAAAATTGAAGCTCCCCAGCAGCTGTTCGACCGTCAACCCGATAAGCACCAGGATGATCAAATTGCCGATCAGGTGGACCATGTCGCCGTGCAGGAACTGCGAGGAAAACAGGGTCAGGAACGAGAAGTCGGCCGGGATGAACCCGAATCGAAGATACACAAGTCGGTCGATATAGGTCTCGACAATACGCTGCTTCTTCTCGAGGGCGTCGATTTGTTCAAGCGTGAACCAGTCGGCACTGCGTTCGAGGTATTCCGCATACTCGCGGTCGGTCAATAACTGAATCGCCAGATGGAAGCGGTCCTCTTCGCCGAGCTCATCGACAGAGTCGAGTTTGCTCCCGTCCCTCGCCTCGGCAGACTGACTCTTCAGGTAGGCCTGGTACAGTGGTAACTCGGCCCCGAGGATCTGCTGGCTCTCGTAGGCCTCGGCAGCAGCGAACAGCTTTTCTTGATCGCTGCTGCTCGTGACCAGGAAGACGATGACATTCGCCAGCAGCAGAAGGAACGTCACGACGGGCGGCCGTCGAATATTGAAGGTTTGCTCCATCGGAAGAATCAGCATGCAATATTTCCAGGCTACTGGCCTGTGCACCGATCAGGGATAGCGGGCACAGTATTGCACATGAATGTTTCCCGATCCCGGTCCCGATTCACGATCCAGGCTGCGCCGATAATACTTTTCTGAGATCTACGAGTTCAACATCATGCATCTGGTCGAGGTACGCCTCGAAATAGGCTTTATGGGATGTACCGGTAATCACCAGAACGCGCGCACCCGGATGGTTTCCAGCCGCCTCGATGACGTTGGCGGCCATCCTGAGCCCCCGGGTCTGCCACCAGGCGACGTATTGGCGTGCCGCAGCGTCATAGTCCGAGGTCGCTGCTGCCTGGCCAAAGTCTTCCTCAATCGTGTAGCGCTGGAACGGTTCGCTATTGAGAAAGAGGTAGCTCTCAATGATCTGCTCCGGGGAGCCTGGAAACGCTTGTCGGCGTGCCGTGAACTCCTCCTCCAGAGGGTGGGGATTGCTCCAGGCAGCTTGAACTGCCGGACTCATCGTGTCGGGCGCCCGCGTCTGGACCAGGTCTGCGGAATGATCGTCAATCGCGACCAGCTTGTTATGGCCCAGCCTTGCTGCCAGCTCGATACCGATCAGGCGATTCTCATTTCTTGAGGCAAGATCGTTGTCCAGCTGCGCACCCATCTCTCTCGAGATTCCGTCTGTTGCTGTACGCTCGCGCTCATCGAGCAAAGACCATTGCAGCGCAGCAGACCATGGTTCGCCCGCGCCGGAAAAGAGCAGTGCAAGTCGACGACGTTGTTGGGCCGTTGGGTCCGTCGGCCAGACAACGAGCGTCTCTTCCACGGCTGCCGCCGCCTCGGGGCGAGTCATCTGCAGCGCTTCGAGTGCGGCATCTGTATTCCTGCAATACTTTTGCGCGGTTGGGTACAGTTCCCGATATCTCTGGATCTCATCACATGTCCGGCCATTAACCGCTTCAATGGCGATAATGTCCGGCGAGAACTCCTCCAGCGCGTTAAGCAAAAGGGATAACATCGCCGGCTCGAACGTTTCGGCCGGCAGGTTGTGGAGGTGAGGCGTACCGAGAACGAGAACGCGCGTCGGGGATCCGGCAAGGTCCCTCTGTACGCCGCCAAAGTTGATCAGAGGTTCTGCTCCCCGCCGATCGAACAACGGAGAACCGGCAGGCGCTGAACTTGACGCCGGACCCGACGCAGGATCATGTGTTGCTTTACCGGTGGCGCACGAAGCCAGCGTTGCTACCAGCAGGCAAGTGAGAACAGTTCTTGTCGCCGACATTGTTTTCCCGTTATTGAGGCACCGACGCCACGCTGGTCGGCCTGCGAAGCGTTGCACTAAGGCCTCGACCTGCCGGACGAAGTCCGGATCGCAACACAGGAACGCGCCTGCACGAGCCCGATCTCTTGTGCCCCGTAACCACCCAACCGTCGTGTCTGCAGTATAGCCGTCCCGATCAGCTGTCTGTCAACTCGAAGCCTCTGAGCGCTCTTGCGCATTCCGGTCGGTCACCCCGATCCCACCGGCGGATAGAGCGCACGAGGCCATTATGCCGGGCCTGTTACAAGTCGATACAGAATGTCACCGGCGATTGCCTCATCCTTCACAGGCTATAAAGGGAGAAATATCCATGGCGACATTCATGCAGCGATTCGCCGGCGCGTTTCAACTCGTTTTTGTTGTCGCAGTCGTCGGCTCTGCCATCATGCTGTCGGCTTCCCTGAAGCCGGACACGTCGTCCGTGCGCCCGAAGGTCGCCGCGGATCGGATTCCCGTTACCGTCGTCGCCCCAATTCCTGCCACCTACCAATCGCGCGTCCAACTCAATGGTGTCGTCGAATCAAGGACAGTGACCGACATCATTCCGCAGGTGTCCGGCCGTATCGTCGACGTTGCCCGGAATTTTCGCACAGGCGCCCGGGTTGAAAAGGGTGATGTGCTGTTCGTCATCGATCCGGCTGATTACGAGCTGGCTGTCGACCGCACGCTCGCAGAGATCGAGGTAGCGCGCAGCGAGCTGGCGCGCCTCGAGGCAGAGGCTGCCGCC
>JARRMW010000036.1:0-26153 GCA_037385685.1 Gammaproteobacteria bacterium
GTGATTCCGCTCGGCAGTGGCGTTTCGGCAAGGAAAGAGGTGCAACGCGCCGTTGAATTGCTGAAAGAGTATGAATTCATCATCCACACCCACGGTGCAGGTACCAATATCGAGGGTGATATGGATGAGGTCCTGTCGGCGGTAAAAAAGATACACGAAGTGTTGCATAGCGAGGGCAGCGTGCGCCTGATCAGCTATCTCAAGCTCGAGACACGAACGGACAAGGAGACCACGCTCGCAGGCAAGCGTCTCGAGGGTTAGGAGAGGCAGATCATCCACGAGATTGCCACAGTCGCTGCGCTCCTTCGCAATGACATCTTTCGATGCAAGACAGACGTATCAGGTGAATGTGGACTTGTCATCGCGAGGAGGCCGACGTGGCGATCTTGTCCGGAGGGCATTTCCGGGATCGGAATCATGCGTAACCCCGATCCCTCAAGCTTCAGAGCAAGAACATGATCAAGGGCATTCTTTTCGATCTCGACGGTGTCTTCTATGTTGGAGCACAGGCCATCGATGGTGCTGCCAGGAGCCTTGAATGGATCCGCCGAGAAGGCATCCCGCATCTTTTTCTGACCAATACAAGCTCACGACCACGCAGTGCAATCGTCGAGAAACTCTCAGGCATGGGTATTGATATTGATCCCGCGACTATCCTGACACCTCCGGTGGCGGCTTCTCGCTGGATCGCTGAACATGTCGATGGTCCGCTTGCGCTTTTCATCCCCGAAGCAACGCGTACCGAGTTCTCTGCGTTCGAACAGCTCGGGGAAGAGGCCGCTCAGGGCGCAGGCGCTGTGGTCCTCGGGGACATGGGACAGGAGTGGACCTTCGGCCGGCTCAACCGCGCGTTCAGACTGCTCATGCAGAAGCCGGTGCCTCCACTCGTGGCACTGGGCATGACACGTTACTGGCGATCGGAGGAAGGCCTGCAACTCGACACGGGGCCTTTCGTGAAGGCGCTCGAATATGCCACCGGGAGGGAAGCAGTCGTCATGGGCAAACCGGCCACAGCCTTCTTCGATGCTGCCCTGACAATCCTTGGCTGCGAGCCGTCAGAGTGTCTCATGATCGGTGACGACATCATGGGAGATATTGCAGGATCGCAGCTCCTGGGCATCAAGTCTGCGCTGGTGCGTACCGGCAAGTTCAGCGAAAGTGACCTCGAGACGGGCATCGTTCCCGATCTGTTGCTGGATTCCATTTGCGACCTGCCGGCATGGTGGGAAAGCCGGGAGAATGTGGAACCATGAGAGAAAGCATCACCGTCAGTACCCACAGCCGAGAGGAACTCGTCGATATCACGAAACAGGTCCAGCAGGTCGTGGATCGCAGTGGCATGCGTGACGGACTTCTCTCTGTCTACGTGCAGGGAGCCACGGCCGGGATCATGATCCAGGAGAACTGGGACGAGAGCGTGCAGACGGATGTCATCAACCTGCTTGCGAAGCTGATACCGCGAGGCGTCTGGTTGCATGACCGTCAGGATGGCAATGGTGATTCCCATCTCAAGGCAGGCCTCGTCGGGCCGTCCGAGACTGTGCCAGTGATCGATGGAAAGCTCGGCCTGAGTACCTGGCAGAATCTATTCCTCTGCGAGTTCGACGGACCGCGATCCGAAAGGCGTATTGTCTGTACCTTGATCGAGGATCGTGTTGCTTGAGAGGAAGGTAACCGGTGTCGGAGATTATTTTCCGCAGAAAATGACCTCTGATACCTGGTGCCCCCGTTGTCGGTATCAGAGAAAATTTCTCCCGGGGAAGAAATTATCTCCGACACCTGGCTGCGAGGTTCGCGATGACAAGACTCCAGTATCGGAGAGCATTCGCCGCGGTGCGGTCTTCTACATTCAATTCTGGTGTAGATCTCTTTTCAGGGTGACAAATTCATATTCCTGAATCGGTGTCGGAGATTATTTTCCGCAGGAAAATGATCTCTGATACCCGGTGCCCCGTTGTCAGTACCAGAGAAAATTTCTCCTTAGGAAGAACTTATCTCCGACACCTGCGCACCACACTTCGATCCCGAGTCCTGCTTTCTCCCATTCGCTTGATCCTGCGCAAGCCCGCAGATGCTTGCCTGAACCGTTGCCTGTTATAAAGAAAAGAGAGGAATGTGCAGGTGACATCATGGGTTCATGGGAGCATTTCGAGCACGAGGCCGATATCGGTGTCAGGGGATACGGTCGCACGATGGCAGAGGCCTTTGAGCAGGCTGCGCTCGCAATGACGGCCATCATTACGGATCCCGGTGATATCGAGCCGGATACCATGATCGAGGTCAGTCGCTTCGAAATGGATCCGGAGCTGCTTTTCGTCGATTGGCTCAACGCAATCGTGTACGAGATGTCGACGCGCCACATGCTCTTCTGCCGTTACGAGCTCAGGATCGAGGAGGGCCGCCTCGAGGCGCAGCTCTTCGGCGAGATCATCGACCGCAAGCGCCACCAGCCGGTCGTTGAGGTCAAGGGAGCCACCTATACTGAACTCAGGGTCGTGCAAACAGAGGATGACGGCTGGCTGGCCCAGTGCGTCGTCGATGTCTGAGGAAGAATCATGGATCTCAATCGCCTGAAACGTGTTTCCGAAAGCGAGTGGATGATCGAGCCGACAGGTGACATGCGCGTGCCCGGTGTGCTCTTCGCATCGCGGGACCTCGTCATGGCGATGGACGAGAAGGTCTATTCACAGGTGTGCAATGTCGCGACCTTGCCCGGTATCGTCAAGGCGTCCTATGCCATGCCGGATGCGCACTGGGGGTATGGATTTCCCATCGGCGGCGTGGCTGCCTTTGATCCGGTTGACGGCGTGATCTCGGCCGGTGGTGTCGGTTTCGATATCTCTTGCGGTGTGCGCATGCTGCACACGGGACTCACGCCGGAACAGGTGCGGTCGCACCAGGAAGCACTGGCCAATACGCTCTTCCGGGAAATTCCCGCTGGCCTTGGCAGTACCGGCGCGCTACATCTTTCGACCAGGGAGATGGATGCCATGCTCGCAGGCGGCGCACGCTGGGCCGTGGAACAGGGCTATGGCGAGGCAGCGGATCTCGAGCGCATCGAGGAGCACGGCTGTATGGAGGGCGCTGTTCCCGGGGCTGTTTCCGACTTCGCCAAACGACGTCAGCAGGACGAAATGGGAACCCTGGGTTCGGGCAATCACTACCTTGAGATACAGCGCGTGACGCACATCTACGATGAGAAGGTAGCACGCGCCTTTGATATCAGCCTGGACGACATCAAGATCAGTATCCACTGTGGTTCGCGCGGGCTCGGCCATCAGATCGGCACCGAATTTCTCAAACGCATGGTCAAGGAGGCGCAGTCGCATGGCATTCAACTGCCTGACAGAGAGCTTGCCTGTGCGCCGATACAATCAGAGACCGGCCAGGACTACCTTGATGCGATGCGCGCCGGCATCAACTGCGCTCTGGCGAACCGAGAGATCATTACGCACCTGACGCGCGGGGCCATCACACAGCTCTTCCCGCAGGCACATCTGGAACTGCTCTACGATGTGTCGCACAACACTTGCAAGCTCGAAACACATGTCGTCGACGGGCAGCAACGAGAACTCTTTGTGCATCGCAAGGGTGCCACGCGCGCACTGCCGCCCGAACATCCTGATTTGCCAGCCGGATTGCGAGATGCCGGACAGCCTGTCCTGATCGGTGGGACCATGGGAACGGCATCCTATGTACTTGCCGGTATGGAAGGGAGCGACCAGCGCGCGTTCTCCTCTGCCTGTCATGGTGCCGGTCGCAGCATGAGTCGTCGAAAGGCGACACGGACCTGGAGCGGTCGCGATGTCCAGGAGGGTTTGGCCGCAAGGGGCATCCTCGTGCGTAGTCCGTCGAAACGCGGCATCGCAGAGGAGGCGCCCGGGGCATACAAGGATGTGGCCGAGGTTGTCCATTCTGCCGAGCAGGCCGGTCTCGCCAGGCTCGTCGCGCGCCTCGAACCACTGGTTTGCATCAAGGGATGAACGCATGAGCGATACTATTTCCCGCTGGGTCTGGGAGACACGCTATCGCCATAGTGATGAACGCTCAATCACGGATAGCTGGGAACGTGTTGCGTATGCACTTGCGTCGGTAGAGTCGGAGTCGGAGCTGTACGCTCAACGCTTCCTTGCGATCCTCGATGATTTCCGTTTTCTTCCCGGTGGCCGGATCCTTGCCGGTGCGGGTAGTGGGCGGGACGTCACACTCTTCAACTGTTTCGTGATGGGGCTGATCGAAGATTCACTCGACGGCATTTTCACTGCGTTGCGCGAGAGTGCCCTGACGATGCAGATGGGCGGCGGCATCGGTCTCGATTTCTCGACCCTGCGTCCTGCGGGTGTGCGTACGAGGCGTGTTGGCGTCATCGCATCGGGGCCGGTCTCCTTCATGCACGTCTGGGATGCCATGTGCGCAACGCTTGTCTCAAGCGGCAACAGGCGCGGTGCCATGATGGCGACCCTGCGCTGTGATCATCCCGATATCGAAAAATTCATCACTGCCAAGCAGGAACCGGGTGTCCTGACCCATTTCAATCTCTCGGTGCAGGTGACCGATGATTTCATGCAAGCCGTCCAGAGCGATGCTGAATGGCCATTGCTGTTTCCTGCCGACAGTCTCGGAGAGGGGGCAGCCGGCTTGCCCGTCATGGAATCAGGCTGGCCAGGGCGAGAGGGTGTTGTTGCCTGCCGTGTGATGCGCACCATTCGGGCGCGCGAGCTGTGGGAAAAAATCACGCAGGCCGCCTATGATAGTGCCGAGCCGGGTGTGCTGTTCGTGGATCAGATCAACCGCGAGAACAACCTGGCCTGGAAAGAGCAGATCAGCGCAACAAATCCGTGTGGCGAGATACCTCTTCCGCCATGGGGAGGATGCGACCTGGGATCTATCAACCTTACGCGATTCATCAAAGCACCCTTTGATGAGGGGGCCGTGGTCGACTGGGAGAGCCTCGGTCGGACGGTCCACGACGCCGTGCGCCTCCTCGACAATGCGATCGACCTGTCGCATTACCCTTTGCAGCAGCAGCGCGAGCAGATGCAGGCTACCAGGCGTATCGGGCTCGGTATCACGGGGCTGGCGGATGCTCTCATGATGCTCGATATCCGCTATGGCGATGATGCCTCCTTCGCGCTGGCATCACACCTCATGCAGACAATTCGCGATGCGGCCTATCGCGCGTCCATCGAGCTTGCACGCGAGAAGGGCGCCTTTCCGGCGTTTGACGCGACGGCTTACCTGGCCTCGCCATTTATCGAAAGATTACCGGGTGATATCCGCAAGGATATCGCCAGGGTCGGTATCCGCAATAGTCACTTGCTCGCCATCGCTCCGGCAGGAACTATCAGCCTGCTTGCAGGAAACATCTCGAGTGGTCTCGAACCTGTTTTCGAAAAACGCTATCGACGCCGGGTGCGAATTGATGGCGAATGGAAGGAATTCGATGTGGAGGATTATGGCTGCAAGCAGTGGCGGGAACTTGGACTGCCGGATGAGCCGCCTTCCTGGGTCGGGGCGCGGGAGTTGTCGCCGGATCTGCACCTGAAGATGCAGGCAAGCCTGCAACCTTTTGTGGACAGCGCTATCTCCAAGACGGTCAACATCCCCGCATCCATGCCCTTCGAGGACTATCTCGGTCTCTACGAGAAGGCGTGGCGACTCGGGTTGAAGGGTTGCACGACTTACAGGCCCAACCCGATCACAGGGTCGGTGCTCGACACTCCTGATGGCGGTTGTTGCAGGATCGACAGGGAAGGGGGGTGATGCGAGCGCATTTGCATGCTGCGCATCTCATGCGACCGAAGCTCAATCAGTCTCGCCTGCTTCTTCGGAATCCCTGACCAGCGGTACGAAAGCGACTCCCAGCACCTCTTTCTCATGCACGCTGCCGTCTGCATCCTTTGTGACGAGCATGAGCGACTGGTAGCCCCAGCGTGATCCGACCGGAATGACGAGATGTCCACCCGGTTTGAGTTGCTCGACAAGAGCAGGCGGAATCTCCCGGCTTGCGGCTGTCACGATGATGCCGTCGAACGGTGCCTCGTCGCTCCAGCCGTTGTAACCATTGGTATGGCGCTGCTGCACCTCGTATCCGGCCTTTACGAGCTGCCGGCGAGCACGCTCTGCAAGGTCGCCAATGATCTCGACACTGTAAACGCGGGCGCCCATCGCGGCCAGGATTGCGGCCTGATAGCCGCTGCCCGTACCGATTTCGAGAATCCTGTCGCCCGGGTCGATATCGAGCAGTTGCGTCATGAGCGCCACGATGTAGGGTTGCGAGATTGTCTGGCCATGACCAATCGGAAGTGGGGCATTGATCCAGGCGGCTGCACGTTCGTCTTCCGGGATGAAGTCGCTGCGGTCGACACGTCTCAAGGCCTCCTCGACCCGGTCATCGAGTTGATGGAAGCCCGTGTACCCGGCTGTCTGGCTGAATTCATCACGTATCTCGGCGATCAGGCCGTTGCGCCTTGCTTCATCCCGGATGTTCATGTGCCTTCCTGCCAGGATACGAGATAGTGCTGCTGTTCGTCGGTCAGGCTGTCGATCCCGATGCCCATGCTGGCAAGCTTGAGCAGGGCGACCTGCTCGTCAATCTCCTTTGGTACCGGATGGACTCCGTTCGTTAGTTCATCGCCATGCCTGGCCAGGTATTCCACGGCAAGGCACTGGTTGGCAAAGCTCATGTCCATGACTGCCGACGGGTGCCCTTCCGCAGCTGCGAGATTCACGAGACGTCCCTCGGCCAGCAGGCAGAGACGGCGCCCATCCCGCAAATGGTACTCGGTGACGTGCTGGCGGGGATGATGCTGCTCCAGGGAAAGCGATTCGAGTGCGCCGATATTGATCTCGACATTGAAATGGCCGGCATTGGCCAGCACGCAGCCATCTTTCATGGCCTGCAGGTGAACGAGGTCGACGACATGCTTGTCGCCGGTTGCCGTGATGATGAAATCGGATCGCGCTGCAGCCTGCTCAAGTGGCAATACATCATAACCATCCATAACAGCTTCGAGCGCTCGTGTCGGGATAACTTCGGAGATTGTGACGCGTGCACCGAGCCCCTTCGCGCGCATCGCGATACCGCGTCCGCACCAGCCGTAGCCAACAACCGTCATGTGCTTGCCGGCCAGCAGGATATTGGTGGCGCGGATGATGCCGTCAATGGCACTCTGGCCAGTCCCGTAGCGGTTGTCGAAGAGATGCTTCGTATCTGCATCGTTCACAGCGATCAGTGGAATATGCAGTGCGCCATCCTGTGCCATGGCACGCAGGCGAATGACGCCCGTGGTTGTCTCCTCGGTGCCGCCGATGACAGAGTCGATCCACTCCGGTGACTGCTTGTGCAGTTCTGATACCAGGTCGGCTCCGTCGTCGAGCGTGATCTGCGGCCTGTGGGAGAGTGCGCTGTGGATATGGCTGTAATAGGTTGCGTCATCCTCGCCGCAGCGTGCGAAGACAGGGATGCCATCGTAGATCACGAGCGCTGCAGCCACGTCATCCTGCGTGCTCAGCGGATTGCTCGCGCACAGCACGACATCCGCGCCCCCTGCCTTGAGAGCCCTGGCGAGGTTTGCCGTCTCGGTGGTGATATGCAGGCAGCCGCTGATCCGAATGCCGTCCAGGGGTTTCTCGCGTTCGAAACGTTCGATGATGTGCCGGACCACGGGCATCTCCCGGAATGCCCAGTCGATGCGCTTGCGTCCGGTCTCGGCGAGTGATGCGTCGTTAATGTCAGCGTTGAGTTGCTGGCTCATGGTCTGTTTCCTGTGAATCTTTTTTCAGTATAAGGCCGGAAAAGGGGAAAATCGGATCGTTATAGACGCTGGCTGCCGCCTGCTTGATCCTGCTCAACTCCCTATCCAGCAAGGAGCACTGAATCTTGCCCGGAAAAAGGGTGGCCGTTTGCAGGCAAAGTGATTAACCTGAATGCTGTATCGAATAGAGCGGGATATTCTTCCCGCATTGCCTGACACGGAACACCATACGCATGCAAATCCCACCAGTCGTCAAGCTGTTGCTCATTGCCAATCTTTCAATCTTCGTACTGCAGTTTGTATTCGGGCAAGCCCTGATTATCAACATGGCTTTGTGGCCGCTGGATCTCTCCGGCTTGTCGCAGCAGGTTTCCGGCCTGCCGACGTTCAAGCTGCACCAGCTTGTTACCTATGCATTCCTCCATGGCAATTTCCTGCACATCTTTCTGAACATGTATGCCCTGTGGATGTTTGGCTCGCGACTCGAATACTTCTGGGGATCGCGTGATTTCGCGGTCTACTACCTGGTCTGCGTTGTCGGTGCTGCCCTTGTGCAGTTGCTGGTCTCCTCGTATAGCGGTGAACATTATCCGACTGTTGGGGCATCCGGTGGTGTCTTCGGCCTGTTGCTCGCCTTTGGCATGATTTTCCCTCGCGAGGTGTTGATGCTGATTTTCCCGCCGATACCGATCCAGGCACGCTGGTTCGTCATCATTTACGCGGGTATCGAACTCTGGGCCGGTGTGACCGGGACCGCGTCGGGTATCGCACATTTCGCACACCTTGGCGGGATGCTGTTTGGCCTGATTCTCCTGATGATCTGGAAGCGCAAGCGTCATTAGTCCCTGCAGCTAACCTGTGTACGCGAAGATTCGCCCGCGATGCGGGCTCCCACGGATGAAGTGTCATTGCGAAGGAGCGCAGCGACTGTGGCAATCTTGCTGTCGATAGCTGTTTCAGGATTGAGATCGCCACACCTCGCTACGCGCGGTTCGCGATGACAAGAAAGGCGAATGGGTGTCGGAGATTATTTTCTCGAAGAGAAAATGATCTCTGACACCTGATTAACCTGGATGCTAGCGCTGCGGATAGAGCGGTTTGAGGATTTCATCCCCGGCAGCCTTTCCCTGCTTGCCGCTGTCCCATGCATCCCGGACAGCATGCAGCAAATCCACGCCGTTCCATTCCGAATCCTGACCGGCATACAGTACGCGATCCAGCAGCATGACCTGCTCGGCGGCTTCTCTCTCGAATCTTGCGGCGAGTGCGCCCAGTGTGCGCGGCGGATCTTCGGGCCAGGTTGCTTCGGCTGCCGACAGCAGGGCAGAGGCGGCATCGGTTGACCGGTTTTGCAGGCAGGCCCGCTCGAGGCGTTCGATGGCTGTCTTGAAGACCGGTTGCGGCTTTTCTGGCGTTGCCGGGGGTTCTGCCGGCTTCGTCGCGGCCAACTCATTTTGCGAACCGCCTCTTTTTTTCCTGGCAAGCAGGTACAGAAGCGGGACGATCAGCAGCAACACAAGGATCCACCAGTAGCGCTCAAGCAGTGTGGTCCCGGGTGATTCAGATAGCGGTGTCCGGCTTTCGCTTGTGGAACCTGCCGAAGGCGCATTGTCCGGCTTGCCTGATGGAGCAGACTGCGCAGGTGGCCGGGCAGCAGCACCCGATCCCCGTGCGACATTGAGCTCCCATTCAGGCAGTTGTGCAAGCTCTTCCTGGTCCTTGTCGATATTCCACCATGCCAGCTCTATCGGTGGTACGCGCAGTTTGCCGGTTCTGTCCGGAATGTAGGTGAAACTCTGGCGACTGAAACCAAAGACCTTGTTGCCATCGGTTCTGCTGTCGATGACCGGCTGTTCCGGGTAGAGCCTGGTATCAGCCGGTTCGCCCGGTTCGAGTACGGGGATCTGTGAGCCGGTCAATCCCCGGGCCTCGACAGTGATGGTGCGTGTCACGGGTTCACCTGCGCGCAGTTGCGGCGGGTTTTCTGTCCAGCTGTCATGCAGCCTGATCTCCTCTGCAGGCAGCCAGTTCCCGGCAAGTCCGTCGGGACGGGGAAGGATCTCCACTGTGGCAGGCTCGCTTCCGGTGCGCACCTGGCGCCCCTGTGCACGCAACGGGCTGCTGCCGAAGAAGTCATTCAGCAACGAATTCCCTTGCTGCATCATGTTCGGCGACGCGGCAGGCGAGGTGACCTTGCCCTCGAAGCGTACAGGAGGTATCTGCAGTTCGCCGCTACGCTCCGGCAGTATCACATAACGTCTTTCGATGACCTGGTATGGCCTGCCGTGCCGTGTTGTCGTGTAGCGCACCTCGTCGCCAAGGCGTTCGACCAGGGCATTCTCGATTGCAGGTTCTGCAAGTTCACCAGTGACCAGGCTGCCGTCATGCAGCAGCCTTACCTTGAACGGGATTTGCTGCTGCACATAGTACTTGTCACGGGGGTCTATCTCGGTTTCGATAAAGAGTTGCCGGGCCTGTTGTTCCTTGATCTCGGCCGGGATCTCCCTGACCGTCAACTCGAGCGGACGGGTCTGTTCCTGCCCGACCCGGAGTGATGGTATCTGCAGCCTGCCAAGCTTTCTTGGTTCAAGCCCGATGCGCCAGGTGACCTTGTCGCTCCGCACACCATTGACGATGGTGACAGATGTGCCGGTACGTGTCCCGAGGATTCTGAAATCACCAGACAGTGGCGTGAGATCAGGCTGTGGAGCATTCCGGTTATTGGTTTCGATCGTCAGCGTTAACTGGTCGCCCTCGAAGGCCTGGTAGCGATCGAGCATGGCGTTGACTTCCGCGTAGCCAACGACCGGTAACAAAAGCGTCAGCAACAGGATGAGGATGGCATTTGTGGTCTTTGCTGTGATGCTCATGTGTCTCTGTCTTGATTCATTGTCAGTACCCCTGTCCGCCTGGAGATTCGCTCCAGCCGCGCTCTCTGTACTGATACAGGAACTTGCGCCTTAGCAAGCCGCCCGGATCGTCTGGAATACGCCGCAGCCACTGTTGAGCGGCCATCTCTTCCTCGCTGCTGAGTTCCTCTGCCATGGCCTGTTGTTGCTCGTCACTACCGGGTTGCCTCTCTTGTTGTTGTGCAGTCTCCGGTTGTCGCTGTTGTTCGCTGGATGATTCTCCCTCGAACTGTTCCTCGTCGCTGCCATCATCGTTACGATTTTCATCAAGCGCCTCGTTGGCTTTCGCAAACTGGTTTTCATCGGACTCGTCACCAGCGCCTGTTGTCTGTTCTGCCTGTTGCTGTGCAGACTGCGTATTCTCTTCGGTCCCTTCCTGTTGTGCCTGACCTTGCTCTCCCTGCTGCTGTTCGGATTCCTGTCCGTTTTGTGCCTGCTGGCTCTGTTGATTCTGCTGTTGTGCGGATTGCTGCTGGCTATCGGCTTGCTGACTTTGTGCTTCCTGTTCAGAGGATCCCTCACCGCTATCAGCCTGTTGATTCTGCTGTTCCTGCTGTTCGGATGATGGTTGCTGCCGGTCTTGCTGCTCTTCTGACTGTTGTGCGCGGTTTCCCTGTTCCTGTCTCTCTTGCTGTTCGTCGGTCTGTTCTTCTTCCTGTTCGCGCTGTTTGAGGAGCTCTTCAATCGCAGCCTTGTTGAAAATGGCATCATCCATCCCGGGTTGTTGCTCGATTGCGTCGTCGTAAGCCTCTATCGCTTCACGGTATTTGCCCAGTCGCGCCAGTGCATTGCCGCGGTTGTAGGCCGCATCCGCGCCGTCGAGCCTGTCAAACTGCTCCAGTGCCTGGCGGTAGTCGCCACGCTTGTAGGCAGCGCTACCCAGCAGGGAAGGGTCGCCTGTAATGTCGGGGACCTTTTCATAGTCCTGCTGTTGCAGGGCTTCTGCTGCCTGCTGGTCGGCGCGTTGCCAGAGGTCGCGCCATTCGAATGCCATGGCGTCATGCGACGGGGAAACAAACAGAATGGCAAGCACCATGCTGAACAGCCAGCCACGGCGGAAGGCGAGGGCTGCGAGCGGGAGCAGCAGGAGCGTCAGGTAAGGTCCGCGTTCCTTCCACTTCTCGGCACGCATGTCGTCGACAGTTTCCGATTCACCCTGGCGATTTCCGGAGACGAGCAATGCATCGATGTCACTGTTGGCAGTAGTCATCTGGCGGTAGACCCCGCTGCCGGCCAGTGCCACCCGGCGCAGGGAAGCTGTGTCGAGACCGACGATGACCGGTTTGCCGCTGCGATCGCTCAACATGTTGCCTCGCGCATCATAGAGTGGTGCGCCTTCCGCTGTGCCAACGCCGAGAACCGAGACGGTGTGGCCGGCCTGCGCGATTCGTTCCGCTGCTTCCGTGGCCAGGTCGCCCTCAACGCCATCGGCGATCAGTATGATCTGTCCCTGCACCACGCCGGCTTGCTGCAAAAGCTCCAGTGCCAAAAGCTCCAGTGCCTGCAGGAGTCCGAGATCTGCACGGCTTCCCTGGGACGGCATGATGGCCGGCTCCAGCGCCCTGAGTTGTGACCTGATGGTCTCTGTGTCCCGCGTCAGGGGCGTGACAGTGAACGCATCTCCGGCGAAAACAACAAGCCCTGTCAGCCCCTCTTCGTCTTCAGCAAGGATATCCTCGACCTTGAAGCGGGCGCGCTCGATACGTGTTGGTTTCAGATCCTGTGCGAGCATCGAGCGTGAGAGATCGAGAACAATGACCCTGGCGGCATTTGTCTGCATGAGTGGCTGTGGCTGGCGTTCCCAGACGGGATTCGCAAGCGCCAGTACTGTGATCAGCCAGCCGATCCCAAGCAGCCAGAAGGGCATACGAGAGTGTGCGCTCTTTCCCCCGTCCATCAGCAGCGGCTGCAGTCGGGCGTCGATGATCCTGCGCCACGGCGTATCTACTGCCTCTCTCCTGACTGTCAGCCAGAGCAGCAGGGCGAGCGGCAGCAGCGCCAGCAGCCAGGCGGGCTCGAGAAAGTGAAACTGGATACTACTCTGGTCAGGCATTTTGCATCCTGCCGGCACGTAACCTTTCTGCAAGCTGTGGAAACAGCAGCATGACAAGAGTCAGGAAGAGACTGGCGGCCAGGGGCCAGGCATAGAGTTCATCGACTGGCCGGTAACTCTGCGTATCCTCAGAGACCGGCTCGATCTCGTCGAGCAGGGCATAGATGTCTGCAAGGCTGCCGGTGTCACGTGCACGGAAATAGCGTCCGCCGGTTTTGTCTGCAATCGCCCTGAGTGTCTTTTCGTCGAGCTCCCTGTTCGGCAGACGGCGATTTCCGAAGAGACCACGTACGATCCTCTCGCTGGCACCGATACCGATGGTATAGATGCGAACATTCGCTGTTGCTGCCAGGTCGGCCGCTTTCAGGGGAGAGACAGCGCCGGCCGTGTTGGCACCGTCTGTCATGAGGATCAGGATGCGGTTCTCTTCCGGCTGGTCCTGCAGTCGTTTGACGGCAAGACCGATCGCGTCACCGATCGCTGTGCTGCGACCTGCAAGACCGATTGCCGCCTCGTTCAACAGTGTATTGACCGTGCGGCGGTCGAAGGTCAACGGTGCCTGCAGGTAGGCCTGGTCACCAAACAGGATCAGGCCGACCCGGTCCCCCTCGCGCTCTTCGATGAAGTCTCCTGCGACCTGCTTGACCGCAGCGAGACGCGTCATGCGCTGTCCGCCGATAAGCATGTCATCCGTCTGCATGGAACCGGAGATATCGACAGAGAGCATGAGGCTGCGTCCTGCAACCGGCAGGTACACTGTCTCCCCGATGAGCTGGGGACGCGCTGCAGCAATGACCAGCAAGAGCCAGGCGAGTAGTGCGAGGGGCAGGCGCCATGCCTTGCCTCGACGCGCCCTGCCTGCCGTACTGGCGGAGAATGCCTCGAAGAACGGGAAACGAAGTGCGGCAGGACGTGAAACCTGCGCACGCGGTAGCAGCAGTGCCAGTAGCGGCAGGGGGAGCAGGATGAACAGCCATGGCCAGGCGAATTCATACTCCATTTCGTCTCCCTGCGTTCTTCCTGATCCAGTCGCGTACCAGTGCGATCACACCGCGGGGATCATACTCACCAGGCAGTTCGGGCATATAGGGCCCGTTGGCAAGCACGCGCCCCGGACCATTGGCGAAGCCGCCATCGCCTCCTGAACTGTCGAGAAAATGTAACCAGTCCTCGCCTGTCAATCCGGCGACCTGTTGTCTCGGGTAGTGCATCAGCGCAATACGGCGGAGCAGGATCGACAGCTGTGCAAGTTTTCCGGGCTCGTGCCTGCCTGTGAGTTCAAGCTCCTCAAGGAGTGCGAGCAAGCGACGTTGTGTCCGGCGTAACCTGGCTTTTTTCCAGGCAATAACGAGAGCCCATGCGAGCAGCGCGACAAGAATCATCGCCAGGAGCCACCAGCCCGGAGCAGGTGGCCAGAAGTCGGGTGGTGGCGGGAGGTGGATGTCGCGCAGCTGCAGAGACTGGGCCATAGGGTCGTTCACCTGGCTGCACCCCCTGCAACTGCCTGCCGTCGACCCTTGCCAAACCACTGCTGCAATGCCTTGACCGGCTCGTCGGTTGTCGACAGTTGCAGTTGCGGTATCGCGTTTTGCTGCAGGGTATCGCGAACCAACTGATGCTGCCTGCTGAAGAAATCGTTGTATGCAGTGCGTCCCCTCGTGGCCTCGATGTCGAGGAGGGCAGTCTGTCTGCCGTTGGTGATCTCATAGCGACCGGGCGGGGGAGGGTCGATCTCGACAGGATCGGTGACCCGGATCGCGAGCAGGTCATTGTGGGCGCGCAGTTTCGCGAGGTGACCACCGGTTTCGTCATTGATCCCGTAAAAATCACTGATCATGATGATCAGGCTGCCCGGGCGCGCAATGCGTCGCAACCTCACGAGTGCGTCATTCAGGCCTGTACTGTCCGTAGCGGGTGACAGTCCGTGAAGTGGATCAGCCAGACGGATGAGTTCATGGACCAGTTGCAGGACACCCCGGTGACCGCTGCGTGGCCTCAGTTCTACATGACCGCCATTGAAGAGCAGGGCGCCCGTACGGTCTCCGTTCGCCGCTGCTGCCCAGGCAAGCAGCGTGGCAGATCTGGCGGCGATAACCGATTTCAGGGCTCCGTGTGTCGCAAAGAACATGCTCGGGCCAAGATCGACGAGCAGGACGACAGGACGCTCTCGCTCTTCCTGAAACAGCTTGGTATGTGGTCTTCCGGCCCGTGCCGTGACGCGCCAGTCCATGTTGCGAATGTCGTCACCGGGCTGGTAGCCGCGTGATTCGAGGTAATCCATGCCACGGCCGCGGAAACGGGATTGATGATTGCCGGCAAGTTGCGCGCGTGCCGGCAGGCGGTGCGTGATGTCGAGCAGTCGGGCGTGGCGTTGCAGCTCAATGAGATCCGGCAGTGTCACACGGGTTGCCGGATTCAGTAGCGATTCACTGGCCGTCGATTCCGGGACCGCGGCCCTGCCCTGTCTCCGGCGTTCGAACAGCTTTAGCATGTCAGGCAACCGGGATCAGTGCCAGCAGTTCGCGAATGAAATCGTCCGGCATGATGCCTTCGGCTTCGGCCTCGAAGGAGACGAGTACCCGGTGCCTGAGAACATCGTGTGCGATGGCTTGCACATCCTCAGGGGAGACATAGTCACGTCCCTGCAGCCATGCATGCGCGCGGGCACAGCGATCCAGCGCGATGGTGGCACGCGGACTTGCGCCGTAACTGACCAGGCGCTGCAGACCGCTCTTGTAGGGTTCCGGGTCACGAGTCGCGAGCACCAGTTGTACCAGGTACTCCTCGACTTGCGGGGCCATGTGCAGATCGAGAATCTCTCGCTGGGCAGCGAAAATCATCTCCGTACTGATCCGGGTCGGTGTCGTGGCAGAGGGTGCGAAGAGTGCTTCGGCCTGACGGCGTGCGAGGTGAAGAATTTCCCGTTCCGCGCCAGCATCAGGGTAGCCAATGCGGACATGCATCAGGAACCGGTCGAGTTGTGCCTCCGGCAGCGGGTAAGTGCCTTCCTGCTCGATCGGATTCTGGGTTGCCATGACGAGGAAAGGGCGCGGTAACGGGTAGGTCGTACGACCGACCGTAATCTGGCGTTCACCCATGGCCTCGAGCAATGCGGACTGAACCTTGGCCGGTGCGCGGTTGATCTCGTCTGCGAGCACCAGGTTATGAAAAAGCGGTCCTTTCTGGAAATGGAATTCGCCGGTTTCGGGACGATAGATGTCAGTTCCTGTCAGGTCACCCGGTAACAGGTCCGGTGTGAATTGCAGCCGGTGAAAGTCGCCCTCGATGAGCGTCGAGAGTTCCTTGATTGCCGTCGTCTTCGCAAGCCCGGGGGCGCCTTCGACGAGCAGATGTCCGTCAGCCAGCAGTGCTATGAGTAGTCTGTCGATCAGGGTTGTCTGCCCGATGATTTTTCGGGCAAGAGTGTTGTGTGCGTGCAGGAAGGCTGACTGGGCCGGACTCTTTGCAGTCTGTTCCGAGTGGGTCGCGATGTCGGGACTCACGCTTTTTTCTCCTCTTTCCGGTTAATACGATCGGCGCTTGGCCGGTAAGACACGAGCCTGGGCGTTTTTGCCCATGACGGCAGGGCCGTTCACAGGGGCGGATGTGGTCTGAACCAGGCAGACCCTGAAAGCATATGGTCCCCAAGAAAAACCGGTAACCAGGGCCGTCATACTAGTCTGATCTGACAACGGCTTCCCGGCTTTGTTCAGCAGCTGGCTGATCAGGCCCTGAGATTGGACTCTGTCCATCGCACAATATCGCCCGCGGACATTGCGCCCGGCTGGCGTGCGATCTCCTGTCCATTGTGAAAAAGCGCAAGAGTCGGAATGCTCTGGATTCCGAATCGTCCTGCGATTGCCTGTTCGTTCTCGGTGTTGAGTTTGGCCAGGCGCACACGCGGCTCGAGTTGCTGTGATGCCGCCTCGAAGGCGGGTGCCATCATCTTGCAGGGTCCGCACCAGGGAGCCCAGAAGTCGACAAGCACAGGGATGTCGTTTCGGGAAATGGTTTTTTCAAAGGATGCACCGGTCAGTTCGACCGGGTGCGCCACGAACAGGGCTTCGTGGCATTTGCCACACTTCGGCCCGTCACCCAGGCGTGCCCGCGGAATGCGATTGATCGCCATGCAGGCTGGACAAACAATATGTGCAGAATCAGTCACGTTTCTCTCCTCGACCAGGGTTCGTCACACGTCATGTAGTGGCAGATACCATACAAATCAACTCTCAGACGCCGAGTTGCTTGCGCGGATTGTAAGGGAGCTCACGCTCCATCTTCCGGTAAAGTTCCTGTGCAGCTTCGCTGTCAGCCGGTGGCACCGTGATCTGCGGAATGACGTAGAGGTCGCCAGCCGTTTTCCCGGGAATCCCACGTCCCTTCAGACGCAGCTTGCGGCCACTGCTGGTGCCGGCAGGGATCTTGAGATCGACTTTGCCGGCTGGTGTAGGAACCTTCAGGGTCGCGCCGAGCGCTGCCTCCCAGGGAGTGATAGGGAGGTCGAGAAAGATATCGCGGCCATCGATCCGGAAGAGGGGATGCGGCCTGAAGCTGATCTCGAGGAAGAGGTCGCCTCGTTGACCGCCACCCATGCCAGGTGCTCCCTGGCCGGCAAGGCGGATGCGTTGTCCCTCCTTGACACCCTTTGGTATCCGGACGTTGAGCGTGCGCTCTTTCATGATGACCTGGCCGCCGGGTGCAGTCTCGGGAGCGCGCAGTGATATCGCGCGCGAAGCGCCGTTGAAGGCATCCTCGAGATCGATGAGTACCTTTGCATGGTGATCCTCGCCGCGCGACTGGAAGCCGGCATGTGCACTGCCACGAGGTCCACGTGAGAAATCGCCGAACAGGGATTCGAAGAAGTCGCTGAAACCGGAACCGCCACCAAAACCTGTACCGCTGAACTCGAAGCCGGCGTCCCAGTCCGGTGGCGGATGGAACTCCTGGCCGGCTTTCCAGTCGGCACCGAGCTGGTCATAGGCGGCGCGTTTTTGCGGATCCTTGAGCACCTCGTAAGCTTCCCCGAGTTCCTTGAAGCGGATTTCTGCATCCGGCTCCTTGCTGACATCCGGATGGTACTTGCGTGCCAGTTTGCGGTAGGCGCGCTTGATTTCATCACTGGAGGCATCACGCTCAACCCCCATAATTGCATAATAATCTTTGAAATCCATGCTCGGTACTAACTCAAAAACTTGTTAAATCTCACAGTATAAATGGCGTTTTCGGAGTAGTTTTTCAATTACCTTTATGATCTGAATCGAAGATTCGCGTTGATCAGGCAAACATGGCCAGACAGCGCATTCCCGAACGACTTGCGTTATGATCCCGTCTTTTGAAAGATAAGGCTTCTGGCGCCATGTCCGTGCCGCACACCCTCGAGCATTACCAGCATTCGGATTTTCTGCTTGTCATCCTGGTGTCAGCCTTCCTGATCCTGATCACCGTGCTCTTTCACTACGAGGTTTTGAAAGGCATCACACTCTTGCTCGCGAAGCCAAGTCATGGTCCCAGATCACGCATTCTCTACCTGGTTCTGGGGCTGAATGTTCTGCATACCGTCGAGATTCTCGTTTTTGCTGCCGGATACAAGTTTCTGGTGATGTACGATCTCGGACTTCTGCTGGATATGCCGTCGGAACACTTTTATTACTACTTTTATTACTCGGCGATCACCTACACTACACTCGGTTTTGGGGATATTATCCCGCTGGGCCCGCTGAAGATTCTCACCGCGATGGAAGCACTGATCGGTCTCGGATTTATCACCTGGTCGGCCTCCTTCACTTTCCTCGAGATGCACAAACTCTGGAACCTCAACAGGCTGTGATTCTCCCCAGGGCCAGAGATGTCATGCCGCAGTTGTACTACCGGGAAGAGTTTCCATCGCCCTTGCCTTGATTTAATGCAGTCAGAAGTGAGATATATCAGGGTAGAAAAAATATTTTCCGCATAGAGTAAAAACAGGTGCCTGATAGCATTTTGCCGAGCCATGAATCCAGAACATATCCGGAATCTGTTTACTTCAATAGCGAAACCTGTCTCTCGCATAGCGATCTGCGCTTTTCTGTTCACACCCGTCAGCCCGCTGCTCGCCGATAGTGCACAACTGCCGCTTGGTGAGGAGCGGTTCAAGCTCGATATCGGCGCGTTTATCATCGACGTCGGCACGGGAGCAAGCCTGGCTTTTTCCGAGGCAGATGGCGGCCAGGTGATCGATTTTGAGGACGACCTCGGTCTTGCCTCGTCAAAAAGCGTTTTTCGTGTGGATGGTTACTGGCGCTTTGCACCCCGTCATCGACTGAACCTCGCCTACTATGCCTTCAATCGGTCGGCCGATACGAGACTGGAGACAGAGATCAGGTGGGAAGAACTGGTCCTTCCCATTGGTTCAGAGGTTGCCACAGAGGTCAAGTGGGAGCTGATCCCCGTCAGCTATGCCTATTCCTTCTACAAGAACCGGAAATGGGAAATCGCGGGCTCCGTTGGTATCCACTGGATGGAAATGAATGCCAGTATCAGCTCGGAAACGACAATTGGTGAATCCATCGTCATCATACAGCGTGAAGAGTCGGCTACCTCGGGTCCGCTGCCGATGCTCGGGATTCATGTCGACTATCAGCCCGCAGAGAAATGGCTCGTTGGCGGAAAGATCCAGTACTTCAGTACCGACTACGAGGAATATGACGGCTCTATTTTTGATGCTGGTATCTATGCCGAATACCTTGTTGACAGAAACTGGAGTGTTGGCGTTGGCTACAACTACTTCTACATCGACGTCGATGTAGACGAGGACGACTGGGACGGCAACCTCAGATACGAGTACTCAGGTATCCAGGTCTACGCAAGCTACCGCTTCTGATGTCCGCTTTGCTCGCGGATCCGCGCGCGTTAAATCACTCCCGACTTGTTCACAGAGGGGATTCGCCAGGCTGCCGCTGCCTGTATTGCTGTGGTGATATTCCTGTCTGACGGCGGAATGCGCGGGTGAAATTCGACGGGTCACTGTAGCCCACGGAGGCGCTGATCTCTGCTATCGGCAGTCCGGTATTGGCGAGAAGCTCCGTGGCACGTCGAAACCTGCTTTGTTCCACGATCGCACGATAACTGATGCCGTATTCCGAGAGACGGCGTTGCATTGTCCGCTTGCTGATACCGGCAGCCTCTGCGGCGAGATGGATGTCCGGGTATCCGCTGCCCAACAGCGTTGCGATGAGTGATTCAAGAGAGTCGATAAAGTCACCGGGCATGCGCTCATGTTTCGTCGCGGCGTTCTCCGGGCCGGCCGCTTCTGCAGGGGATTGCCTGGGTAGCGGTTGCTGAAGCAGGGAGACGGGGAGAGTGAAAGAGGTAAAGGGTGAGCCAGTGATGATCCTTGCATCTGTCAATGCATCAGGATCTCCCACGAGTTTCTCGTTTCCATGCAGTAACGAGATCTCATCCGGGAACCACTGCCCGTCTGTGATGCGTCGTAACGTATTGATCGTGACCATCAGTGTGAAGATATCTCCCTGGGAGTGGCCGGCACCCTTCTTGCCTGGCGAAAACTGATTAAAACGGACCTGGTTGCCCTCATGCTCGAGCCAGAACCTGCCTCCCGAGGTGATCGAGCCGATCAGCCGTATGCCGGTCTGGAGATATTCGTAGACTGTCAGGGCACGCTGCAACTTCTGTCCGAAGTGTCCCATTTCGAAGGATGTGATTTTTTCTGCGGCGAGCATGCCCATGTTTTCGATACCTTCCCTGCGCGAGGCCAGTTCGACGAACTGGTGGGCAAAGTGCAGGGGAACCAGTCCTTCCGGGTTCTCGAGTGCATCGGTTCTAACGCGAGATTGACTCAATAGCCGTTCGGTTGGCGCGCCGATCTCCTCCAGCAGACTGATGAAGGGATAGAGCGAAAAGGCTCTCGTGAAGGGGATGCGGCTGCGTAAGTCAGGACTCTCTGCCGTCGGAGCAGTGGTCGTGGGAAGAGGCCTGTTGTCAATCGAATGATTCATCGCTCTTGCTGACAGTGTGGCGTGATATGACAGATAGCATGTCGCCTCGTGTGCCGGAAATTATATATCCTGCTCTTCACGAATTCAGTTTGAATAATCAGACGCATGCCGGAGCAGTGAAGGGTCCCGGAAACACTCAGATGTATCAACTGGTCCTGAAAATCCCTGAAGAGGCGCCAGGCAAGGCTATCGGGGCAGGGCGAACAAACCCGGAAAGATGTTGCTGGCATGCGATGTGCCCCGGAACTAGACTTACAGATAAACAACCACGAGGAAACAAACAATGAAAATCGCCAGAAAGAGATCCGGTGTACTGTCCGCCATCGCTGCATTGACCCTGGGGCTATCGGCCGGCTCAGTCTCGGCCGCGGAGAGCGAATGGGAATGGTCGATTGCGCTTTACGGCTGGATGTCCGGGATCGATGCCGAAGTCTTTGCCAACGACAACAAGATTGGCGAGATCGACATGAGTTTCAGCGATATCCTCGATGACCTCGACATGACACTCATGCTGCATGGAGAAGGATTTCGCGGCCAGTGGGGTGTCTTCGCAGATGTGGTCTATCTCGATATCTCCGGCAAGGAGACAGGCAATCTGGCGACCACCGAGTATGGCATGTCGTCGACCATCTTCGACCTTGCAGGAGTCTACAGGATGAGTGGCACGCCCCTCGGTTTCGAGGCCTATGCCGGCCTGCGTTACTTCAGCATGGACCTGGAGCTCGATGTTACTCCGATAATCGGCAACCCCCGCAGCGCAAGCGTCGACGACAGCTACGCGGATTTCCTGGTCGGTGCACGCTACACGGGCGAGATCAATCGGAACTGGTTCTACCGCCTGCGTGGCGATGTCTCGGCAGGTGAAACCGATGGAACCTGGAGTGTGATGGGACTGGCGGGCTACAGGTTTGGCAAGCAGCTCAACATGAGTGCTATTTTCGGTTACAGGCACCTCGAGATCGACCTCGAAGATGACCAGGGGCTGGTGACGGTCAGTCAGGACCTGACCATGTCAGGACCCTTCGTGGCCTTCAATTACGCTTTCTGAACAGCGCTTCCTGTTTTGAAGCCTTCCCGGTGCGAAATGTCCGACAGAGTCGGCTGTTTCGCACCGGGCCCCTGACAGCATCCTGAATTACACTTCTTGTTCTCACTCGCTCTGTTCAAACCACGCGGGGCGTTTTCCGGGTTCCGGATATTGTGCGCGCCTCTCGGCGGGCATCTCCGGGGCACCTTTCTGATATTGCTACAACAATAGTTGATCTCGATCAGGGTTTGTTTTTTCAAAGTGTTTTCCACTCAAACTCTATCCTCGTCCTGGCACCAAATGACCGATTTATAGTGGGGTGACTGCTATTCTTGTCAACAGGGTCAATCGGCATGCGCAGCCTGTTGCGATCATGCAAAAGTGGAGAATCATCATGCGGACTTCGAAACGAATACCTGTTGTTGCCATAGCTGCGGCCCTTCTTCTTCCTGCAACTATTCTTGCAGGGGAGACCTATCCCGGTTACGGATACGAGCCGACGAAAAAGGAGCACATCGGTGAGAAGGAGTACTCGCCCTATCTGAATATCGGCTATCCCCAGCGAGTGTACTGGGGTGACACTCACCTGCACACGTCGCTCTCGACGGATGCCGGCATGATTGGCAACCGTCTCGGTCCGGAGCAGGCCTACCGCTTCGCGCGTGGCGAGACCGTCACCTCGACCACCGGGGTACGCGCCCGGCTGCAGCGGCCGCTGGACTTCCTGGTTGCCGCCGACCACGCCGAGAACCTCGGTCTTGCACCGATGATTGCCGAGAAGAACCCGGACCTGCTGAAGCTGGATTTCGGCAAGAAGATCGCCCAGCTGGTATACGATGGCAAGTACGGCGAGGCGTATGCGCTGTGGGGCGAAGGCATGAGCACCCGCAAGGACCCGCTTGCGGGCCAGGAAGCCCTGACCCGCACGATGTGGGAGCGTCTCACCGAGGCCGGGGAGAAGTTCAACGAGCCGGGCAAGTTCACGGCCCTGCTCGGTTTCGAGTGGACCTCGAGCCCGGGCGGCAACAACCTGCACCGCAACGTCATCTTCCGCGACGGCAAGGACGAGGTGGACCAGGTGCTGCCGTTTTCCAACTACGACTCAACCGACCCCGAGGACCTGTGGGCCTGGATGCAGGCCTACGAGGAGAAGACCGGCGGCAAGGCGCTCGCGGTCGCGCACAACGGCAACCTCTCCAACGGCCTGATGTTCGACGACGTCACCTTCACGGATAAAAAGTCAATCGATCGCGACTACGCTGAGCGCCGCATGCGCTGGGAGCCCATTTACGAGGTGACGCAGATGAAGGGCGACGGCGAGGCCCACCCGGCGCTGTCGCCCAACGACGAGTTTGCCGACTACGGGACCTGGGACAAGGGCAGCTTCGGCCCCGAGCCCAAGACCGCCGCGATGCTGCCGCGTGAATACGCCCGCGAGGCGTACAAGCGCGGCCTCTGGTACGAGGAAAGCCTCGGCGCCAACCCCTTCAAGTTCGGCATGATCGGATCGACCGACAGCCACACCTCGCTGGCGACCATTGAGGAGAACAACTACTTCGGCAAGGCGACGCTCGCCGAGCCTTCGAACGATCCGGAGCGCTTCGAGGAGATGATTACCGGTTTTCTGTCCGAGCCGGGCGGCCCGGACATCACCATCCGCCACTTCAAGACCCTGGCCGCGGGCCTGGCCGCGGTGTGGGCGACCGAGAACACCCGTGAGGCCATCTGGGACGCGATGAAGCGCAAGGAGGTCTACGCGACCACCGGCACGCGCATGACGGTGCGCGTGTTCGCCGGCTGGGACTTCGAGGAAGCCGAGGTCCAGCGCCCGGACTTCGCCGCCGCCGGTTACCTGCGCGGCGTGCCCATGGGCGCTGACCTGCATGATGCCCCCGAGGGCAAGGCGCCTTCCTTCATGATCCGCGCCCTGCGCGACGTCGACGGCGCCAACCTTGACCGCGTGCAGATCGTCAAGGGCTGGATGGACGCCAAGGGCGAGCTGCACGAGCAGGTCTACGACGTGCTCTGCTCGGACGACAGGGCGATCAACGAGCAGCACCGCTGCGCCAAGCCGGTGGGCAACACCGTGGACGTCGAAAAGGCGACCTACACCAACAGCATCGGCGACGCCCTGATGATGGCTTACTGGCAGGACCCGGCCTTCGACCCCAAGCAGCGCGCCTTCTACTACGTGCGCGTGCTGGAGATCCCGACGCCGCGCTGGACCACCTACGACGCGGCCTTCTTCGGTGTCGATCTGCCCGAGGGCGTCCCGCCGACCCACCAGGAACGGGCCTATACCTCACCGATCTGGTATACACCCTGATTGATGTCAATTTAATTTGTGAGTGTCCGTTTTCACATCCATTAAAAAGGGAAAAAATATGAATAGTGCTTACTTAACATTCATAAGCCTGGTCATGCTGGCGCTTATCACCGCATGTTCACCAGAAAAGGCGAGCGCACAAGAAGAGAGCAATGCAATACCCTATCCCTTGCCTGAATGGGAAGGTGTACAGGGTAAAACCCTTGCCGACTCAAAACCCTATTTTATCGGGCAGCCCAAAGCGCCTGATGGGGCACCCAATGTACTGGTCATCATGCTCGATGATGCCGGGTATTCGAATTCGACCTCATTTGGCGGCGTTATGAAAACGCCCACCCTTGATCGGCTTGCTGAGGAAGGGCTACGGTACACCCACATGTCCGTGTCCGCAGTTTGTTCCCCGACAAGGGCCTCATTATTGACCGGTTACAACGTTCACCAGATCGGGACCGGCATCATATCGGAATTTGCCACCGGTTATCCGGGATACAATTCACAGATTGACTACACGACACCGTCCATTGCAAAAATTTTAACCGACAATGGATATGCCACCGCAGCATTCGGTAAATGGCACAATACACCCATGGAAGAGGCTTCGCCTGCCGGGCCTTTTGAAAGCTGGCCGACGGGCATCTGGGGATTTGAATATTTCTGGGGTTTCCTCGGTGGCGAAACTAACCAGTTCCATCCGCTGTTGTACGAAAACACCACAGCCATCGAAACACCTAAAACCAATGCAGATGGATCGGCCTTCCATCTATCCCACGCAATGGCTGATCAGGCGATCAAATGGCTGGACAACTGGAAAGGCCTGCGGGATGTCCCGTTCTTCATGTACTACACACCGGGTGCTGTTCATGCGCCAATTCAGGTACCTGAAGAGTGGCGCGATAAATATAAAGGACAGTTTGACGATGGATGGCATGCCTACAGGGCGCAACAACTGGAGCGTCAGAAAAAACTGGGCCTGGTTCCCGAAGATGCAGAGATGGTCGATTGGCCCGAATCCATTCCCCAATGGGATTCTTTTAGCGAAGAGGGCAAAGCCTATCTGTCACGGCAAATGGAAGTCAATGCCGCCTTTATGGAACATGTGGATTATCACATCGGACGGGTGATCAAACATCTTGAAGAAATGGGTGAACTGGACAATACACTTGTTATTTATCTCTCCGCCGACAACGGCGCTACGGGAGAAGGAACGCCAACCGGAACATTCTCCGAGCTGTTGATGCAGAACGGGTTTCCACCCCTTACCATGGAGCAGCAGCTGGAAAAACTCGAAGAGTTTGGCGGTCTGGATGCCTGGGGTGGTCCTCATATGGCCAACCATTATTCGGTCGGATGGGCCTACGCATCATCAACACCCTTCCAGTGGACCAAGCAGATGGCCTCCCATTTCGGCGGAACCATGTCCGCCACGGCCATACGATACCCGAAAGCAATTGAAGCAAGAGGAGAATGGCGCAGGCAGTTTCAGAATGTGACCGATCTCGTTCCAACCATACTTGAAGTGACTGGCGTGCCCGCACCCGATTATGTGAACGGGCAAAAGAGGAAAGAGTATCCGGGAAAATCACTTACCTATGCCTGGAACGATGCCGATGCCAAAACCAACCATCCCACGCAGTATTTTGAAATGCTGGGTTTCATGGGCTTGTATCATGATGGCTGGACACTTGCAGGAAAACCCTATCGCATCCCCTGGTCAACAGACCCGGAGGCGATGGCAAACTTTGATCCCCTGAATACCGAATGGGAGCTTTACAATATTAACGAAGACCCCATACAACAGGTGAATGTCGCCGATCAGTATCCTGAAAAAGTGAAAGAACTGGAAAAGATATTCTGGGAAGAAGCTGAGAAATACAATGTGGCACCCGTGGGTGGCTCCATGGGTCGCTTGTTGCAACCGGAATCCAATCCGCAACGCGCTGCAAAACGACACTGGGAACTCACACCCAGTGTATACCGTGTGCCTGAATTGGCCGGACCCGAGATCAAATCCACCAATTACGAGATCAATGCCTATTTAACTGCCGATGAAACTACCGAGGGGGTTATCTATGCCGTGGGTGAGCACA
>JARRMW010000037.1:0-13902 GCA_037385685.1 Gammaproteobacteria bacterium
ATATGAAGCGCAAGCGCTATTCCGAAGAGAAGATCATCTCGATCCTGAAGGAGCACGAGGCCGGTGCCTCGGCAGCTGATCTGTCCAGACGACACGGCGTTGCCGAGAACAGCATCTACCGCTGGAAGGCCAAGTACGGTGGCATGGAGGTGTCGGACGCGAAGCGTCTACGCGAGCTCGAGGCCGAGAACCGTAAGCTCAAGCGCCTGCTCGGCGAAGCCGAGCTCGACAAGGCGGCTTTGAAGGAGCTGGTTGAGGGAAAATGGTAACGGCCACGCAGCGACGCCGGGCCGTTGACCATCTGAAGAGCCGTCGCGTGAGTGAACGCCGTGCCTGCCGGCTGACCGGGTTTTCCCGATCAGCGGCGTGGCGGCCGCTGCAGGGCCGTAACGATAGTCGGCTGCGGTCCAGGCTAAAGCATCTGGCCGAGCGCTATCCGAAGTACGGCTGTCCGACTCTGCACGACATGCTCGTCATCGAGGGCGAAGTCGTCAACAAGAAGCGAACCTACCGGATCTACTGCGAGGAGGGGCTCCAGGTGCGCACCAAGAAGCGCAAGAAGATCTCGCGGCCGCGAGTACCGATGCTGGTTCCGGACGCCGTCAACCAGCGCTGGTCGATGGACTTCGTCTCCGACCAGTTGGCCAACGGCCGACGCTTCCGGGTGCTCAACGTCGTGGACGACTTCTCGCGCGAGTACGTGCTCAAGGTCGTCGACTTCTCGATCTCAGGGCACAGGGTCGCTCGCGAGCTCAAACGCATCGCGAGGAAGCTGCCGAGGACCATCGTCTGCGACAACGGATCGGAGTTTACGTCGAAGGCGATGTACTTCTGGGCGAAGAAAGCCGGCGTGAAGCTGCACTTCATCCAGCCAGGCAAGCCGACGCAGAACGCGTTCGTCGAGAGCTTTAACGGCAAGATGCGCGAGTATTGTCTCGACCTGCACTGGTTCGCCAGCATTGAGGATGCAAGATCAACAATCGATAACTGGCAACGTCATTACAATCACGTCAGACCGCACCGTTCACTGGGCAAGAAACCACCCGCCGTGTTCGCCAAGGAAGCAGCCTGATATGCTCAATTTCCCACATTGCCCGTGGCTCAAATGCAGGGGTACGGTCAATGAAGCGGCAATAAGGACGTTTAGTAATCAGATGCTGCAAGCGCAACGAAGTAATCAGAGCTATATGGACCTTGTGACCAAGTGGCTCGAAGAAGTGGAAAGCGTCCAGACACAAGTCGATACCTATCTTCACCGTTTGGGAAGAGGCATTTAGCGTAATGTCGATTTCATTGTTGCAGATGACCGCTGATGGCCGGAACCGGCCGGCTAGGCGTTTTGAGGTATTTTTCTGCTACTGACCCAATGCAATTGTTGGGATTGAGCCACAAAAAGGTCGTGTCGGCGATACTATGACCCTAAACCAGAGCGATAACATGAACTCAGCCAGGCTGCGTGACAGTCTTGAATTTATCGGAGTTGCGGCGGTTGTGCTGTCCCTCATCTTTGTCGCCTACGAAATCCGTCAGAATACGATTAGTGCTCGTGCAGCCGCGATCCAAGAAATCGGTATTGCGACCGCCGAAATGTGGGGTGAGTACGCTAGAGATCCAGCGATGATAAGGCTTCTGGAAGGACGCACAGACATACCTAAAGATGAATGGACGGCCGACGACTGGTCGCGCTTCCTTGCACAAATGCTGGCATGGTCGAGGCTTGCAGAGACCGGATTGCTGCAAGTAAAAGAAGGTCTTCTTCCAGCCTCAAGTCTCGAAATGTTGGGCTACGCGGACACGAAGTATTGGCTTCAGGATGATGGCTTCAGTTGCCTATGGAAGTACCGACTGAGATTCATGGTTAGCGAGGATTTTGCGGCCTACGTGGAGGCAGGACCCGAGCCAGCGACTATCGATTGCTCGAATTTTTCCTCGTTTCCGTTTTTGAATTCCAGACGTATCGACCATGGGCCGAGCGGTGACTATGAATAAGTGGAAAGTGGCTTTCTTTGTCGTGCTATTACTGGGCATCGCGTCCAACGGCTTCCTCTTCTATGGCCTTATCGATAGCGCGGTTTCCTACAGCTACCTCCATGATTCGTACGAGGCCGAAGCAAGGCGATTTAACGCTTTAGGCGATCTGGTTGTCGCCGGAGTAGATGACTATACGCAAGCGGATGTTCTCCATTTGCTGCGGCAGGCGAATAATGACGCCTTTATAGTCGAGGAAGACAATGTTTTGCACTACGAGGGAGTCAGTTTCATTTTTGAAGGAGACAAACTGACTCAAGTGGAGTAGCGATAGGCGACCGCTACTGGCCGGAAGCTGCCGTTTGGTCGGACTTGGCTACAATCCTCGGAATGAATCAAACCAAAGACTTGGCGCGGACATCCAATGAGGAAATCGTTCCAGATTCGCGAGGGAGTACTGGATGAGGACAGCCTGCCTGCTTCTCGTAACGTTGACTGTCGCTGTTGCGATCTCAGCACCGGCTTATGGTGAGGTCGTCGCAAAACCGTTCGAGCATCCCTACCATGTGACCGTATACGACCTGCCGGTCTCGTCAAATGGAGTCAGGTACAGACTGTACGTGCGTCCCCCTTTACAGGAGCCCGCAGACGGAGAAGGCGCTGCGGCAGTCTATTTTCTGGATGCCATCGCAAACTTTGTGCCGGCAGCGGCGATGACAGCAAGTTACGAACGCTTCAACTACACGCCGGCCGCGTACTTTATAGGCATTGGGTACCAGGATGAATCAGACGGCGTGCCCAAAGAGTACAATCGGACGCGCGACTACACTCCAACAAGATTTACTCCACCGGATCAGAATCACTTTCTCGCAGCCAGTCCCGATAGCTACAAGAGGTCTGGTTGAGCTCAAGCATTTCTCGAGGTGGTCGAACGGGAGATCATCCCATTCATCCAGAATCGATATGCGGTCGACAGCAACGAGCGCATACTGGTCGGGAGGTCGTTGGGTGGGTTGGCCGCTGTGCATGCCTTGCTTACACGTCCAGATCTCTTTCGCCGCTACGTCATCTTGAGCCCAAGCATCTGGTGGGATGACTGGTTCTCTCAAAGAGGGGATCGGTATGTGATGCGCATGGAGGAAAAGACCCGCGAGTTCGAGTATCCAGATGAGACCCGTGTGTATTTCGCCGTTGGTGATACTGAGGAGCAGTTTGGACTCGTTACGGACCTTCATGTCCTCGCCAATGCGTTACGAAACCGACGCGACGATAATCTGAAGGTCTATCTAGAAGTGCTGGGCGAGGAATTGCATGAGGGCATATTTCCCGACGGTTTCATGAGGGGAATTGTCGGCATCTACTCCGGTGACGCGGACCGGCGTCCTTCTGCCTCAAAGGTTAGGTGGTAAAGCGTTGCCTTCCTCTTTCGATGCCTGAGGCGTTCCCCAGTTCACTATGTTCCAAGGGATTTCGATCCATTTTCGACGTTCTGCGACGTAGAATTTCAAGTTCGTGGGTGTCTGGTTCTGGCCGTCTCCAGCCCTTCACTTGCTTATTTATACGACGGCTGTTGTTGGCGCCGTAACAGCCGTTGACTGAGGTGATTATAGAAGCGTGAAGAAGCTATTGTTCGTGCCATTTGCCTTCCTGGCAGTTAGTTGTGTGAGCAATTGGAAGCCAGTTCCGACAGAGTACGTGGTGAAAGACAAGCCGTCCGAGAATCGCATCGAAGCGCTTTTCGCGAATGGAACGAAGGAACTACTGTGCCTCTTGCCGAAGCACTGGCTTCAGCGTGATCTGTGTTCTTCGCACGAAAGCGGTCGGTCGGTGTGCATGCGCTATAATTTCCGCCATTGACCCGTGGCAGTCGTCATTCCGAGTAGCGCGTCTTTTGAAATTCAACCTTCTGAAAAGTTATGTAAATGGATATTAAGCTTGCGGCAACAGTCTTCGGTGTCGTGTTCTTGGCAGAGCTGGGCGACAAGACTCAATTAGCGACACTGCTCTTCGCTGCAAAGTCTCCGGAGAGTTTAATGACTGTATTCTTGGGAGCGTCGCTGGCGCTAATCGCAGCTTCGGCGATAGGTGTGGTGGCAGGAGGATTTGTCGCGCAGTACGTCAGTCCGAAGCTTCTATCCTACGTTGCGGGTGCAGGTTTTGTGATCATCGGCATCTGGACCATATTGCAAGCCTCGGTTGCTGGCTGAAACCAATTTCAATGACCGCATCTGGCCGTGAGTACTCATTCGCCAGGGAGCGGCATGACCGGCTGCTATACTTTGCATTTCATCCCGTCAGTAATTTGATTGCTGGTAGGCTCTTGATGACCCGTTGCGGTCATTGAGGTTGGTCGATTACGAATCAGCGGGATTACCAGGATCCATCCTCGTTTGGCACTGGTAAACCCTCGGCGCGCGCGATCCTTCGAACGTCGGCCACAAAGCTACGGCGCATATCGCCTAAACCAATATTCATTCCGTGGAGCAATGGGACCAATCTTTTCACCTGCGCCTCGTAGCTTGCTTCACACAGTTCCTTGTCCAGCATGCCTCGCTGGCACTGGAAGTGCCAATTCGCTACAGCCTCTTTCATACCTCCGATAAACAACCTAGCTCGAAAGCGATCTTCGTCCGTCAGGACATCGAGAGCCGCGGGGTGAGCAGGAAATCCGGCAGCGAATGCCTTTTGAAATATACGAGATATCTCGCCTGAATTAGCAAGATTCATTTGTCGCTCAGCGCTGGCTTGTGCGCGTATCGAGTGAATCTCTGCACGGGTCAATTCTGCATTCTGATCAAGCTCGATGACCAGAAGCACCACACCGATGAGGACGCCCACGTTTGTTAGTGTTGATAGCCACCTATTGATTTCCTCTGCAGTCATAGCTCATCCTCCGGATAGCGAACTTTTAAAGTATTAGAGCATAGAGATACTCGATGGCGATGACCGCTCCTGCCCGAACTGAGCCGGTCGTGTCAGGCTGAATCGACTGGCTGCTCCGCCCCTGTATGCCGCCACTCACCTTATTTCGGGTAAACTTTCCGCTGATGACCCGGAGCAGCCGCTCGCTTACAATGGCAAACTCACGAACCATAACGGGCCGCTGGAAGGCATGAGAGAGTCGATACATGACTGACGACAAGCAAGCGGCGAACGATGTTGAATCAGCCGCTACTCTCTCCCTGTTACGCGCCGAACACCACATCATCCGCCTGACGTTCTGGCAAACTATCCTTTCGGTAGTCGGTGTCGTAATTGCCGTCCTCGCCCTCTATGCCGCACTTACCGAATCTGCCGCTGTTCGTCAGCAAACAGCGGCAGCTGTTTGACCGTTTGTGCAGCTTTTGGTTGAAAACTACGATACGGGCGACTCGGCAGGATTCTCTATAGCCTTTACGAATGCCGGCGTCGGTCCTGCCAGAATGCAGGATGTCCGCGTGAGTATCGATGGCAACGTCACGCGAAACTGGTCCGAAGTGGTTGCCAGTGTGGACGGGGATACTGAAGCTGCGATCATCCGAAATTTTATCAGCGATCGTGTCCTTCGACCCGATGAAACAGTCGTCATATTCAGCACAGAAGACGCTCACCTGGCACGAACCCTTGTTGGGGTCGTCAACACGCCGAGAGCCGCGCTGACTTTCTGCTACTGCTCAATATTCGACGAGTGCTGGCTTGCGGATAGCCGAAAGGACCTGCAATCGCCGGAGATTATCGAGGCCTGCCCGGACTTTGGTAGCGAGACGTATTTGAACTAGCAGGCGGAACGGTCGGCCGTTGATCATGCCGCCAAGCAGCAGCATTTCAGGTGACTTCGCGGCGGCAGGATGAACGAGCGCTAGTGGTCGTGAGTACTCAGTCGCCAGGGAGCGGCATGACCGGCTGCTACACTTCGCAATTCAGGCCGTCAGTAATTTGATAGCTGGCCAGCGCTTGATGACCCGAAGCCGCCGTTCGGGAACTAAAGCTCCCGGCTCCGTATAAAACGAAAAAAAGCGGAACGAGCGCGAAGTGTGGGTGAACTTAGGTTCCGATGGGGGCTATGCCTTCGAGCAGGGAGATATCCACGCCGGGAACCGGGCGGTTGCCAATGTCGGCGCGGCGTTCCCACAAAACGTGGAAGAACCGGGATCAGGACCCACATGCCTTGCGTGCTACTCAATCCAGTTGAAAGTAGCCCAGCCGCGCGCCGGAACTTCAGCTTGAAGTAAGGTTCCGTTGATGTCGATCGTCTCCATCGACGCAACATCTGCCGGGTTGTGGATGATGGCTACAATCGAGTTGTTCGGGTTGCGAAACGCCAGCGCGTTTCCATTGATTCCGACGACCTGGGCCCCGACATCAACGTACTGAGCAACGTGGCGGAACAGGTAGTAAAACGGCGTGACCCGGTAAGTCCCGGCGTCCATATCCACCGCGATCATGGCATTTTGTGGCCAGGGGCGAATCTCATCCAGGTTGAAGCCTTTGTCATCCAGCACCATGTTCCAGGCGCTGTAAATATTGACCCCATCGTCTACCCAGGACTTGATCAAATCCCAGGACTCCTCGGCATAGGCATGGTTGTTGGGGGCATAATCGGCAAAGAAGGTGTCCCGATTTGCCAGGGCAACGTCCTCGACTTTCTTCATCCAGGGATAATTGCCGCATCGGTGTTCTGTCTGCATCACCAGCATGCCGGCCTGCTTCAACAAGGGAATCCTTTTCTGAGTCCCCCACTGGAGGCCGACCCCTGGCACTTTGCTCTTGTCCGGAAGTGAATCCCAGTATGTGTCAAAGAACTTGTCATTGGAGAGGGTCCCCAACCACAGGTCGGTTTTGTATTTCGATGCCTGAAGGGCGGGATAGAGAAAGTCGTTGACGAAGGTGCCTAAAGTCACGGGTCGATCGGTGTAGACATCCTCGTTCAGCTCGGTGTCGAAGGCCGGCCCGAATGCAGCTGTGGGATAGCTTTGAGAAAAACCGGGTTCGTTTTGGGGCTGAACGTGGTCTATCGGAATTCCTTGCTGCTCGTAGGCATCGATCCAGTTGACGAAGTAATCCGCGTAGTCCTCTGAGTAACTTGGGTCGAATGATCCCTTGTCATAGCCGCCATGTTCAGAGGGACCGGTCTTGGCCCACAACGGTGGTGTCCAGGGGCTGGCCCAAAATCGGATATCGCTGTTTAAAGCCTGAGCCGCCTTGATATACGGGATCAGGTAGCGGGTGTCGCGAGTAAGATCGAACGAACCGGGGCTCTCACTCAGGCTATAACGGTCCATGGCGTAGTCGCTTGGTCCCATGGGGATACGGCCCCAGTCGAAGCCGATGCCATTCTCGTCGTCGAACAGAAGTTCAAGCACCGCATTCCGGTCTTCTAGAGTCAGGGCCTCCAACGCTGCCCAGCCCCTTTCGTTGAAGGTCCCGCCGAAGCCATGCCACTCGGCTATCACCGTATCAGTGTCGACAGTGAAGGTTGCCGCACCTGTGCCTGGTGCGGCCTGACCCACCTGCCAGTAGACGCCCTCGCCGGAAATGATCAAAGCGGGTTCGGTCCGACTGACGGAAACGCTGTGTGGTTCTGGTTCTGACAGTGGTACCGATACTGGTTCCTGACGATCGGCGCAGGACGCGGTGAACAAGAATAATCCGAGAATTGAAACAGCCGAGTAGTTCTTCATCGCTCTGGGAGTGCCAATGTGCCGAAAGTGGAAACAGACCGTGCAATGTTGCATTGGAAGCAGAAGGTTACCATGAATGAATCACAAGTCTTCTTACCGTACGCCAATAGTTCAAGGCATGCGCGATGTGGGATTTCCCAGTATTGATTGTCTTCCAGATGCCGACCTGGTCGGCTTGAGATCTTCCTGCTGGTTCTTGTCGCGAAACTTGTCCTGAAAGTAGTACACAAGAACATACGCCGTCAGCAGCATGGCAATCCACAGCGCCGTGTGGCCGATCGGCCAGACCCGCGTGAGCACCCCGGACTTTTCGTCCCCGTCGGCAGTCGACAGATGCCGCAACTCCAGCGCCCGGAGCCTCGACGACGCGGCGCGAACAGAAAGTGCGTATTGACCGTAGTTCTTGACGATCAAGGCAGTGGAGGAGCGTTGGTCGCTTCGGCCTCGGATACCATATTGGAATTGTTCTCAAGGGACGAGGTTTTGCTGACCATACGTTTCATCGAAAAGTGTTCTTGGAAAGGGTAACCGGACCAAGTGACAGCTAAGCATGGAGGCCTACAAGTACAATTAGATATCTCGGGACTGGCCGCACTGCGACGGTCGCCCTGGCTTCACAGTGACCGCCGCTTTTCCCACGATAGCAGTCAGTCGATGACGCTGCGTTATGATTTCCCCCATTGACTGCGCTTTCAATGGATCGACACAACACATTGGTTAAGAGGAGATACAAAGTGTTTTCCGAAGGGCTGAAGATGAGAACGCTTGCGGCTATACCACTTCTGCTTGCAGTTTCCGCCTGCGGCGATGAAGCGCCTAACTCTCGAACTGAATCAGTCTCCGAACAATCTGTTGTGCGGTCCGCTCCGATTATTTCTCACCGCTTTGAAGTGGTCTCGACCGATCTGAATGAGCATGGCGAGCGCTTGTCTGCGGTGCTTGGTTGCATTGGGTGCCACAAGCTCGACCTCACCGGGGAGGACTGGAGTGATCCCGATTGGGGTGTACTGTGGACAGCAAATCTCACCCAAAGCGCAGGTGCTTTCTCGGAGCACGAGCTGGCGGTGATGATTGCCGAAGGAAAGCGCCCGGATCGCGCGCTAATGGATATGCCCTCGTATCTTTTCTCGGAGTTAGATCCAAATGATCTTGCTGCACTCGTCAGTTATCTGAAAACACTGCCAGTCGAAGGAGTGCAACACCCCGATCCGACCATAGGCCCGAAACTCGCTGAAGATATTGCAAGCGGGGACTTCAAAGACTCTGCGCAACAGGTTGCAGAGATGAAAAACAAGGCGCCGCCTGACCTAGGTCCAGACCACGCATTCGCTCGATCCATTCTGCGTGCTACCTGTGCGGAGTGCCACGGTATGGATCTTCAAGGCCAAACTGAACCAATGATGGACGCCCCTCCGCCGCCAGACCTACGGATTGTAGCCGCCTACTCGGCCGAGGGGTTCTCCACTTTGATGAAGACCGGTAAGCCCATAGGAGATCGCGAACTGAGAGTAATGGGCGGTGTGGCTCGCGGTCGCTATTCACGTTTCACTGAAAGCGAGATCAAGGCGGTGTACGAGTATCTCACGGAATTTGCGCGACCACGCCCCTGAGTTTCGCTCCTGGCCGATCTGAGACGGTCACCAGGAATTGCCGGAATCGTCGCCTGTTGACCGATGGCAGACCGTCGCAGATGCGGGTTTTGTGATTCGTCTGCTTGTTAACGCGGCAGCAAGCGACCACTGTAGCCGGTTGAAGATCCTCATCCTTGTGTTACTGCCTCTTCCGGCAGTAATCCCTGCGTGTCCACGTAACTGGAGAAATGCCAATAGGCATGTAGTTATGATCAACCAGCAAACAGCTTCTGACGGCCTCAAGCATGCTAAATACTTGTGGCGAGCAGAACGCAACGAACAATATGCGCGAAGTATTCTCGACGATCTACTTGCCCGTTACCCTGAAGCTGACGAGGCAACAGCCGCACCCAATCTACTTGACGAAATCAACAACGCGGCCGTGCAATAAATGAAACAAGTATAAGCGCGCCGTCGAAGAGTAAGGAAACCCGTCGTCGCGTTGTTCTGTCGCGGCCTCCCGAGGCCGAATCTTGGAGCGATATTCGCCGCAATGTAATCTTCCGCATGCGAATTGCCACAGCTGGCCCGGCCATAAGCGAGGACATCGCAACGTACATGCAGGAGATCGCCGATGACCTGGCGGCAGAACTGGAGCAAAGATTGGTGGGAAGGTTGAAGATGTCCCATCGCGGACAGAAACCTGGTTCGTTCTACGTTTGATCCGATCTAGGTACTTCCCCGAATTGACACAACATCTTGTGTCAGCAATTAATTGCCGTTACATCTGAAAAAGCAAACCTGACCAAAGTCAGGGACGCAAAGCCACGGATCCTCGCTTCCTCCGAGAAGCCATGGATGACTCCCCGAAGGACCCAAGATCGCCGGGTTGCTTCAATTCCATCAACGCGTTAGGGGAGTCAAGAATATGAACAGCCGATCAACGCTTTGGATTCAATCTCTTTTGCTCATTGCAGTAGGCTTCTTGTCGAGCAGTGCCTTGGCGGGACCTGATGACCAGGGGACCGACGTATACAAGCTCAAGGTCCTGACGCAAAACCTCTACGTGGGTGCAGACGTATTCCGCATTTTCGAGAGTGCGCCTTGCGGCCCGTTGCAGAGCGTCAACCAGATTTTCGAGACCGTGCAGGCATCGAATTTTCCGGAGCGTGCTGAGGCAATCGCGGACATCGTCATGCGGCAAAGACCGCACGTGATCGGTCTACAGGAAGTTTCGCTGATCCGCAGCCAGTTTCCGGCGGATGGCGCAACTATCGTGGAAGGCTCTCCGCCTGATCTGACATTCCGGTTCCTTCCCAACGCAGAAGTCGTTGTTTACGACTACTTGCAGCTGCTTATGGATGCATTGGCTGCAAGAGGTCTGGACTACGTTGCCGTTGAGGATGCCACGTCCTGGAATGCCGATATCGAATTTCCGATGGCGACATTCGATGAACTCTGCAATCTCACAAGTGTTCCAGTCGATCTGCGCCTTACCGACCGCGATGTATTGCTTGTACGAGGGGATCTCGCGACGGCCAATGCGATGAACGCCAATTTCGCGATTAACCTGCCGGTCACAATCGATGTAGGTGGCCCCCTTCCCCTGGGCTTCGAATTCACGCGTGGGTTCGCGGCGCTGGACGTAACGGTCGGTAAGCAAACATATCGAGTAGCAAATACACATCTGGAGGTTGGCAGCGAGGAGGATCCTGCCAGCCCGCTAAATGCAGTCCAGCTGTTCCAGACGTTTGAGCTCATTGGCATGGTGTCTGGTACACCATTACCGCTCACCGTGATCGGCGACCTGAATTCCTCGCCGGGCCTGTTAGATCCACGACCCGCCTACGGGATCATGACCGACGCTGGGTACCTCGACCTGTGGATGGTTCGCCAGGGGCCATTCGACCCCGGCTTTACCTGCTGCCAGGACGAAGATCTACGAAATCTGGAATCCGGTTTGTACGAGCGTGTCGACCTCACATTTTCGCGTCTGCCAGAGGGCAGTGACTTGCTGCCCATCCAATCGGATGTGGTTGGCAATCGGGACAACGAAAAGTCGGCATCCGTCCTTTGGCCGTCGGATCATGCGGGTGTCGTAACGACGCTGAAGTTTCGGCTGAAATAGGACGCTTATCCGCAGGACATATTTGACCAGCCAGTCTTGCCCGCATGGTTTGGCCCCGATATTCCGGACCAAAGGATTACGGCCCCGGCGGCTGCTTCTGTCCCCATTGTGCCTGTCGCCCAGGCCCAGCGTGAGTGACCGCCAAGCATTCGGAAGCGACCGGCCAGGGTTTCAGGCTATACTTTCAGCCTGTGATCATTGCCGGCCATTCACGTAATCGAAAGTCGGTTGGCAATTGAGTTGCGCAGCGCGAGGGGTTCGGCACTATGTTCCTTCATGACCACGGACAAGTTTTTGCTGTTCCGATAGTGTTGGTCGGTGCGTTATTGTCAGGTTGCGCACCTACCCCTCCTTCGGAGGTTGCCAAAGACATCACGCGGGCTGCGGTAGTGGGGTATGCAAAGTCTGAATACGTCAACAACTGTGTTGATTTTCTGAAGAATTTTCCCGGGAAAAGTACCTCAAGCTGCGAGCAGAGATTTGAGGACTACAACAAGCTTAGCCAGAGTGTGTACGAAGAATTGCAACCCAGTGAAGACAGCTCCGATGCATCCGAGCTTTCCAGAGAGCTCGATGCATTTATGGAACGAAGAAATACTCCCGAGGGCTACATAGAAGACAGCGGTGGTGAGGTGGCGTCTCCGTAGGATCTATCCGCTTCTGGCGATACTCAGGCGACCTTCCGGTGATCGCTGCACCCTCGAAAGCGGCCACAAAGATGCAATGATCCGAACAACTGCTACTGGTTGAGACGCGGCGATCGTCAGGAACCTGAATGAACGGCGGGTCTGTAGGAAAGCAGCCTCGGAATTCCAGCCAAGCGGAAATGGTATCACCTGAAATAACCGGGTATACTAGCTTTACCTTGTAGTTCAAGGTATCTTGCATTTTCGTGTACCAACCACTCAAGGCGGGGCTTGGAGGGTAATGTGATGAGAAGCCCTGTTACTGATAGCGCCGCCCCGGAAACGCAATCCGACATCGACCTGACGCCAATGCTTGATGTTGTGTTCATTATGTTGATCTTCTTCTTGGTCGTGGCCTCATTCATAAAAGAAGATGGACTGGATGTGAATCAATCGGCTGCGTCGCTCGTTTCTCCTGCCACTGCTGAGAACATTCTGATCTCGATTGAAGAAGACAATCTGATCTGGATAGGTGAACGGCCAATCGACCCGCAGGCTATAAGGGCGAACATAAAAAGAATGGTTGCTGAGAATCCCGCCGCAACCGTGGTCATCAAAGTGGACAGACATTCGGCGAACAAGACACTGGTGCAGGTCATGGACGCGTCTCGACAGGCGGGCATCTATAGAATATTCCTGGCTGCCCAGCACGATTGAATATGAGGACGTAGGCATTCGCACTGGCATTGAAATTGCGAGTATTGGCTCAAGAGTCAGCGACTGAGTCAACTTCTGCGGCTTCGGATTTGCCTTATTGGAACAAGCGCACCAGTCCGCCCAACCACGAATCTGATCTGTACTTGGGAGGCATCTCGATGCGGCGCTGCATCTGATTGGCTGCCGGACGGCTCCGACGTATGATACCGCGACAAAAACGGGTCGATTCTTAATGAGGTATCGCAGAGGGCCGGAGGCGAATCCGTATCGTCGACATCGCAATACGTGTTACCTGGAGCGGATCAGCTCAGCACCAGCGGGCTCCTGAACGATATGGATGTTGTTGTCGATCTCCGCCGCGACAAATTCAGTATCGACGGACTATGGTTCGTTGGTCATTCCCACGGCTCCTATCTCGGAGTTCTTTACGCGCGCCGCCACGAAGACAAAGTGTGCGCCTTCGTCGGACCAGGCCAGGTGACCAACGATAGTCCGACCGGACCTGTTCTTTCAGTCCAAAAGCAGTTCCTCGAGGATCGTCGCGAAGAACTCGGGCTCGAACCGGGCGCTGCGATCGACGCCTCTAATCAGGAATACCTGCGGTTTAAGGGTGGCAGCGAATTATACGGAGAGACGTCCTTCGCCCCGCTACTGTTGTCCGGCTTGATGGCCTCTGAGTACAGCCTGTTCGACAGTCTCAACATTGCGAAGGGGTCGTCGTTCTCTTCACGGCACATGAAGTACGACATGCCTCGTGATTTGCCGACAAGTGAGTGGCAATTCAATGTCCCCGTGGCACTGATCATGGGTCGCCAAGACATGGTTACGCCTACGCAGCTAGCCAGAGAGTACTTTGATCGAATCGATGCACCGCTGAAGGCGTGGTATGAGCTCGAAGATTCTGCGCAGTTCCCGCACTTCGAGCAACCGGATCAGTTTACGGCGGCGTTGTCAGAGCTGAGAAACAGCTGGGGCGAATCTCCGCAAGTGGCCAGCGGCAAACACTGACCGGCTCTTGCGAGCCGCGAGTGTCCGCTTGTGTCCGCGCGCCAAAGTTTGCCAGGAAGCACCGTTTGCAGCCGCTATGATGCGCATAGCGGCCGGTCGATAAGTGATAAACTCGACGGCGCTAGATGTCCCAAATGAGACGATAAGATTGAATACAGTTGGCGCCGGAATAGCGATTGGTGTGGCAATTGGCGTGGGGATCGGGGCAGCCATGGACAACTTTG
>JARRMW010000037.1:13976-15895 GCA_037385685.1 Gammaproteobacteria bacterium
AAAAAGGCGACTGAATTTTATAACCAATTTGCTGGTACGGCCGCTTCTGGTCCGGACCGGTCGCTCTGATTAGCCGCGGTAGGGGCTCCAGGGCTTCAATTACGACAACTCGATTCAGCCCGCACGATCTCGCCCCCATCGGAGGTTAGCTATGAAACTCAGGAAGAAGATCCTCTTTGGCTTTTTGTCCGTGATTGTGCTGGCAGTTGGCGCACTGGCGATCGCAATGAGCTATACGGCATCGTGCCCGGACGCGCCGCCAATCGCCGCGGGCGCTGAGAGGATGATGGCAATTCGTGCTCGCTGTTACGGATCTCCCGACGTCCTGACCTATGAAGACGTCGACAAACCGGTGCCCGGCCCGGATGAAGTGCTTGTCCGGGTGAAAGCTGCCGGCGTCAATCCGCTCGATTATCATTTCATGCGTGGCTCGCCGTATATCCTGCGCCTTATGGCTGGCATCGGCGCACCGGAAGACCCGCGAGCCGGCGTCGACTTCGCGGGCGTGGTCGAAGCCGTCGGAACCGAAGTCACGGAGTTTGTGCCGGGGGACGAGGTTTTCGGTGGCGCCAACGGCGCCTATGCCGAGTACGTTACGATCCCTGAGAATCGGGCCATTGTGAAGAAGCCCGATAACGTCAGCTTCGAGCAGGCCGCCGGCGTCGCCATTGCGGGCACTACGGCGCTGCAGGCGCTCGAGGACAAGGGCGGACTAGAGGCGGGTCAGGACGTATTGATCAACGGGGCCTCCGGTGGCGTTGGCACCTTCGCCGTCCAGATCGCCAAGGCCATGGGTGCCAATGTCAGCGGCGTCTGCAGTACGCGCAACGTCGCCATGGTTGAGTCGATCGGTGCTGACCGTGTCTTCGACTACAAGAAGGAGAACTACACTGAAGCGGATGCGCGCTACGACGTGATCGTGGATATGGTAGGCAACAACACGCCGTCGACCAATGTCGGAATTCTTAAGAAAAGTGGCAGGCTCGTACTTGTCGGGGGACCCAAGGGAAATTGGATCGCGCCGTTCAAGCGTCCGCTGCAGGCAATGGTGGCAGGCTGGTTTGCCGACCAGGAAATCACAACCTTGTTTGCGAGCATGAGCCAGCAGCACATGCAAACGCTGGCCGATATGATGAGTGACGATCGCCTGGTGACGGTCGTCGACAGAACGTACGACCTCGAGGACGTGCCGAAGGCGATACGCTATTCCGAGAGCGGCCGAGCACGGGGCAAGATCATTATTACCGTCGACTGACGCCGTGTTGGCCTGGCTCTACAAACAGGCGGATCCCGTCGCGCGTCGAAGGTGGAAATAGAAAAGAATTTATGTGGTGCGTCGACCGGTTGAATCAGCAACCCAAAGTGGACATAGCCTGAATGGCTATATTCGATTGGCAAATCATGCTGCAATCCCGGCGTCTGCCATCCCGGTCGCAGTAGCCGAAATCCCGTTTCAAATCCGACTATGACTTGGTCTCCGGATGGATACCAGCCGCCTGCGGCTCACCAAGTTCGTTCTGCCCCACAAGACTGTCATCAACATGTTCGTCCGCCAGCGTATCGAGATGCATCAGCTTCCTGACTAGCGGAGAAATGGCAATCACGCCCACCCCTACTGCAACGGAAGACCAGCCAACGGAGGAGTAGACTTCCAGTACGCGGTCAGGACCCGCATCTTCCGCGCCAACGGCGGCAGCTATCAGTCCGGCAGCAAAGTTTCCTGTCGCCGACGCGAAGAACCAGGTACCCATGATCAGGCTTGCCATGTGAGGCGGTGCCAATCGGTTCATGGCGCTCAATCCAACAGGCGACAGGCAAAGCTCGCCGGTTGTGTGCAACAGGTAAATGAGAAAGACGAAGATAACCGGGGTCAGATTGTCTGTACCTGCCGCCACCGCACCCATTACCAACACCAGGAA
>JARRMW010000038.1:0-14465 GCA_037385685.1 Gammaproteobacteria bacterium
TGGCAACGCGCTTCTGATCCTCGTTACCCTCGGACAGCACTTCGTAGAGCAATGCGCGCGCAGCCTGCTCCTCGCCTTCCATGCGCAGGGACATGATACGGTTCAGCTTCGATTCGACGAGCTCCTCGATGATGGCATCAGCGTCTTCATCCTCTTCCTTGTCATAATAACCTTCCTCATCCTCGTCGTATTCTTCACGGTAACGCTCTTCATAAGCCCTGGCCTCATCCGCCTCGTTACCTGTGGATGTTTCATCACCAGGCAACTCACTCTCGCTCTCTTCTTCATCCTCCTCGTCGAGGCTGTCGAGTGCCTGCTCCATCTCCTCGTCCGTAGGCTCCACATAGTCATCCGGATAGTCGACAGCCGCACCATGGGTGTCAGAAGCCTGCCCGGCGGATGCAGCTGAAGCGGAGGATGTTTCTGCTGCCGGCTCTGCCTCCTCTTCGGCAGCATCTTCATCATCACGTTTTTTGATGAAGAACCTCGAGGCGATCAATCCTGCCTCGAACAGGACCCACATTGGCAATGCCAGCAGGACCTGTGAAATCACGTCGGGCGGCGTGAGCAGCATGCCGATCACAAAGGCGCCCACGATGATGTATGGCCTGCCCTTCGCCAGCGACTCGCGGGTCACAACACCTGTCCAGAGCAGGATGATGGTTGCTATAGGTATCTCGAAAGCGACACCGAATGCGAAGAAGAGCGTCAGCACGAAATCGAGATAATCGGCCATATCGGTCATGACCGTGACGCCTTCGGGTGCCGTCGAGACAATGAAGGCGAAGACCAGCGGAAAGACCACGTAGAAGGCGAATGCCATACCGAGGTAGAACAGCAGACTGCTGGAGACGACCAGTGGCAGGACCATCCTGCGCTCGTGCTGGTACAGCCCGGGCGCAATGAAAGCCCAGAACTGGTAGAGAATAAAGGGCATCGCGAGGAAGATCGACGAGATCAGGCTGAGTTTCAGCGGGGTCAGAAAAGGCGTGATCGTGCCCGTGGCGATCATTTCGCCCGGCAGCTTCTCCATGAGCGGCCTGGCAATGAATTCATAGATATCGTTGGCGAACGGAAAGAGGATCGCCAGGATGATGACAACAGCCAGCACGATGCGCAGCAGACGATCGCGCATCTCCATCAGGTGCGCGATAAAGGGCTGTTCCTTATCGATACTCTCGCTCATATGGAAAGTGGTGAGACCTGCTCGCGGTCAGTCGCTCTTGTTGTCTGGCTTGTTGGCGGAGGGGTCGCGTTCCTGGAAGGCCTGCTCGACCTCTTTCTGGATTTCGCTGAATTCCTTTTTCGTTTCCTCGAGGATCGAGTGCGTGGGGTTGCTGAGATTCTGTTCCTTCATGATGCGCTTGAGCTCCTCCGTACGAAGCTCCTCGTCGATTTCCGTTTTCACGTCGGAGACAAAACGCTTGGCGCGACCAAGCCAGGCACCCGCTGTGCGCGCGAGCCCTGGAAGGCGTTCGGGGCCAATCACCAGCAGGGCAACCAGGCCGATAATCAGCAGTTCCCAGAAACCAACGTCAAACATGGCTGGTCAGAAGCCGGATCAGACCTTGTCCTTTTGGCGCGTGGACTCCCCTTCGATGACATTGTCCTGTTCTTTCTTCTCGAGCGACTCCGGTTCGTCTTTCTCGACAACCCCATCCTTCATCGCCTTGCGGAACCCCTTGATTGCGCCACCAAGGTCGGAACCCACGTTTTTGAGTCGCTTGGTGCCGAACAGCAGCAGGACGATCACCAGGATCAGGATCAGGGACCAAATGCTAATTCCGCCAAAACCCATGTCATATCACCTCTTGATAGGAATGAATCATAGAAATAGAACCTGTGGATGATATCAGTATCAGCCCTTGCGCTGGGCTTTTTCTTCGAGCCCGGAGAGACCGAAACGGCGTTCCAGTTCGGCCAGAACCTCGACATGGCTGATATCGAGATGCGACAGCATCACCATGATGTGAAACCAGAGATCGGCTGTCTCGTAAACAACCTGCTCGCGATCACCGCCGACTGCAGCAATGACCGTCTCTGTCGCTTCCTCGCCGACTTTCTTGAGGATTTTCTCGAGACCCTTGGCGTGCAAGCTTGCGACATAGGAAGAGGCGGCATCGGCCTGCTTGCGCTCCTCGAGCACCTTTTCGAGCTGCTGGAGGATATCGTTCACAGCCGCACCTCGATCCCGGCCTTGCGCATGTGCTCCTTGGCCTCACCGACCGTGTATTCCGCAAAATGGAAAATGGATGCAGCAAGGACCGCGTCGGCCCCCCCTTCCCTGACACCCTCTACGAGATGGTCGAGGTTACCGACACCGCCCGAGGCGATCACCGGGATCGGCACAGCCTCTGCGATAGCATGCGTCAGTGCATTGTCGAAACCGATTTTGGTTCCGTCCCTGTCCATGCTTGTCAGCAGGATCTCCCCGGCACCATAGTCCGCCATCTTTTTCGCCCATTCCACGGCGTCGAGGCCGGTGGGTTTACGTCCACCATGGGTAAAGATCTCCCAGCGATCAGGTTCTCCCTCCTGGCTGACACGCTTGGCATCAATCGCCACGACAATGGCCTGCGAACCAAAGCTCTCGGCCGCCTCGCGCACAAAGTCCGGATTGAAGACCGCGGCGGTATTGATCGCAACCTTGTCAGCACCGGCATTGAGCATGCGGCGGATATCCTCGACCGTGCGGATGCCGCCGCCAACCGTCAGGGGTATGAAGACTTCGCTGGCGACATCCTCGACGACGTGCACGATGGTCTCGCGATCATCGGAACTCGCCGTGATATCGAGGAAGGTGATCTCGTCAGCACCCTCCTCGTTGTAGCGCCGCGCGACCTCGACGGGATCGCCGGCATCACGAATATCGACGAACTTCACGCCCTTCACGACGCGGCCGTTGTCGACGTCAAGACAGGGAATGATGCGTTTGGCCAGGCCCATTACCGTTTAATCTCTGTGTATTGCATTTGCGTTCGGAGTGTATAAGCTAGACGTGTCGTGTACAAATCAAGAATAGACAGTGGAGGAAACAGAATGAAAAAACTTGCAGCAGCACTCGCTCTGACACTCACCATGTCACCAGCCATGGCCGAAGAGGACATGGTCGTCAACATCAAGCGCCTCTCCATGGAGACCACCCAGGCGATGGCCATGGCTGCCGTCGAGGCGTGCCGGAAAGAGGGTATCAATGTCGGCGTCACCGTTGTCGACCGCAACGGCATCCCGCAGGTCATGCTGCGCGACACGCTGGCAGCTCATCTGACCATCGAAATCAGCAAGCGCAAGGCCTACACCGCGGCCAATTTCAATGCGGCAACCTCGACCCTCGAGGACCGCGCAGATACGGCAGTCGGGCGTTTCGATGACCTCATCATGAGTGCCGGCGGCGTGCCGATCAATGTTGGCGGTTTCATCTACGGGGGCATCGGTGTCAGCGGTGCACCGTCCGGCGAAACTGACGAGATGTGCGCCCAGGCGGGACTCGACGCAGTTGCTGAAGATCTGGAAATGCTCTGAGCATTTTTCATTCAGATCGCGTTCAGAAAGCGGCCTTTTGGCCGCTTTTTTATTGAATCGCTACGCGATGATTTGAATTTGACGCGGGCGGCGGCCCGCACGCGCCTTACTTTTCTTCCGCGAAAAGTAAGCAAAAGCATTCGCTCTGCCGTGCATGGATGCACCAATGCCTCGACGCCAGGATGGCGAGGAGCGGCCGACGCACAACCCTTCGGGTTCCCTCGCGTACTCGGTCAAACAGGCGAGGCCGTAACTCGCTGCGCTCAAACAGACGGCCTCTTGGTTCCTTGTTTGCCCTGCGCCGCTCGGTTGCGCGTAAGTCGCAGTTGGAGGCCGGCCCATCTGCTTTCTCTTTTCTTGTCTTCGCGAATCTTGCGAAGCAAGGTGTGGCGATCTCAGACATTTCAGGGAACGAATTCTTCACCGAATGAGCTCGGCGCATGCAAAAAAGGTTGAACAGACCGGGGGGTATCCCCCTTCTGACGCGTCGAGCATCGCAGTCCCTGACAGGAGGCAAGCGAGGCGTGTCTGAGCGTAGCGAGTTGGCGAGCGCCTGTCAGGGACGCGAAGCGCAGAGTAGCCGTGAGGCCGCGTCAGCAGGGTGCCTTTTTCTTTGCCTTCTTTCTTTTGGGCAAACAAAAGAAAGAAGGGTGCTGCGGCGCACCCGCCGCTTTCAAATCGGGTGCGCACCGACGCGCGCATCCAAATGGTAATCAGGAATCCGCGAGCCTCTGCCCCTCGGCAAAATCGAGCGTCCCCTCGTAGATCGCACGGCCCGTGATAGCACCGGTGATGCCGCTATCGGCGACTGCCAGCAGGCGGTGGATGTCATCGAGGTTGGTGATGCCACCAGAGGCAATGACGGGTATCGAGATGGCCTCGGCCAGCGCGGCAGTCTGCTCGGCATTGACACCCTGCATCATACCGTCGCGGCTAATGTCGGTGTAGACGATGGCGCTGACCCCTGCATTCTCGAACTTTTTCGCAAGGTCGACAGCTCGCATGTCGGAAACCTCGGCCCACCCCTCGACGGCGACCATGCCATCCTTCGCATCGATACCGACGATGATATGCCCGGGGAACTGCTTGCAGACATCGACGATGAACGCCGGTTCCCGCAGTGCCTTCGTGCCAATGATGCAGTATTCGACGCCGGCATCCAGATAGGTCTGAATGGTATCGGCATCACGGATACCGCCGCCAATCTGGACCGGCATGTCCGGAAAAGCTGCAGTGATCGCACGCACGACTTCGCCATTGACAGGCACACCCTCGAACGCTCCATTGAGATCGACCAGATGCAGGCGGCGTGCGCCGGCATCGACCCAGCGTTTAGCCATGGAAACCGGGTCATCCGAGAAAACCGTATCGTCCTCCATGCGTCCCTGGCGCAGCCGGACGCATTTACCGTCTTTCAGGTCTATGGCGGGAATCAGGAGCATCAGGGTCTCCAGTTGATAAAGTTCTTGATCAGTTGCAGGCCGGCATCGGCGCTCTTTTCCGGGTGAAACTGCACCGCGAAAAGATTCTCGTGCGCGATGGCACAGGTGAAGGTTTCGCCATAATCCGTTGTTGCCGCAACCAGGGACCGGTCCTCTGGTACTACGAAATAGCTGTGCACGAAATAGAAACGCGCGCCGTTTTCGATGCCATCCCAGAGCGGGTGCTCACGAACCTGGTCGACACGGCTCCAGCCCATGTGCGGAATCTTCAGTGGCAAGCCGTTATCACCGATTGCCGTGCCGGAAAAACGCCGCACATCACCCTCGAAAAGCCCGAGCAGGTTCGTACCCTGATTTTCCTGGCTGTGCTGCATGAGGACCTGTAACCCCATGCAGATGCCAAGAAACGGCCTTGTGGCAGCAGCGTTGCGCACGGCCTTCTCGACATGGTGGTCGTTGATGGCCTTCATGCAATCACGCGCAGCCCCCTGTCCGGGGAAGACGACCCGGTCTGCTTCCTCGATCAGTGCTGGATCGTCTGTCACGAGCACACGCGCACCAGGGGCGACATGCTCCACGGCCTTGGAGACCGAGCGCAGGTTCCCCAGGCTGTAATCAACAACGACAATGGTTTCCATGTCTCAGAGTGAGCCCTTCGTGGATGGGGTAACACCCGCCATGCGCGGATCGGCCGCAAGCGCCATGCGCAAGGCGCGACCGAACGCCTTGAAGACAGTTTCCGCAATGTGGTGTGCATTGTGGCCACGCAGATTATCGATATGCAGGGTGACCGCCGCGTGGTTAACAAATCCCTGAAAGAACTCGATGAAGAGATCCACATCGAAGGCACCGATACGGGCACGCGGAAAATCGACATGAAACCCCAGGCCCGGGCGGCCCGAGAAATCGATCACAACGCGCGACAGTGCCTCGTCGAGCGGCACATAGGCATGGCCGTAGCGATAGATGCCTTTCTTGTCACCTGCAGCCTTCGCGAAGGCCTGGCCAAGCGTGATGCCGATATCCTCGACCGTGTGGTGGTCATCGATATGTGTATCGCCGCTGGCCTTGATGTCGATATCGATCAGACCATGACGTGCGACCTGGTCAAGCATGTGCTCCAGGAAGGGCACGCCTGTGCTGAAGGCCGATTTTCCGCTGCCGTCGAGATCGACCGAGACACTGATCTGCGTCTCCAGCGTGTTGCGTTCTACCTGCGCTGTACGGGACATGAGAATCAATTACTAATCAACAAGTCGACTATTCTAGCCCAGAAAAGAGTATGCGGGCACGCTCTTTGACGCCCTGTCGGATGCCTCGATAAATTTTGAGACACGAAAAAAAGCCCCTGCAGAGCAGGGGCCAACATACCGAGGGTATATTGCTGTTTCCGGCTAATACGTTGACGACGGCCGGAAAACAGCGCGGTAGAACTTTTATTTCATGCCAGCCGGATCAGGGCTTGATATAGGTAAATCCCTGGCCCTGCAGGTGCGCCAGCTCGGCAACACCACTGGGGACGATGTCACTCTCGGCTGTATCGAAGAGATCGTTTTCACGGTCGAGCTTCTTGCCTTTCAGCGTATTGGCGCAGGCATTGAACTTGACGCCCTGATTCTTCAGGCCAAGGATCCTGGTCTGCATCTCGTCATTGGCGTTGGCCTGATTCAGCTTGGTACGCGAGAGCGCATCGGGGTAGGTCACCAGTGAAAGACCATTACCGTGCATCACGACCCTGAGGTCCAGATTGTCCGCACCAACAGCGTTGATGTGATTCTGGATATTACGCAGGGCGCCTGCCTGCTTCTTGGGATTGTCGTAGTTGATGTGGTAGACGACTTTCTGCTTGCCATAAGACTCTGCAATTGCTGCAGTGGTGAACAGCAGTGAAAGGGCAGTAACAACACTCATCAAGAGTTTCATTTTCACGTTTTCCTCCTACTTCATTAGTAGAGCTATCATGTTAAGTGTGGCGGTTATTGTTGTTGTTCCGCCGGTTTGATCACCTGCCAGAAATCGGGCGCATTTCCTTAATGTACTACTGTCCATACAGGATTTTTTAATGCAAACCGTCTTTTGAGGTACCTTCGGAATCCGGTTACCGGATCCGTTTGGCAATAGATGCGCTGGCCTTTGATTTTATTCCAAAGAAAAATGGTTTTGATTCCGATCGGCAGCAGTTATGCTTTAAAACCCGAGGAGGAAGTATGAAAAAACTCATTATTTCAAGCAAACACAGGCAGTTGCGCAAGCGCATCTGCGAGCAGCGCACGGCCATGTACCGTGTCGCGCTCTCCTGGTGCAACGAGCCGGCACTTGCTGACGATCTCGTCCAGGAAACCTCATTAACGGCGCTGCACAAACTCGACCAGCTGAAAGACGAAGCCCGGCTCGAGGCGTGGCTTTACAGGATTCTCAACAACTGCTGGCTGGGCTATCTCAGGAAAAACAGGCCGACCGTGGACATTGACAACATGATCCTCGACAACGGCGAACAACCGCCCGAACAGAGCCTGCAGCAGTACCAGGTCAGCATGCGCGTCAGGCACGCGATTTCGCAGCTGCCGATGGGACAGCGCCAGGTGCTGACGCTTGTTGACCTGCAGGAACTCTCCTACAAGGAGGTTTCCGAAGCCCTCGACATCCCTATCGGTACCGTCATGAGTCGTATCAGTCGCGCACGCCAGGGATTAAAAGAGATGCTTATTTCATCTAAAGAAGAACTGCGAATACAAAAACAGCACCTCAAGCGAGTGAAGTGATGAACGATCAGATCAAAAAGGAAACCCTGGGTCTCAATGCGCTAGTCGACAGGGAACTGGGAACAGAAGAGCGGGAACGCATCCTTTCGGATGTCGAAAAGGATGCCATGCTGCGACAGGATCTTTCCGATCTCTACCATCTGAAAGAGATGGTACGCAGCGCCTATTCGGATGAAAGAGGCTACACCACTGGCAGCTCCGGGGACTGGCTGGGCCGTGGTGGCGCCATCGCCGCCGGCGTCATGCTTCTGGCCGCTGTGTTCGCCGGAGGCTACCAGGCCGGAACCGGCACAAGCCTCTCCGAGCCGTCTGCAGACGTCTTTCACCTGACCCAGGCGAATGCCGATCCCGGACGCGTCATGCTCTATGTCTCGAGTGACGAGGGCGGGAAATTCAAGCAGACGCTTGACCAGGCACAAGCCTACCTGGACAGTTACGGCAACCGCGGTATCAACGTCATCGTTGTCGCCAGCGCGGACGGCACTGATCTCTTCAGGCGAAGCATCACCCCCTACGAGGAACGCATCAACAACCTGAAGGTGCGATACGGCGAATCACTTGACTTCATCGCCTGCAACAATGCCATCACCCGTCTTCGCAACGAAGGGGCCGATGCCGATCTCGTCAACGCGGTGGAAGTAGCACCCTCTGCTGTCCAGTATGTCGTGGATCGCTTGCGTGAAGGCTGGACCTACGTCGCTATCTGACGCCTGCTCCCGAGCAGCCGGGTAATCAACTGCGTCGCCAATAGCGACAGAATCACGTAAACCGCGAAAAACCAGAGGCCGGCCTGAACCTCGGCGCGGGTAAGGCTGTTCTCCCCGCTATTGGCAAAAAAAGCGACCAGGATCGCCACCACGAACACGTCTGCCATCGACCATTTCCCGAGATGGTGACTGATGTGAAAAGCCCGTTCAATCGAGGGACGCGTGGACGAGAAAAAGGTCAGCGCGGCCACGAGTGTCTTGACCACCGGAATCATCACACTGAACAGAAAGAGGATCACAGCCAGCCAGAGGTTGCCCTGCTCCCCAAGAGCACCAATGGTTGTCAGGATGCCCTTGGACTGGAACTGGAACACGGTCTCGCCGAGGACAGGCAACTCACGACTTGCCTGGAGCGAGAGAATCGGAGTCGCAAGACCGACAACCAGTGCAACGAGTGCAATCGCGAGCATCATGTAGGCCACATCGAGCCAGCGCTGCCGCACAGCCCTGGAGAGCACGAGCAGCAGAAAGGCGATCGAGAGAAAGACACCCGTCATGATATGGACGGAGTCGCGATAGGCCTGCTGCAATTCCTTGTGCCGGGCCAGGTCCGCCACCTGGCGGGAATAGTCATCGTAGTAACCGAGGCTGATGATTTCCAGCAGCTGTTTGCCGGCATTTTCGAGCCGGGTCTCGGCCTCGAGCTGCTGGATGATGGCCAGGGTTTCACGCTCGTAGGCATCGGCTTGCTGCCAGGTCTTCCATCCACTGAAGAGCAGTGCCAGGAAGAGCAGCGGCAGCAGCCAGCCGAGAACACGCGTCATCGCGTTTTGACGGTATATCCCCGAAGTTGTTGCGCAAAGTGCTCGAGTGCGTCAACGCCAGTCGCTTCGGCCTGCCTGATCCATTCCTGCAGGGACTCGAGTCGCGCCTCCTGGGAGGCAGCGGTGCGTTCCCACAGCTGACTCAGTCGTTGCTGGTACTGGTAGACCGTTGCCAGCGCCTGGCTCTCCTGGAGTATACGCTGCAGCTTCTCTCGCGCCGCGGAATCGAGAGCTGCCGGATTCGAGAGCAGCTTGCGCGCGGTGCGGTATTTCTTGCGGCAGGACGACTCGGAATGGCAAAGCTCGGCCTTGAGAACGGGTCGCACTACCTGGCGCGCGAAATTCGACAGCACCTGAAGACGGTTGCCAAGCACAGCAGTGACAGTATCCAGGTCGACAGTCATTTTCTCGGGAACCACCCTGATCCTTGGCGCAACCTTGCGAACTTTCGCCATGCGCAGGATCTCGAGCAGCCGGATATAGGCCCAGCCGATATCGAATTCGTACCACCTGCTGGAGAGGCGTGCCGAAGAGGCGAAGGCATGGTGGTTGTTGTGCAACTCCTCCCCGCCGATCAGGATCCCCCAGGGGGCAATGTTGGTCGAGGCATCAGTGGTGTTCCAGTTGCGATAGCCCCAGAAGTGCGCAAGGCCATTGATGACGCCGGCAGCCCAGAACGGGATCCAGAGCATTTGAACGCCCCAGACCAGCAGGCCCGGCAGGCCAAACAGGAGAAGATCGATCAGCAGCATGCTGCTGACACCGAGCCATGGCATGCGCGCATAGATGTTGCGTTCAAGCCAGTCGTCAGGCGTTCCACGTCCGTACTTCTCCAGCGTCTCGCTGTCCTGTGATGCCTTGCGATAGAGCCACGCCCCTTTCCAGAGCACCTTGCTCAGACCTTCCACCTGCGGGCTGTGCGGATCCTCTTCGGTTTCGCACTTCGCATGATGCTTGCGGTGCACGGCAACCCATTCACGCGTCACCATGCCTGTCGTCAGCCAGAGCCAGAAACGGAAAAAGTGCGACGGGACGGGGCCGAGATCAACAGCACGGTGCGCCTGCGCACGGTGAAGAAAAATCGTGACCGACGCAATCGTGATATGCGTCAGGCCAAGTGTGACCAGCAGCAGTTGCCACCAGTTGAGGTCGAAAAGGGAGTGCATTCAGGAATATCTCTGTTTTTTCATGGGTTTCGGGGCAGACTATAGCAGACATGCAGGGCTTGTCCGCAGCGCGTCCGGGTGATATCGGGGCATCGCAGGAGCAAATCAAGCCGGATCCCGGCCATCGCCCTTGCAATGCAGCGGCAGCGCCGCACCCGGCTCCTCGAAAAAAGTGCGCGCGATGATCATGGTGCAGGCATCGGTCATGCTCACGCCATGCCCTCCGCCCGGCACGATCAGCAGCCTGCTTGCAGGCAGGTAGCCTTGCATTTCTCGCGCCCACTGGACAGGCGTGACGGCATCGAGTTCACCTGCAAGCAGCAGTACGGGCTTTTCCGTCACAACAGGCTCGCTGAACCCGGCCGGGACACTGCCCGACTTCCAGAAACTGCAGGCATCTGCCTGTGTATGCCGCACCAGCATATCGCGCAGAACAGCATTGTCACCTGCAAAGCGCTCCGCCTGCATCCTGTAGGCTCGCATCTGCTCTGTCTGATCTTCCCGGCACGAGATCGACTGGAATACCGGCTCGCTGAAACTCTCGTCCAGCTCGAGTTCGATTGCGAAGGAGACCAGCCCGGCAAGCATCCGGCTGCCGGTCTGGCCCGCGGAGAGTTCCTCGATGACGGGCACGATGTTGCGGGCCATGTCCGCGCTGTAGGTTGCTGCAAACAGCATCATGAAAAGCCGGCTTCCTGTCAGAACCGGCTTGATCGTTCCACCACTGGTGTAATCCCCGGTTTCCAGTTGCACAGGCTCCTCGCTGAACTGCTTCATGAGTGTTGCCAGCCGGGGCTTGAGATCCGGGCGTCCACGGCTCTCGAGCACGCGATCGACAGACCGCCCGAGAACCATGGGCCAGCTCAGGAATCCGTCCTTGTCGTGCGGGTAGACAGAGTCCAGCAGCAGGTCGCGTACGAGCTGCGGGTGACGTCGCTCTGTCTCGAGTGCGATGCGGGTTCCGTAGGAGGCACCGAAGAGCGTCCAGGATCCAGGCTCTACGAGATTGATGATATCGGCCAGGTCATCACTGTTGAGCGCCGTGCTGTAATCATCGAGCCGCTGCCTGCTCTCATGCAGGCGAGCATGGCAGGCTTGGAGGTAGCCGTTGTAACGCTCGTTTTCCTCGTTGAGATCCAGTGCCAGCTGCAGGTCACGCCGAATGCCGGACAGCACCTCGGGGCAGCGAAGGGAAGGTGTTGCAAGGCCGGTACCGCGCTGGTCGTAGAGCACGAAATCACGCCCGAGGTCCCAGGTCTCGATATCCGCAAACCACCATGGCATGGTCAGCGCGTCGAGCCCCGCCGCTCCGCCCGGTCCACCCTGGATGAAGACAACGGGCGAGGGATCGTTGCGCAGCCAGGAATTCCTGATGATCACGACCGGCAAGCTGTGTCGACCGCCGTTCGTTCTGTCGCCTGTCATGACCCGGCCGCACTCCACGCGCTTGCCGGCAGGCACCTCGAACCAGCACGCGACAGACATCCAGGCGGCGCCGTTATCGAGCTGCCGGGGCTGAACGGCAAGCGTGCCGGTATACCAGCTCCACGACAGGAAAAGCAGGAGAAGAGCCGACAGTAGCCATGGCAGCCTTCTTTTCATCGGTTGTCCACTCGTGATTGGCGGTTCCCGCGCGGCCCGCTAAACGGATAGAATGGCCGGATCATTCTGTTATCGCGGAGATTGAACGTGCGCATGACCCCGCAGGCCTTTCGTGCCTGGGAGACAAAAAGGATCACCCTCCTCGGGATGTCCGGCGTCGGCAAGACACGACTGTCGTCGCTGCTGCCACGCAGCAGATGGTACCACTATTCCGGCGACTACCGGATTGGCAGCCACTACCTTGACGAGGCGATCCGCGACAACATCAAGCTGCAGATGATGCAGGTGCCCTTCCTGCGAGATCTGCTGCGCAGTGACTCGATCTTCATCAGCAACAACATCAGTTTTCACAACCTGCACCCGCTCTCCTCGTTCCTTGGCAAGGTTGGCAACCCGAACCGGGGAGGCATCGGTCTCGGCGAATTCCAGCGCAGGCAGCAACTGCATCATGACGCCGAGGTGCGTGCGATGCTCGATGTCCCCAATTTCATTGGCAAGGCAAAGGAGATCTACGGGTACAACCATTTCATCAACGATGCCGGCGGCAGCCTGTGTGAACTCGACGAGCCGCAGGTCATGGAGACACTCGCAAAGGAGACGCTGGTCCTCTACATCCGCGCCACGAAGGAGGACGAGGAGCGCCTCATCGAGCGCGCGAAGAGCGATCCCAAGCCGCTCTACTACCGCCCGGAATTCCTGCAGAAAGCGCTCGATGCCTACCGTGCGGAGTTCGGCAATGACTATGTCGCCTGTATCGATCCCGACAATTTCACGCGCTGGGTTTTCCCGCGGCTCTTCCGCGACCGCATTCCCCGCTACGAAACCATCGCCGGGAAGTACGGTTACAGCATCAGCAGTGCCGAGGTCATGCAGCTGAAGAATGAGCAGGATCTCCTCGACCTGGTCACGGACGCCATCGCCAGGGGAGAAGACTGATGCCACTCGTTGCCCACACCAACCTGCCGACATTCACACGTCTCGAGGAGGAGGGCCACGAGGTTCTCTCCTGTGATCGCGCGAGCCACCAGGATATCCGTGAACTGCATATCGGCCTGCTCAACATGATGCCCGACGCGGCACTTGCCGCAACGGAACGCCAGTTCTTCCGTCTCGTGGGACGCTCGAACCTGATTGCGCAGTTCCACATGCACCCTTTCACGCTCGATGCGCTGCCACGCAGTGACAAGGCACGCCAGCACATCGCCGACTATTACGAGACATTCGACGAAATTCGCCGTGACGGGCTCGACGCGCTGATCATCACGGGGGCCAACGTGACCCATCCGGATCTCAACCAGGAAGCTTTCTGGGAACCGCTTGGCGAGGTCATCGCGTGGGCATACGAGAATGTCACCTCGACGCTCTGCTCCTGCCTTGCGACGCACGCCGTCCTGCAACACCAGTACGGCATTCATCGCTACAACCTCGGCTTCAAGCGCTGGGGTGTTTTCGAGCACAAGGTGACACGTCCCGATCACCCGCTCGTCAGCAACAGCGACACCCGCTTCGATGTACCCCACTCGCGCTTCAACCAGATTGATCGCCAGCAACTCGAGGAAGCGGGTCTGTGTGTACTGGCCGAGAGCGACGTCGCGGGCGTGCACCTTGCCGTCAGCCCGGACGGCTTTCGCCAGGTCTTCTTCCAGGGTCACCCGGAATATGACATCAACAGCCTGCTCAAGGAGTACAAGCGCGAAGTCGGGCGCTACTACAATGGCGAGCGGATCGACTACCCGCCGTTTCCGGACAATTACTTCGACAGGCAGGTACAGGCAATCCTCATCGAGTATCGCGAACGCTGTGACAGGGCTGTTGCCGCCACTGCTCGACATCACCTGGCGAGATACGGCCAAGGCCCTTGTCAGCAACTGGCTCGGGCTCATGTACCAGCTGACCAACTCGCAACGAAACCTGCCATTCATGGAAGGTGTGAATCCCGATGACCCGCTCGGCATCCTCTCTCGCTGATGATCCGCTTCGAGGCCGTTACACTGCTGCGGGGCAGCAAGAGGCTCTTTGCTGATTCATCGCTCACTATCCATCCCGGCCAGAAAGTCGGCCTGACCGGGCGCAACGGCACCGGCAAATCGAGTCTTTTCGCGCTGATGCTCGGGCAACTCGAGGTCGACGCCGGCACCATCAGCCTGCCGGAGCGCTGGGTCATCGCTCATGTTGCCCAGGAGACGCCATCCAGCGACAGGAGTGCACTCGACTTCGTCCTCGATGGCGATGCAGAACTGCGCGAGCTGCAACAGGCCATCGCCACATCTGCTGATGGCAACCGCCAGGCCGAATTACACGCGACACTCGAGGCAATCGACGGCTACCGCGCCGAATCGCGCGCCGGCAGGCTGTTGCATGGCCTTGGATTCACGAGCACTGCACAGCAGCGCCCGGTCAACAGCTTTTCAGGAGGCTGGCGCATGCGCCTCAACCTCGC
>JARRMW010000039.1:0-13710 GCA_037385685.1 Gammaproteobacteria bacterium
CGATTGCTCTCCGCCCGGAACATCTCTCCTGGTACCAGTTGACGCTCGAGCCAAACACGGCATTCCATGCGACGCCACCGCCAGCCATTCCGGACGATGACATGCTCGGTGAGATTGCAGAGACCGGCATACCGCTGCTTGCCGGCGAGGGTTATGCCCAGTACGAGGTATCGGCTTATGCCAGTCATGATCGCAGATGTCGGCACAACCTGAACTACTGGCAGTTTGGTGATTACATCGGTATCGGTGCCGGCGCACATGGCAAGCTGACGGTGCCTGGAGAGGGCGTTGTGCGTCGTCGCAAGCAGCGCCATCCCCGTCGCTACATGGAAACAGCATTGGCTGGCAATGCACTGTCGGGGGAGCATCGGTTGCAGGATGATGATCTGCTCATGGAGTTCATGCTCAATACGCTGCGGCTCAACGAGGGTGTACCGGCGGCCTGGTTCGAACATCGCACCGGACTTGCTCTGGCTGCAATCGGCCAGCGACTGGCGCTGGCACGCAATCAGGGCCTGATCGAGGAAGACGCAGGCATCATTCGCCCGACTCCGGCGGGCAGGCAGTATCTGAATAACCTGCTGCTGCTGTTCAGTTGAAAAAGGCTTTTCCTGATCGGCTGCCTTGACATCCAATCGCCGAGGCAGTCTACTTCGAGCCTTCACTGAAGGACCAAGACACTCGATATATCATGTGGCGCAAGTTATTTCCGCCGAGATGGCGTCACCGCAACCCGGCGATTCGTGCTGAAGCCGTCAGCCAGCTGGATGCGAATGATCCTGACCTTGAACAGGTTGCATTCAGGGACACAGATGCCGGAATTCGCCGGCTTGCGGTCCGGCGTCTGGACCGCCTTGACACCCTGCTTGAACTCTCTTCCACAGACCGGGATGAATCCGTGCGCCTGGCCGCGAAACGCAAGGTCTGGCAATTGCTGGCGGGCGAGGACGGCCATGTCAGCGAGGAAGAGGCAGCCACCATACTGAACAAGAGACAGGATCCCGAGATGGCTGAATATCTGGTGCAGCACTCGGGTTCACGTCAGGTACGCCGGCTGGCATTGACGATGCTCGACAAACCTGCATTGCTGGCCGGGATTGCGCTCAAGGACAGCGATGCGGACATCAGGCTCGAGGCGCTGAAAGCCATCGACCGGCTGCCGACACTGGAGCGACTCGCGAAAGAAGCGCGTGGCAAGGACAAGCGCATTGCGCGCATGGCACGCGAGATGGCCGATGATCTGCGCGAGCAGCAGGAACGCCCTGCGAGACAGCGCAAGGCTGTCGAGCAGATGGAGGCATATGCAGGCCTGCAGCAGCCAGACCAGACCGCGATCCTGCGATTGCAATCGGAATGGAAAGCACTGCAACAGGGTGCAGAGGAGGCGCTTGACCAGCGCTTCCGGCAGGCGCTTGAAAAAGCTCGCCATTCCATACAGCAGGCGCTTGAGGCACAGGAGTCGCTGGGGCGCCAGCGTGATGTCTGTGACCAGGCGCGAAAACTGCTTCAGGATCTGGAACAGAATGCCGGCACGCCCTCCTACGATCTCGATGGTGTCGAAAAAATCGCATCACTGCTGCGTAACAGCTGGCAGCAGCTTCGGGACGACTATGGAGAACTCAACGGGGCGCTCGAAACGGAGCTCGTGGAGACACTGGGCCGATTGCAGCAGCGCAGGGAAGAAGTTGACCGGCATCGCAGGCAGCATGCGCGGCAGCTCGCCATCATCAGCGAGATCGAGCTGGCTGCTACATCAGAACAACCACCCCGGGAAGATTTCCTCAAAAAAATCGAGCAGCGCTGGCGTGACTTGCCGGGTAAACCGGAAGCCGGTCTGGAGCGCAGTTTCAGGCAGTTCATGCAGCAGGCCCGTTCGAACATTGCAAAGAGTGCCGAGCATGCAGATGAGCTGGAGATCGGGTTCGACCGGCATCTCGAGCAGCTGGAAAAGGCACTCGACGATGGCAAGCTCGCTGCTGCAAACAGCGCCATGGGCATGGCGCGCAAGTGCCACGACGAACTGCGACAGATAGCGCCACACAAGCTCAGGAAAACGCAATCACACTGGAACCGTCTTCTCGGACGTCTCTCCGAGCTGCGTGACTGGCAGCGGTTCGGCAGCAATACGGTGCGTGAGGATCTCATCACCGCCATGCAATTGCTGGCTACGGCCGACCTTTCCATCAATGAGCGTACCAGGCAGGTTCGGCACCTGCGCAACCAGTGGCGGGATGTCGATCGCAAGGGTGGTGTGCCGACTGAAGCGCTGTTGCAGCGTTTCAACGCGGCCGCGGACGAGGCCTTTGCGCCTGTGGTTGCACACCGGGAGGCACAGCAACAGGCACGTGAGGAGGCTGCGACAGAACGCAGCGCCTTTTGTGACAGCATCGAGCAGGAGTATTCGGCACTCGACTGGAGTGAGCCCGACTGGCCGGCGATCGATGCCCGCGTCCGTGAGCTGCGCGAACAGTGGCGCAAGCTCGGCGGTGTCGACAAGCAGTCATGGGCGAATCTCAACCAGCGCTTTCTCGGCTGTATCAACAGGTACGAAGAGAAACTCGGCGGGATTCGAGACAGTGAAAAACTGCGCCGCGAGCGCCTCATCAAGCAGGTACAGCGACTTGCCAGTGAACCGGACCTGCAGGTTGCAATCACCGAGACCCTCGCCGCGCAACAGAAGTGGAAGCCGCTGGTTACTGCTTCGCGTGCCATCGAGCAGCGCCTGTGGAAGGAGTTTCGCGCTGCCTGTGATGCAGTCTTCGAGCGACGCAGTGCACAGAATGCCGAAGTGAACCGTGAGCTCGGCGAGAATGCCGACAGGAAACAGGCACTGGTTGATGCGCTGGTGAAACTTGTCGAACTGCCCGCGACACAGCGCCAGAATGCGGCTGAGGAGCGTGACCGCCTGGTTGCGGAATGGAATGACATCGGCCAGATGCCGAAATCGCGTTTTCGCGAGATCAACGAGGCCTGGAACAGGGCGCTGAAGGCCTTCGACAAGGCCGAGGAGGCAGCAAGGGTCGAGGTTGCCAATGCCTATATTGATACGCTTGTCGAACAGTCCGCACGACTCGATGCGCTGGAGCATGCCGCCTGCAAGGGCGAGAGCGTCACGCCTGGCGAGGACTTGCTTGCACTCTTTGCCGATCGGCAGGAGAAGATAGCAAAGGGTGACAGCGGACTCTGTGATGCGCATGAAAACAATCTTGATCGCAGGAATCGCCTCTGTCTCGAGATGGAAGTGCTGCTTGAGCTTGATACCCCGGAGGCCTATGCCGACGAGCGCCGCCAGTGGCAACTTGAGCATCTGTCTGATGCCATGACCGGTGGTCTGGACGTCAGTCCCCGGGAAAGGGCGATCGCCTTGCTTGAGGAGGCCTGTCGCACCGGTGCCATGCCACATGCACAGACGCAGACCTTCCAGGAGCGCATGGGGAAAATCGTTTCTGCACTCAAGCAGTGATAGAATCCTGAAACTTTTATCTGTCAATGGTTATGAACTTTGAACCTGCCCGGCTTTCAAAGTATCCACATTCACGTTAACGGAGCTACAAAGAGATGCGAAATTACCTGATCATCGGCGCCACGGCCTTCATTCTGGCCTCGGCTTCCTTCACTCTATCTGCTGAAGAGAAGCAGGCCGAAGCAGAAGCCTCAAAACCTGCAGAGGAGACTGCCGCTGCGGCCGCAGAAGAGGCTGCCGCCCTGACCCGTCCTGTCGAAAAATTCGACGACTGGTTCAAGGAGTGCGAAATGGTGACCAGTGAGAAGGGTGAGCAGATCGAGATCTGCCAGATCTCGCAAACACTCATCGACAAGGATTCGGACCAGCCGATGATGAAAATTGCCGTCGGTTATGTTCCTGACAAGGACCAGCCTGTAGCTGTCATCACGTTGCCCCTCGGTATTTTTCTGCCACCGGGCATCGAGCTTCAGATCGATGGCAAGGGCAAGGTTGGCCGCCTGCCGATCAACACCTGCCTGCCATCCGGTTGCCAGGCCGGGGTTCAGCTTGACGAGGACTTCGTCAGCCGCATGAAACAGGGCAGCCAGATGACCGTGACCTTCGGGAATCCGCAGGGCAAGGGTGTCGCTGCTCCCGTCTCGCTGAAAGGCTTCACTGCGGGCCTCGCGAGTGTCGAGGCAGACAAGGCAGGAAAGAAAGAGTAAGACTCTCAGGTCCTTTCAGAACCCGCCATCGCGAAAACGGTGGCGGGTTTTTTTATGCACGGGTGGCGGCGTATGGGCGGGTAGCCAGCCGGATCAAACCAGTCGCCGCTCTCAGGATTTTCTCTCTGTCGTCGATAACGAGACGATCACTCGGCAAACTCCAGCCGCTCGGCAATTTTCCCGAGTGCTTCCAGAGCGCACTCTGCGTCCTTGTCACCGCCCGGTGCGCCGCTGACGCCGATTGCACCCACCAGGCTGCCCGATGCCGTGATCGGCAGGCCTCCTTCAAGCACCAGCAGGCCATCCACGTGATTCATCTCCATGCGGATATCTTCCCTGTTTTTGCGAAACTCCGATGAGCTGACCTTTGAGAGTATGACGGCATTGGCTTTCTCTTCAGCAATCTGGATCGTGAAACGGGGCGCAAGGGTGTCCCGGATCACGACCTGGGTCGAGGCACTGCGATCCACAACGACCGCGCTGACCTGGTAACCCTTTTCGCGACAAGCCCTGACAGCCTCCCAGGCAAGATCTGAAGCAAGTTCGGCCGAGATTTGCCTGACATTGATCAGATCCTCGGCATATGCAGTCTGCGAGGCAAGACCCAGCAGGAGCAGGATTGCGATGGCGGTTGATTTCATTCGGCATTTCCTCACGATTTCTGATCCTGGCAATGTACCCCGAAATTTCCGTGATACGCAGAAAAAATCTTTTTATGCAAATGTAATTGATAATGATTCGCATTATGAGTAATATCCCTTTCCATCTTCTTCACGCTATTTCGGAGACAACCATGAAACGATTGATCCCGGTGCTCACAGCTGTAGCGCTTGTGCTGACCCCTCTGCTCGCAAGCGCCTCAGGTGAAGTCAATCTCTACTCTGCACGCAAGGAGCAGCTCATCAAGCCACTGCTAGACAGTTTCACCGAGGAGACAGGTATCAAGGTGAACCTGGTTACCGGCAAGGCTGATGCGTTGCTCAAACGTCTCGAGACAGAAGGCCGAAATACACCGGCGGATTTGCTGATCACGACTGACGCAGGACGCTTGCATCGCGCGAAGGAGGCCGGTGTACTGCAGTCGGTCACATCTGAGACACTCAAGACCGCAATCCCCGATAATCTGCGTGATCCCGAGGGTTACTGGTTCGGGCTTTCACAACGGGCACGACCGATTTTCTACGTCAAGGACAAGGTCGACCCCTCCGAACTCTCAACCTATGAGGATCTGGCCGGCGAAAAGTGGAAAGGGCGTATCTGTATTCGCTCCTCGGACAACATCTATAACCAGTCGCTTGTTGCCTCCATGATCGCGAATGACGGTGAACAGCAGGCCGAGACATGGGCGAGGGGATTTGTTGCGAACTTTGCGCGCCCGCCAAAAGGTGGTGATCGCGATCAAATCAAGGCTGCGGCAGCCGGGCAGTGCGATATCGCGATAGCAAATACTTACTATGCAGGTGCCATGCTGGCCGGCAAGGATGAGGAACAAAAAGCCGCTGCAGAGAAGATGGGGCTGTTCTGGCCGAATCAGCAGGGTCGAGGAACACATGTCAATGTCAGTGGTATCGGCATGACGGCTGCGGCAAGAAACTCTGACAATGCAATGAAACTCATGGAGTACCTTGTCAGTGAAAATGCCCAGAAATGGTATGCCGAGGTGAATCATGAGTACCCGGTGCGTGCCGGAGTCGCCTGGGGCGATATTCTGAAGTCCTGGGGTGAATTCAAGGCAGACACGCTCAATCTCTCGAAACTCGGTGAACTCAACGGTGATGCAGTTCGCCTGATGGACAGGGCCGGGTGGAAGTAAGCCGGCGAAAAAAACGGTCGATGCCGATATAATCGGCCGTTTTCAACACTTCGCGATACTCCATGGCCTCCATCGCAGGTAAATCGCCAGCGCGCGGCAGCATCAAGCTGCCGCGGCCATTTTTCTGGGACATGTCGATACTAGGCGTGGCCCTGCTCATGGCAGTGCCTGTACTCGTTATCGCCTCCTTTGTTCTCCAGCCTGTCAACGATAACTGGCATCACCTGGCCGAAAACCTGCTGGCCGACTATGTCACCAACTCCCTGCTGTTACTGATCGGGGTGTCAGCCGGCGTGCTCTCGATCGGGGTCACGACGGCCTGGCTGACAAGTATGTGCGAGTTTCCGGGCCGAAAGCTCTTCACCTGGACATTGCTCCTGCCGCTGGCAATCCCGGCCTATATCATTGCCTATACCTACACGGGGATGCTCGACTTCGAGGGACCTGTGCAGTCTGCATTAAGAGGCTGGTTCGGCTGGGGCTATGGTGATTACTGGTTCCCGGAGGTACGCTCCATCGGGGGGGCGATGCTGATGCTGTCGCTGGTGCTGTATCCCTACGTCTATATGCTTGCACGTTCGGCATTCCTGGAGCAGTCTGTTTGCGTGCTGGAGGTCAGCCGCACGCTTGGTAACTCGCCAGTAACAAGCTTTTTTCGCGTTGCATTGCCACTGGCGCGTCCTGCGATTGTCACAGGCCTTTCGCTGGCACTCATGGAAACACTGGCTGACTATGGCACCGTGCAGTACTTCGGTGTCAGCACCTTCACGACCGGCATCTTCCGGACCTGGTTCGGAATGGGCGACAGCGCCTCTGCTGCACAGCTGTCGGCCATGCTGCTCGGTTTCGTCTTCGTGCTGATCATTCTCGAACGCTGGTCCCGAAGGCGTGCACGTTTTCATCACACCAGCAACAAATACTCGGAGATCCGTCGCTATCCACTGCAGGGTGTCACGAAATACCTGGCTTTTGCTGCCTGCTTTCTGCCGGTACTGCTGGGTTTTCTGCTGCCGGCCCTGCAACTGCTGACATGGACCTTCACCACGGCAGAAGAGACGATCAGCTGGTCTTTCTTCACGCTGACATGGCACAGTCTCATGCTGGCAGCCATTGCGGCTTTGGTTGCGGTCCTACTCGCGCTGCTGCTGGCATATGGCAAGCGACTGCGCTCAACGCCACTGATCGAGGGCAGCGTGCGTGCAGCTGCCATGGGCTATGCCGTGCCCGGCACGGTAATCGCCGTCGGCGTGCTGATTCCGTTCGCGTGGCTCGACAACACGATCGATGGCTGGATGCGCGACACTTTCGGTATCTCGACAGGCCTGTTGCTCTCCGGCACGCTCGTGGCCCTGATCTTCGCCTACACGGTACGTTTCCTCTCGGTCTCCATCCAGGCAGTCGAGTCCGGTCTTGCCAAGATCAAGCCCTCCATGGACGATGCCGGCCGTTCACTCGGTCTGAGGCCAATGGGCGTGTTACGCAGGATCCACCTGCCCATCATGAAAGGTACGGTGCTGACCGCGCTGTTGCTGGTTTTCGTGGATGTCCTCAAGGAGTTGCCCGCAACGCTGATCCTGAGACCCTTCAATTTCAACACGCTTGCCGTGCGGGCCTACGAAATGGCCGCCGATGAGCGACTCGCCGATGCCGGCGCGCCGGCGCTGATGATCGTGCTGACTGGTATTATCCCCGTCATCCTGTTGAGCAGGGCTATCAGCCGGGCAAGGGCCGGGGGAGAGATACATTGAGCCTCTTGTATGTTGATCATGTTTCGGTGGCCTATGGCAACACCGATGTCGTCCACGATATCCTCATCGAGCTGCACGAGGGTGATATCGGCTGCCTGCTGGGTCCGAGCGGGTGCGGCAAGACCACCCTGCTGCGAGCCATTGCAGGCTTTGAACCGATCAGTGCTGGCGTGATCCAGATCGATGGTGTCACGGTCAGTACCATGCGCCGTACACTCCCGCCCGAGAGACGCGAGGTGGGCATGGTCTTCCAGGATTTTGCGCTGTTTCCCCATCTGACGATTACGGACAACATCAGTTTTGGAATTCGCAATCTTTCGTGGAAAGCGCAGAAGGCACGTGTCGATGAATTGCTCGAACTGGTCGGCCTGCCGGATTTTGGCAAGCGTTATCCTCACGAGCTGTCGGGTGGCCAGCAACAGCGCATTGCGCTTGCGCGCGCACTGGCGCCCCGTCCGAAACTGCTGCTGCTCGACGAACCCTTTTCGAGCATGGACGTGGAATTGCGCGAACAACTCGCTGCCGATGTGCGTCGTATCCTGAAGAAGGAGAAGATCACAGCCATTCTTGTGACCCATGACCAGAACGAGGCGTTCGCCATGGCCGATATCATCGGTGTCATGCATCTGGGCCGCCTGCAGCAATGGGACAGTGGCTACAACCTCTATCACCAGCCGGCGACGCAGTTCGTTGCCGATTTTATCGGCCAGGGGGTCTTCATCGACGGGCGGGTGCTCGAGGGTGACAGGGTCGAGACCGAGCTCGTCACTCTCGAGGGGCATGTGCCGCCCGGCTGCAAGCCCGGCTGCAAGGTCAGGGTGCTCGTGCGTCCGGATGACATTGTTCACGACGACTGCAGTCCGCGCAAAGCCGTCATCAGGAAGCGCGCCTTCCGCGGCGCAAGTTACCTCTACACCCTCGAACTCGATAGCGGTACGGAAATTCTCTCCATGGTGCATTCCCATCATGACCATGCTGTTGGTGAAAAACTCGGAATCGGTCTCGAGATCGATCACCTCGTGGTGTTCCCCTTGAAGCCGGAGGAACAGCCGACACAGTGAGAGTTTGTGAACGGTTTCGCTGTCAAACGGCTGTCGCGCTGGAGAAAGCCCTCTTCTGAAAGCCGGCCTCCTCAAGGGTGATATGCTTGTGTCGATTCTGAAGGAAAGCCTGATGCTGGCCGAATGGACGGATATGGATTGAAACCATGTTAAACAGGAAGCGACGTACTATCGATCGGGACAACCGCCATGGCCAGGTGTTCCATGCGTTCAGGATCGGTGGAGCGAATCCCGGGCGTTTTCTGATCGAGCTGATCGCAATGCACGTGGCTTCTATCATGACGTTCGGCTTCGTGCCCGTGCCTGGCCCGGAGTTCACGGGTTCACAACATGACCTGAGTGATCTTCGGCGTCACTCCTGGCTTGCAGCAAAATACGGTAAACCGAAGCGCACTTCAGCCACTGCGGACGATCGGACAGTAATGCAGACATGAAAAATCTCTCGCATTTCATCCTTGGTGTGCTCATCGCCTGGGTGCTGCATGCATCATGGGATGCCTGGCAGGGACAATCATGGTTTATCGAAGAGTGGCACTCTATCGAGGCTAATCTGCGCTATATCGCCGTCCGGATGCTGCTGGATGTCCTGCTTCCCGGTGCCGGGTTTCTTGTTGCAACGCATCGCTTCTCCCTGTCGCCCTTTCCGGTAACGGCCCTGATCCTTGGTCTTGTCGCTTACGTGCTGGCTTATCCTGTTGCCTGGCTGCTTGTGGAATCAGCCGGCTTCCTGCTCGCCCCTGGCAGCGAAGCATCGACACAGGAGTACGTGACCTATACAAGGATCCTGAACTGGCTGACTGAATCCGCGGGTTTTATCGCGGGCGTCTGCTGCGGCTTGCTGTTGCTTGCCCGGTCGAAATGGTTTGCCCGGGACAGGCATGTGGCATAACAACATCAATGATTGCTGTCCCCTGTCATGGCTCAGACATAGAGCAGTATTGAGACATAGTGGCAAGCACTTCCCGCGAGCACGAACAGGTGCCAGATGCCGTGTGCCCACTTGTGCCAGTGATCCAGAACATAAAAAAAGATCCCCGTCGTGTAGAGAATGCCGCCGGCCAATAGCCAGTTGAAACCTGTTTCAGGCAGTGCATCCAGCAGGGGATCCATGGCAACCACGATCATCCAGCCCATCACGACATAGATGATCATCGGGATGATCCGCTTTCCGCCGGTGAAAACGCTATCCAGAACCATGCCGATGATTGCCAGCGTCCAGTTTGCTCCAAACAGCCACCAGCCGATCGAGTCCCGCAAGGTGACGAGTGCGTAGGGTGTATAGGTGCCGGCGATCAGCAGGTAGATGGCCTGGTGATCGAGAACCTGGAACACCTTTTTCGCGTTGCCCCTGAGGCTGTGATAGAGCGTGGAGAAGAGGTAGAGAAGAATCAGTGTTGCGCCATACAGACTGACACTGACAATCTTCCAGGCATCACTCTCTATCGCGGCGATCGTGATCATGAACGCTACCGCGCCGAGCGCAAGGACGCTCCCGACGAGGTGGGTGATGCTGTTGATGCGTTCTCCGCGGTACATGTGTTCCTGTCGGCAATTGACCTGAAGCAGCCGATGCTGATCCCGGGTGCCCACTTGCTTCTACCCAGTTTATACTCAATAAACCAGACAACGCGGAGAAGAGATTCATGGCGACAAAACTCGAGCAGGAAGAATACCTCTACAGGCGTGCGATCGATATCATCGAGTCGGTCGATTCAGATGCAGAAAAGGACGAGTTACTGTTCCAGGAAGTCTGGCTGCCCCTGGCCTCGATTTACAGGGAGAAAGTGAGTGACGAGGAGGAGTAGGCCTCGTTTTGCTGACAGCTAAGCCTGCCTGATACGAAAAGGCCGGTTCCAGGTGGATTGGTCACCGGCTTCAGGAGTGTAACTTGCCGATGCCCCGATCATTGCGGCCTGACTTGCCATGCGTGCAATCCAAACGGCTATCTGACCAATGTATGTTACCTGTCTCTGGGCGCGTCGAAACGATCAGGCCGGGGGCTGCAGAGGAGTTTGACAGGGGTGAACTGATGGCTACTGGCTGGCCCGGGTCATGGTCATCGGTGGACTGGACGCTTGCTCGTGATCATCGGGGCACGCATTCTTGTTCCCGCCATATCGGAGATCGCGCTTCGCCCCGGCGTCCGGGAGGATGTCATTGCGGCGACCATGGTCGCATTCGGTACTTCGCTGCCCATGCGCATGACGGCGCTATTTCTTGATCTGTATGACCAGGCTGTCGATATTGTTGCTCTTGAGCTTTGTATGCAGGCTGTAGGCCTGGTCGCGATTGTAGGGCCCGCTCCGAACACGATAGTAGGTCTTGTCGTTCACCGATACCTTTTCCACGCGTGCGCTGATTCCTTTCAATGCAAGGCTTGCTTTCATGCGCTCGGCATCGCCCGATGAGCTATAGGAGGCAATCTGCAGCTGGTAGATGCCTGTGCTGCTCGTCGGTACCCGGGGCACGCTGGCCGACGGGCGCAGCGTATCCGGTGGCACCTCCACCTCCATCTCCGGCAGCACGGAGTAAAATTCGAATTGCGGATGACGGGGTTGTTCCTCGACCGGAGGTTCCGGCTTCTTTTCAGCGGGCCTGGCTGGCGTTACCGGTTTCTGCTCCGTCATGACCGGGCCGGGCACGGAGGGCGCCTGCTGCTTCTCGAGGTAGAGATAAAGCAGGAACGCTCCTGCGCCGAGCAGGATCCCTGCGAGAAACCAGATCCACCCCGGCGTTTGCTGCTTCCTTTTTTTACCAGTCGACTTGCGCCGTTTCCGGCTGCTGTTGCTGCTATTCGAGCGTGCGTGATTTTTGTAGTCGCGTGGCATCAGGGCGACTCCAATAAAATCAGATTTTTTTGTGCGCGCAAGGAAGCACCGCGCGCACGACTGCAGGGATGCAGTCGGTAGAGCGAAGCAGGATGCCAGAGCCGGGAACCGCAGTGCATGTCGGGATACAAGAGGATTGCTCCGGGCTTCCTACCCTCCGCCCTGCGGGCCAGCTGCGCTGTCCAGAATTGTTCCCGACAATTCTGTCGGGCATGGAGCTGACGCTGCAATCGCGAGAATAGACAATTTATAGAGGCGCCCATCACATACTCTCCGGCGCCGAGACGCCGAGTAGTTCAAGACCGTTCTGCAAGACCTGCCGTGTCGCGAGGATCAACTTCATGCGCGCATCACGCAGGCTGGTGTCTTCGACGAGAAACTGGTGCGCGTTGTAGTAGGTATGCAGCGCGTGTGCCAGGTCGCGCAGATAGTGGCAGAGCTGGTGAGGCTCATGGTTGAGCGCAGCCGATTCGAGTTTTTCAGGATAACTCGAGAGCAGTGTCAGCAGCGCCTGTTCGTGTTCCTCGGTCAGCAGCTCGAGATTGGTATCGCCCTCGCTCAGGGTCACATCGATCTGTTTCTCCGCCGCGCGCTTGAGCACCTGGTGCACACGTGCATGAGCGTACTGCACATAGTAGACGGGGTTGTCGGCAGATTGCGACTTGGCCAGGTCAAGATCGAAATCGAGATGCTGTTCCGATTTGCGCATCACGTAGAAGAAACGGGCAGCATCCCTGCCGACTTCCTTGCGCAGCTGGCGGAGTGTGACGAACTCGCCGGAGCGCGTCGACATCTGTACCTTTTCGCCGCTGCGGTAGAGTACTGCAAACTGCACCAGCAGCACATCGAGATCGTCAGGCTTGCTGTCCATTGCCTGCAGGGCGGCACGTACGCGCGGGACATAGCCATGGTGGTCAGCTCCCCAGACATCGATCACACTGTCAAACCCGCGCTCGAATTTCTCCATGTGGTAGGCGATGTCCGATGCGAAATAGGTCGCCTGTCCGTTGTCGCGGATGACGACGCGGTCCTTCTCGTCGCCGAATGCCGACGACCGGAACCAGCGCGCACCATTTTTTTCGTAGATATGGCCGGCTTCCGTGAGGGTATCGATGGCGCGTTCGACAGCGCCGGAATCGACGAGCGAGCGCTCCGAGTACCAGTTCTGGTAGGTCACCCCGAACAACTCGAGGTCATCCCGGATATCGTCGAGGATGGTATTGAGTCCCAGGTCGAATACATGGCGATAGCCAGTCTCCTCCAGCAGGAATTTCGCCCGGCGTATCAATGCGTCAATGTGCTCCTCCTTGTCACCCCCATCGGGCTCGTCAGGCGGGACGTCCTTGAAGACTTCAGCGGATGCGTGCCGGTAGACATCCCCGAACTCGCGATGCAGGGTTGCGGCGATATCCAGCACGTAATCCCCCTGGTAGCCGTTCGAAGGAAACGGGACCTCCTCGCCGGCGAGTTCCAGGTAGCGCAGCCAGACCGAGGTTGCCAGGATGTCCATCTGCCGACCGGCATCGTTCACATAGTACTCGCGGTGCACGTCGAAGCCTGCGGCATGCAGCAGGTCGGCCACGGTCGCCCCGTAGGCGGCACCACGCCCGTGCCCCACGTGCAGGGGGCCGGTCGGGTTGGCGGAGACGAACTCCACCTGGATGCGTTTTCCGTTGCCGATGGTCGAGCGTCCGAAACGGTGTTTCTGTTCGAGAATCTTCGGCACGACCTGGTAACCGGCCGCGGCAGAGACAAAGAAGTTGATGAAGCCGGGGCCTGCGATCTCGACTTTCTCAATGGCGGAATCCGCAGGCAGTGCGGCGATGACCTTTTCGGCGAGTTCACGCGGGTTGCTTCGTGCGGCCTTGCTCAGCACCATTGCAACATTGGTCGCAAAATCGCCGTGGCTGGCGTCACGGGTACGCTCGATCACCGGCTCACGCAGAGCCTCGGCAGGCAGGACGTCCTGTCCGGCCAGGGATTCGAGGGCGGCGGCGACCAGCTGTTGGATGTGCGCTTTCATGTGCATTTCGACCGGAAAATACCAGCCGGCAAGGATAACGGAAAACCGGTCGGAAGACGAGGCATGG
>JARRMW010000040.1:0-23956 GCA_037385685.1 Gammaproteobacteria bacterium
ATTGACGAATTCACCAATGTGCTCGACAGGGTGAGTTATCTGAACAATCTCTACAATGCCAACCCGTTTGATGCATCCATCGTGCTCGTTTTGCATGGCGACGAGATACCATTCTTTGCGATTGCCAATTACGACAAGTACCAGGAATTAATGGTGCGGGCCAGGAGCCTGACGCTGGCGGGCCCGATTGAATTCAGGATGTGCCAGATAGCAGCTCGTGGACATGGCTTTGAGCCCGAACAGATCCATGGCTTCGTGAAAGTCGTACCGATGGCCGATGCGGAGATCGTGCGTCTGCAGCAGGAGGAGGCTTATGCGTACATGCGTTGAGAGACTGCTGCTGACTTTCCTCGTCTGTGTCCCTTTCGTGGCAAAGGCGGTCGAGACAACCCCCGGCATTGCTACACCCTATGGCGAGGTCAGTCTGCCGTTTGAGTTACACAAGGTAGAAGGTGCGCCAATCTACTACGTGATCGGGTATTCCGGCGTTCCGGACAATGTCAATGAAGGCCATACATCGAATGCCGGATTCGTCGTGACCGACGACGGCGTGATCGTATTCGACGCACTGGGTACGCCAGCACTGGGCTATCGTCTGTTGCAGCGTATTCGGGAAGTGACCAACCAGCCGATCGAACGCATCATCATCAGTCATTATCATGCCGATCATGTCTACGGTTTGCAGGCATTCAAGGAACATGCCGGCAATCCACCCGTGTGGGCACAGGAGCTTGCAATTGGCTACGTCGGCGGCTCCTCGGCGAGCCAGGGGGAGGATGCACAGCGCCGGCTTGAGCAACGACGGCAGGCGCTTTTCCCCTGGGTTGATGAAGACACCTATATTGTCACGCCTGACCATACCTTCAGGAACGTCCTCGACTTCGAGGTCGGGGGTATCCAATTCACAGTGAGACACCTCGGGCCGGCACATGCACCGGCGGACACTGTCATGCTCGTGAAGGATTATGGTGTACTTTTCAGCGGTGACGTGATCTACAAGGGCAGGGTCCCCTTTCTTGACAGCCCGGATACCGATGTTCAGCACTGGCTCGAAGGGCTTGACTACCTGGTTGACCTTGATCCGCAGCCCCGCTTCGTGATTCCGGGCCATGGTGACCCCTCTGATGATGTCAGGGAAGCAATAGTGACGACGCGTGACTACATCAATTTCGTCAGTGATGCGATGCGAGAAGCCGCAGAGAATCTTGTCTCTTTTGACGAAGCGTACGAGGCAACGGACTGGTCGCAATATGAAAACATGCCCGCATTCCAGGAGAGTAATCGGGGCAATGCCTATCGCATCTATCTTGAAATGCAGGCCCGGGTATTCGATTAGGCATAGCAATACCTGCTCGAGCAGGGTAAGTGCCTGCAGGCTCCATAGAAGGTGCAGGAGTCAAAATCAGCGTAATGCAGTCGGGTTTTGTGTGATCTTGCCAGTTCTGACGCTGAACGGATATTGCTGATCACGGCGTTCGTATGTGAGCTTGAGAGTGCCTTCTCTCATGATGGATCAGACAAGGCAGGCGGCATCTGCCTCGTTGAGCCAGGCGGTCCAACTGTATTTTCTCATGAACAAAAAAGCCCCGGCGCATGGCCGGGGCTGGTGTTGGTGGAGGCGGCGGGAATCGAACCCGCGTCCGCAAGTCCTCTGCTTCAGCGTCTACATGTTTAGATTGCCTATTCATTTTAACTGTCCCGTTACCCGGCGATCAGGGCGGTCGCAACAGCGATTCCGGTTAGGTTTTAGTGTATCGGCCCCGGACGAGCTTCAACACGATCCTGTGAAAAGTGACACCTGGAATCCGGACGCACAGGCACGGCTCCGGTCAGATGGCACCCTACTGGGTATTAAGCAGCGAGTGCGTAGTTGTCGTCGTTTGCAACTATATTTTTGCGACTGGATTTACGTGGTACTCGCCCCACGACATGCAACTGAAGTTTCGCAACCCGCGTCGAATCCAGGTCGCCCCCAGTGTCTGCATTCTAACATAGTGGCTGATTCCCGCTTTTCAAGTCGGTGACCAGGTCGCACAGTCTCGGAATCGTACCTGTGAGAATGCGGGTGTAGGACAGTTTTTCTGGCGGGAAAGTTCCCTCGTGACAAACCGAAATAGTGCCGTAGTCGAATCGCCCCCGATCCCTGAAATAAAAAAACCGGAAGCTGTTTCCAGGTTCCGGTTTGTTGATTTGGACTCGGATAGCTGATTTAGCCCGTGAAGCGTCCCTTCTTGAGGCGCTCTGCTTCCATGATCTCAACTTCCCTCGCTCCCGAGATAACGACGTCCGGATCCGGCACGAAGTCGATCTCCTCGTCGCCACGGACATAGGGCACCGAATTGAGGATGACCTTCATGGCATTGATACGTGCAAGGTACTTGTCATTGGAGCGGATAACGGTCCAGGGGGCATGGGTCGTATGTGTCTTCTTGAGCATTTCGTACTTCTGGTTCGTGAAATCGTCCCAGCGCTCCTGTGCCTGCAGGTCGACCTCGGAGAGTTTCCACTGGCGGAGACGGTCCGTCTTGCGGCGCTCGAAGCGGCGGGCCTGCTCTTCACGGGTGACACTGAAATAGAGCTTGACGAGGATGGTGCCCTGGCGAACGAGATCTTTCTCGAATCCGGTCACGCCGCGCATGAAATTCTTGTATTCCTCGGGCGTACAGAAGCCGAAGATCGGCTCGACCACGGCACGGTTGTACCAGCTGCGATCGAAGAGCACGACTTCTCCGCCACGTGGAAACTGGGTGACATAGCGCTGGAAGAACCACTGGGTGCGCTGATTCTCGGTCGGCTTGCCGAGTGCGACAACACGGTAGTGCTTTTCGTTCATGTAGCGCGTGACCCGGCGGATGGTGCCTCCCTTGCCCGAGGCGTCACGACCCTCGAAGAGGATGATCATGCGCCTGCCGGTCTCTTCGAGATACTGCTGCATACGGATCAGCTCGGCCTGGTAGGGCTTCATGGACTGTTCCTGCTGGCGACGCGAGAGCGCCTTTTCAGCAGCCGGTGTCATCTTCGGTGTATTCCAGGACTCGATGAGTTGTTCGAGTGAAACCTGTTCGCCGTCGATATCGAAAAGCTCTTCAGACATGGGTTTTCCTTTGTTATCTCGCCAGGTAAAAAAGGAAATTATGATTCGGAATTGGTGTAATTACGCTGATTTCGGTCAGGATTTGGCGGGTTTTCCAGGCAGCCCCGGTACTGAGCCAGTTTTCTCGATGAGCACCGGGCAGACCCTCATCGATCAGCCATGCTTCAGGATGCGCGCTTGCTGGCGCTTCCAGTCACGGTCCTTTTCGGTGGCGCGCTTGTCGTGGAGTTTCTTGCCCTTGGCGACACCGATCTCAACCTTGACGCGTCCCTTTTTCCAGTACATGGCCGTTGCAACGAGGGTGTAGCCCTTGCGTTCGACCAGCCCTGTCAACTTGTCGAGTTCGCCCCGGTTGAGCAGCAGCTTGCGCGAGCGCATCGGTTCCGGGGTGATATGTGTCGAGGCAGTGGGTAGCGGGTTGATGGTGCAGGCCAGCAGCCAGGCCTCTCCGTTTTTCAGGTGCACATAGCTGTCCTTGATATTGACACGGCCATCGCGCAGCGCCTTGACCTCCCAGCCCTCGAGCGCGATACCGGCCTCGTATTTTTCCTCGACGAAAAACTCGTGGCGCACATTCCTGTTGAGCACAATGGTGCTGCCGCTGTCTTTCTTCTGTTTTTTCGCTTTCTTCGCCATGGGCGGCAATTCTACAGAGAGACCCCGGTGCTTGCACTGGAATTGGGATGCCGACATAATTTCCGTATTAGCACTCCCGGGGCTACAGTGCTAACAACACGCTATGAGCAACGAATCAATCGAAAACATCGTCAACGAGCGTTCCCAGCACTTTCTGAAGGTGCTGATCGAGCGTTATATCCGTGAAGGCCAGCCTGTTGGCTCGAGAACTCTCTCGCGCGACAGTGGTTTGAGCCTGAGTCCGGCCACGATACGCAACGTCATGGCAGATCTGGAAGATGCCGGCCTGATCATTTCCCCGCATACATCGGCGGGAAGGGTGCCGACGATTTCGGGCTACCGGTTTTTCGTCGACTACCTGGTGTCACTGATTCCGCCCGGTGAGACGGAGCTCGAACAGATGCGTCAGCAACTCATGGGCGATGTCGACAGCAAGGCACTCATCGAAAAGGCATCGAGCGCACTTTCCGAGCTGACGCACATGGCAGGCCTGGTCATGATCCCGCGCCACGACTATGTGCTGCTGAAGCAGATCGAATTCGTTCCTCTCTCCGATACGCGTGTTCTCGTGATTCTCGTGACGAGTGACGGTGAGGTACAGAACCGTGTCATCGAAACAGGCAGGCAGTTCACGCAATCGGATCTCGTGCAGGCGCAGAACTTCCTGAACGCCAACTACGTTGGGCAGAAACTCGAAACCATGCGCACACGCATCATCGAGGATATGGAGAAGACCCGGCGGCAGATGGATGCCGTCATGGAGCAGGCCCTGAGCCTGGCTGGACAGGTCCTGGGAACGGACAGGGAGGAGGGTGACTTCGTTCTCTCCGGCCAGACGAATCTCATGGGATTCAATGAACTCTCGGATCTCGAGCGTCTGCGCCACCTGTTTGATTCGTTCGCGGAGAAACGGCAGATCCTGCACCTGCTCGACCGCTGCATGGAGGCTGAAGGTGTGCAGATCTTCATAGGCGAAGAGTCCGGCTATGAGCCCTTCGACAGTTGCAGTCTCATCACTGCACCCTATCAGAATGACGACGGTGAGGTCGCCGGTGTGCTTGGTGTCGTGGGCCCCACGCGCATGGATTACAACAAGGTCATCCCGATCGTCGATGTGACAGCCAGATTGCTGTCCAATGCCTTGAAACAGAGATAAGCGATCCCCATTTCGCGTTCAGTACCTGATCGTAACGGGTATCAAACAGTATTGTTCAACGAAAGTGAAAACCATGTCCGAGAACCAGGAACAGATAGACAACGAAGAGACGGAAAATGCAGTTAGTGCCGGTGCTGACAAGCCCGGCGACAACGGCGGCGAACCCGTGACGGATGAGAGTATCAACAACCTGCAAAAGCAGCTCGAGGAGGCCCTTGGCAAAGCGGAGCAGAACCTCGAGATGGCCCTTCGCGCAAAGGCTGAACTCGAAAATGCCACGCGACGTCATGAACAGGATCTCGAGAAGGCGCACAAGTACGCACTCGACAGCTTCGTCAAGGAACTTCTCCAGGTGTGGGACAGCCTTGAGCTTGGCATCCAGGCTGGACAGTCCGAGGGCGCGGATATCGACAAGCTTCTGGAGGGCAGTGAACTGACCCTGAAGCTGCTCTCGGATGTCATGAACAAGTTCGGTGTCGAGCAGATTGACCCGGATGGCGAACCCTTCAATCCTGAAGAACACCAGGCGATGAGCTTGCAGCCGCGTGATGATGTCGCACCGAACACGGTCGTTACCGTCGTGCAGAAGGGCTACAAGCTCAACGGTCGCCTGGTCAGGCCTGCAATGGTCATGGTTTCGCAGGCCGGATAGGACAGTAAACATCGTTATTTCAATGACCTGCCATCAGGTGTTTAAAAAACCATCAAATAGCGAAAAAAACACCAAAATTCTCTGTTTTTTCAGTTGAAACACCCGAAATCGGCACCATTTAGCTACAAGTAACGCATTAAACACTCTTTAAATAGAATTGGAGAACGCCATGGGCAAAATTATTGGAATCGACCTGGGAACGACCAACTCCTGTGTCGCCGTAATGGAAGGCGAAAAGGCACGGGTGATCGAAAACTCCGAGGGCGATCGCACGACTCCTTCTATCGTCGCGTTCAGCGAGGATGGCGAGGTACTGGTTGGCCAGTCCGCGAAACGACAGGCTGTCACCAATCCCAGGAACACACTGTTCGCGATCAAGCGACTCATCGGTCGCCGTTTCGAGGATGATGTCGTCAAGCGCGACCAGGATATTGTCCCCTACACGATCGTGAAGGCAGACAATGGCGATGCCTGGGTTGAAGTCAACGGCAAGAAGATGGCACCGCCGGAGATATCCGCAAAGGTCCTTCAGAAGATGAAGAAGACCGCGGAAGACTATCTTGGCGAACCGGTTACCGAGGCCGTCATCACGGTCCCGGCCTACTTCAATGACTCGCAACGCCAGGCGACAAAGGATGCCGGCAAGATCGCCGGTCTCGATGTCAAGCGCATCATCAACGAGCCGACCGCGGCTGCGCTCGCCTACGGCATGGACAAGAAGGGCGGCGATCGCAAGATTGTTGTCTACGACCTGGGTGGTGGTACCTTCGACGTCTCCATCATCGAGATTGCCGAGATCGACGGCGAGCACCAGTTCGAGGTGCTTTCCACCAATGGTGACACCTTCCTTGGTGGTGAAGACTTCGACATGCGCATCATCGACTATCTTGTGAAGGAGTTCGAGAAAGAGCAGGGCGTCAATCTGCGCAAGGATCCTCTGGCACTGCAGCGTCTGAAGGAAGCTGCCGAGAAGGCCAAGATCGAACTCTCATCGAGCCAGCAGACCGATATCAACCTGCCTTACATCACGGCAGACCAGACCGGTCCGAAGCACCTCAACATCAAGCTGACACGTGCAAAGCTCGAGTCGCTTGTCGAGGAGCTGGTCAAGCGCACCATCGAGCCCTGCAAGATCGCCCTGGGCGATGCGGGTCTCTCGACCTCTGAAATCGATGACGTCATCCTCGTCGGCGGCCAGTCGCGCATGCCGAAGGTGCAGGAGACCGTCAAGGAGTTCTTCAGCAAGGAGCCGCGCAAGGATGTCAACCCGGACGAGGCGGTTGCCATGGGTGCAGCGATCCAGGGCGGCGTACTCGGTGGACACGTCAAGGACATCCTGCTGCTCGACGTCACGCCGCTGTCTCTCGGTATCGAGACACTCGGTGGTGTCATGACCAAGCTGATCGAGAAGAACACAACCATCCCGACGAAGGCACAGCAGGTCTTCTCGACGGCCGACGATAACCAGACGGCTGTCACTGTGCATGTGCTGCAGGGTGAGCGTGAGCAGGCAACGGCAAACAAGTCACTCGGGCGTTTCGACCTGACAGACATCCCGCCGGCGCCGCGCGGCATGCCGCAGATCGAGGTCAGCTTCGACATCGATGCCAATGGTATCCTGCATGTCTCGGCGAAGGACAAGGCAACTGGCAAGGAGCAGTCGATTCGCATCACGGCTTCATCAGGCCTTGCCGAGGACGAGATCGAGAGGATGGTCAAGGATGCAGAGGCGCATGCCGAGGAAGACAAGAAGTTCCACGAACTGGTTGGTGCACGCAACAATGCAGATGCCATGATCCATGCGACCGAGAAGAGCATGGAAGAGCTTGGAGACAAGCTGGATGGCGGTGAGCGTGCGAGTATCGAGGCCGCAATCAATGACCTGAAGAAGGTGCTCGATAGTGATGACAAGGACGCGATCGAGGCGAAAACCAAGGCGCTGACTGATGCATCTGCCAAGATGGCCGAGAAGCTCTATGCCCAGCAGGGTGGAGCAGCCGGCGCTGCGGGGTCTGAAACCGATGCCGGTACCGCCGGTTCGCAACAGGCCTCTGCGGATGACGATGTCGTCGACGCCGAGTTCGAGGAAGTACAGGACGACAAGAAGTCCTGATGGCCTGGCATGCTCAAGCCTGCCTGAACGGTGGGCTTGAGCCTGAAACCACAACCTGAATACACAGAAGGGTCGTAGCCACTGAGGCTTCGACCCTTCATGCTGAGCGAAAGAAAGAGAAAAGGGCGAGCAGTTCCGGACTGCCTTTCCGCGGAAAAAAGTATGTCAGATCGCGATTTTTATGAAGTGCTGGGTGTCGACCGCAATGCCAGCGAGTCCGATATCAAGAAAGCCTATCGTCGCCTGGCGATGAAATATCATCCCGACCGAAACACGGGTGAGGATGCGGTCGAGGCCGAGCAGAAATTCAAGGAAGCCAAGAAGGCTTACGAAGTTCTGTCCGATCCCCAAAAGCGTGCTGCCTATGACCAGTTCGGTCATGCAGGCGTTGACTCCGGCATGGGCGGAGGCCCCGGAGGCGGTTTTGGCGGCGGTGCGGATTTCGGCGACGTTTTCGGCGACATCTTCGGCGACATCTTCGGTGGCGGCAGGCGCGGCGGCGGACCAAACGGACCGAGACGTGGTGCTGACCTCCGCTACAGCCTCGAACTCTCGCTCGAGGAAGCCGTCAAGGGCACCACTGTCACGATCAAGGTGCCAAGCTGGTCCACCTGCCAGACATGTGAAGGCAGCGGTGCCCGGCCAGGCTCGTCACCAAAAACCTGTGGCACCTGCGGCGGCGCTGGCCAGGTCCGTATGCAGCAGGGCTTCTTCGCTGTTCAGCAGACCTGTCCAACCTGCCGCGGGAAAGGAACGATCATCGAGGATCCCTGCTCGACCTGCCGTGGCCAGGGCCGCGTCCACGAGGAGAAAACCCTTTCCGTCAAGGTGCCGCCCGGTGTCGATACCGGTGACCGTATCCGACTCTCGGGCGAGGGCGAAGCCGGCGAGAATGGTGGTCCGCCGGGTGATCTCTACGTTGAAACGCTCATCAGGGAGCACAAGATCTTCCAGCGTGATGGCAGCCATCTCTACTGCGAGGTTCCCATCGGGTTTCCGGTCGCGGCGCTTGGCGGAGAGCTCGAGGTGCCGACGCTCGACGGCAAGGTGATGTTGAAGATTCCCCCGGGTACCCAGAGTGGTAAGATGTTCCGCATGCGTGGCAAGGGCATCAAGCCGGTCAGGGGTGGACCACAGGGCGACCTCATCTGCCGCGTCAATGTCGAGACCCCTGTCAACCTGACGGATCGCCAGAAGGAACTGATCCGGGAGTTCGAGGAGACCCTGACAGGGACTGGCAACAAGCACAGCCCGCACTCGCATGGCTGGCTCGACGGTGTGAAGAAGTTTTTCAGTGACATGGGGTTTTGACAATCAACTTCCGTACAATCATTTTCCGTCTTGGCGTCGTGGCCATCATTGCGGCATGCAGCGCCCAGCTGCATGCGGATGAGCGCGTCAAAGATGAGGTCCGTGAACTCACAGAGACCATCAAGGGCACCTTGCTCGACAAAAGCATCCCGTTTTACTCCAACCTCTCCGGAAAGCCCATCCCGATGAAGGTCTTCGACGAGCAGGATTCAGGCAGGGAAATCCTGATTCCAGCGGGAGCTGCCTGCATCATCGTCTATATCTGTCCGGCCGATGACAACTATTGCGGGATCGAGTATCACGGCCTCAACGGAATTATCAGTGATGTCGATGCGACCACGCTGGTCAGTTACTACATGCAGGAAGGCCAGGAGAAACCGGCATGCACGCGTGATGGTGCGGCCTTCTTCGAGGTCAGGAATGTTGCCAGCGACGATGTGCTCAACATGCGTGACAGCAATGGCCCGCGTGCACGCAAGATCGGCAGCATTCCACATGATGCAACCTGTCTCGAGAACTATGGCTGTGTCGACGGCTGGTGCAGGGTCGAGTACGACCACAGGATCGGCTGGGTTAACGGTGCCTATCTCACCGAAAACCTGTCACGCGCCGGCGAGGCCTGTGTCACGGCAAAGGAACGGCTCCTGCAGGGCGCTCCCTGAGCGTCGCTTTTACGCCTGCTTTCCCGGATACACGATTCAGGCAAGGCTTCGTCGCCGGAGCCTGCCGCTGGCAAGTCTCATTCGGGACCAGCCTCAGAGGCCCATATCCCACTCTTCTCCGAAATGAACGACCTTCCCGTTCCGGATACCGGACCCGGGATCCATCAGTGCTGTATAGAGAGGCACCAGCGTGTCGGGCTGTTTGACTGTCGAGGCATCCTCGCCCGGATAGATGCTCTTTCGAAAACGTGTCGAGGTCGCACCCGGATCAACGGCGTTGACGCGAATGTCCGAGTTTTCGAGTTCACCGGAGAGGACTTTCATCAGGCTTTCGAGCCCCGCCTTCGCGGCTGCATAGGCCCCCCAGTAGGCCTTCGGGGAACCGGCCACGGCATCCGTTGTAAAGACCAGCGATGCCTTCCCGGCAGCACGCAGCAATGGCAGGCAGGCCTGCGCCAGCAGGAAACCGGCATTGAGATTGACTTGCAAGACCTGGAACCAGATATCAGTCTCGTAGTCGTCGATGCGGCTGAGGTAGGGCAGGAAGCTCGCGTTATGCAGCAGGCCCTCGAGGGTTTCGAAATTGTTGCCGATGGTCTCGGCCATCTGGAAATAGTCATCGGGTGATGCGCCGGCGAGATCCAGGGGGTAGATTGCCGGCTCGGCTCCGCCATCTGCTGTGATCTCGTCGTAGAGGCTTTCCATGGAGGCGACGTCCTTGTCGAGCAGCAGAACCGTCGCCCCGGCAGCAGCATAGCCCTTGCTGACAGCACGGCCGATGCCGTTACCCGCGCCGGTGACGAGAATGGTTTTATCGGTAAGTGATGACATGGACAGGTCTCGAATCAGTGTATGGCTTATTGTCGCATCATGGACCGGTTGCGCCAAACGAGCCAGAGTTTCCTGATGGGTCGCGATGGCCAGCTGTGCTGCAGCGGGTCCGGGGGGCAACTGGTCCCCGGCTGCATCGGCAAGTACCTGCAATGCCTCGATCCATGTCGAGATCCGCTGTCCCGGGTCGCCGCTCTCGAGAGAGGGAAAGCGTTGCTGATACTCCCTGCGACCGATCCGTTGTAACTGGCGCGTTGCCTCGTCGATGAGCCCGATGCGACGAGCCCGGGCCTGTTGATTTTCCGATACCGAATAGGGTGACAGCAGCAGCGATGCAAAGGAGCCTCCGAGGGCTTCGCATCGTTCCAGCACCTGGTTCCAGTCCCGGCTTTGGCCAGCGACGATATCGCGCTCGACGATATTCGCATGCTCGATCATCTGGCCTGCCTGGTCCTGCAGGTGTTTGCTAATCATCTGTGCAAGCGGATGGCGGCTGTTGCCGAGCTTGTCCGGATGCAGTTCATTGCGCCAGTAATCGAGCTTGAGACGGGCCACTCCGGGGTCGCTGCTGCTGATCAGTCGTTGCAGCTCGCGCCGCCAGGCAAAAAGCACGGCCTGGCGCTCGCGAAGCCGTGCCGGTGAGAAGCGTACGAGGTAATAGGCGCTCGATCCCTGGGGTGTCGCGATATTCGGGAAGCTGAACTCGTTTTGCACGGGACTCAGGCGGCAGACAGGAGGGCCAGAAGCTCGAGCGGGTGCGTGATGAGCCAGTCGGCCTCCCAGCTCTCTGCCGGGTCATGAGGCTCGATATAGCCATAGGCGGCAGCGGCAGTCATCATCCCGGCTGCCTTGCCGGCCTCGATATCGCGACGCGCATCGCCGAGGTAGAGGCAGGCTCCCGGATCGGTCCCGATCAGGCTCGCTGCATGCAGCATCGGTTGCGGATGTGGCTTGCTGTGATCGCAGGTATCGCCGCTGACGATACAGCGCGTTCGTTGCGTGAATCGCATGGCTTCCATCAGCGGATCTGTCAGCCAGGCAGGCTTGTTGGTGACGATGCCCCAGGGTATTGCGCGTTGCTCGAGATTGTCGAGCAGTTCGCTCATGCCATCGAAGAGGGTCGTGTGCCGGCAGAGATTGTTCTTGTAGACATCAAGAAGAAACTGTCGGCGATCCTCGAAGCCCTCGTCACCGGGTTCCATGCCGAAACCAAGGCGAATCAGGGCGATGCCCCCGTGCGAGACGACAGGGCGGATGTGCGAGTAGGGCAGTTCCGGCCTGTTCCAGGCCTTGAGGGTCTCATTCAGGGCGAAGGCGAGATCGGGAGCCGTATCGGCGAATGTGCCGTCGAGGTCGAACAGCAGGCCGCCGATCTGCGATGGCCGGTTTTCAGGCATCCTTGATCGTGGTGACGAGATAGTTGACCGAGACGTCGTGCTTGACGAGCTTGTAGGTCGCCGTCAGCGGGTTATAGGTCATGCCGGTGATATCGATCGTCTTGAGGCCTGCTTCCCTGATCCAGCCATCGAGTTCCGAGGGGCGGATGAACTTCGAGAAGTCATGCGTCCCTTTCGGAAGCATGTTCATCACGTATTCGGCACCGATGATGGCGAAGAGATACGACTTGGGATTGCGATTCAGAGTCGAGAAGAAGACCTTGCCGCCGGGTTTCACGAGCGTGTGACAGGCCCGGATGACCGATGATGGATCCGGGACATGTTCGAGCAACTCCATGCAGGTCACGGCATCGAAACTTTCGGGCTTTTCGCTGGCCAGCTCTTCTACCATCATGCGCTCGTAGTGCACATCGAGACCGGATTCCAGCAGGTGCAGCCTGGCGACCTCCAGGGGGGCTTCACCGGCGTCGATTCCCGTAACATGAGCGCCACGCTCAGCCATCGACTCCGACAGGATTCCTCCGCCACAGCCCACGTCGAGGATACGCTTGCCGTCGAGTCCGACGTGGTCATCGATGTATTGAAGCCGTAGCGGGTTGATATCGTGCAGTGGCTTGAATTCACTGTGCGGGTCCCACCAGCGCGAGGCGAGTTCCTCGAATTTACGGACTTCTGAAGGATCGTAATTTTCTGCGCTGTTTGATTCTGACATCTCTCGAGCCCGCGGCTGGCTTCTACAGGAAAATATAGAGAAGGATAACACCTAGCAGTACCCTGTAGATGATATAGGGCAGCATGCCTGTGCGTTCAACCAGCTTCAGAAACCAGTGAATCGCCAGGTAGGCGAAAACAAAGGAGAAAACTGCACCGATCAGCATCGCTGTCGTGTCCAGCTTCTCGCCTGCCTTGATGATGTCCAGAACCACGACAGCAGCCGACATCAGGATCGTCGGGACTGCGAGCAGGAAGGAAAAATGCGATGCGGCCGTCCGCGTAAAGCCGAGCATCAGGGCAGCGGTCATGGTGATGCCCGAACGGGAGGTTCCGGGAAGGATTGCGAGTACCTGGAAGAGCCCGATGATCAGGGCGTCGCGAAAACGGACGTCCTCCATTTCCCGGTAGCGCCGTGGTTTTGTGTCTGCCCACCACAGCAGCAGGCCGAACAGAATGCTCATCCAGGCGATCAGCACCGGGCTGCGGAACTCGATGTCCAGCAGGGTCTTGAGCCCACCGAAGAGAATGATCGGCAGGGTGGCGATGATGATTGCCATGCCGAGCTTGCTGTATTGCGTCGGCTCCTGGCGCAGGAGGTAATGGCCGGCGGTGTCGGCTGTCACGCGCGACAGCTCCTTGCGAAAGTAGAGGATGACCGCCAGCAGTGAACCGAGATGGACCGCGATGTCGAAAGCCAGCCCCTGGTCTTCGACGCCCATGATGACGGGCGTCAGCGCCAGGTGCGCTGAGCTGGAGATGGGCAGGAACTCCGTAAGCCCCTGTATCAGGGCCAGCAGGATGATTTGAAAGAGATCCATCGTCGGGACAAACCGGAAAAATTGTCGCGATGATACGGGATTAAGAGCGGGATGTCCTCAAAGGCGTCGTTGCGAACCCTGCAACGCAGTGTGCCGCGATCTCATGTGCACAGGTGTCGGCTCCGGTATCAGAGATCATTTTCCTGCGTAATGTGCCCAGGTGTCGGAGACTATTTTCGGTAACGAAAATAGTCTCTGATACCGGATCGTCCAAAGGTATCAGAGATCATTTTCCTGTGGAAAATAATCTCCGACACCAGGGGATCCTGTCCGCAGGAGCCCGCACCGCGGGCGATGCCCGGCCACGAGATTGCCACAGTCGCAGCGCTCCTTCGCAATGACCGCTTCCAAAAAAGGCGTCATCGCGAGGAGGCCACAGGCCGACGTGGCGATCTCACAGCTCAAAGAACAGGCAACTCCTCGTGCATGAGGATTTCGGGTGACTCGATGGACGTTGCCACGGCGCCCCGGAAACCGTGCAGGGGGAAACTGGCGACGAAGGAGGGGAGATGGCGCTCGCCGAAGATGCCGTCACCCCGGATCTTCTGGACGGCCTCGTGGGCTGCCCAGTACTGGTAGAAGATGTTCCTGCGCTCCTCTTCACTGCCAGCCGCTTCGATCTGCTCGCAACAGCGCCGGTCGAAGAGGCGGCCTGCGATACGCGGGAGGTTCGGTCTGTGCTCTGCCAGTTCGAGATCGGCCCCGAGCGGCTCTGTCGCGAAAGCCATGAGCAGTTTTCCCCGGCAGTGGGAAAAGCTGAACGCAATGGCATCGTCTTCAAGGCAGGGCTTGCCGTTGCCTGAAAGCCGGATTCTCACCTCTCGCGGCGTGATGTCCAGAAAGCAGCCCAGGATGCTGCGTAATGCATTGCGCCCGGAGACGAATTCATCGCGACGACTGGCGGTCATCCGCTCTGTGCGTGCGAGTTCCTCAGCGGTGAGCCATTCTGCGTGCAGCGGGAGTTGTGACTGGTCGAGATACCAGAGGCGGATTTGCCCGTGGCGAGGCGGTATTGCAGAGGCTGCCGATGTGAGCCACTCGAGGGGATGGATCACATCGGCAAGGGAGAGATCACTCAATGGCGCCCTTCCAGGGCAGCAATACGTTCCTCGAGAGGGGGATGCGTGCTGAAAAGGCTTTTGAGGCCGCCGTTGATGCCGAAGGCCGCCATTTCCTGGGGCAGAGGCTGTGGTTCATGGACGCGCTGGAGTGCACGCAGGGCATCTGCCATCTGGCGCTTGCTCGAGAGGTTGGCACCGCCTGCATCAGCCCGGAACTCCCGCCGGCGCGAAAACCAGGCAACGATGATGTTCGCAAGCAGGCCAAAGATGATCTGCGCGACGATGGAGCCGATGTAGTAGCCCGGGCCATAGCCGCGCTCTGTCTTGAAGACGACGCGGTCGATAAAGTGACCAACGATACGTGAGAAGAACACCACGAAGGTATTCACGACACCCTGGATGAGGGTCATGGTGACCATGTCGCCATTGGCGACGTGGCTGACCTCGTGTCCCAGAACAGCCTCGACTTCCTGGCGGTTCATCGATTGCAGCAGGCCGGTGCTCACGGCAACAAGCGCGTTGTTCCTGTTTGCACCGGTCGCAAAGGCATTCGGGCTTGGGGAGTCGAAGATACCGACCTCGGGCATGCCGATTCCGGCCTGTTGTGCCTGGCGCTGCACGGTGCCCACGAGCCAGCTTTCGGTTTCATTCGACGGGGATTCGATCAGATGCACCCCCATGGTTTTCTTCGCGAGCCATTTGGACATCAGCAGTGAAATGATCGAGCCGCCGAAACCGATGACGCCGGAGAGAACGATCAGCGCCTGCAGGTTCAGGTCCACGCCGTTCTCGGCCAGGATGCCTTCCAGGCCAAGCAGCTGGAAGATGATGGCGATGAGCGCCATGATGGCAATGTTTGTTGCCAGAAACAGTCCGATTCTCAACATGTGCGGTTATCTTCTGTGGATAAAATCTCAGGCAGTATATGCGGAATGCCGGCTGTAAAATCAAGTCCTCATGGATGAATGACGATTGACTCCACTTCAGCCATCGTAACGGTATCCTGCGCCATAAACCGTGGTGATGAGACTCGGGTTCGCCGGGTCTGTCTCGATACGCTTGCGCAATTTCGAGATGTGCTGGTCCAGCGTGCGGCTGTTCGGCATGTGCTTGTAACCCCAGGCATGGTCGAAGAGCTGGTCTCGCGTCACGACTTCACCACGGTGGCGGTTGAAGAGCTCGAGAATGCGGACTTCCCTGAGGCTCAGATCCACCGGATCGTCACCACGCCGCGCGCGAAGCTCGTTCGGATACACCTGAAGGTCCCCGAACATGAAACTGTCTGCATCCACGCTTTCGTCACTCTTGAGCAAGCGCCGCGTGATGGCGCGGATTCTCGCCACGACCTCGCGGGTACCGAAAGGCTTGGTGATATAGTCATCGGCGCCGAGCTCGAGGCCGAGGACGCGATCGATTTCCTCGCTCTTTGCGCTCAGGAAGATCACGGGCACCCGCTGATCGACTCTGCGAATCTCGCGACAGACGCTGTAGCCATCCAGTCCCGGCATCATGATGTCCAGCAGAACGAAGTCCGGCTTGTCTCTCCTGAATCCTTCCATGGCACGGAGGCCGTCTTCCGCAAGGAGAGTATCGTAGCCCTCGTTTGCGAGCAGCTCCCCGAGACCGGCAAGAATATTGGGATCATCCTCCGCGATCAGGATTTTCATGGTGTCTCTCCTCGATCCAGTGGCAGTTTCAGCGTGAAACGGGCGCCCGGACGGGCATCACTGACAAGCAGTTCACCACCGAGCCTGCCGGCTTGCTGCCTGGCAATGGTCAACCCGATGCCGGTTCCGGATACACCCTCTGTCAGGCTGTTGTCGATACGGTAGAAGGGCTCGAAGATTTTCCTGCGTTCTGCCGCAGGAATACCGGCGCCATGATCTCGCACACTGACCAGCAGGTGCCCGTCTGCAACGCTTGTTGCGACCTCGACAGTACCGCCGCCCGATGCATATTTCTCTACATTGCTCAGGAGATTGTTAAGGATCTGTTCCAGCATGTCCGCATCGCTGTTGATGCTGATGCCTGCCTGCAGGTCTGTGCGAACCTCGAGTCCGCGTGCACGGAAGCCCGGAAGGAAATGGTCCAGTGTCTGGCGCACCAGTCCGTCGATATCCACCTCGGTGAGATGCAGCGTTGGTGTCCGTGAAAAGGTGAGAACATTCCCAATCAGCCTGCCGAGTCGCTGGCTCTCGCTGATGATGATGCCGAGATAGTTGCGCTGCTGAGGCTCATCCTCGAGCTGTTCATCGAGGAGTTCGGCATACATCCGGATGTTGGTCAGCGGGGTCTTGAGTTCATGCGAGACCTGGCCGACGAATTCCACCTTCCGCGCTGCTTCCCTGAGTTCGCGTGTCTGTTCGCGGTAGAGATAGAGGGCCAGCCCGATCAGCACCAGTCCGAGCGAAGCCAGCAGCAAGAGCAGTCCAAAGCCTGCCGCTGCAGCCGTCGGCGGAGTTCCCGCATACTCCAGAGCCCAGCTCGACAGCGGATAGCTCAGCGGGTACTGATGGTACTGTTCCCCGGGTTCCAGCTCATAGCTTCCCCAGCGGTAGATCTCCTGGCCGGCGGCATCACGCAGGCGGATGCTGTAATCAGCTGAATCGTCCTCCGGCAGGATTCCGATCAGGTCCGACTTGAGCCGAGCGGGTTCAAGCGCCAGTCCGATGGTCTCTCCGCCAGGCGACTTCCACCAGAAGATCAGGCGAGTCCCTGCGCCCCAGTGCCACATGTACCAGCCGGATTCCGGCGCTATTCCTGCCGTCTCACGTGCGCTTTTGCGGAAGACATTCGACAGTGCGGGCGCGCGGGAAGCCACCGTGTCGGATTCGCTGGCCGGGCGGTTGCCCTGCAACAACGAAGGGTCGCGCCAGATGGCCTCCAGGCGCTCAACAAAAGCCTGTTCGTCGCTGGAGAGCGGGTCTGCCGGGAAGAGCCGCTGGTTGTCCGGACCAAGCAGGAAAAGGTGCCTGACACGGATTTCATCCGCGAGCCTTGTTCGCACCCCGCGTGGGTCGAGAGGCCAGGATGGCAGTCTCTGTTGCCAGTCATTCGCAAGGGATTCCAGGTAACGCTGGATCGTCAGGTCAACCTGTTGCAGGCGCGCCTCGACGAGCTGGTCATAACGCGCCTGCTGCACATCACTCTCACTGGTCAGCAGTCGCCATGCCTGCCAGCCGAGCAGCGCCATGGGCAAGACGACCAGGGCAATGAGCAGCAGCAGGTTGGCATGACGTTTCTTCATTCGATGAGATTACCCGGATTCGCATCACGCATAAACCGCGATAAAAGGGCCGAAGCCAGTCAGACTCCGGCCCGGCCGGTTGTGACGATCACCGGATCAGTAATTCTGTTGCGTGTCCTGGCGGTACTGTTTTGCCCTGATGGCCTTACGTGTCCTGTCCCACTCCTCGTCGAGTGTGATGGCATCGGCATCGGATTCGACCTCCGCGCTGAATGCCTCGAGTTCTTCCTTCTCCTCCCCGCCGAGCATCGCACCCTGGGAGCGAACGAAATCAGCGCTGGAATTGAGCAGGCTTTGGGCTTCCTCACGCTTGCCCTCGTCACGCAGTTTCACAGCCTGCTTGCTCATCTCGTTGGCCACCTGCTTCGTCGCCGTGGTGACCACTTCGCGGTTGCGTGACTTTGCAACATCCTCGCCAGAGGTCGAGTAACTGACAGTGACCTTGTCGTGGACATCTTCCTGCTGCCGGTTCGCCATGTTCTGGTAACTGACCGTGACATTCGCGAGATCGCGCGTCTGGTCAGGCGTCCCTTCCGGAACCTCAACCTCGAGCAGGACATATTTTTCCTGGTCGCTGTAGAGCTGGTTCATGCGTGTCGTCACTTCCCGACCGATGATCTCTCCATTGCGGCCAAGGATGCGCAATGGCCGGATGCCATCCTCGAACTCGATGCGAATGAGCAGGTCCTGGGCGACAACAGAGAGCACGTCTCCGAATTCATAGTTGAAGATCTTCACGAGGTCTTCCGGGTTCTCGACGAAGGCGTGGTTGCCATCGCTGTATCCCGCGAGATTTGCCATCAGATCCTCGTTATAGCCGGCACCGAGCCCGATGGTGGTGACACTGATACCCTCCTTGCCGAGAGACATGCCCAGTTCACCAAGTTCCGTGGTCGTGCTGGGGCCGACATTGGCCTGTCCGTCCGAGAGCAGGATGATGCGATTGACGCGCTCCTTGTCGATGAACTTGCGAACCTCTCTCGCACCCTTGCTCACGCCCGCAAAGAGTGCAGTCTGTCCGCCTGCTTTCATGGCCCTGATAGCGCGCCTGATGTCGGATTTGTCCGCAACGCGGGTTGCCGGTACCAGTACCTTGACATGCGAGTCATAGCTGATGATCGAGAGAATGTCGTCCTCGTTCAGCAGGTCGACGGCCAGCAATGCCGCCTCTTTTGCCTCTTCGAGCTTCTCACCCGTCATGGAGCCGGATTCATCGAGAACGAGGGCGACATTGGCCGGCGTCCTCTCCTTGAGCCCGCTTAACTCGAAACCTGTCAGTGAGATCTTCAGAAAGGTCTTGTGCGCGCGCCCGGCTTCCACCACGGGTGTACCGAGTTCCGCGCTGAGTTCAATCTGTCTTGCCTGTGCAGGCAGTGCCAGCAGGCTCGTCAGAAAGAGAATGATAAGGAGTGTGAATGGATCTTTTTTCATGGCGCTGCCTCGACTGCATTGTGTGTTGCTGACTGCCCCTGATCAAGACGCTTGTGAATTTTTCAGGGGGCAACCTGATTCTCGGCCAGGGCCAGTCAATGATGGTCAGAGCGAGGTAAAGAGATTGTAAAAAGGCTGTAAAAGTGAAGGATTCTTGCAGTCGAACGGGTGTCCCCGGGCAGTTATCGTTTCTGTTTCTTCCTGAGCTTGGGCAGGAATCTCACCACTTTCACCATGTTGTCCCCGGTCTGGAGAATTTCAACGGGATAACCTGCCAGCAACAGGCTTGTGTTGGGTTCGGGAATCGATTCCATGTGTTCGAGGATGAGCCCGTTGAGGGTCTTGGGTCCATCGGTCGGAAGTTTCCAGCCGGTCAGCCTGACGAGTTCGCGCAGGTTCACACTGCCCTTGACGAGAAAGCTGCCGTCTTCCTGCTCGTTGACATCGCTGATCGAAGCCGTGGGATTCGTTGTGAACTCGCCGACAATCTGCTCGATGATATTGCCGAAGGTGACGAGTCCCTGGAGATCACCGTACTCGTCTACGACCAGGCCGATGCGGCGCCGGTCGCGCTGGAAATTGTTGATGAGCTTGTTCAGCGAGGTTCCCTCGGGGATGTAGTAGGGCGGCTTGACCTGTTCCATGATGCGCTCCTTGGTGATCTCGCGGCGCATCGCCATGCGAAGCAAACGCCGTGTGTGGATCTGCCCGACGATGTTATCGAGACTGCCATCGAAGACCAGCAGGCGGGTGAAATGGGTGTTTTCGAGATAATCCTCGATGTCGTCGAGGGGGTCCTGCAGGTCAATGCCGGAAACATCGTTGCGCGGAATCATGATGTCCTCGACCGTCGTCTTCTCGAGATCGAGCAGGCCGATCAGCATCTGGCGATGCCGTTGCGGAATGAGAGCTGTTGCCTCGTTGACGACCGTCCTCAGTTCATCCTCGCTGAGTGACTGGTCGCCGTTGCCACCGCTTTTTACGCCGATGAGACGCAGGTGCAAGCTGGTGACATGATTGACGATCCAGACAACAGGAAACAGCACTTTCAGCAGCAGCGTATAGACTGCTGCGGCCGGGTAGGCGATGCGCTCCGGGTGCATGGCCGCGAAGGTCTTCGGGATGACCTCTGCGTAGATCAAAACGACAAAGGTCAGGATACCTGTTGCCGCCGCAATCGCGGTTTCCCCGCCGAGCCTCAGCGCGATAATGGTCGCGATGGCGGAAGCGAAGATATTGACGAAGTTGTTGCCGAGCAGGATCAGGCCGATGAGGCGTTCAGGCTTTTCGAGCAGTTTGAGGGCTCTGCCGGCTCCCTTGTGCCCCTCCTTGGCGAGGTGCTTCAAGCGGTAGCGATTCAGCATCATGAGCGCTGTTTCGGAGCTCGAGAAAAAAGCCGAGCACATCAGCAGGAAGATCAGCAGTGTGAAGAGGATGCCTAACGGTATGTCGGACAAGGATGGAAGCCTGTATTGCTCTCGGAGAGACATGACAGCCTTTTTTACAGGTGGTGTCAACCGCGTATCCCGTGATTCGCGTTCGATTCAGGCGCTTTTTCCTGTTCTGCCGGCTTCGCGCCTGGGTTAAGATTGGCCCTGATGTTGTTGACTCCGGATATACGATGAACGAAGCCGCCGCGGCACTGCAGTCCGCCATGATCGAGGATGAGCCCTACTACGAGCCGGTTGGCCAGGAGATCAAGGTCTTCGACTCCGCCTATCGAAACGGTTTGCCGGTACTGCTGAAGGGACCGACGGGCTGTGGCAAAACTCGCTTCATGGAGCACATGGCCTGGCGCCTCGGCCGGCCGCTGATCACTGTTTCCTGCCACGATGACCTGACGGCTTCCGACCTGGTAGGGCGTTACCTCGTCAAGGGCGGAGAGACGACATGGATCGACGGGCCGCTTGCGCGGGCCGTGCGGCATGGTGCTATCTGCTACCTCGACGAAGTTGTCGAGGCGCGCAAGGACACCACCGTGGTCATCCACCCGCTTGCCGATGACCGTCGTGAACTGCCGATCGAGAAGCTAGGCGAGGTGTTGCGGGCGACGCCCAATTTCTGCCTCGCGATGTCCTACAACCCCGGCTACCAGAGCGTGCTCAAGGACCTGAAACAGTCGACCCGTCAGCGCTTTGTTGCACTCGAGTTTGACTATCCCGGTGCCGATCTCGAGCAGACCATCATCGAGAAGGAGTCCGGCATCGACAGTGCGAGTGCGGCGCAGCTTGTCAAGTTCGCCCACATGACCCGCAACCTCAAGGGGCAGGGGCTCGACGAGGGTGCCTCGACACGCCTTCTGGTGCATGCAGCCAAGCTCATGCGTGATGGTGTCGACCCCGTCATTGCGTGTGAAACCTGCATCTCTCAGGCACTGACGGACGACGAGGATATGCTGGCAGCAATCAACGAACTCAGCGCGACGCTGTTCTGAGGAGCATTGCCGCGCACCAGGCGCAGCGCTTGTCCGGTCCCGCGGTATGAAATGATCCACTGCGCAGGCAAGCGGCCTCCCGGTTTTCATTGCAGCAGGCACTCTTTGCCGGTTCTGCTTCACGGCTCGTCCCCTTTGCCGATACCGGTCATACCTGACCTGAATCATTTGCATGACACGGCAAACAGATCAATATTGAAACAAGAAGCAGAGAAAGAGAGGAGAGGGCAATGGCACCGGATAACGTAAAAGAGCGTCTGCAGCATGCATACCAGAGCTTCCTGGACAGTGTCGAGGAGTTCTACGACAAGGAGAAAGAAGATATCGGCGAGGCCGTGGCCCATGCGCGTGAACGTCTGCATGAGATCGAGGATCTGACAGCCGAGGAGGCAGAGGAAGTCACCCGGCACTTTATCGAGAACATGACCGATATCGGTGAGCAGATGGGAGAGCTGCGTGAAGGGGTTCGCGATGCCATCCAGCTTGACACCATGTACATCACGACCGGTATTCTCGAGCGCCTGATCAAGGTCGCCGACAAGACCACGGTCGGTCTCATGGAGCTCAACGAGGAGATGGCCCGTCGCATCATCGAGAACGAGGGCAAGGCAGAGGACGACGACTCACCGGCGGAGAAGTGACATGTTCACCGAAATACCTGTCAATGCACCACATGTCTACGCGTTCACAGCAAGCGGCAAACTCACTGAAGCCGACTATAAAAAGTTCCTGCCACGGCTCGAAGAGATTCTCGAGAAGCACAAGCCGGTCTCCCTGCTGATACGCCTCGAGGACTTCAACGGCTGGGAGCCGAAAGCCGCCTGGGAAGACATGAAGTTCGGCATGCAGCACCAGGGCGATTTCGAGCGCATCGCCATCGTCGGCGAGAGTGCACTCGAGCAGTGGATGACAGTCATCGGCAAGGCGTTCATCGATGCCGAACTGCAGTACTTCGACAGCAAGCAGCTCCAGGATGCCTGGGAGTGGTTGTTGCAAAGCACCAACAGGGCCGAGCGAGACGAGTACACCGGTTATCGCAATATCCTCGTCCCTGTCGATTTTTCGGCACATACCGAACGCGTCGTGCGACGCGCACTCGAGGCCGCCGGCAAGCGACACGCCAATGTCACCCTGTTACACGTGGTCGATGACATCCTCATGCCGGGCGAGTTCTACGACATCGCGCTCGATCTCGAGCTCGAGAAGAAACAGCATGAGGTCGCGCACTCCCGGATGAAAAAATTGCACGGGAGTTTCGACTACGACAGGCTCGCCACGGAAGTGCTCAGCGGTAATCCTGCCTCCACCATCATCAACTACGCAGACGAACATGACATCGATCTCGTCGTGATCGGCTCCCATGGCCGGCGCGGCGTCGAACGCCTGCTCGGCTCGGTCGTGAATCGCGTCATGCAGCATGCGGTCAGCGATGTCCTGATGGTGCGCCTGTGACATGATCACGGGCCAGCGGCTCTTGCTGGCCCGGCTTTCAGTCATGCCGATTCGGGTGTGCTTCGTCTGGTAGAATCCCGCGAAGACTCTTTCCTGCTTTCCGTCTCCATGAGTGAAATCCTCTTCCTGAACATCAGCGGTCCGGATCATCCGGGCATCACTGCCTCTTTCACGCAGGCACTCGCGCGCCATTCCGTCAATATCCTCGATATCGACCAGGCCGTCACGCATGACTTCCTGAGCCTGGGCATGTCGCTCGAGATCCCGGAAGGGGAGAGTGCCTCGCCGATTCTCGAGGAGCTGGAGGCGCTGGCCACAGAGCAGGGCGTCAGGATCTGGTCGACCCCGATCCGGCTCGATGATTACGAGCACTGGGTCGCACAGCAGGGGCAGCCGCGTTACATCGTGACCCTGCTGGGACGCAAGCTCAGCGCCGCCAACATCGCCCATGTGGCGGAGGTCGCCGCGCGCTACGGCGTCAACATCGACATGCTGCGCCGACTCTCGGGACGCTTCCCGCTGGTTCATCGTGGCGCCGGGGAAGATTCACTGCGCGCCTGTGTCGCCTTCTCGCTGCGCGGCAGGGTCGAGGATCCCGAGAGCCTGCGCAACGACCTGCTGGCGATCACGCGCGAGGACGAGGTGGATCTCTCGTTCCAGGAAGACAACCTCTATCGCCGGCATCGTCGCCTCATCGTTTTCGACATGGATTCGACCCTGATCCAGTGCGAGGTGATCGACGAGCTTGCCAAGCGTGCCGGTGTCGGTGACGAGGTCTCGGCGATTACCGAGGCGGCCATGCGCGGCGAGATCGGCTTCGACGAATCCTTCCGCCGCAGGTTGTCAACGTTAAAAGGACTCGATGAATCGGTCCTCGCGGAGATCGCGGAGACATTGCCGATCACTGAGGGGGCTGATCGCCTCATCAATACCCTGAAGAAACTCGG
>JARRMW010000041.1:0-16914 GCA_037385685.1 Gammaproteobacteria bacterium
TCGATCTTTCGAATCCGATTGAATACAAAGATGACTCCGACTCACTATTCCATGGCACAAAAGAGTCATTGCGAAGGAGCAGAGCGACTGTGGCAATCTCTATGGCTGCTATGGAATCCAGGAGAGAGATCGCCACATCGGCCTGCGGCCTCCTCGCGATGACAATGCCCTCGCGTCCAGCCCTGCTGTCGGAGATTATTTTCACGAACGTCAAAAGGTGTCGAGTCCGGATCAATTTGACTCCGCCCCCTTTCAGGCACAACAATCAACGATAGGTATTTATCTGCACCCGATCAGGATCATGAACAGCAAATCACTGATATCACTCGCCATTCTTGTACTGCTGATCTCTTCCAGCGCCTCTGCAATCGACAAGTCACAGGTCAAGGAGAAATGGCACACACCGTTCGATCTCTATCTCAGCGCGCAGGAGGCCTATGACCTCAAGACCTCGAAGCCCGACGAGGTGCTTTTCCTCGACGTGCGCAACCGTCCCGAGATTCACTACATCGGCATGGCGGACCAGATCGATGCCAATATCCCTTTCTATTTCGATTCGACGGAGTGGAAACTCAAGAAGGATGGTGTTCACGGCACTTTCAGGAAGATCCGCAATACGGATTTCGAAGCTGCCGTCGAGAATGCCCTGCGATCGAAGGGCCTGACGAAGGAGAGCCCGATCATCATCATGTGCACTTCCGGAAGCCGTGCTCCGCGCGCAGCCCGTGCCCTGCACGAGGCCGGTTTCAAACAGGTGTATACCCAGGTAGAAGGCTTCGAGGGTATCAAGGCGAAGGATGGCGAGAACAAGGGAAAGCGCGTCGTTGCCGGCTGGAAGAACGAGGGACTTCCATGGAGCTATGACCTGCCTGCATCCAAGATGTATTTCAATTTTGACCCAAAAGCATTGGAGAAAAAAGGCAAAGAGGAAAAGTGAGCATTTGCTAACTTTTTGACCAGGTCCGTGATTGGCCCGGTTCTATATTGACGCTCCCGTCTTATACAAGCACCTTCTCAGGTACGTCGGGAATGGCCAGCGACCCCGGATTCATGATCGCCCGCGATGCGGGCTCTCCTGCCGCTTTGATCCTGTTCCAGATAGCGGCCCCGTCAGTGCGCTATTCGTGCTTCATCATGCGGATGCCAGACTTCGGATGGAAGTTCCGCGTCCCTGCGGGGGAGGTTTGCATCGTGCAGAAAGGGGGATCACTCGATGGTGACGTCGTTTTCCAGTTCGTCCTCGGCTTCCATCATCATTTCGATGACGATTTCCATCTCTTTCGGGTTGTCTTCCGACACCTCACGCAGTTCGTCAATGTGCAGGTCCAGTTCGTGGCTCATGTTGATCACCGCTCGTCGTTCAGGAATATTCGTGGTTCCTAATATAGAAACCTGGGGAATATTCGCAAGCTTTTTTGCAGTGCAGCATGACCTGCATCAACCTCGAAAGCGTTGATTTTTCGCAATTTTTCAGGCGCCTGGAGGGATAGATTGACGGCTTGTGACGCGAAAGGGCGTGCGGGGCCAGGCAATCAGGAGATCGCCACGTCGGCTCATGGCCTCCTCGCGATGACACCATTAGAGATTCGAGGATCTTGTGATCGCGCAGAAACGCAGCGACTGCCGCGATCTCACCGCCGGTTAACCAGTGTCGGGGATTATTTTTCAAAGGAAAATGATCTCCGACACCTCCCTGATGCAACTGATAGTCGCCCGCAGGGCGGGGCTCCCACGGGTTTGCCGGTTGTTATGGTCGGGCGGGTAATTCTGCGTAGGCAGTAACAGAACAGCCGGAAAAGTTTCTCACACCTCGTCCTGCTCGATGATCTCTGTCTCTTCAGCAGCGGCTGCCAGCCACTCCTGCATCGCCGGTTCCCAGATCATCGCTTCCATATAGTCGGAAGCAAGCGCATCAACGGGTACTGCATAGGTATGGAGACGCATCACGACCGGGGCATAAAAGGCATCGGCTATCGTGAAAGTATGGCCGAAAAGCCAGGGGCCATGCTGCTGACTGGCTTCGCGGCAGCGCTGCCAGATCGCAAGGATGCGGTCGATATCCTGCTGGACATCGCGACCGATCTCGACAGGCTCAACAGGGCGGCGGCAGTTCATCGGCAAGGCCTCACGCAGCGCATGAAAGCTAGAGTGCATCTCGGCGGTGATGGAACGCGCGATCGCCCTCTCCTCTGCCTGCTCGGGCCACCCCTTCGTGTGCGGAAAGGTCTCGTTGAGGTATTCGAGGATTGCGAGCGAATCCCAGATGATGCGCTCCCCATGCTGTAGAACCGGGACCTTTTTGTCGGAAAAATAGCCCTGCAGCAGCGCGTCTGTCTGCACATCAAAAAGCGGCACGCGCACGACGTCGAAGACAAGACCGCGCTGGCGCATCCAGAGCCAGACCCGCAGCGACCAGCTGGAGTAGTTCCTGTTACCGATGACCAGTGTCAGCTTGCCGTCGTTCGGGTTCATGGTCTTCGTCTCCCGGAATCAGATCACCTGGTTGCGGATTTGCCCTGTGTGCCACTCTGCGACAGTACGGGCGACATCGTCGAGCAGCCGCTGGCGTGCTTCAAGACTCGCCCAGGCGATATGCGGTGTCACGATCAGGTTCGGAATATCAGGGGCCAGCAGCGGGTTGCCATCGACTGGCGGCTCCTGTGTGAGCACATCGACGCCGGCGCCCCCGATCCGACCCTCGCGGAGTGCATCGGCGAGCGCCTGCTCATCCACGATGCCGCCTCGCGCCGCGTTAATCAGAAGTGCCGTGGGCTTCATCAGCGAAAAGGCCCGTGCATCGATGAGATTTTTTGTTTCGCGTGTCAATGGCAGGTGCAGTGTGATGGCATCCGAGATGGCCAGCACATCATCGAGAGGAATTCTTCCCTGCATGGGCGTGTTGCCATGCTGTGCGACGACAACTTTCATGCCGAAGGCCGTGGCAGCCTGCGCGACACCGCGACCAAGCTCACCATAGCCGATGATGCCGAGTGTCTTCCCCGCCAGTTCGCTGATGGGGTAATCGAGCAGACAGAACTGCGTGCTCTTCTGCCAGGCACCCCCGGCAACCAGCCTGGTGTAATCCGGCAAACGGGTTGCGAGTGCAAACATCAGTGCAAACACATGCTGCACGACCGAGGGCGTGCCATAGGCCGTGACATTGGTGACCGTGACATCATTCTCTTTCGCTGCCTGCAGGTCGATGTTGTTCGTACCCGTGGCAGCAACGCAGATCAGCTTGAGATGCGGGCTATTCTCGATGAGGTAGCGATTGATCGGCACCTTGTTCGTGACGACGATCTCGGCATGGTTGATTCGCTCGGCTGTCTCGTTGTGAAACGTTTCGTCGTGCAGGGTCCAGTCGCTGTGGCTCTGGTGCAGTGCAGTCAGGTCGAGATCGTCCCTGTCGACGCTCTTGAAATCGAGAAACACGGCTTTCATGGCTCCTCCTTCATGAGACCCGGTCTGCCAGAAAAACCGGGGCTCTCTTTCTTATAGATCTACCCACATTCTATACGGTATTGCGAGTAAATGGTCGCCAGGAGCAGGGCAACGCTCCCGATCCCGATCCCGCCGAGCGGCCATATGGACATATTGCGTCCGGGCCCGCGTTTTGCTGCGCTGCAGAATCCGTTAGAATCTGCGTTCCAGTTGCCCCGGCGCGTGCCTGATGACCGAAGCCAGCCGTATCCGCGAGATACCCTACAACTATACCTCCTTCTCCGACCGCGAAATCTTCCTGCGTTTCATCGGTGAAGAGGGCTGGCGCCTGCACGAGGAGTTGCGTGAATCGCGCGGCACGGGGCGTTCTGCACGCATGCTGTTCGAGGCACTCGGCGACATGTGGGTCATCTCGCGCAACCCCTACCTGCTCGATGACCTGCAACTCGACCGGCAACGCAGGGAGCAGCTCATCGGCGCGCTGCATCACCGCCTCGACCAGTTCGAGAAACGCACCCAGGGCAACGAGAAGGCCGTCCGCCTGCTGACGCTTGCGCGCGAGGCGGTCAGCCGTTTCTCCAGCTGCTACGAGAGCAACGATGCGCTGCGCAAAAAGGTCGAGCGCAGGCTCTCCGCCATCACGCGCAAGGACAACATCGATTTCGGCGGTCTCGCGCGCGTCTCCCATGCGACGGACGCCACCGACTGGCGTGTCGAGTTGCCATTCGTCGTCATCTCCCCCGATACCGAGGAGGAGATTGCCCCCCTCGTCACGGCCTGTATCGATTGTGGCCTGACCATCATCCCGCGCGGCGGCGGCACCGGCTACACGGGCTCGGCCGTGCCGCTCGATGCCCATTCGGCTGTCATCAACACCGAAAAGCTCGAAACCCTGTCTGAAGTCGAACCGATGCAACTCCCCGGTGTGGAGGGAAAGGTGCCGACCGTGCACACAGGTGCCGGTGTGGTGACACGACGTGTCTCCGAGCTTGCAGGCCGGCATGGCCTTGCTTTCGCGGTCGACCCGACCTCGCAGGACGCCTCGACCATTGGCGGCAACATCGCCATGAACGCCGGTGGCAAGAAAGCCGTACTCTGGGGGACGACCCTCGACAACCTCGCCTCCTGGCGCATGGTGACACCGCAAGGCGAATGGCTCGATGTCGAGCGACTCAACCATAACCTCGGCAAAATTCATGAGCAGGGGATGGTCAGCTTCGAGCTGACATGGCGCAGCGCGGACGGCAGCGAAGTCCTGAAGAGCGAACGGCTCGAGATTCCGGGCCGGGCATTTCGCAAGACCGGGCTCGGCAAGGATGTCACCGACAAGTTCCTGTCGGGCCTGCCCGGTGTGCAGAAAGAGGGGTGCGACGGCCTCATCACCTCTGCGCGCTTCATCCTGCATCGCATGCCGCAGCACGTGCGCACGGTCTGTCTCGAATTCTTCGGCAAGGACCTGTCACGCGCTGTTCCGGCCATCGTCGAGATCCGCGACTATGTGCAGTCACAGCCCGAGGTGCGGATGTCCGGCCTGGAGCATCTCGACGAGCGCTACGTCAAGGCCGTCAAGTACGCGACCAAGGCGTCGCGTAGCGAACGGCCGAAGATGGTCCTGATAGCCGACCTTGTCAGCGACGACGAGTCTGCCGTCGCGAAAGCCGCCGACGAGATCGTCGAGCTTGCGAACGCACGCGATGCCGAGGGCTTCATCGCCGTGAGCCCCGAGGCTCGCCGCCGCTTCTGGCTGGACAGGGCGCGCACGGCAGCCATCTCGGCCCATACCAACGCCTTCAAGATCAACGAGGATGTGGTCATCCCGCTCGAACGTCTCGCCGAGTACAGCGAAGGCATCGAGCGCATCAACATCGTGCAGTCGATCAGAAACAAGCTCGATATCAAGCGTGCCGTACTCGACTACCTGCAGGGCGACATGCCGGAACTCTGGCACATCGAGGCCTATGAGGACTCCGAAGAGAACACCGCGATTCTCGGCAGGAAGCAGGCGGCTGCCATCGAGGCCGTCGAGCGCTCACTGAAGCGCTGGGAGACGATCCTGAACGATCTCGACCTGGCTGCCGAGACACGCCTCGAGCTACTGACCGACAAGGAACAGGACCTGATTCGTCCGGGCGACCGCCTTGTCAACATGCTGCTGCGACGCGACCTGCGCCACTCCTATCGTGACGAGGTGGTCGCACGCATGAAGGAGATCTTCACGGGCCAGGATCTCAAGCCTGTGCGCGAGAAGCTCGATGCCATCCATGCCGAGATCCGTGACGAGCGTCTCTTCGTGGCGCTACACATGCATGCCGGCGACGGCAACGTGCATACCAATATCCCGGTGCACTCGTCGAACTACCGCATGCTGCAGGAGGCGGACCGCATCGTCGACGAAGTCATGGAGCTGGCCACCAGGCTGGACGGTGTCATCTCGGGCGAACACGGTGTGGGCCTGACCAAGATCCAGTACCTGGATACCGACAAGCTCGAACAGTTTGTTGCCTATAAGAACGCCGTCGACCCCGAGCATCACTTCAACCGCGGCAAGCTCATGCCGGGGTCGGGTCTCGGTTCCGCCTACACGCCGTCACTGCGGCTGCTGCAGCAGGAGGCGATCATCCTCGAGGCGAGTGAGCTCGGCGCACTCAATGACGACGTCAAGCACTGCCTGCGCTGCGGCAAGTGCAAGCCTGTCTGCATGACGCATGTGCCACGCGCCAACCTGCTCTACTCGCCCAGGAACAAGATTCTGGCGACCGGCCTCATCATCGAGGCCTTTCTCTACGAGGAGCAGACCCGTCGCGGCCTGTCGCTGCGCCACTTCGACGACATGAATGACGTGGCCGATCACTGCACCATCTGCCACAAGTGCCTGAATCCCTGCCCGGTCAACATCGACTTCGGCGATGTCACCATGCGTATGCGCAAGATCCTTGTCGATCGTGGCCAGAAAAAAAGCACACCGGCCACAAAAGCCGCGATGGCCTTTCTGAATACCACCAATGCGCGCAGTGTGCATCTCTATCGAAAAGTGCTCGCACAGTGGGGCTTTGCAGGTCTCAATCTCGGCCACCGACTCGCGAAAACCTTCGGGTTGCTCAAGCCGAAGCTGCCGGACGCGACCGTCGAGCGCCCGGCCATCAAAGAACAGGTTGTCGAACTCGTGCGTCGCCCGATCCGCGTCGAGCTGCCGAAGCGCAGTTTTCGCGAGGTGCTGCGTCTCGAGGACAAGACACAGGTGCCGATCATTCGTCACCCCGACAAGCCGGAGAACGGCGATGCCGTCTTCTATTTCCCCGGTTGCGGCTCGGAGCGGCTCTTTTCCGACATTGGCCTTGCGACCATCGCCATGCTCGCAGAGACCGGTGCGCGGACGGTGCTGCCGCCCAGCTATCTCTGCTGCGGCTACCCCCAAAACGCTGCCGGCATGGCTGACCGGGGCACGCAGATCACGACCGAGAATCGCGTGCTGTTCCACCGCATCGCCAACACACTCAACTATCTCGATATCGGTACGGTGGTGGTCTCCTGCGGTACCTGCATGGACCAGCTGCTGAAATACGAGTTCGAGCGCATTTTCCCGGGCTGCCGCCTGCTCGACATCCACGAATATCTTCTCGAGAAGGGGGTGAAGCTCGAAGGCGCGACCGGCCGGCAGTATCTCTATCACGATCCCTGCCATTCGCCGATGAAAACGCACAGTCCACTCAAGGTTGCGCGCGAACTGACAGGCAGTGAAGTGCAGCTCTCGGATCGCTGCTGTGGCGAGTCAGGCACGCTCGGGACGGCACGTCCGGATATTGCGAGCCAGCTTCGCTTTCGCAAAAGCGAAGAGCTGCTGAAGGACATCAGGGTCATGACAGGCAAGGAGCGCGCTGAGGAATCGGAAACGAAACTCCTGACCTCCTGCCCTGCCTGCCAGCAGGGTCTTGCCAAATATACGGACGAGACCGGCCTCAAGACCGATTACATCGTCGTCGAAATGGCCAGCCAGCTGCTTGGCGACGGATGGCAGCAACGCTTTCTCGACAGAATCGCGCAGGGCGGCATTGAACGGGTACTGCTCTGACACCACTGGCGAAACAGTCTGAAACCCCTTTTTTACACCAATTTCACAATCGACCCGAAGCCGTTGCGTATCATCTACCTGACCGATGAATAAACCCTGTTGCCTTCTGGAGGGCTGAAATGAAACAGATGACACTATTGATCGCCGGGCTATTTCTCCTTTCACCCGCCTTCGCGGATGAGGATGCTCTCTACAACCAGGTGAGCATCAGCGCGGAAGCCTCCGCAGACGTCGAGAACGATACACTCGTCGCCGAGCTCTTCATTGAACACCAGGCCAAGACGGCTGCCGAGGCCGCAGAGGTGGTCAACGCAGCGATTGACTGGGGCGTCAAACAGGCGCAATCCGTCGAAGGCGTCAAGGTCCGCACGCTCGAGTACAGCACCACCCCGGTCTATAGCAAGGCACGCAAAGCCGGCGAAGTCTACACACCGCAAATCATGGAATGGCGCGTCAGCCAGGCGATGCGAGTCGAGAGCACTGATGCCGATGCGCTGAGCGCACTCATCACCGGTCTGCAGCAGAGACTTGCCATCCGCCAGATTGGCTATGAGGTCTCGAAAGCCTTGCGGGAGGCAACAGAGTCCGTCCTGATCGACGAGGCAATCCATGCCTTCCAGCAGCGCGCCCGGCAGGTTGCCAAGGGCTTTGGCCATGATGGCTACAAGCTTGTGAAAGTCAACATCAACAGTGGCGGCATGCGGCCTCCTGTCCCCTATCAAGCGCGCAGCATGGCAATGGAAGTGGCTGCGGCAGCACCTGTCGCCATCGACGCCGGCACCAGCACCCTGAAGATCAACGTCAATGGCACCGTTGAGCTGAAATAGCAAAGAGTGTGCCGGGGCCCGTCAGGTTGACGGGCCCGGAGGCACTCAATTAGCTATTATTCAGAATAACGCCTGCAGGACGCAGGCCTCTTCAGATACGACAAAAGGAACTTGAAAATGGCAATCACCGACTGGCCCGAGGGGGAACGCCCACGGGAAAAACTTCTGCAACGCGGCGCAAGTGCGCTATCCGATGCCGAACTGCTTGCGATCTTCCTGCGCACGGGCACGCGCGGCCAAACCGCAGTCGATCTCGCTAGGACACTGCTATCCCGCTTTGGCGGCCTGAAGCCGCTGTTCACAGCGGACCGCAAACACTTCTGTGCAGCGCAGGGACTCGGTGATGCCAAGTATGCGCAGCTGCAGGCTATCCTCGAAATGAACCGGCGTTATCTCGGCGAATCACTGCAACGCGGCGAGGCGATCACCTCGCCCGAGACAGCCAACCGCTACCTGCAGGCGCAGATTGCCCATCACCCGATGGAAGTCTTCGCGGCGCTTTTTCTCGACACGCGTCACCGCGTCATCTGTTTCGAGGAACTGTTCAGCGGCACGATCGATGGCGCCAGCGTGCACCCGCGCGAGGTTGTCAGAAAAGCCATGCGGCATAACGCGGCAGCTGTCATATTTGCGCACAATCATCCTTCGGGCGTCGCCGAACCGAGCCAGGCCGACGTGCAGATCACCGACAAGCTGAGGCTGGCGCTCGATCTTGTTGATGTACGCGTGCTAGACCATATCGTGGTCACCGGGGGTGAGTGCGTCTCGATGGCAAACCGCGGGTTGATCTGATTCAGACTCATGTCGGTGTCATCGCCAGAAAACCGTCATCGCGAACCTTGCGAAGCAAGGTGTGGCGATCTCAAGCCCGAGGTGACAGCCTGCAAGGATCTGGACCAATCGACGGAGGGGTTGGTATCGTTTCCTTCTTTCAATAGACGGAATTTGCCGTGATCTCTTTCCAGGTACGCCTTGCTGCCGAGATATTGCACAAGGGCGGCATCATCGCCTGCCCCACCGAATCAGTCTATGGCCTGAGCTGTGACCCCCTGAACCAGTCTGCCATCGAGCGACTGCTTGCACTCAAACAGCGCCCCGATACCAAGGGCTTCATCCTGATTGCTTCGCACATTGAGCAGCTGGAGCCTTTCGTCTCGATACCCGAGAAGCGTCGCGAGGAGATCGAACAGAGCTGGCCCGGCCCCCACACCTGGATTCTGCCCGCGAAGGCAGACCTGCCGCAATGGATCGGCGGCGGCCGGGACACGATTGCAGCGCGCGTCACCGCCCATGCACAGATGGCGGCAATCTGTGACTTGTACGGCGGCTGCCTCGTCTCAACCAGCGCCAATATCTCCGGACAACCGCCCGCCAGAAACCCGATGCAAGTGCGCAAGCAGTTCGATGATCAGCTCGACATGATTGTCGGTGGCAAGCTTGGCGGCCTTGCACGTCCGACACCGATCCGCGATGCTGTCAGCGGAAAATTCATCAGGCGATAACAAGGGATATTCCATGCAAATCAATATCGATGCCGTCAAAGACTACCTGTTGCAACTCCAGGAAAACATCTGCGAGGCGCTGCAAGAGGAAGACGGGCAGGCTTTTCGCGAGGACAGCTGGAATCGTGAGGAAGGCGGTGGTGGACGCTCCCGCGTGCTCGAGGAAGGCAATGTTTTCGAGAAGGCCGGCGTCAATTTCTCGCACGTCTTCGGCAGCCGGCTGCCGGCCTCGGCGACGGCACAACGCCCGGAACTCGCCGGCCGCTCGTTCCAGGCGATGGGAGTCTCTCTCGTAATTCATCCCCGTAATCCCTATGTACCAACCTCGCATGCCAACGTGCGCTTCTTCGTTGCAGAGAAGGATGGCGAGGAGCCCATCTGGTGGTTCGGCGGCGGGTTCGATCTGACACCCTACTATGGGAACGACGAGGACGTCATGCACTGGCACAGCGTGGCACGGGATGCCTGCATGTCTTTTGGCGAGGATGTCTATCCGCGTTTCAAGCAGTGGTGCGACGACTACTTCTTCCTGAAGCATCGCAATGAGCCACGTGGTGTCGGCGGGCTCTTCTTCGATGATCTCAACGAGTGGGATTTCGATACCTGTTTTGCGTTCATGCGCAGCGTCGGTGACGCCTACATCCCTGCCTACCTGCCGATCGTGCAACGCCGTCGTGATACGGATTATGGCGATCGCGAGCGCAACTTCCAGCTCTATCGGCGCGGACGTTATGTCGAGTTCAACCTGGTCTACGACCGCGGCACCATTTTCGGTCTGCAGACCGGAGGTCGTACGGAGTCGATCCTGATGTCACTGCCTCCGCTTGTTCGCTGGCAGTATGACTGGCAACCGGAAGCGGGAACACCGGAGGCCGTGCTATACGAGAGGTATCTCAAGCCGAGGGATTGGGTCTGAAGTCTGCAGGCTGTTGGGGACGCAGAGGTCGCCAGGATCGCGGAGAGCACACAGGCCCTGCTTTGTGCCATAACGAGGAGGCCGCAGGCCGACGTGACGATCTCATTCCTTAAACGACCTTTTTCCCAAAGAGATTGCCACAGTCGCTGCGCTCCTTCGCAATGACACGTTCGCGCGTGATAGGTGACAGGTATCAGAGAGCATTTTCCTGCGGAACATAATCTCCCGCACTATCCCATGCCGGCATCATTCGCCGAGAGGGCTCGGCTCCTACGATTCATTTCACGATCACGGACCCTGTCCGCAGGAACCCGCACTGCGGGCGATGCCAGGCATCAAGATTGCCACAGTCGCTACGTTCCTTCCCAATGACCGCTTCTAAAAAAGGCGTCATCGCGAGAAGGCCGTGGGCCGACGTGGCGATCTCATTCCTTAAACGACCTTTTTCCCAAAGAGATTGCCACAGTCGCTGCGCTCCTTCGCAATGACAAGTTTGCCCTGCCGGGGGACAGGTATCAGAGAGCATTTTCCTGCGGAAAATAATCTCCGACACCAGAGGTTTGATCACTCACACTCCGCCATACTGCTCGCGCTCGCCAATCCAGCGCTGGATCAGGGGCTCGACAGCCTGCGGCCTGCTTCTCAATACCTCTTCGGCAGACTGCTGCACCTCTGCCAGCAATTGACCGTCCCTGACAAGGTCGGCGATACGAAACTGCATCTCGCCTGTCTGGCGCGTACCAAGCACCTCGCCGGGCCCGCGTATCTCGAGATCCTTCTGCGCGATGCGGAAACCATCGGTGGTTTCACGCATTACCTCGAGCCGCTGGCGCGCCTGTTGCCCGAGCGGGGCGCGATAGAGCAGAACACAGTGACTCTCGATATTTCCGCGCCCGACGCGCCCACGGAGCTGGTGCAGCTGCGCAAGGCCGAGGCGTTCGGGATTCTCGATGATCATGAGGCTCGCATTGGGTACATCGACGCCAACCTCGATGACGGTCGTTGCCACGAGAAGGTCGATCCTGCCGGCCTTGAAGTCCGCCATCACGGCTTCCTTCTCCTGCGCTTTCATGCGCCCGTGCACGAGGGCGACACCAAGCTCCTGCAGCTGCTCCTGCAATACCCGCGCTGTCTCCTCGGCAGCCTGTGCCTGCAGCGCTTCGGACTCCTCGATCAGCGTGCAGACCCAGTAAGCCTGGCGCCCTTCCCTGCAGGCCTTGCGGACCCTCTCGACAATTTCGTCTCGACGGCTGTCGGACACCACAACGGTCTTGATCGGCGTACGCCCCGGTGGCAATTCGTCGATTACGGAGAGATCGAGATCGGCATAGGCTGTCATGGCGAGTGTGCGCGGAATTGGTGTCGCCGTCATGATGAGCTGGTGAGGAAGGATCTCCCCGTCCCTGCCTTTCTGGCGCAGGGCGAGACGCTGATGCACACCAAAACGATGCTGCTCGTCGATGATCACGAGCCCGAGTCTGTCGAAATCGACGCTCTCCTGGAAGAGTGCATGCGTACCGACAACGAGCCTTGCCGTCCCGTCGGCGATCTGTTCAAGCCGCTTCGCACGCGCCTTGCCCTTGTGACGACCGGCAAGCCAGAGCACGGGGATATCGAGTGGCTCAAACCACTGACGAAAATTCTTCAGGTGCTGCTCGGCCAGCAGCTCGGTTGGCGCCATGACAGCGACCTGGTAACCACTGCTGATTGCACGCAAGGCCACGAGTGCCGCAACAATCGTCTTTCCGGATCCGACATCGCCCTGAACGAGGCGCTGCATCGGATTGGGTTGTGCCATGTCATTCTCGATTTCGTTGATGACCCGTTGCTGTGCGGCAGTGAGGCTGAATGGCAAGGCATCAAGAAGCTGTTCTTCGAGCCCCCCGTCACTATTGATAGCGAAGGCAGGCTGTATCTTCTGCTGCTCGCGCAGTTTGCGCAGGCTAAGCTGGTGCGCGAGGAGTTCCTCGAAGACGAGACGTTGCTGCGCCGGATGTTCTCCCTGCTCAAAAGCAGCCAGCGACAGATCGGGAGGCGGCCTGTGCAATAGCGCGACGGCATGGGCCAGGGGCATGCCGAGCTTTGGTGAGACAGAAGGATCGAGCCACTCGCGCAACAGGCAACCCTTGCGCAGAAATGTGAGCGCCTTGTCGCTCAGGTCGATCCAGGTCTTCTGTTGCAGCCCCTCGGTCGAGGGATAAATCGGCGTCAGGGATTCCTCGACACCGGGGTCGGCATCCTCGACGAGCAGGCGATACTCGGGATGCACGATTTCCAGGCTTGCAGGACCACGCCGAACCTCGCCGAAACAGCGAATGCGCGTACCGCGCACGAAACTGCTCTTCTGGTTGTTCGTGAAATAGAAATAGCGCAACAGCAGCGAGCCCGTGCCATCGCTGACCTGCACGAGCAAAGAACGGCGACGACCAAAACGCACCTGTGCATGATCTACGTGCGCATCGATCACGACATGGTCACCCGGCCGCGCACTGCCAATCGGAGTGATACGGGTCCGGTCCTGGTAGCGATATGGCAGGTGAAAAAGCACATCCTGGATGGTGCGTATGCCGAGCTGGTGCAGTTTTTCTGCGCTGCGCGGCCCGACGCCCTTCAACATGGTGACGGGCATCGCATCGAGCATCTTCCCTGAACCGTCTGCTGCCCTGTTGTCCTCGTGCGTCATGGGCTGCAATCTACCACACTCATGAGCGATAATGAGCCAGGAAGCGAGTAATGACAGGCAACTTCAGGCATGGCTTACCAGCTGTTGCAGCATCCGGCATCGAGACCGGTCTCTGCCACATCTTCATCCACCACACCAGCGCGTCGCTGATTCTCTGCGAGAACGCTGACCCGACCGTGCGGTCCGACCTCGAGACCTTCATGGTGCGCCTCGTACCGGACGGCGACCCGATGTTCGAACATATGGACGAGGGTCCCGATGACATGGCTGCCCATGTGCGTTCAATCCTGACGAAAATGGACCTGACAATACCGGTCACCAACGGGCGCCCGGCACTCGGCACCTGGCAGGGGGTCTATCTCTGGGAGCACCGTCATCACGGCCATCACCGGAAGGTCACTGTCACCGTGACGGAGTGATTGTTCGCCGAGAGGGCCCGGCTCCTGGAGGTGCACCGAGATCGGTGTCGCGATATTTATTCTGATACGCGCGTCGGCGCGTCAGTCGAAGTAGATACCTGTTTGCTTTTCTTTGTCTTTTTCTGTCATCGCGAACCTTGCGCAGCAAGGTGTGGCGATCTCAAAGTCTGGATTGCCACAGTCGCTTCGCGACTTCGCAATGACAATATTTGAAAGACTCATAGGGGTCGGAGTCAATTTGACTCCGACCCCTGAACCCATGGGCAAGCAAAAGAAAGATGGGTGCCGCGCTTTGCCGCTCTATGACATCCCTGTCACTGCGGCATTAATCCATCCATATATGTCACCACCGCATTCAAAATCAAGTCTGCGTGCCGACGCGCGCATCAAATCATGGCATCGCGAAGTGATTCAATGAATCAATCGAAAATATAAGTCCTGTTCTGATAAACAAGAATATTGTGATTGATGTGATTCCAGATCGCGCGCGCGAAGACGACCTTCTCGAGATCGCGCCCCTTGCGGACGAGGTCGTCGACCGAGTGCTCGTGGTTCACGCGCACCACGTCCTGCTCGATGATCGGGCCGGCATCGAGATCAGCTGTAACGTAATGACTCGTCGCACCGATAATCTTGACGCCACGCTCGAAGGCTGCATGGTAAGGGCGTGCCCCGGCGAAGGCAGGCAGAAACGAGTGATGGATGTTGATGATGCGCTGTGGATAGTGACGCACGAAGTCATCACTGAGGATCTGCATGTAACGCGCAAGCACGATGAAATCGATCGAGTATTTTTCGAGCAGCTCGAGCTGACGCGCCTCCTGCTCGTGCTTGTGCTCGGGCGTGATCGGAATATGGTAGTAATCGATGCCCAGACGTTCAGCTGCCGGGCGAAGATCTTCATGGTTACTGATGATCAGCGGAATCTCAACGCGCCATTCACCCGACTCGTAACGCGCCAGGATGTCATAGAAGCAGTGTGACTGCTTCGAGACGAACATGGCCATGCGCGGGACCTCGATCGAGAACTCCAGGCACCACTGCATGCCGAAGTGCTCGCCGACTGTGTCGCGAAAAGCCGCGTCGATTTGCTCCGCACTGAGCAGGAAGCCATCAAGCGTCCAGGCAACCCGCATAAAGAAATGTTTCTGCCCGGGATCCACGTGCTGATCCAGCTGCAGGATATTGCCGTTATGCTCCAGGATAAAGTCTGTGACCGCATGCACGATGCCGCGCTGGTCGTTGCAATGGATCAGCAGGATCGCGGCATTCAGTGGCTTGCCCACACTCAGACCCCGTACTGCGCCTGGTAGGCACGAATCGGTTCGAGCCACTCCCGGTGCTCGGCGCTCTCCTCGACAAAGGTGATCAGGTGTTCGAGCCGCGCGATGGCGGCGACCTGCAGACCCATCTGCTGTTCGACTTCCTGTACCGCCGAGGTCTCTCCCTGGCCACGTTCCTGGCGATCGAGCGCAATAACAACGCCCGCCGGTTTGGCGCCAAGGTCCTCGATGATGCTGACTGATTCGCGCACCGAGGTCCCTGCAGAGATGACGTCATCGATGATCAGGATGCGGCCCTCGAGCGGATGGCCGACAATCAGGCCGCCCTCGCCATGATCCTTCACCTCCTTGCGATTGAAAGCATAGGCAACATCCATGTTGTGGTTGTCATAGAGTGCCGCGGCCGTAACAGCAGCGAGCGGGATGCCCTTGTAGGCCGGTCCGTACAGCAGGTCGAATTCGATGCCGCTGTCGACGATCGCACGGGCATAGAAACGCCCGAGCCGCGCCAGGCTTCCGCCGGTATTGAAGCGTCCTGTATTGAAAAAGTAGGGGCTCAGACGCCCGGACTTCAGTGTGAACTCGCCAAAACGCAGAACATCTTTTTCCAGGGCAAAATTCAGGAATTCGCGTTGATACTGGTGCATGGATCAGGATAGGCAGCAAAGGAATTTCCGCATTGTGAGAGGTGGTATCCCGGGGATCAAGTCTTTTCTCGGCCATTCGCGCCATTCGTTATGATATCGATGTGAAACAGCGAAATCGTCGCCTCCTCCTTTTCGTTCTTGTTGCCGCCGTCATTGCACTGGCGGCCGCTCTTTCCCTGCCCACGCTGCTCAGGAGCTCTCTGGACAGCATGCTCGATGAAGCAGGCTATGTGCTGGAAACACTCGACCTGGAATCGACCGGCCTGACTGAAACTCGCATTGGCAGGATACGCGTTACAGCCGAAGACGGCAGTCTCTTCGACATCGACGGGCTGGTCGCAACCTACACGCCTGCCGGCCTCGTGTCAGGCAACATTGCCCGGGTCAAGGTTGACAGCCTGCTGGTGCGTCCCTCTTCTCGCAGACAACCGCTCGCAAAATTGCTGCAAGGGCTTGTCGCACTTATGGAACAGGACTGGCGAGGGAGTGTCCCCGTGAGCCAGCTGCAGATCACTTCACACGCCGGAAGAACCCGTTCTGCGTTTCCTGCAGGAAGAAGCTGGCAACTGGCGGCTGGAGGCAAGCAACAGCGAGGAGAATGCCTTCGCGACCATGACCTTTGAGCGCATGCGCGAATACCCGCTTGCGCTGCAAGTCGATACCGACCTTGCCCGTCTTCGCCAGTGGTCACTGCTGTTTGGCATACCCTTCCCCGCACACAATGCCGGCACCACGGGACTCTTGCGCCTGAAGCCGGATGGAGACGGGCAGCGGGCAGACTTCGTTCTGACCGGCACAGCGACCGGCATCGCTGAACCGCAGCTGGAGATCGAGCGCATGCAGGCGCTGAAAAGAGCGCATCTCGGCGCCGGTCGGCTCGATTTTCGCTTCGCTGGCGAGGCCACGCTCGCCGCTGACAGCCTTGCCGGCCATTTCGCGCCCGGGCTCCTCATCGATGCAAAGGCATTCAGCCTTGAAACCCTGGTCGCAGAGGATGCACGGCTGGTGTCACAGAAATCCCAGTCATTCTCATGGAGCAGGCGTGATGGCCAGTGGCAGCTCGGCCCGGCGAACTATGAGATCGCCTCAGACACGATCCGTCTCGGGGACACGACCATCCGCGACAG
>JARRMW010000042.1:0-26075 GCA_037385685.1 Gammaproteobacteria bacterium
CCCCCATCCTTGATGGCTGTCTGGAGTTCTGCCTTGAGAGAACCGCCGAGTTGTTTCATCGCTGCCTTGGCGTCTTCAGTCTTGCTTGCCATGATGTCTTCCGCCGTCATGTTTTCGGCCGCGCTGGCCGTTGTGACGAGAAAAGGCAGGATGCTGGCGAGAATCGTTTTTTTCATTGAACTACTCCATTGTGTGGCATTTGGTATGCTAGTTTCGCGCAATTGCAGAGAGATATCACTCTGGACAGGTTGCACTGCATCTTTGCCATATTTGATGGCCACGCGCAACTTTTTTCCACATTCTGCCCGTGCCCGCACGAAAAGGGCAAATTTATTAATTGTTATGCATAAGCTACAATATGAAATAGTTGTAAGATATTGAATATAATGAATAAAATGCTTTTGATCAATATTTAGACAATTTGACAGTGATCAAGTTGATATCTGCGTTTAGCGCCTGTTTCAAGTTCATTTCCACAGAGTTATCCACAGCATTTGTGGATAACCGGAATTGCAGGATGCCGATGCCTTGAACAGAAAAATCCGGGTTGTTATCGCCATCGCACTGCTGCTGTTTGCAATGCTGGCAGTACTGCTGCTGACACTCTCGCTTGGCAGCCTGCTTGAGTTCTGGCAGCAGCTGGAGACACTGCCTGGCTGGGTGAAAGCGATCTACGCCGGTCTGGTGCTGTTGATCTTCGGGCTGGCGATCACATTACTCTGGTGGCTTTTCAGGCCAGTACGCAAAAAAACACTGCCCGGATCCCGTACGCAGGCACCGGACGAGGCAGCCATCACCAGGCAGCTTGCCGAGGCACGAGAGCAGGGAATAGAAACTTCGCACATCGAGGAAGAACTCGGGAAACTCCGGCAGCGCCGTGAGGCAGGGGAGATCCATGTTGCTGTTTTCGGAGAGATCAGCAGCGGCAAGTCCTCGCTGATCAAGGCACTACTGCCGGCAGAAGAGATCGACACCGATGTGAGAGGCGGCACCACCAGGTCACTGCATGAATTCCGCTGGACCAGTCCTGCCGGCGATGCGCTGGTTATTGTCGACATGCCAGGACTCAACGAGGCTGACGGTTCACTCGATCAGCTTGCTGCGGAAGAGGCGCAGCGAAGCCATCTCGTTCTCTTTGTGACCGATACTGACATGACCCGTAGCCAGTACGAGGCTATTGGAGCGCTTCGGGAACTTGGCAAACCGATCATCGTTGCACTCAACAAAGCCGACTGGTACGAGAAGGAAGCGCTCGATGTGCTGAAAGCATCGCTTTCAAACAGGCTCAGGGACATTCCTGTCGTGACCGTTCGAAGCGGCAGTGAAGAGATTGTCATCCGCCAGTTAGCGGATGGCACGGAGGAGGAGGTCCTGCGACGAACCAAGCCACAGGTCGATGAGTTGCTCGATGCAATGCAGCGAGTGATCGATAGTCGTCGAGATGTGCTCGACAGCTTGCGTGATGCCTCTGTCTTTGTTCTCGCGCAACGCAAGCTTGAGGATGCGATGGCCGAGGAACGCAACAGGCGTGCAGGGCAGATTGTTGCGGACTACTCGAAAAAAGCCGTTGTCGGCGGTCTTGCCGCGATCACACCGGGTTCGGATCTTCTGATACAGGGTGTGCTGGGAACACGCATGGTGCGCGAATTGTCCGAGCTCTACAATGTCCCTGTCCGCCAGGCCGACACGGAGTTGCTGTTCGAGCTGGTGCAGAAGCATGTGGGAACCACGAAGACCCTGATACTGGCGATCGCGGGCAACGGTCTCAAGGCATTCCCGGGTGTCGGTACCATTGCCGGCGGTCTGCTGCATGCCATTGCCTATGGCATGATTTTCAATACTCTCGGCAATGCAGTCGCCCGTTCATTGCAATCACGAGGTGAACTGCGACCACTGGTCGCTTCACGCTTATTCAAGGAGCAAATAGGTGTCAATCTGGAATCGTCTGCGCGGCGCTATGCCAAGGTGGCCCTCGAAGAACTCGGAAAGCGCAAAAGCTGATACGGGTGATCATCACCTCGAACTGGCGCGCGAGAGCCTGCGTGAACTCATCGATGATCCGCGCGTGCCTGAATCGGTCCGCGAGGAACTGGAGCAGGAATACCGCAATGTCCGGCAGATGCTCGACAAGCTGGAAAACGATGAAATCCACATCGCTGTCTATGGTCGTGTGAGCGTTGGCAAGTCGGCACTCCTCAATGCGCTGCTCGGGGAAAGCCGCTTCTCCACCAGTCCGCTGCACGGTATGACACGCCAGGTCACGACGGGAAGCTGGCGCGAGTATGCTGCCGGCAACATTCTCATGATCGATACGCCGGGGATCAACGAGGTGGATGGCGAGGCTCGGGAACAGCTGGCGGCCGAAGTGGCGCAGCGTGCTGATATCGTGCTCTTTGTCGTCGATGGTGATATGACGGGGACCGAATTCGAGGCCTTGCGTCAACTGAAGACGCTCGGCATGCCGCTTCTCGTCGTACTCAACAAGGCCGATCGCTACAGCCATGAACAGCTGGAGCAGATTCGTGAATCGCTGGCCAGACATCTTGAAGGGCTGGTCGGGCAGAGTGATATCGTCACCGCCTCTGCAGAGCCCGCGAGGCAACTGGTCATCCGGGTTGATGAAGAGGGCAGGGAGACGGAGACAAGCAGGCAGCCTGCAGCCGATGTCGAGTCTGTACGCGATCGCCTCTGGTCGATCCTCGAAAACGAGGGAAAGAGCCTTGCGGCTGTCAATGCCTCGCTGTTTGCCGGGCGCCTCAGCGACGAGGTGGCCGCGCGCATTCTTGATGCAAAACGCCATCTTGGCAGCCAGCTGATTCGCACTTACTGTCTCGCCAAGGGGATTGCTGTCGCAATCAACCCGGTTCCTGTTGCTGACCTCGTGGCTGCAGCCGTCGTGGATGTTTCCATGATTATTCACCTGTCGAGAATTTATGGACTGCCGATCAACAAGGGAGAGGCCCGTGGACTACTGAAAACCATCGGTGCGCAGATGGTATTGCTCATGGGGACGGTCTGGGCCGTGCATGTTCTCTCTTCTGCGCTCAAGCTGGGCACAGCCGGACTGTCCGCGGTCGTCACGGGCAGCGCCCAGGGGGCACTGGCTTATTACAGTACCTGGGTTGTCGGCCAGGCTGCCGAACGTTACCTGGCACAAGGGAAGTCGTGGGGTGAGGGTGGTCCCAAGCTGGTCGTGCGCGAAATACTCGACTCCATCGACCGTGACACGCTCATCGCGGATGCGCGCAAGGAGATCCGGAAACGCCTGGCATCCTGAAGATTTCGTGCGAATAGTCACCGGCCTGTTTCCGGCCATCTGCAGCCGCAAAATGACAGGGGTGGGCAATGGTTGGCGACTCCCGCTCTGGCAAATGCAGAAGTTGCAGGATATACTCGATTGAACTGACATAATTCCAACAAATTCAATGGGCTTAGCCAGGCTTGTTCTCGTTTTTCTGCTTCTGTTCCTGGTACCCGCAGCATCTGCCGGGATCGCCTACCAGTACCGTGCGCCTGACGGTTCACTGGTCTACACGGACAAGGAGCTGGAGTTGCCCTTTGTCCTCGTCAGGAAAATGCATTTGACCTGGGGCGACGTCAAGGGACGTGAAATCGAAAAAAGAATTCCTGTCGAGAAGAAACCCGATGTCGAGGCAAAGGAATACAATCGTCCGAAGTTCGCCGGTATCGTGGATAAGAAAGCCCAGAAGTACAACGTCACTCCGGAACTGATTCATGCGGTTATCGAGGCAGAATCAGCCTATGATCCCAATGCAATCTCCAGTGCCGGAGCTGTGGGACTCATGCAACTCATGCCTGCGACAGCCAGGCGATTCGGGGTGACGGACAGGACTGATCCAGAGCAGAATATCGATGCAGGCGCAAATTACCTGCGCGAATTGCTGACGCTGTTCGACAATGACGTCAAGCTTGCGATCGCAAGCTATAACGCAGGCGAGGGTGCCGTCATGAAATACGGCAGAACCATCCCCCCATACCGTGAAACGCAGCAATATGTCGTCAGGGTCCTGAAATATCTGCGCCGCAACCTGCGAGAAAGCCGTCAGACATTCAACACGGCATCCTCGGTGCCGGGCTGATTCTCCGCACTGCCTGGTCCGTCACCTGCCATCTGCTTCCGGGTTCTGCGTTTCTCCTGCCACTTCGCTCTCCTGCTCGACCGCATCGGCCCTGCTGGCGAGAAATTTGTACCACATGAGTCCAGCATACTCGTGGATAGCCTTGTCACTGCGCAGCAGAGCGATCGAGTAGGGATACCAGCTGCGTATCTTGTCGGGTGCTGAAACGGAATGCGTCAGACCCATTGGTGCAGGTAGTACGTCGAGCCCGGCCTTGCGAAAACTCCAGATTGCCCGCGGCATATGCCAGCCATGCGTCACGACCGCAAGGTGGGCATAACCCAGCTCCCGGGCAAGTTGTGCAGTATTGGCGGCATTGTCGAGCGTATTCCAGCTCTTGTCGTCGACCGCTACAGACTGCACTCCATACTGGTTTTCCAGGATACGTGCCGCTGCAGGCGCATCCGACTTGCCGCTGCTGACGATGACGGGTAATCCGGTCTGGTTCGCGAGCCATGCCGTATAGCGCAGCCGCTCGGCGAAATAGGGGCCAATGGCGGTATCTGCATACTCGACGGATTCCCCGAAATAGCCTCCACCAAGCAGGACCAGCACGTCCGCGTTGCTCTGACTGAGTGCCTCCGGCGTGATTGCCGGGTACTGCTGCTCGAGGGGCGAGATCAGCTTGCTCGCAAGCCATGGTGTACTGAGCAGGTACAGGAAAATGACCGAGACAAACAGCAGCAGGCGACCAGCGCGCGTGAAGGCGACCAGCAGTCCGATCAACGCAAGGATGAAGAAGAGCCCGGGGGGGAGCAGCAAGGCATCAATCGCCCTGATCGTCTCGAAGTTCATCCCGGCAGCTCAGCGCTGGTCAAGCAACGGGTTGGCTTGCAGGTCAGCGTGATAGGAGGAGCGCACCATGGGGCCGCTGGCAACATTGGAAAAGCCCATTGACTCCGCATCGGCGGCCAGCTGTTCGAACTCTTCCGGCGTGACGAAGCGTCTGACAGGAAGATGGTCGCGACTGGGCTGGAGATATTGGCCAATCGTCAGCATGTCACACTGGTGGTTGCGCAGATCCTGCATGACCTCGCGCACCTCGTCGAGTTCTTCCCCGAGTCCGACCATGAGCCCCGACTTGGTCGGTACATCGGGGTTGCGGGACTTGAAGGCGCTGATGAGATCCAGTGACCACTGGTAATCAGCTCCGGGACGTGCCTGCCTGTAGAGACGCGGAACCGTTTCAAGGTTGTGGTTGAAGACATCGGGTGGGGTCTGCGTCAGGAGTTCGAGCGCTATTTCCATGCGTCCACGAAAATCTGGGACCAGGATCTCGATCTTCGTGCCGGGGGATTGCTTGCGGGTTTCACTGATGCAGGCGCCGAAATGGGCCGCACCGCCATCGCGCAGGTCATCGCGATCGACAGAAGTGACAACGACATAGCTCAATGCCATTTCACGGATTGCCTCGGCAAGCTGGCGTGGTTCGTCCGGGTCGAGCGACTCCGGCTTGCCGTGCGCCACGTCGCAAAAAGGGCAACGGCGCGTGCAGATGTCTCCCATGATCATGAATGTTGCCGTGCCGTGGCTGAAGCATTCGCCAAGATTCGGGCAGAGAGCTTCCTCGCAGACAGAACTCAGTTTGCGCTCGCGCAGAATCTGCTTGATGCGAGCCACGCCCTTCCCGGCAGGTGCTTTCGCGCGAATCCAGGAGGGTTTTCGCAGGACTTCTGTGGTCGGTTCGACCTTGACGGGAATGCGCGCAACTTTCTCGGCGCCGCGCTGGTGTGTGTCCGGCTTGTCCCTCGAGGGTGCTTTCAGTTGATCAGCCATGCTGTGAACCGGGAAGTTTCATGAATGATTGTCCGATAGTGTATCCCATCTCTTCCGCGAGATAACCACACAGTCGCTCGCCTGCCTCATCCATTTCAATAGAAGAACCCTGGCTTCGCATGTCGGTGACGGCAAGGCCCGCATAGCCGCACGGGTTGATGCGGTCGAATGGTTCGAGATCCATGCCGATATTCAGGCTGAGGCCATGATAGGTGTTGTGCCTTTTCACGCGCAGACCGATCTGGGCAATTTTTGCGTTCGCGGTGTAAACACCCGGGGCACCCTTGTGCCGTTCGGCCTTGATGCCCTCTGCGTCAAGCAGCCGGATGATCGCCTGCTCGGTGCGATCGACCAGTGAACGAATGCCGATGCCGATCTCGTCGAGATTCAGGAGCAGGTAGCACACGAGCTGTCCCGGTCCATGATAGGTGACCTGAGACCTGGCCTGGTTCGCGGCGGGATGTGAACGTCTGCATCGCTTTCCAGACTTCGCGATAATCCAGCTGTCCGAGCGTGCGGATGTTCAGGAGGGGAGCCGTCACAGTGCCATGGTGACATGTTCGTGATCACACAACTCCTGGTAGATCCTGTCCATCTGCTCCCGGCTTTCTGCCATGACGCGTACAGTCACAGCCAGGTAGTTGCCATTTCTGCTTTCGCGTAAAGTCACGGCGCCCTCGCCGATATCCGGTGCATGACGACGCACGATCTCGATGACAATCGTCTCGAAATCGACTTCGAGATCCGTGCGGCCCATGGCCTTCACCGCGATCTCGCAAGGGTACTGCATGATTTCGTCGTGCTCACTCATGGTCATCTCCATGTCTGAAGTCTTCCTTGCCGAGTTCAAAAAGTTCCTGCATGCGCAGCCAGCCCGGTCCTGCCTTGCCGCTGCCGACCGGCTTGCCGTCCAGGGATGTTATCGGCAGGATCTCCCTGATCGAGCTGGTGACCCAGATCTCGTCTGCTTTTCTCAGTTCCTCGACAGGAATCTCGGCCTCGGCATAGGGAATCCCGTGCTCTGCGGCGAGCTCCAGGACGAAGTCGCGCGTGATGCCGGGCAGGAGTTGTCTGCTCTTTGGCGGGGTGATCAGCAGCCTGTCGCGGACGATGAAGAGATTGCTCGCAGCGCCCTCGACGGCCTTGCCATCACGAATAAAGATCGCTTCCTGTGCATCCTTGTCGACTGCTTCCTGGCGTGCAAGAAGATTCGCCAACAGCGTGATCGCCTTGATGTGACAGTTATTCCAGCGTTCATCATTCACGGTGATGGCAGCGTATCCTTGCCGGTTGCGTTCCGGATCCGGTTCCGGCAGCGGGTTCGTCATCGCGAAAACCGTCGGTGCTGGATCTGCCGGGAAGGCATGGTCGCGCTTCGGGGCGACGCCGCGGGTGACCTGCAGGTAGACCGCCTGGTCGACAGGTCCGTGATCCTCGATCAGGCGCAGAATGATGGCTTTCCACTCCTCGTGCGAGAGTGGTTTCTCAATACGAATCGCCGCGAGGTTGTTTTCGAGACGTTCCAGGTGGTGTTTCAGACGAAAAGGTCTGCCTGAGTAGACAGGAATGACCTCGTAGACACCGTCACCAAAGAGAAAGCCCCGATCGAGAACCGGAACCCTGGTTTCCTCGATCGGCTGCCATGCGCCGTTGAGATAGGCAATACTCATTCTAGCCAGAGCATGAAGGCGTCTGTCATCCGTGAGAAAAAGCTTCCCTCGCCAACTGCGGCCAGAGAAACGAGTGGCACAGTTTTCTGCTTTTCTCCCTTGAGGCTGATGACCACGGTGCCAAGCTGCTGCCCTTTCTGTACGGGTGCCTCGATCGGGGTCGACAGCATCAGTTGCGCCTGAAGGCTCTCTTTTTCTCCACGCGGGTAGGTCATGAAAATGTCACTTGCGACGCCAACCGGGACCTGTTCGACATCGCCTTTCCAGATTTTCACCTGCTGGAGTTCGGCACCGGCACTGAGGATCTTGCGCGTTTCGAAGAACCGGAAGCCGTAGTTGAGCAGCTCGCTGGATGCGGTTTCGCGCGCAGCGGCACTCTCCGTTCCCATGATGACCGACATCAGCCTTGTTCCATCGCGCACGGCGGACGCGACCAGACAATATCCTGCTGCTTCGGTGTGGCCTGTCTTCACGCCATCGACACTGCTGTCCTTCCACAACAGTCCGTTACGGTTGTTCTGCTTGATGTTGTTGTAGGTGTAGTCCTTGATCGCGTACCACTTGTAGAACTCGGGGTGATCGAGAATCGTTGCGCGCGACATGAGCGCGATATCCCTGGGAGTAGTGTAGTGCTCGGGATCCGGCATGCCGGATGCGTTGACGAAATGGGTTCCGGTGGCGCCAAGTCGTTCGGCTTCCTTGTTCATGAGTTGCGCAAAGGCTTCCTCGGAACCGGCCACGTATTCGGCGAGCGCGACGGCGGCATCGTTGCCTGACTGGATGATCAGACCCTTGAGGAGATCCTTTACCGTAACCTGCTTGCCAACCTCAATGAACATCTTCGAACCGCCCATCCTCCAGGCTTTCTCGCTGATGGTCACGAGGTCGTCGAGCTTGATGCGGCCGGCCTCGATCTCCATGAAGACGAGATGTGCGGTCATGATCTTCGTCAGGCTGGCTGGTTCGAGCCGGTCATCTGCGTTTTTTTCCGACAGGACATTGCCGGTATGAACATCGATGAGGAGGTGGCCGCTGGCCTCGATGTCCGGTGGGTCGATCGCGAGCGCCGGCGGGGCTGCTGCAATCAGCAAGAGTAGTCCGAAGAGTAGTCCGTTGATGCGCTTTGAGTAGATCATGATCACTTGTCTGTTAGTCGTTGTTTGATGGCTTCCGAAAGCTGGTAGACAGCCATGGCATAAAGGTTACTGTGGTTGTAGCGGGTTATGACGTAGAAATTGTGCAATCCCAGCCAGTAATCATTACCAGCAGGCTGCTCGAATTCAAGCAGCGCAACCTGCTCGTTTTCCCCAAGGTCAGCAGGCACGAGGAGAGTCGCCCTCAGTGCACTGAGATCGGAGATGCCGAGATTCGGTTTCTGGCCACGCCTGTTACCCGGTTCGATGCCGTCCAGACGGATGCCCAGCCTGTAGGCGACGGGCGCCCCCTTGCGCCAGTCATGCTCTGCAAAGTAGTTGGCGACGCTGCCGATGACATCGGCCGGGTTGTCCCAGAGATTCCGCTTGCCATCACCGTCGAAGTCAACCGCGAAAGCACGGAAGCTCGACGGGATGAACTGCGGCATACCGATGGCGCCGGCGTAGGAGCCGAGTGGTTGCTGCGGATCCATCTGCTCCTCGCGCATCATCAGCAGGAACTCCTCGAGCTGCCTGCGAAAAAACTCTCCGCGTTTCGGGTAGCCGAAGCCCAGCGTTTTCAGTGCATCGATGACCCGATGGCTGCCGGTGATCTTGCCGTATTTCGTCTCGACACCGATGATGGCCGTCACGATCTCCGGGGGAACACCGTATTCAGCCTCTGCCCTTTTAAGCAGGTCGTGGTGTTTTTCCAGGAATTCAAGACCGCCAGCAATGCGTTCCTCTGTCATGAAGATTTTGCGATACCTGTGCCAGGGCATGGCCTCTGCAGGTCGCGTGATGGCAGCGATGATCTGTTCCCTGTGTTCTGCGGCTTCGAGTTGCTGCTCGACCCAGGCCTGTTCGAATCCGTGCTTGCCGGCCATCTCTCTGGCGAATGCAAGTTCCTCTTCCTGTAACGTGGCCGCCTCCACCGGCAGGAGTGGCAGAAAGGCCAGCAGGGCAATGCGATTGAGTAAGTGCATCTCTCTATTTCCTTGCGGGTGCTCTGTGTGTGTGGATCGACATCAGGACACCGAAGCTTGCGAGGATCGTGATCAGCGATGTCCCGCCATAACTAATCAGAGGAAGTGGCACACCCACCACGGGCAGTATTCCGGTCACCATGCCGGTATTGACCAGCAGGTAGATGAAAAAAACCATGGTCAGCGAGCCCGCCAGCAACCTGCCAAAAGTCGTATCTGCCATGACTGCGATATAGAGCCCGCGGAGGATAATGAACAGATACAGCATCATCATGATGGTGATGCCTGTCAGGCCAAGTTCCTCGCCGATGACGGCAAAGATGAAATCCGTATGCTGCTCCGGCAGGAAATCCAGGTGTGACTGGGTGCCATTGAGCCAGCCCTTGCCATAGATGCCCCCGGAGCCGATTGCGATGGTCGACTGGATAATGTGGTAGCCGGCGCCAAGCGGATCGTTCTGCGGGTTCAACAGGGTCAGTACCCGGCGTTTCTGGTATTCGTGGAGGAAGGAATCAAGGATGTCCGGGTAGGTGATGATGATACCGATACCGATCGCCCCGCCAAGGCAGGTAAAGAGGATCAGGCGCCAGCTGAGGCCGGCGAAGAAGAGGACGAAGATTCCGGCAGCTGCCACGAGGATCGCCGTACCAAGATCCGGTTGCTTGATGATGAGTGCGGCCGGGATCAGGATCAGCACAAAGGCGACCACCTGGTGCCAGATACGTGCGGGAAGTTCACGGTTGGCCATATACCAGGCCGCCATCAATGGCACGGCAAGCTTGACGATCTCCGAGGGCTGGAACCGGAATCCGCCAAACTGCAGCCAGCGTTGCGCTCCCTTGCCGATATCGCCGACAAAGAGCACTGCAACGAGCAGGGTGACGCCAAGAAGATAGAACCATGGCGCAGCCTGTTTCAGCCGGCCGGGTGGTATCTGTGCGATGCCAATCATGACTACAACCGCCAGCCCGAGATGCAGCAGCTGGCGCTTGACGAGGCCCAGGTCGTTCCCGCCGGCGCTGTAGAGCACGGCCAGGCCGAAGCCGCACAAGAGCAAAAGGCCGGTCAGCAATGGCAGATCGATGTGCAGTTTCGGTAACAGTGCCCTGGACTGGCGTTGTGGCATCGTCAGGATGCTGTCATTCATCACTCTCCTCCTGGGCCATTCTCTGCAGGGGTTCCTCGGGTTTGATGCCGAACCAGGCATCCATGACCCGGCGGGCAATGGGCGCCGCCGTTGCGCCGCCATGACCACCATTCTCGGCGATCACGGCGACTGCGATCTCCGGGTCCTCTGCCGGCGCAAAGGCCATGAAGAGGGCATGGTCGTGCTTCTCCTTTTCGAGTTTCGTTTCGTCGTACTCTTCGTTCTGCTTCATGGAGATGACCTGCGCGGTCCCTGTCTTGCCGGCGATCCTGTAGTGTTCGTTCCGAATACGCTTTGCGGTACCACGTTGTCCCTCTGTGACGGCCAGCATGCCGTCAATCACATGTTCCCAGTTTTGTGGATCTGTCTTGTGGATGCTTTCCATCTCCATCCCCTGGGGCAATGTTGACTGTTTGCCGATGCGAGAGGCCAGTCGGGGCTGGATGAGTTTGCCATCTGCGGCGAGGACGGCAGTTGCATAGGCAAGCTGTACGGGAGAGACAAGGAAATAGCCCTGGCCGATACCGGCATTGACCGTGTCTCCTGGCAACCATGACTGTTTGTAGCGTCGCTTCTTCCATGCCTGTGACGGCAGGACGGCACTGGTTTCTGCCGGCATATCAATACCGGTCTGCGTGCCGAAATGAAACTGCGCAAGGTAATCGTGCATCTTGTCGATGCCCATGGAGTAGGCCAGGTCATAGTAGTAGACATCACAGGATTGCTCGATGGATTTTTCGAGGTCGATCGTGCCATGCCCCGTTCGTTTCCAGTCGCGAAAGGTACGACCGGCATTCTTGATCCGGTAGTGTCCCGGGCAGTAGATCGATTGCACGTGATTAACCGTCTGTGTCTCCAGCCCGGCCAGGCCGATAAAGGGCTTGACCGTCGAACCGGGAGGATAGCTGCCATTGATGGCGCGGTTGAAAAGCGGGTTGCCTGAGTCGTCACGCAGGGCGTTGTAGTCCTTGAAGCTGATGCCATTGACGAAGAGGTTGGCATCGAACGAGGGTTTGCTGGCCATGGCCAGGACTCCGCCGGTCTTGACATCGATTGCGACAACCGATCCTGCGTGCTCGCCGAGTGCCTCGAACGCGATTTTCTGCAGTTCGATATCGAAATATAGCTGAATATCCTCGCCCGTGACCGGGGGCTGGGTCTCGAGGATGCGAATGATGTGTCCCATGGCATCGATTTCGACGCGTTGCACCCCAACATCGCCATGCAGTTGCTCCTCGTAGAAACGTTCAAGACCGGTCTTGCCAATATGGGAGGTGCCGGCATAAGCGGCCTTGTCGATGCGTTCGAGTTCACGTTCGTTGATTCGACCGATGTAACCAACGACATGTGCGGTCAGTTCACCGAAAGGGTAGTAGCGCCGCAGGTTGACACCAAGATCGACACCACGGAACCGATGTCGTTCGACCGCAAATTGCGCCATCTCTTCATCGGTGAGTCCGGTGCGGATCGGGACCTGTTCGAAACGGCGCAGGCGCCGCCTGAGTTTTCCAAATCGCTGAATATCCTCTTCGGTAATGGTAACGATCTTCTGCAGTTCAGCGATCACGGCAGGGATGTCATCAACCTGGTCAGGAGTGATGAAGAGATCGACGCTGGTGATATTTTTCGCGAGAACGACACCGTTGCGGTCATAGATCTCGCCGCGTGCCGGCGGCAGCGGCAACAGCTTGATGCGGTTGTCTGTCGCCAGTGTCTTGTAGTGGTCATGATGCTGGATTTGCAGCCAGTAGAGACGCAGCAGAATGGCGGTGATCGCTACAAGCACAAAAACAAGGATGGCAAGTGTCCTGGTGATAAACAGGCGTTTTGCTTGAATCTCTTTCTGGTCTGGTGGTCGCATCTCTGTTGCTTCCGGCTAGCCGAGTCTTGCCTTGCGGTAGAGATCACTGAACAGCAAGCCGAGTAGCGGCCAGATCAGCATACCTGCCCGGGGTGGGAGCCAGAAATAGAGGTCTGTCGCCTACTGCCAGGGCCTGCTGCCATACATGCATGAGACGCAGCCGCTTGTAGGCTGTGATGACAACAAAGATTGCGATTGCGTAGGACAGCACATGCTGGCCCAGGAGGGCGTCCAGCATCACGTCGGTGAACAGGCCAACAATCATTGCCGTGAAGATGCCGATTCGTTCCGGGAACAGCATGCTCCAGTAGATGAGGAACAGCAAGGGCCACTGCGGGCGCAGCTGGGAAGCCCAGTCCGGCAACGGAAAGACCTGCAGGATCAAGCTGAGCAGCAGGGTCAGATAGATTATCAGGCTGCCACGCGACAGGAAGGTGTCAACCATTGCCACCAGTCTCCGCCGCCACATCATCACTTTTGCCGGCATCTTGCGCCGATTCGTCATTGCCTGTTTCCTCGTCCGGAAGGTCGAGTGAACCATCGATGCTCCAGACGAGCATGACATCATGGTCCTGTGCGAGGTTGGCAAGTGGTGTCGCCACGACAGTGCTGGCTCGCATCTCTTTGCCGGATTCGATCGAGGTGATGCGTGCCACCGGGTAATCGGGCGGAAAGCGCCCCCCGAGACCCGAGGTGACGAGCATGTCACCAACACGGATGTTCGCACTGTCAGGCAAATAGGGAAGCTCGAGCCTGTCGATACGGCCCGTTCCGATCGCAATCGTGCGTAGCCCGGTGCGTAGCACACGCACCGGGATCGAATGAAGCGTGTCGGTGATTAGCAGGACTGTCGAGCGAAAGGGTGTTGTACGCGTGACCTGGCCCATGACGCCCTTGTCATTGATGACCGCCTGCCCGAGGTAGATGCCGGCTGTGCTTCCCCTGCCGATGATCACTTCCTGCCTGTACGGCGAAAGATTCACACCGACGAGTTCTGCGAGCGTTACCCGGTCGCCGACATTTAGTGAGGCACTGAGCTGGGTGCGCAGCCGGCTGTTCTCTTCCTCGAGTGCCCGGAAGCGCAGCATGCTTCCCTGGAGTTCCCGGTTTTCGTCCGAGAGACGCCTGTTCTCACTGATCAGTGTCTGATGGCTGGTGACCTGCTCGTCGATCCAGCTAACTGCATCAGCAGGGATACGCGCCAGCATGAAGAGCGGCTCGCTGGCGATCGAAACCGAGTTTCGCAACATCTCGAGTCGCTGGTATTTGTGGTCCAGGACCATGAGCACGATCGCGATCAATATCGCGACGATCAGGCGTGTGTTCGAGGAAGGTCCTTGTGAGACAAAGAGTTTGATTGTGCCGCTCTCGCTTCAGGAAACCTTTACTCCAGTTCGAGCATGTCACCGCCGCGCTCATCGAGAAGTTCGAGCGCACGTCCGCCGCCACGTGCAACGCAGGTCAGGGGGTCTTCCGCGACAACAACCGGCAGGCCGGTTTCCTCCTCGAGCAGACGGTCGAGGTCGCGTAAAAGCGCGCCGCCACCAGTCAGAACGATTCCGCGCTCAGCAACATCTGCGCCAAGTTCAGGAGGGGTCTGTTCGAGTGCCTGTTTGACGGCACCCACGATCCCGGAGAGAGGCTCCTGCAGGGATTCGAGGATCTCGTTGCTATTGAGAATGAAGGAGCGTGGAATCCCTTCTGCAAGATTTCGGCCCTTGACCTCGATTTCCTTGACCTCGTTGCCAGGGTAGGCAGTACCGATTTCGTGCTTGATACGCTCGGCAGTCGCTTCACCGATCAGTGTGCCGTAGTTGCGACGAATGTAATTAATGATGGCATCGTCGAAACGATCTCCGCCAACGCGCACGGAGTTGGCGTAAACAATACCGTTGAGCGAGATGATCGCAACCTCGGAAGTACCTCCGCCGATATCGAGGACCATGGATCCCCGGGCCTCGTTGACAGGAAGACCGGCACCGATTGCGGCGGACATGGGTTCATCGATGAGGTAAACCTCGCGCGCACCTGCGCCGAGTGCCGACTCCTTGATGGCACGTCGCTCGACCTGCGTTGAGCCGACGGGTACACAGATCAGGACACGTGGACTCGGGCGCATGAAGCGAGATTCGTGGACCTTGTGGATGAAGTACTGCAGCATCTTTTCGGTCACTGTGAAGTCTGCAATGACGCCGTCCTTCATCGGGCGTATTGCTTCGATGTTATGCGGTGTACGGCCGAGCATGCGTTTTGCCTCTTCCCCGACAGCTGCAACTGATTTGGTGCTGCCACGCGCCTTGTCTGTGCGGATCGCGACGACGGATGGTTCGTTCAGAACAATGCCCTGATCACGGGCGTAGATGAGGGTGTTGGCGGTGCCGAGGTCGATCGAGAGATCGTTGGAGAATATGCCACGAAAGCGGTTAAACATTGGCGCTCAATTCCGTAAATAGTTGTTACTTCAGGCTGGATTGCGGGACATGGGTTCCCGTTCCGCATAAGCCCGCTAATCTAGCAATCAGGAGGGGTTGCGGCAAGGAAAACATGGTTCTCTGAACCGAGGGTTTTTCCCTGTTTTTTGCGGTCGCACGGCATGTGCAAGGTGTTACAGCTCGCCTGCATGTGGTACCTTTGGCGCCTTTCCCGGACAAAAGTTCCATTCCGAGTTACAGAGCCGAATTTCGAGCGAGTTCCCGATGAGTTTTGATCAATCCGATGTGGAGAAAATTGCCCATCTGGCGCGTCTTGCCGTGCCGGATGAGGAGGCGAAAAAGCTGAGTGGCGACCTGTCACGCATTCTTGACCTTGTCGCGCAGATGGAGCAGGTGGACACCAGCGCTGTCGAACCGATGGCTCACCCGCTACACATGACCCAGCGGCTGCGCGAGGATCAAGTGACCGAGGAGAACCAGCGTGAACTCTACCAGTCCATTGCCCCGGCGACCGAGAATGGTCTCTACCTGGTGCCGAAGGTGATCGAATGATGCATGACAAAACCATCACGGAGCTTGCTGCAGGACTGCGGGCTCGGGAATTTACGAGTGTCGAGCTCACACAACATTTCCTGGACCGCATCGGGAGACTCGATGAAGATCTGAACAGCTTCATCACTCTCACCCCGGATCTGGCACTCGAGGAGGCGAGGGCAGCTGATGCGCGCATCGCGGCCGGCGATGCGGGCCCCTTGACCGGAATACCTGTCGCGCACAAGGACATCTACTGCACGCGTGGTGTAAAAACCAGCTGTGGCTCTCGTATGCTCGACAGTTTCACTGCCCCCTACGATGCGCATGTTGTCAGCAGCCTCAGGGATGCCGGTGCAGTCATGCTTGGCAAGACCAATATGGACGAGTTCGCCATGGGGTCGACGAACGAGTCGAGTTTCTACGGCCCTGTCAAAAACCCCTGGGATACGGAGAGGGTGCCCGGGGGGTCTTCGGGTGGTTCGGCAGCTGCTGTTGCCGCGCGTCTCTGTGCCGCGGCGACCGGCACCGATACCGGAGGTTCGATTCGCCAGCCCGCATCACATTGTGGCATCACAGGGCTCAAGCCCACCTACGGGCGTGTCTCCCGTTATGGCATGATCGCCTATGCATCCAGTCTTGACCAGGGTGGTCCCATGGCGAAAACCGCCGAGGATGCCGCTATCCTGCTGCAGGCGATGGCCGGTTTTGACAAGCGGGATTCCACCTGCAGCGAAACCCCGGTGCCTGACTATTCCGCAAGCCTCAATGACTCCATCGAGGGCCTGAAGATCGGCCTGCCGGCAGAGTATTTCGATGCCGGGCTCGACGACGGCGTGCGCAAGTCCGTCGAAGAGGCCGTTGAGCTTTACAAGTCACTCGGCGCCGAGGTCAGGGAAATCAGCCTGCCGAACACGGGACTGGCCGTGGCCTCCTACTATGTCGTGGCGCCGGCCGAGTGCTCCTCGAACCTCTCCCGATACGATGGTGTCCGCTTCGGCCATCGGTGCGAGGATCCGAAAGATCTCGAGGATCTCTACAAGCGATCACGCTCCGAGGGCTTTGGCGCCGAGGTCAAGCGCCGCATCATGATCGGCACCTATGTGCTCTCCGCCGGGTATTACGATGCCTTCTACCTGAAGGCACAGAAGATCCGGCATCTTATTTCCGATGACTTTCGCAAGGCCTTTACGGAGGTCGATGTCATCATGGGGCCGGCGTCACCGACCACGGCTGTCGCGCTTGGCGAGATGGCCAACGATCCGGTCGCAATGTACCTGTCGGATGTCTACACGGTCATGACAAACATGGCCGGATTGCCCGGTATCTCCATCCCCGTGGCCCCGGTGCAGGGGTTGCCGGTCGGCCTGCAGATCACCGGTAACTACTTCGACGAGGCACGCCTGCTCAACATTGCGCACCGTTTCCAGCAGAACAGCGACTGGCACAAAACGATGCCGGAGGGGATCTGACCATGCATTGGGAAACTGTCATCGGTCTTGAAATCCATGCCCAGCTTGCGACCAGAAGCAAAATCTTTTCAGGCGCATCCACGACCTATGGTGCAGAGCCAAACACCCAGGCCTGTCTCGTCAGCCTCGGCATGCCGGGCGTGCTGCCGGTTCTGAATGGTGAAGCCGTGCGCATGGCAATCATGTTCGGTACCGCGATCGATGCCGAGCTCGGCCGTCGCAACGTGTTCGCCCGCAAGAACTACTTCTACCCGGACCTGCCGAAGGGTTACCAGATCAGCCAGTTCGAACTGCCGATCGTCGGTCCAGGCCAGGTGGAAATCAGCGTGGACGGAGAGAGCATGACGATCGGAGTGACACGGGCGCATCTCGAGGAAGATGCCGGCAAGTCGCTGCACGAGGATTTTCACGGCATGTCAGGCATCGATCTCAACCGCGCAGGCACGCCACTGCTCGAGATCGTGTCAGAGCCCGACATGCGATCCGCGAAGGAGGCTGTCGCCTATGCGCGCAAGATCCACCAGATTGTTCGTTACCTCGGTATCTGCGATGGCAACATGCAGGAGGGCTCTTTCCGCTGCGACGCAAATGTCTCGGTTCGCCTGAAGGAACACACGGAGTTCGGCACGCGCACGGAACTCAAGAATATCAACTCCTTCCGCTTTCTCGAGCGCGCTATCAACTACGAGGTCGAACGCCAGATCGACCTGATCGAGAGCGGCGGGAAAGTGGTGCAGGAAACGCGCCTGTATGATGCCGACAAGGACGAGACGCGTTCGATGCGTTCCAAGGAGGAGGCCAATGACTATCGCTATTTTCCGGATCCTGACCTGCTGCCGGTCGAGATCAGCGATGCGATGATTGATGAGGTGAAGGCCTCACTGCCCGAGATGCCGGACGTGCGACGCGATCGCTTCGAATCGGAATTCGAACTGTCGCGTCAGGATGCCGAGAGCCTGACGGCAAGCCGCGAGATGGCTGATTATTTTGAAACTGCCAATGGCATTGCGTGCGATCCGAAGCAGACGGCAAACTGGATCATGGGTGAGTTGTCTGCGGCCATGAATCGCGAGAGTCGGGACATCAACACCTCGCCTGTAACAGCCGAACTGCTCGGTGGCATGGTCAAACGCATCGCTGACAACACCATCTCCGGCAAGATCGCCAAGGATGTGTTCGAGGCGATGTGGAATGGCGAGGGCTCTGCCGATGACATCATCGAGGCGAAGGGACTCAAGCAGATCACTGACACAGGCGCGATCGAGGCGATTGTCGACGAGGTGTTGGCCAGTAACCCGGAACAGGTCGAGAACTATCGCAACGCGCCTGACGACAAGAAGGGCAAGATGATCGGTTTCTTTGTCGGCCAGGTCATGAAGGCCTCAAAAGGGAAGGCCAACCCGCAGCAGGTCAACCAGTTGCTCAGGGAGAAGCTCTAGAACACATCGTCCCCGGGAGAGGCGTGCCTGACGCTAATTCTCGCTTATGTCCAGGGTATTGCCGTGAATCGTTTCCCAGAGTTCGCGGGATATCTTTTGTGCTTCGCTGACCTGGTCAGGGTCCATCTCCTCTTCGAGGATGCGCAGGCTTCGTGATGCTGTCGGGAACTCCAGGGCCGCTGCGAGATTCAGCCAGGCGTAGGCCATAACATAATCTCTCGGCAGACCCTTCCCGAGCACATGCAGTTTTCCGAGGGAGAACTGGGCAGCCGGGTCTCCCATTTCGGCGGCCTTGCGAAACCATTCCGCCGCCTTGCCCAGATCTCTCTCGACACCGAGTCCCCGTTCGAACAACAGGCCGATGTTGTATTGCGCCTGGTGTGATCCCTGTCCGGCGGCCTTCTCGAGCCAGTATTTCGCCTGGTCGTAGTCCTGTTTCACGCCTGTTCCGTCGATGTGCAGCATCCCGAGATCAAACTGTGACTGCCTGTTCCCCTGTTTGGCGGCGCGTTCGAGCCAGCGGGCCGCGAGCGCCTGGTCCTGTTCGACCCCGTTGCCCTGAAAATAGGCCGCGGCCAGACGGTACTGCGCCAGAGCGAGTCCCTGCTCGGCGGCATGCAGAAACCAGCGTGCAGCGCGCGCACTATCCTGTCGAATGCCATCCCCGTGCAGATAGGCAAGTCCGAGGTCGTACTGGGCCTCGGCCAGCCCCTGCAGGGCAGCACGGCGCAGCCAGCGATATGCTCTTGTGGCATCTTCCGTGACGCCCTTGCCCTCCCGGAAGAGCTCTGCGAGCTGGTACTGTGCTCCTGCATCACCCTGCCGGGCTGCCTTCAGATACCAGCTGGCTGCATCCCCGGCATCCTCTTCCAGGCCTTCGCCCCTCAGGTACATCCCGGCAAGCTCGACCTGCGCTTTCAGGTAACCCTTGTCCGCGGATCGTTTGAAGTAATCGGCTGCTTCCACCAGCTCCCCGTCGCGGTAGGCCTCCAGACCACGCTTGTAGTCGCTGCGTGCATCCGCGAAAGCCTGGCCCGGGAGGACCAGGAGCGCCAGCAGGAGGACGCCGAGCGTCAGGCTATTCCTCATAGAGGATGACCTCGTCGGCCTGCATGGAATAGGCAGATGTGGCGATATCGTTTTCAACCAGGGACGTCTCGAGTGTGCCAGTCACCCAGTAGGGTTCCCACATCCTGTCCATTTTCAGTGGTGTGCCGGGCTTGACGTGGATGATCTGGTTCGGGGGCGGGGGAGGAACATGGATGCAGGCTCCCATATAGGGGACCAGGAAAAATTCCGTCGCTTCCTGGTTGTCATTGAACTCGAGAGGAACAATGAACCCGGGGATCCTGATGCGGGTGCCATCCAGTTCCGGCCGCACGTTGGTCGAACTCAGGATCTCCTGCCACTCGGGATCCATTGCCTGTGCAACAACGTTGGCGGCTTCCTGTGCCAGCGGATCGACAGGCCCTTCTTCGAAAGGTAAAGCATCTCCGTGATCGACGGGAGGCATCGATTCCAGTTTAGCCAGTTCCTCGGGCGGCATGAGTTCAGTCCAGTCAATTTCGCGAGCTTCTGATGCATCCTGGCCGTTGTTTTCTGCTATGGCCGGTCCGGCAATCAAAACGAGATAGAGTAATCCGGCTAAGAGACAAGAATAACGCATGGTTTCCATGACTCCGTTACAATTCAGACAGGCTAACAAGATAACACGACAGCGATCAGGACGTGGAACCACAGCAACCCCCTGCGGTCAGGCTGGACGGGTTACGCTTCGACTGGAAAAAGCGCGGCCCGGGGCTTCTCGAAATCGATGAATTTCTTATCGGCAGGGGAGAAACACTCTTTCTCTACGGACCATCAGGCTCCGGCAAGACGACCCTGCTCAACCTCCTTGCCGGCGTACTGTTACCCACGCAGGGGAGTGTCGAAATTCTCGGTCGGGATATTACCCGCATGCGCCCGTTCAGGCGCGATCTCTTCCGTGCCCGCCACATCGGCGTCATCTTCCAGCAGCTGAACCTGATTCCCTACCTGGATGTTCTCGAGAATGTAATGATTGCCTCGCATTTTGCGAAGCTGGACACGCAAAGCTCCGCGGCACATGCGGATGAACTTTTTGAAACGCTTGGTATGCAGGAGCACCTGCACAAGCGGCCCACGGAACTCAGTATCGGGCAACAGCAGCGCGTTGCCGTCGCGCGTGCTCTGGTCACACATCCCGAAATCCTCATCGCAGACGAGCCGACATCTGCACTCGATAGTGATAACCGGGAAGTCTTCATGCAGCACATGCTGCAGATGGCTGCGCAGAATGACACGACAGTGATATTTGTGAGCCATGACAGGGGGCTCCAGGAACATTTCGATCGCCATCACGATGTCAGGGAGTTCACTGGCAAAGGCGCAGTGACGTGATCCTGAAACTTGCCCGGAAAAGCCTCTGGAACCGGCGCGGAACGGCCATTCTCACGCTCGTCTCGCTAGCGATCAGTGTTGCCCTGATTCTCGGGATCAATCACCTGCGTCACCAGGCAAAACAGAGCTTCACAAGCACCATCTCGGGAACGGATCTCATTGTCGGTGCACGATCCGGTTCGACGAACCTCCTGCTCTATTCGGTTTTTCGTATCGGTAACGCGACCAACAACATCAGCTGGGAGAGCTACCAGACGATCAGCAAAAGCAGGGAGATCGCCTGGACGATCCCGCTCTCCCTGGGGGATTCGCACCGCGGGTTTCGTGTCCTGGGCACGGATCACAACTACTTTGAACATTATCGCTATGGTGTCAGGCGTGGCCTTGTGTTTACCCGTGGCAGCCCATTCGAGGGCGTTTATGAGAGTGTTCTGGGTGCCCAGGTCGCCCGTGAGCTCGGCTACCAGATCGGGGACGAGATCGTCATCGCACACGGACTCGGCGATGTGAGTTTCAGCCAGCATGATGACAAGCCTTTCACGGTTGTCGGTATCCTCGAGCCGACAGGTACGCCGGTCGACAGGACCGTGCATGTCAGGCTCGAAGGTATCGAGGCGATCCATCTCGGCTGGCAGCATGGTGCCAGGATACCGGGCAGGGGCATGTCAGCAGAGGAGGCGCTTCAGCGTGAGCTGCAACCCGAAGCGATCACGGCCTTTCTCGTCGGCCTGAAATCGCGCATGGCGACATTCCGGTTACAGCGTGCGATCAACGAGTACCGCAAGGAGGCGCTGACAGCAATCCTGCCCGGTGTAGCACTGGCCGAGCTCTGGGACGTTCTCGGGATGGTTGAAAACATGCTGATTGTCGTCGCCTTCCTCGTGTTGCTTGCAACCCTCGTCGGCATGACAACGACACTGCTCTCTTCCATGAAGGAGAGGCAGCGCGAACTGGCCATCCTGCGTGCGGTTGGTGCACATGCAGGCTACCTCTTTGCACTGATCGAGATCGAGGCGCTCTTGCTGGCACTTCTTGGTGTCGCGCTTGGCATCCTGTTGCTGACTGTCTCGCTCTATATGCTGCAGCCATGGCTGGCCTCCGAGTACGGGCTCTTCATCTCAGCCAATCCCCTGAATAGCGAAGCCCTCTGGATCAGTGCCGGAGTGTTGCTGCTTGCGGCCCTGCTGTCCCTGATTCCATCGGTGGTCGCCTACCGGCGTGCACTGGCTGACGGACTCAGTGTGCGCACCTGAGTTGTAACAGTGTCTGCCCGTTCGGTGATTGACAAATCACGGTTGTTTCAATCGCATTTTTCATGGCACATTTCGCCAGGTATGAAATCAACAGTGAACACGCCATGTCCATATCAAGACTTACTCTGATCACTTTCCCCTTGCTCATGACAGCAGCCGGATTCTGCAGGGCAGAAGTGCATCAACACGCGCATGAAGAGGAGCTGTTGCAGATGCATGGCTCTCATGTTCACGGCGAGGTAATCCTGAACGTCGTTCTCGAGGAGGATCGTCTTGATGTCGAGATGATTTCTCCGGCCATGAATATCACCGGATTCGAGCATGCACCCTCAACGGAACAGGAGCGGGGAACCCTCACTGAAGCAATCGGCAAGCTGGGTCATGCCGGCAACCTGTTGACACCACCTGAAAGTGCTGGCTGCAAGCCAGGCGCCTCGGCAGTCGAGACCTCGCTGACGGAAGAGCATGCTGGCCATGACCACAAGCACACAGCCGGGCAGGAGCATGAAGGTGATCATGCCGACTTTCACGTGACCCATGCCTTCAAGTGCAATACGCCAGATGCGATCGACAGCCTGACTCTGACGCTTTTCAGCCATTTTCCAGGCGTGGAGAAAGTCAAACTGCAGTGGATCCTCGGTCAACGCCAGGGTGCCGCCGTTGTCGAACCGGGTAATCCGACAGTGACTTTCAAGTAGCGCCTGCGAGCACCCGGGGCGCCCGTACCCCGGTCGCATGCATCAGGGTCGTGGCTGCTGTACTACCGGTATCAGAGGCGAGCGATCAATTCCTGCATACGGTCGTAATGGCTTCCTCTCCAGTAAAGCCTCCCGCACTGTGTGCAACGCCGGAATTCATCGAATTCATCGCGCGTGCGCGGCGGGAGTTCCGACATGATCGCCTCCTTGTCCACCGGTTCGATAAGGCCGTTACATTCCATGCAGCGCGTGAATGGACTGATTGCAAGACGCAGGTCCAGTCGCTGAACAACTTCGCGTAGCTGGCCTTCCGGGTCACGTTCACGCACGAAGTACCCTCTTGTGACCTTCTTGCGCATCAACAGCCGCCTGTCGCACGTCAGCAGGATGCGGCCCTCGCGAGCCGAGATAGCGGCCAGTTCCGGGTCGTGGTAATCATTGCGGTAGAGGCAGTCGAAACCGAGCATCCGCAAGTAGTGTGCGAGTTTGCCAAGGTGCTGGTCGAGGACGAAGCGCGGCTTCCTGAGCGGTTTCGGTCGCAGACGCGTGACTGGAGTGATATCCAGCGATTCGAAGACAGGATACACACTGATGCGATCCCCGTCCTGCACCTGGTAGCCGAAATCAACCGAACGGCCGTTCACAAGAATGAGGTCGATCTCCGTGTGCGGAATACCGATGTTCTCGATGAAATCCTTGACGGAGCCCGGGTGGTTCAATGGTTGAAGGAGGTCCTGCTTGCGCCTTTCCGGCGGCAGAAAATCATTGAGTTCCTCGTAGAATCGAATCGTGACCAGTCCTGACATTGCGGTATCGTGGTAGCTTGCCCTGGCGTTGAAGAGTTTAGCACCCGTGATGCGATCGTCCCGCTTCCGGAGGCCGCCGGCGATGCACTATTTTGTCGCCCCCGATCCTGGCATCGTGCACCGGCCGGGTGCTTTTCTCCCGGGTTTGTCCATGATTACACGCGTTCAGTGTCCCTGAAGAAACTGTTTGGCATGGCCCGAAAATTGCTACTAACAGCTTGTACAGTTCTGCGCCCGAAGGCGCTTGCGAGGAGGGGCAAGGGATGTCAGTCGCGATCAGAGAGGATGTCTTACCAGCTGAAAAGTACATCATCAATCATGACATCATGCATTGCACGGCGGATGGCGTGGTTGGCAACCATCTCTATTCAGGCCGCGCTCTTGGTATCTCCGGGCCGTCAGACCTGATCCAGCTCAATCCCGAACTCAAGCCCCTGTGGGAGGATATCTCCGCGCATTACACCCGCATCGGCCTCAGCCATTCCGCCAATGTGATCTGGGAGCTGGGCCGGGATCATCTCGGCAGGCATATCGGTTTCAAGCCCTCGGTCTTTTTCTTTGGTGTGGATGAATACCGTGTGTGGGGAGACCACAAGTGGCTCGAGGCTGTTCGCTACATCAATTCCAAGAACAACTTCATGTCCCTCGCGGAAGAACTCGGCGTCGATGTGCCGAAGACGCGCTGTTTCAACAGCGTGCAGGATATCAGCATCGAGGAGATCGATGCGCTCGTCTTCCCCTGTTACCTGAAAGCCGCGATCTCGGTTGCCGGCGTCGGCATTTATCGCTGCGAGGATCGTAAGGCTTTCCTGCAGGCGGCATCCTGTTTCGACGAGGATGTCCCTGTTCAGATCCAGGAAGAGATCAGAACCGGGACTTTTCTGAACCTGCAGTACCAGGTTGTCGGTAACAGGCTGGTGCGTCTGGCAGCCAGTGAGCAGATTCTTGATGGCTTTGCACACGAGGGTAACCGCGTACCTGCCTCCCATGCTCCATGGGATTGTGTTGACCCGCTCGCACACTGGTTGCTCGAACGCGGCATCAAGGAGATTTTCGCATTCGATATGGCGGTCATCGAGACGAAGCAGGGGACTCGTTTTCCTGCAATCGAGTGCAATCCGCGTTTCAATGGCGCATCCTATCCGACGCTTGTTGCGAACAAGCTCGGTATTCCCGAGTGGGCGGCCGTCACCATGAGGACTTTCCACCGGCGGCTCTCGACGATCGATCTTTCAGGCATCGAGTATGACCCGCAATCAGGTGAAGGCGTGATTCTTGTCAACTGGGGCACTGTACTGGCCGGCAAGCTCGTCGTTCTCTTTGCAGGTTCACTGGAAGTCCGGGAAAGACTCTTTGTAGAACTGGCATCGCGACTTTGATAATGTCGGCCGCACACTTGGCCAGACGCGACGAGCTGGTCGACACACTTTCAGTCCGAAACCCATGAATCGATCAGCCAGCTATTCCCTCATGGTGCACGGTGGCGCCGGTGCACTCGACAATGTCAAGGATGAAAAAACGGCCGTCCGGTACCTGGAGAGTATCCGCAGTATCCTCGAGCACGGCCGCCAGGTGATGGAACATGGTGGTTCTGCGCTTGAAGCCGTGGAGGCCTGTGCCTCGTTGCTGGAGGATGACCCGGTATTCAACGCTGGTTGCGGTTCCGTTCTCAACGAGAACGGCAAGGTCGAGATGGACGCTGCAATCATGGATGGCCGCAATCTTGAAGCCGGCGCTGTTGCTGCTGTACAGAATATCGCCAACCCGGTTCAACTCGCACGCCTGGTCATGACAGAGAGTGAACATGTGATGCTCATTGCGGAGGGCGCAATGCGGTTTGCAGAGCATTGCGGCATGGAACTCGCCCCGGATCACTATTTTTTCACCCCGGATCGCATCGAGCAGTACAAGCAGGCACGCCTGCATCACAAGATCATGCTCGACCACGACAGTTCAGATGAAGACAGCGAGGACCAGAAATACGGCACTATCGGTGCAATCGCACGTGATTCCAAGGGCAATCTTGCTGCTGCAACATCAACGGGTGGAATCGTGAACAAGCGCCTGGGACGCGTAGGTGACTCACCCATCATTGGTGCCGGCGTCTATGCCGATAACGAGACCTGCGCCGTCTCCGCGACCGGCTATGGAGAGGAATTCATGCGCTCGGTCATTTCCAAAACCATCGCAGACTTTATCTATATGCAGGGCATGGATGCTGTCGATGCGACCAGGGCCGGCATCGCCTATCTCACGCGCAAGGTTCAGGGCCGTGGCGGCGTGATCGTCATCGACAGGGAGGGCAGGTGCTCGA
>JARRMW010000043.1:0-18919 GCA_037385685.1 Gammaproteobacteria bacterium
AGACGGGCTGGTGGGATTACCACGGATGCCTGCGCAGCTTTTAAATGACACCACCGCGAAAACAGGGCGATCATCATGACAATGACACCTCGAACCATTGATCTCAATGACAACATCACACTGGTCGATGCGGAATATCAGCGTCCCGGCCTCGCGGCGACCTACATCGTACGTGAGGGGGATGCAGCCGCGATTATCGAAACAGGCACGACGCATACGGTGCCGATGATCCTCGCGGCACTCGAGAAGCGTGGTCTGTCAAAGGAACATGTCCAGTACGTGATACCCACGCATGTCCATCTCGACCACGCCTGCGGCGCGGGAGCACTCATCGAGCAGTGTCCGAATGCACGGCTTGTGATCCACCCGCGCGGTGCGCCTCACATGATCGATCCGTCCAAGCTGGTTGCCGGCACGATCGCTGTCTATGGCGAGGAGAAATTCCATGCTCTCTATGGCGACCTCATTCCTGTTCCCGAAGAACGCGTCATCGAGGCACCCGACAACTTCGAGATTTCGATGAATCATCGCATCTTTCGCTTTCTGGATACGCCGGGACACGCATTGCATCACTTCAGCGTACACGACCTCGAAAGCAACGGCATTTTTACAGGCGACACATTCGGGCTCTCCTACCCCAACCTGAAAACGCCGGCTGGTCCATTCATCTTTGCCACAACGACTCCCGTCCAGTTCGATCCTGACCAGTTACATGCCAGCATTGACAGGCTCATGGCCCTCAAACCCGATCATTTCTACCTGACCCACTACGGGCGACTCGAGGCCAGGCAGGAACTTGCTGATCAGCTCAGGACTTCCATCGATGACTTCGTGAATATCGCACTGCAGGAGAAGAAAACCCCGAACCGTGTCGAGGTCATCACATCACGTATTCTGGATTACCTCGTGGCGGGACTCGAGACCATGGAATGTGATTGCAGCGAGGACGATTGCCGTAACTGGCTTGCGATGGATGCCGCACTCAACGCCCAGGGACTCGATGTCTGGCTCAACCGTCTTGACAGGAAGAGCGCCTGAGTATCAGTTCGTCTGAACGGTAGACTGCCCGGCGAAGTGCTGCCTGAGTGTTATCCACTCGGAGAGGCGCAGCTGGATCATGTAGTTCATGGAGCCTTCCGGATAGATGCCATCGCTGTCGGGACTTCCCGGTGGCAGGCCGGTAAAGAGCTCCATGGCATGCTCGACATGATCAACGGCATGGATATGGAATTTTCCCGATGCGACCGCGTCGCGGACTGCTTTCTTGAGCATCAGGTGCCGCAGGTTGCTCTCTGGAATGATGACACCCTGCTTCCCGGTCAGCCCGCGCGCTGCACAGAGATCGAAAAAGCCCTCGATCTTTTCACAAACGCCACCGATCGCCTGCACCTGGCCATGCTGGTTGATAGAGCCGGTAATTGCCAGCGACTGGTCAATCGGCACCTCCGCAAGAGCGGATAGCAATGCACAGAGCTCGGCGGCGGAGGCGCTGTCTCCCTCGATATGCCCATAGGTCTGCTCGAAGACGAGGCTTGCCGTCAGGGACAGCGGGATGTGCTTGGCATAGCGTGATGCCAGGTAGGATGTCAGGATCATGACGCCCTTTGAATGTATGGGCCCGCCCTGCTCGGACTCGCGTTCAATATCGATGATCTCTCCTGTACCGAGCCTTGCCGTCGCACTGATACGACACGGAACACCGAATGCATAATCCCCGATTTGCAAGACGGTCAGGCCATTTACGCGGGCAAGTTGCATGCCTTCTGTATCGATCTGCAGGGTATCCTTGAGAATCTCTTCCTGGAGCTGTTCCTCGATCTGGTTTGAACGCTGACGGCGCTTGTCGATCGCCATCTGGATATCCACGCTGCGGATGACCGCACTCTTTCCCTTGTCTGCATAGTGATCTGCAGAACGCAGCAGATCAAGGAGATTGCTCATATGGAGTGACAGCTTGTCGGAACGCCATGTTTCGCGTGCAGAATGCTCGATGACGAGCGCCACGCCGTCCTGGTCGATCGGTCGCAATGCTTCCTGCTGTTGAAGCGTGGCGACAAGACGTGCATAGGTCAGTTCACTGCCTTCGTCTCGCGGCAACTCCTCGGAGAAGTCGGCGGGCACCTTGAACAGCAGTCCGAACTCGGGGTCATAGGCGTTGAGGAGATGGTAGAGTTGCCGGCTTCCGACGAGGACGACCTTGATATCGAGCGGTATCGGCTCGGGCTCGAGCGAGATCGTAGAAGCAAGGCTGAGCTGCCGCTCTATGCCGGCAACACGAATCTCGCGCGCATTGAGCGCACGCTTGAGCCCATCCCATGAGAAGGGATTTGTCAGCACCTTCTCGATATCGAGAACAAGATAACCGCCGTTGGCCTGATGCAGTGCGCCCGGCTTGATCAGGGTGAAATCGGTATAGAGCGTGCCCATGGTCGCCATATGCTCGATGCGACCGATGAGATTCTGGTAGGTCGGATTGTTTTCGTAAACAATCGGCGCGCCATCTGCATCAGAGTTATCAACGAGAATGTTGACCTGGTAACGGTTGAACGCGGGGTTGTTGGCAAGGGCGCGCTGCTCTTCCTCGATGTCCGACATGCGGAACTGGTCGACATTCTCGATGATGTCTGCCTTCACGGAGACAAGATAGGCCATGACATCAGGATAATCTGCATACTGCTCCTCGAGTTCGGCAAGAAATCGCTCGACCGTCATGGACATGGTTTCGCGATCCAGATCACGCATCTGTTTGCGGATCTTGCGCTGCCATTCGGGAACCATGCTCATGGTCTGTTTGAGCTTCTGCTTGACTGCTTCCATGGACGCCTCGTAACGCTCCTGCTCTTCAGCTGGCAGCTTCTTGAACTCCTCATGGGAGAGCGTCTTGTCATCCTTTTGCGGTGAGAGCGTGAACCCGGTGGCGCCGCGCATCAGAACGATGTCGCGTGACGAAGCCATCTCGCCGAGCTCGCGTGCAGCATCATCCTCCCGCTTCTTGAACTCCTCTGTAATCTCATTGGCACGTCGCCGGTACTCGTCACCCTGGAAGGCGGCCGGTATCGCGCTGAGCAGGTCCTCGATGAGCTGCTTCATATCCTGGCGCAATTGTCGCCCCGTGCCTGCGGGTAACTTGATGACCAAAGGCGTATGCGGCTGCTGGAAGTTGGCAACATAGCACCAGTCAAACGGCGGCGGAGCTAGCCCGGCGCGCTCCTCGAGGGCCTCCCGAACGAAGGTGTGGCGTCCAAGCCCCGGTGAACCCATCACGTAGAGGTTGAAACCGTCATGCGGCATGTCGATGCCGAATGCAATAGCGTCGAGCGCACGCTCTTGCCCGACTGCGGTACTCAGAGCCTCCAGATCCGCCGTCGTTTCGAAGGCAAATTGCGACCTGTCACAGGCATGATAAAGCTGGTCGCTTGTCAGTCGGTACTTGCTGGTATGTTCTTCCACGTGATTGCCGCCTGTTTTGATCCTGTTTTCATTATGAGTGTTTGGCAGGAATCGTGAATGCGCTCGATCAACTGTACTTCAGAGATCGGGAAAGGCTTCATGAACGCCAGGATGCAGTATTTTCCCGTCACGCATATTGAGCGCAGACCGGCGGCCTTCACTCCTTGCGATGAAGGCATCGAGACCGAGATTCGCGATCTCTCGCGTATAAGGCAGTGTTGCGTTGCAAAGCGCCTGGGTACTTGTACGGCTGACAGCCCCAGGCATGTTGGCGACACAGTAGTGCACCACGCCCTCCTCGACGTAGACCGGATCGTGATGGGTTGTCGGCCTGCTGGTCTCGCTACAGCCTCCCTGGTCGATACAGACATCCACCAGCACGGAGCCATTCTTCATCTGCCTCAGTAACTGCCTGTTGATCAGCTGGTCTGCACGACTTCCAGGCACGAGGATCGCACCGACGACAACGTCGGCCTGCAGGGCATACCGCTCGACCGCGTGAGGATCGCAGTAAACGGTTGTGACATTGTCCGGCATGATCTCATCGAGGTAGCGCAAGCGATCGAGATTGATATCCATGACGACGACATTGGCGCGCAGGCCGGCAGCAACCCGTGCCGCGTTTGTCCCGACCGTACCAGCGCCAAGAACCAGGACATCAGCGGTCGCCACCCCGGTGACACCACCAAGCAGGATGCCACGCCCGTTCATGGGCTTTTCAAGATACTTGGCAGCCTGCTGGATCGCCATTTTCCCGGCGACCTCGCTCATCGGCGTCAGCAGCGGCAGTCTTCCATGGTTATCAACAAGGGTTTCGTAGGCAACGGCGGAGATCCCCTTTGCGAGACAACCTTCCGTGAGCGAACGCGAACTCGCGAAATGGAAATAGCAGAAAAGGATCTGCCCGGGCCGGAGCTTTGCGATCTCTTCGTCGAGTGGCTCCTTGACCTTGACAACGAGATCGGCGTTGCCATAGACGGCGTCGACATCATCGACTATGACAGCTCCCGCATCAAGATAGTCGCTGTCCTCGTAGCCGCTGCCAAGGCCGGCCCCGGCCTGCACCATGACCTCATGTCCGTCAGAAACCAGCAGCTGGACGCCGACCGGTCGCATGGCCACACGATATTCGTCGCTCTTGATTTCAGCTGGTACGCCAATTTTCATTACTTTGTCCCTCTATCGTTGCCAGGCTGCCTCAGCGGGCAGACCTCTCTGCCGGACTGTGTGGCACGGACTGCCCTGATCTCGGGTACCGAACGCATCTGTCCGACGACGCGTGTGTAATCGGCGAACGAGACGCTTTCGTCAAAGAGGATAACCACCGATCCGTCGGTGTGTACATTATAGGAGGCCTGCCCCTCCAGTTCGTTGTCGAACAGGATCGTTGCGACCCTGTAATCGGCGACCTGTTGCCGGTGCCTCTCGGCTTGCGTCAGTGCTGTGTTGACTGTGCAGGAGGCGAGCAGAAATACAGGAATAATGAAGAGTATTTTTATGTTATTTATCATTTTTTTATGGAATTTTATTAATTTGATTTATACAGTATATTTATGCCCTGTTTCCTCTACCCGTCCCTGCTCCAAGGCCATCAGCCCGAGCAGCACACCTCTGACACGCCCGTAAATCGAGGGGGATCCGCTTGCCCGCGGGCCGGCGACATTGAGTACCCTGACTCCCCTGCCGCGCAGAAAATCCGCGAGCGTTCGACTGGCTGCATGGTCGTCCAGTCGCGCGATATCAATCTCGAGACAGGGCTTCATGACCTGCTGGCAGTCTTTCACTGTCTGCAATGTTCCACCAGATAGCTTTTCCGAATAAAAGACAACGGTTGCATCGGCGGCTTTCACATTCATCAACGTCCGCTGCGTATAACCGCCATCAATCTCTTCGAGAGGATAGCTGTCATCAATCACGCCATCTTCGGCCTTGCGTCCCTTTGGACAATAGCCCCCACATGGGATACCTGCTTCCAGTGCCGCATCGAGTGCAGCCCTGTCTGCACCTGTCTGACCACCGCTGATAATTTTTTCAAAGAGGAGCGGATTCATTCTGTCTGGATGGTACCTGCAACCGAGAAGCCCCCATCGGCCTCGCGACGGACGATCACAAGTTCGCCGGAATCCGGAAAGACGCCTGTCATGGCCGTGATGTTGACCTGATGCGTCACCAGAACAAGCGGCATGTCATTATCGTTCAGGTCCAGCCATCGCTTGAGTTCGTCTGTCTGCGTCGTTTCACGCTCGAAATTCCTGAAAAAGGAGTTCAATACCGGCAGCTCTGTCACTGCCCCAAGTCCGAGCAACTCAGCGGTGTCGCGACAACGACACCACTGGCTCGTAAAGACCTTCGCCTGTTCTATGCCGTTCGCACGAAATCGATCACCGATACGCTGCGCCTGCTGGCGTCCGGTTTCCGACAGATTGCGCTGCGTGGAGCAGTCACCAACTGTGAAATTCTGCGGATCACCCATACCAGGAGCAAGAGCATGGCGCAGCATGGCGAAATGATCGCCATGCTGCAACGCCTGCCAGAGCACAGATTCAGGCGTCTGTTCCGAGGCACGGGCCTGAAGAGCAAAGAAAAGAAGCAGCAATGGGATGCAGAGGATTCCAGAAAACCCTCTCACGAAACTGGACATGATCACCTCTTCCGATTGAAGCTTTGCGTTCAAAGAGAAACTACTCCCTGTGAACGCATGGTGCAATGCTGCTTCCCGAAGAGACCGGTCAGAAGAACAACAACTGACTAAAGCGAGAACTCCGCCCAGACGGGACAGTGATCGGATGGTTTTGGCAGACTGCGAATCGCGTAGTCAATGCCTGTCGCCTTGAGTCGTTGCTCGAGCGCCTTGGTGGCGAGAATCAGGTCGATGCGCAATCCCCTTTTGGGATCGCGTTCAAAGCCCCTGCTGCGGTAGTCAAACCAGCTGAAGAGGTCATTCGTCTCGGGATTGGCCTCGCGAAAGGTGTCACTGAGGCCCCATGCTAAAAGCTGCTGCATCCACTCGCGTTCCTCCGGCAGGAAGCTGCACTTGCCGGTTCTCAGCCAGCGCTTCGCATTATCCTCGCCGATGCCGATATCGAGATCAGTCGGCGCAATGTTCATGTCACCGATAACAACGATGTTTTCCGTATCGCCGAGATTGTCGAGGTGAACGAGCAGGTCCGCGTAGAACTGCTGTTTGCATGGAAACTTGGTTTCATGATCCCTGCTCTCGCCCTGCGGGAAGTAACCGTTGACGACTGTGATCTGCTTGCCGGAATCAGACGCGTAGGTCCCGGTGATCAGGCGACGCTGGGAATCCTCGTGATCAGTTGCATAGCCTTTCGTGACCCGGAGCGGCGGCTTTTTGGAAAGCAGTGCAACACCATAATGGGCTTTCTGACCGTGGAACTCCGCGTGGTAGCCGAGATCCCGGATCATCTCCAGCGGAAAATCCGGATCCTGCACCTTGGTCTCCTGCAAACCGATGATGTCAGGGTCGATGGTGTCGCGGATTGCTTCGAGCTGATGTGGTCTGGCACGCAGGCCGTTGATGTTGAACGAGACAATTCTCATAGCGTTCCTTTATTTGTCCAGATTTTCCATCACAAGCGGATCTGCGTATTCGGAATGAAGAAAATCGCGCATTGCCGCGACAGTGATGCGGATGCGTTCCTCCTGTTGCGGGTAGGCAGCGAGTGCTGCTTGCTCATAGGCCAGCAGTGATTCCTCGAGGCGGTTTTCATCAAAAACCCAGATACGGCCAGTTTTCATTCGACGTTTGTCTTCTCGTTTTAACCGGGAGTGTCATTGTAGTGAATGGACACCGATTGATGAAGCCGCGATCCGTCAGGTTATTGTGACTGTTCGTGCCGAGCCCCGTGCCCGGTCGCTTCGCAGATTACGCATCCGTGTCAACCATGTGTGCCTGCACGTAACGCATCAGGCCGGTTGTCGAGGAATCATGCTCACCGACGCGCAGGCTTGCGAGTTCCTTGTAGAGCGGCACCGCGAGTTTCTTGCCGAGTTCAACGCCCCACTGGTCAAAAGAGTTGAGCTGCCAGATCACACCCTGCACGAACACCTTGTGCTCGTAGAGTGCAATCAGGGCTCCGAGGGTCTTCGGCGTCACCTGCTCCATCATGATGGTGTTGGAGGGCCTGTTGCCGTGAAAAACCTTGTGCGGTCGAAGAAGCACTTTCTCCTCCTCGGGAAGGTCGGCAAGCTCCAGGTCGACCTCCTCAAGCGTCTGGCCGCGCATCAGGGATTCCGACTGGGCCAGGCAGTTCGAGATCAGCATGTGATGGTGAGCGCCGAGAGGATTATGACTGTTGACCGGAATGATGAAGTCGGCCGGTATCAGGTGCGTCCCCTGGTGCAGAAGCTGGAAGTAGGCATGCTGCCCGTCACTGCCGGCACTCCCCCAGATGATCGGTCCCGTGGCGACGGAGACACTCTGCCCGAACCGGTTGACGGTCTTGCCGTTGCTCTCCATGTCGAGTTGCTGCAGGTAATCCGGCAGGAAACGCAGATACTGGTCATAGGGCAAAACAGCCTGGCTCGAGGTGTGATAGAAGTTGCGGTACCAGACACCGAGAAGACCGAGAATGACAGGCATGTTGCGGTCGAATGGTGCGGTGGCAAAATGCCTGTCCATGAGCGCCGCACCGGCGAGGAACTCCTCAAAACGCGCCATACCAAGACCGATAGCCAGTGAAAGGCCGATCGACGACCACACGGAGTAACGTCCACCGACCCAGTCCCAGAAGATAAACATGTTGTCGGGATCGATACCGAATGCCCTGACAGCCTCCTCGTTTGTGCTGACAGCCACGAAATGTTTCGCGATCGCCTCGTCACTGCCAAGTGCATCGACAAGCCACTGGCGCGCGGACTCGGCGTTGGCCATGGTTTCGAGTGTCGTGAACGTCTTCGAGGCGACAATGAAAAGGGTCGTTTCTGGATCGCATTGCTTGAGGTTCTCAACCAGGTGCGTTGCATCGACGTTGGAGACATAGTGCAGGGTCAAATCCGGTGCGATATAGGGCTTGAGCGCATACCAGACCATCAGGGGCCCGAGATTTGAGCCGCCGATACCGATATTGACGATGCTGCGGATTTTCTTGCCCGTGTAGCCGCGCCATTCACCGTTGCGCACGGCATCGGAAAAGCTGCGCATCTTCTGCTGAACAGCACGAATGTCCGGAATGACATCGTGGCCATCCACGTAAACCGGTGTGTCCTCCTGTTGCCGCAATGCCGTGTGCAGGACAGCTCTCCTCTCGGTGTTATTGATCTTCTTGCCTGAAAACATCGCCTCGATGTAGCCGGCCAGATCGACCGATTCAGCCAGGCGACACAGCAGCGAGAGTGTTTCGCTATTGATGCGGTTCTTGGAGTAGTCGAGAAAAAGACCGGCTGCTTCGAGCGAAAACTGCTCGAACCTGTCTGGCTGCTGGGTAAAGAGGTCGCGCATGTGAGTGCGCTCGACGACGCTGAAATGCTGGTGCAGTGCACGCCAGACATCATGCTGTTCGACGGGCCTGTTCTTGTCTTCCGGGATGTCCTGCATTTTTTCCGGGCATGATCTGGTTGTAATCGTGCGTATAATAACAGCCGTTCAAGCTAATAGACACTGCACGGCAGCCACTAAAAATGACGGATCCTTTTGTTGAATATTCAATAAAATACGATAAAGATCTTAGAAGTCGCGTTAAGCTTTTGGGCAAACTTCTCGGAAAGGTCGTTAAAACACAGGCTGGCGAAAATGTGTTCCGTATCGTCGAACGCCTGCGCAAGGGTTACATCGACCTTCGCACACAAGAGGACCCCGCCAAACGCGAACGCCTGCAACAGCTCATCGAGACCCTCTCGACCGATGAGCTCATCCACGTGATCCGGGCATTCACCCTCTACTTCCAGCTTGTCAATATCGCCGAAACCACCTTTCAGCATCGACAGCGGCGACGTATCGCCGCGCGTGGCAAGGAATTCTGGACAGGCTCCTTCGAGAGCCTCGTACGGGATTTTCGCAAAAACGATCTCGACAGCGAGGAAGTGCTCGAGATTCTCTCGCGCAGCACCTACATTCCTGTTTTCACGGCCCACCCGACCGAGGCCAGGCGTCGCGTCATCATGGGGTTGCTGAACCAGATTTACGAGGCGACCAAGCGTCTGGACAAACCGGTCGAGTTCATTGACCAGGAAAAGAGCATCAAGACAGAGATCAAGACGCTCATACAGACACTCTGGAAGACCGAGGAGATGCGGCCTCAACGCCCGGAGGTCACGATGGAGATCCAGAACGGTCTCTACTATTTCCGCACCAGTCTCTTCCAGTCGATCCCGAAGACCTACCGCCGGCTGAGCAATGCGCTGGTCCGCCACTATGGTGAGGAACTGCACGATACCCTGCTGCGCGAACACGCACTGATTCGCTTCGGATCCTGGATCGGCGGGGATCGCGACGGCAATCCCTATGTGACCCCGGAGCTGACGATGCATGCCATGCGCCTGCAGCAGGAGACAATCCTGCAGGAATATATCGATCGCACCAGCTCCCTGATCGGGGACCTGACCCACTCGCGCTCTTTCTGCCTGCCATCCGATGCCTTCGAGGATAAGCTCGAAGCCGACGAGGAGAACTACAACCGGTACCTCGAGGAGAACTACCCGCATTTCTCCCATGCGCCCTACCGTCGCAAGCTCTGGATCATGCTGCACCGTCTGCGCGCGACACTCATGCAAGTGCAGCAGGCATTACAGGATGAATCGCTCGTCGAAGAGCAGCCGCATGCCTATCGCAATGAAGAGGAATTCCTCGAGGATCTGCTTCTGATCCACGAGTCACTCACAGAACATGGAGATCAGGAAGCTGCCGACGCCAGGCTGCTTGACCTGATCATGCTGACACGCACCTTCGGTTTCTTCCTGTCACGACTCGATATCCGCCAGGAGTCGACCGTCCATTCCGATGCAGTCGCCGAGATCGTCTCGCAGGCCGGCATCGACGATTATGCCGGACTCGATGAGTCGGAGCGTTGCTCTGTCCTCGGCCGGCTGATCGAGGAAGGACCGGACATCGATCGCGAACAGCTGTCCCGCGAAACGCGCGAGGTGATCGCGGTGTTCGATGTCATTGCCGCGCTGCGTGAACGCGTCAGCCCGGAAGCCATCGGACAGTACGTCATCTCGATGACCCATCATGCCAGTCACCTGCTCGAGGTCGCCTATCTCGGAAGCCTCAGCGGTCTCGCGGGCAAGCGCGAGGACGGCTGGTTCTTTCACCTCGAGATCTCGCCGCTGTTCGAGACGATCGAGGATCTCGAGCGCAGCACCAGGGTGCTCGAGGCACTCTTCGAGGACCCCTGTTACGGGCAGCTCCTGCAGTCGAGCGGAATGCACCAGGAAGTCATGCTGGGCTATTCAGACTCCGCGAAGGATGGCGGCATGATCGCATCAACCTGGAACCTCTACAGGACCCAGCAGAATATCATCGCTCTGGCCGACCGTCATGGCGTCCATTGCCGTCTTTTCCACGGACGCGGAGGAACCATTGGACGTGGCGGCGGCCCGACGCACGAAGCGATCCTGTCGCAACCTGCAGGCACGCTGCGCGGTGAAATCAAGTTCACCGAACAGGGTGAAGTGCTTTACTACAAGTACAGTCATCCGGAAACCGCTGTCTACGAGCTCTCCGTGGGACTCACGGGTCTGCTGAAATCGAATATCAGCCTCTTGCGTGAGCCGGCCACGGACAACAGCGCCTATCACCGCATCATGGACGAGCTCAGGATTTATGGCGAGGCCGCCTACCGGGAACTCACCGAGGAGACACCGGGTTTTCTCGACTATTTCTACGAAGCGACGCCCGTTGCGGAGATCGGGCTGCTCAACATCGGATCCCGTCCCTCCCACCGCAAGAAGACCGACCGCTCGAAGCAATCGATCCGCGCGATTCCCTGGATTTTCGGCTGGGCCCAGTCAAGGCATACGCTGCCAGCCTGGTACGGGCTTGGCAGCGCGATCAGCAAGTGGCTCGATGCGGGCAACGACATCAGGACACTGCAGCAGATGTACCGTGACTGGCCGTTCTTTCGTTCCATGATCAGCAACCTGCAGATGGCGCTTTTCAAGGGAGACATGCAGATTGCGAAGATGTACAGCACACTCTGCAACCCCGCTCACTGTGACTGCGAGGATATCTACAACCGTATCGCCGACGAGTTTTACCGCACCACGCACAACCTGCTCGCGGTCTCCTCGATGAAAAGGCTCATCGAGGACAACGAGGTACTGCAAATCGGCCTGAGCCGTCGCAATCCCTACCTCGATCCGCTCAACGCGATTCAGGCAACCTTGCTGAGGCGCTACCGCGCAGAGGAGGACCCTGACAATCACTGGTTGCTGCCGCTCCTGAGAAGCGTGAACGCGATTGCAGCAGGCATGCGCAATACCGGCTAGAAACAGGCTAAAGCAGCGTACCGGCCTGCGCCAGGCATCCGATATCCGGCTTCAGGGAGCTGCTCGCGTGATGAGTTCGGCAAGTCCGGTTTTCGAGTGCCTGTCGCTCGCAGGTTCGTAATCCTCATACCTGTGGCCCGGGTTGAAATGAGCCATGGTCAGGAGCCGCCTGAAGGCTTTCGCAACCTCGGCTTCCCGCGCTTCGTCCGCGACGAGCTCGATGGAAAGCGTACCCTGCCTGCCGAGTAGACGGATACTGATGTTGAGCGTGTTACCCTGCAAGGAGCCAAAACGCAGAACCCTGCCCCACGAGAGCCTGTGCGAGCCGGGATCGTAGTCTGGCTGCTGCATCCAGCCGACAACCGCGAAGGACTCGTAGCCCTCCTCTTTTCTTGTCTCCGTTTCCCTGGCTGCATCACGCTGCATCCTCGACAACAGCTTGCCGGCATCGAGTTGCGCAGCAGCATCGTCACGAATATGACCGGTTTCCTCGTATGTGATTGTCACCGCCCAGGCATCGGCATCGAAGGGAGTCATGCCATCAGGGAGCAGCATGCCGAGCGCTCCACTGTCCGGCGGGTTGCCCCATGCCTCGGTCAATACCCTCTCTGTATCTGCTGCATCGAGAAAGAAAAAGCCGGCGGGAACATCGACCGTCGCGAGACCGTCCGCGAGATCAATCCTCCCCGTGCGCGGGTTGAGAGATTGCCAGAACGCGCTTGCCCATTCGAAAGGGAGTGACGCCCCTTCACTGGCAGAAGCGCCTGAGGATGCCCCGGCCAGTGGTTGCATGTCTGCTGCTTCGCTCTGGAGAGAAGTGGTAACGGCAAGCAGCAAGGGGAGCAAGGCCGCAAACCGGCCTGTACAGCGAGCCGGTCGAGATCATCGAAGTCGCGAATGCCGCTGAGCGGATCCCGTTCATGCAACCACTCGTCGAACTGCGCATTACTCTCGCTTGTGTATTCACCACCATAGTTGAACGGCCCGTAGAGACAGAAGAGCCCCCTCGTTCGGAGCAACTCGCCGACGCCCCCGAAGAGCGCAACAACCGAATCCCAATGCATGATATGCGTCGTGTTTGCAGAGAAGACGGCGTCTGCTTCCGGGGCAGACCAGGGCCTGTCAAGGACGTCGAGAGACACCGGTCCTGTCGTGTTCGGCAACGCAGCTTCATCGAGCCAGGCGCGGATACCGGCATGATTCTCTGCGAGGTCGCTCGTATGCCAGGTCAGGTGCGGCATCTTCGCAGCAAAGTAGACGGCATGCTGACCGGTGCCGCTACCGATCTCGAGAACATCCTTCCTGTCCCGGAAGAGCGGTTCAATGACGGACAGGATGGGCTCCCTGTTCTGCATGCATGAGTCGGAATACGGCTTCATGTGGTGTCTTTCCTGTAGGGAACACTTGCATCCATCTGCTGCTTGTAGTGCAGCACGGCCTGACGCTCATGTTCAATAAAATGCTCGATTGGCTGACGCAGAAAGTCCTGCGTGAGCCAGTGGGCCGAACGCGTGATTTGCGGGACGAACCCTCTCGCGATCTTGTGTTCACCCTGCGCACCGGGCTCGAAAAGTTTCAGCTCGTGTTCAATGCAATAGTCGATTCCCCGGTAATAACAGGCCTCGAAATGCAGGAAATCGACTTGCTCGACGCACCCCCAGTGGCGGCCATAGAGTGTCGTATCACTGCGGTACATCAGTGAACCCGCAATTGTTTCACCATCAAGATCTGCCAGTACGAGCAGAATACTCTCCGGCATGGTCCGTGCAACCTCTGTGAAGAAACCCTCGTTGAAGGTGGCAATCCCCCACTTCTCATCAAACGTCTTCTCATAGAAGCGGGAAAACATTTTCCAGTCGGTGGCGGAAGCGGAATGGCCGTCAAGCATCCGGATACTGATACCTGCATCCCTGACACCACGTCGTTCCCTGAGGATGTTCTTGCGCTTGCGGGAGGTGAGTCGCGAGAGAAAGTCCTCGAAATTACGGTAGCCACGGTTGTGCCAGTGAAACTGGCAGTCGTGGCGGATCATCAATCCCTCGTGCCGGAGCAAGTCGATCTCGGCCGGCTCGGGGAACAACAGGTGGAGACCGCTCGCTCCGATCTCCCCGGCGAGCGATCGTCCTGTCTTCAGGAGCAATGCAATCACCTTCTCTCGATCACTCTCCCGGCACAGCAGTCGCTGCCCTCCGCAGGGGGTATAGGGGACGGCAGAAACGAGCTTCGGAAAATAGTCATGCCCGGTTCGCCTGTAGGCATCCGCCCATGCATGATCGAAAACGAATTCACCATAGGAGTTGCTCTTTTCATAGAGCGGCATGGCGCCAACAAGGCGATCACCGTCGTAAATCGCAAGATGACGTGGAAGCCAGCCGAAATGCTCGCCAACGCAGCGATTGCTCTCCATGGCGTGCAGGAACTCGTGGCGAACAAGCGGGTTGCGATCCCTGACAAGCGCATTCCACGCATCTGCCGGGATCGCGGCAATCTCGGTGTGAATCTCGATTTTCACCTTATCAAAGGCCTTCTTTGTCGACGATTGCATTTTACGCCAGACGCCAGCCTGGCAACCGCGTTCGCCATACGGTAACCCTGTGCGTGACGTCTTCTTCCTGTTTTCGGGCGACTGATATACTCCCCTCTTTTGATCATGACAGCTTGCATATGAAATACGTCGGAGCGCATGTGAGCGCACAGGGTGGCGTCGAGAACACGCCCCTGAATGCCATGGCGATCGGTGCGCACGCCTTTGCCCTGTTCACGAAAAACCAGCGACAGTGGAAAGCCAAGCCCCTGACCGATGAAAGTATCACCGCCTTCCGGGAGAATCTCGACAAGTCCGGCATCAAGCCGGAACATGTCCTGCCACATGACAGCTATCTCATCAACCTCGGCCACCCTGAAAGCGAGGCGCTGGAAAAATCCCGCACAGCCTTCATCGACGAGATGCAGCGCTGCGAGCAACTCGGGCTGAAACTTCTGAATTTCCATCCCGGCAGCCATCTGAAAAAGATCAGCGAGCAAGAGAGCCTCGAACGAGTCGCGGAATCGATCAACCTCGCGCTCGACGAGACACAGGATGTGATCGCCGTCATCGAGACGACAGCCGGCCAGGGAACCAACCTGGGCTATCGCTTCGAGCACCTTGCCGACATCATCGAACAGATCGAGGACAAGACTCGCGTTGGCGTCTGCATCGATACCTGCCATATCTTCACGGCCGGTTACGACCTGCGCTCCAGAGAGAAGTGCGATGCGACTTTCGACGAGTTCGAGCGCATCATCGGATTCGACTATCTCATGGGCATGCACCTGAATGACAGCAAGCCCGATCTCGGATCACGTGTCGATCGCCACGAAAGCCTCGGCAAGGGCAAGATCGGCTGGGATGCCTTTGAATACATCATGCAGGATCCGCGCTTCGACGATATCCCGCTCGTGCTGGAAACAGTCGATCCATCGATCTGGGCGGTGGAGATCGACCAGCTCTATCTTTTTGCGGGTGAAGAACCGGGTAACAACGCAGATGCCTGAGGAGACCGTCGTTGAATTTATCCGTCACGGCGAGCCGGTGGGTGGCAGCAGGTATCGTGGACACGGTATCGACGATCCGCTGACGGAACGGGGCTGGAACCAGATGTGGAAGGGCGTCGGAAGCGCCGACCACTGGGACATCATCCTCACCTCCCCGCTGGCAAGGTGTGCAGATTTTGCACACAGGCTTGGTGAGGATCGGAAGATCCCCGTGCGCATGCTGGAGGATCTCAGGGAGATCGGATTCGGAGCCTGGGAGGGGATGACAAAAGAGGAGTTATTGGAGAAGCGCCCGGAAGAGTTTCGCAGGTTCTATGAAAACCCGATTGCCTGCCCACCGGAAAATGCAGAAAAAGTTGGAGATTTTTTTGTAAGAATATCCAAGTGTTACGAAGATATTCTGAATAATTATCTAGAAAAAAGAATCCTGATCGTCGCCCATGCCGGAGTCATTCGTGCAGCACTCATGCACGCCATCGGGGCCGGCCCCGCACAGATGTACAACATCGAGATACGAAACGGCATGGTCAGCCGCGTACGTTACCGGAACGGACGTACCGGGCTGGAACTGATTAACGGAATTCTCTAGGCAGAAACGGAGATGTCGGCCATCAATGCCCAAGCTTACGGTTGCGCAGAATACGAAAACAAAAACGGCCGGGATGACCCGGCCGTTTTGCGTTCAGGGAGAGTGAACCGGACTCAGTTCAGACCCTGAATGTAACTTGCAACGGCTGCAATCTCGTCATCTGTCATCTTGGCTGCAACACCCTGCATCATCTTGCCAGCATCGTTGGCTCGGTTACCCGCGCGGAAATCCTTGAGCTGCTTCACGGTGTAATCCGCGTGTTGCCCCTGCAGTGAAGGGAAATTGGCAGCCGGATTGCCGACACCATTCGGCGCATGACAGGCAGAGCACGCAGCCACGCCGCTTGCCGCGTTGCCGCTCATGAAAATCTGCTTGCCCTTCTCAACGAGTGCAGGATCCGCTTCACCGCCCTTGAGCGTCTGGCTGCTGTAGAAGGCAGCCAGGTTGGCCATGTCGTCTTCACTGAGACCGGCAGCCATGGGCTGCATGGTCGGATCGACGCGATCACCCGCCTTGAAATCCTGCAACTGCTTGATGATGTAGCTTTCATGCTGACCGGCAAGCTTCGGCCACATGCCATTGACGCTGTTGCCATCGGCCATGTGACAACCTGCACACATGGCGGACTTCGCCTTGCCAGCAGCGGCATCGCCTCCGGCAACTGCAACACTGGAAATCATTGCTGTCGCCATCGACAGCGTCATCAGCCATTTCTTCATTGCTCTACCTTTACTAAATTCTAAAATGCTAATGTAACAACTCTGAAACAAGGGCGCATCTGCGCCCCGGTTTCACGAAAAATTTGCCGAATTGTACCCTATTCGAGGCTCGAGTAGTAGGCAGCAAGATTGGCAATGTCCTCGTCGGTCAATGGCGCTGCCATGGCACTCATGGTTGGATCCGTGCGCGCGCCTGTTTTGTAGTCATTCATTGCTTTCTTGAGGTAAGCCTCTTTCTGGCCTTTCAGGTTCGGGTAGTTGGGAATTGAACTGATGCCATCGGGGCCATGACATGCTGCGCAGACAGTTTTAGCCTTGGCCTTGCCAGCCTCTGCATCGCCCGCCAGGACGGATGGAGCCGCGAAAAACGCAGTGACAGCAAGAGTGAATGCGAGGGATTTTTTCATTCTGGTTTCCTCCGGTTAAGCCGTTGTGCAAACTGGATAATCCTGTTCACCCGTCTGATATATCAGCTGCGTGGGTGGCGGTCAATCCTGAATCCCCTCAGCGCAGCAGGCTTATCGTGGAGCGGAACAGGAAGGCACCAAACCAGACAAGCGCGAGAGGCAGCAAGAGTGTCTGGAAGAGAAAGATCACGATCAGTTCGACCGAGCTGCTGGTGATCTCTGCAGCCACTTCCTTGTACCGGTTCAAACGCTTGTCAACATCGAGGCTGGATTGTGCGCTCCCGTACATCTGTGCGAGCTTGTCAAAAATGCCCTTCGATGCATCATCCTGGTCCGACAGGGTCGCCTCGTTGATGTTGCCAATCCTGTCACTTGCACGTTCGAGACGCTCCATCGCAACATCATATCTGGGCTCCAGAAAACCGGCATGAATCGCCTCCGCAGTGAAGGAAACAGCAGGGATCAGGAATCGCGCGATGGTGAGAAGAAGAAACAGGCGCAGCACAAAGGACCTGACTCCCTCGCCTGTTCTCTCGTAAAAAAGCAGCATGAGGAGCAACGCCAGGCCGGAAGCAGCATAGATCATGGTCACCGGCAGCCACTCTGACAGTTCGCTGAGCAACTGTTGAAGCCCCAGCGACGCAGATGCAGAGAGCATAACCCAGGAGAAACGCTCGATCATGTCGTTCACTGGATCGAGAATCTCGCCCGGTGCGAAATTCACACCGACACCAGCCGGTTCGATGGCGACCTCCGTGCCCTGCGCGACAGAAATGACGCCGTTGAGGGCGCGTGCGATGCCGAAGGTGACAAGCGTGCGCGTCATGCTCTCGTTGAGGTATTCACGGCCAGTGCGATCCACTATCCCGCTCGCTGCAACCATAATCAGAACAATGGACACTAGCCCCAGAATCAGGCGCGTATTCAGGTTCTCTATAAGGCGCTTTTTCGATGGCATTTTTTGATTTTCGGGCATTGACCTCCCCATGAGGAATCCTTATTATACGCGGCCTCTTCCCCGATAACTCAGTTGGTAGAGTAGCGGACTGTTAATCCGTTTGTCGCTGGTTCGAGCCCAGCTCGGGGAGCCAGATTTATCAACAACTTACTTAGTTGTGGCCATCTGAAGGCGACCTTGTTTCTTGCAACTGACTTGCAAACAGGCCACGCCGTAGGAACCTCGATGCAAGTGAGTCAAGACGCGAAAGCCCCACCGGTAGCACCCGGCGAGGCTTTCTACTCATGACATTTGCTAGGGGACAATGCCATGCCCGAAGGCAATTCTACACCAGGTCTGCAGCAGAACCGCAATGCCACGCATTCTACAGGACTGCAGCAGAACAGGAATGCTACCTGGACTGCTATCATCCGATCCAAGAAGCACGGCTACATCAGCCGCACGTTCCAGACCAAGTGACCTGCCCCCAGTTTCACTACCATCCGGTTCCTAGCTGAGTCCGGGTTAATTGTCATTGTTGCCTTTGCTGCTCGGCAGCTTCAGCGGGTGTCATGTAGCCCAGCATCGAGTGCGGGCGCTGTTCATTGTAATCCTTTCTCCATGCCTGAATGATTGTCCTGGCATGCGCCAGTGAATGGAACCAATGCTCATTCAGACATTCATCCCGAAACTTGCCATTGAATCTCTCGATGTAGGAGTTTTGCGTTGGCTTTCCAGGCTGGATTAGTTTCAGCTGTACGTTATGTACGTAGGCCCACTGGTCCAGTGCACGACCGGTAAATTCCGACCCCTGTCCGTCCTGATCGCTTTCGGA
>JARRMW010000044.1:0-12593 GCA_037385685.1 Gammaproteobacteria bacterium
TCCTCGAAAACGCGCTGTAGCGGTGCCGGGATGGCCATCTCCTCGATGACGATACCTCCACGTCCCTCCTTGTCCCGCGCATCGATAATCCCGGTGATGGTCGGGCCGACATGACGTTTGTCAAAAGGGATCTGGTCACTGGCGACCGAGTTCGATTCCATGTGCTGGTTGAAACCGGCGGCCAGCATGTCACCGTTGGAGGAGAAGTGCTTTCCGAGTTCCGTAGAGAAACGCAATCGTTCTCTATCCTGGGAACGCAGGAGCAACTCGGTCGAGCCCAGTGAGCCGGCAGCAACGATGACGTAGCGGGCCTTGATCCTGAATGCGTTGCCCTGACGCTCGCGCAGCTTTCTTCGGGTATGCACGACATGGAGCGTCCATGAAGTCTCCTTGCCTTTCTGATCCTTTTCGAGGCAAACGACGCTAGCGCCCGTGTAAATCTCCGCCCCCTTCTGACGGGCTTCTGCGAGCAGATTGGTATCCAGGGAGATCTTGGCGCCATGATTGCAGCCGCTCGCGCAGTCTCCGCAGAGCGTGCAGGCCTTGAGAGGAATGCCGGCGCTGGTCTCGACGCCATCCTGCATTGCAATCGTCACCGGTGCCGCGTCGAATTTATCTCTGCCAAGTTGCTTGAGGGATTTGAACTTGGCAACCTTGGCGCAATCTGTGTGTTCTTCAATGGTGTTGTATTTGCCGGATTGTCGAGCGCCAAGCAGCTCCTCGGCCTTGAGGAAATGTTTCTCGAGAACGGCGCCACCACGCAGCGCTCCAGGCCAGTTGCTGTCGAAAACGTCTGCCCTGGGGCGCTGCATGACACCTGCATTGATGAGTGAGCCGCCGCCGAGTCCGTTCCCGAGCACGATGTTGAGATCGGCGCCGAGCCGGAAGTCGAAAAGCCCATCGAGACTGCCGGCAGCCTGGTCGCGTTCGGGGAGGGTAAAGCGCATCTCGGTCGGCGCTTCGGTCATGGATGCCGGGAAGGCTCCCGGGGTGAATTCCCGGCCGCGTTCCAGCACGCAGAGGGAGAGTGTTTTCCCATGCTGTTGCAAGCCAGCCAGACCTGCTGCAGCCACTGCGCCGCCATAGCCACTGCCAATCACGACGATGTCAAATAACGCCGTTCGGGTTTTCCTGTTCTCGTAGATCAGGCTTTCCAGTCCCTTAGAGAGCCACCGGGTCTTGTTTCCAGGCACCCCGGCGCCTTCTGGAGCTGTCATTATTTATTGTTTATGAAGTTCTCGATAGATTGCATGGGTCAGTTCTTCTGACGAAACCGGCTTGTGCAGCAGCGTGATGCCTGTCTCTTTTGCAAGGTTGAGCCGGTCGGGTGCCGTATCGCCCGTGATCAGTAACGCCGGCAGTCCCGGATGGATTTCACGCACGGCCCGAATCGCCTTGATGCCGTCATCATCATGCGCCAGGCGAAGGTCAGCGATGAGAATGTCCGGTTTGTTGTCACGCGCGCGTGCGATTGCATGTTCTGTTCCCTCGGCACTCTGGACAGCGCATCCCATGTCCTTCAGGAGCGCCTCGAGTGCCGTGCGGACTTCGATTTCATCATCAATACAAAGGATGCGAACACCCTCAAGCGAGATGATTGGGCCTTTCTCAACGTGGCTTGTTTCCCGGTATTGGTACTTTGGTAGCCTCAGGGTAATCGCCGTTCCTACGTTCTCTTGTGAGGCCAGCTCGATACGGATCCCGAGAAGATTGGTCAGCCGTTTGACGATCGCAAGGCCGAGCCCCAGCCCCTGTGTTCTGTCCCTGTGCGGATTGTCGACCTGGTAGAACTCGTCAAAAATACGTTGCTGCTCACTTTTTGGAATGCCGCGCCCTGTGTCACGCACCGTGATCGCCCAGTCATTGCCATCGGACGCGAGTTCGATGCGTATATGGCCTTTCTCTGTATAACGCAATGCATTCGACAGCAGGTTCCGCATGATACGGTCGAAATGTTCGCTGTCAGTCATGACGTGCGCAGGTTGGTTGCCGACCAGCTCCAGATGCAGCTGCTTTTCAGCCGCCTCTGCGCTGAACTCCAGGCGAAGCTGTTCGAGATAGGCCTGCAGGTCGAGCGGGGCGGGATTGGCTTCCACGATTCCTGCATCGAGTTTTGACATATCGAGCAAGGTGCTCATTTGAGTGGACAGGTTCTCCACGGCAGTGTTGAGGTGAGACAGGATTTCTGTGGTCTCGGCACTATGCTTGCGTCGCATCAGTGCGCCGGTGAAGAGTGAGAGCGCATGAATCGGTTGCCGGAGATCGTGGCTCGCGGAGGCCAGAAAACGGGTTTTCGCTTCATTGGCAGAGACGGCGTCATCCAGAGCTTCCTGGAGCCTCTCGTTCATCTCTACCTGTTGGTTGCGGATCCGGAATGATTCGGTAAAGAAAGCGGAATACTCCTTTGCAAGACCGACCAGAACCAGCCCGAGGAAGAGCATCAGCACCGGGATGCCGAACTGGATCAATATATTGCTACCCGGGACCGGGAACATCGCCCAGGCAATTGCCAGTGAAGAGATAACGGGCAGGGTAAATGCCATGTAAGTCCTGAGATGACCCGCAGTGGTTCCGACTGCGCCTGTCATGAGCCCGGCGAGTAACAATGTCTGTATGGAGCGCTCTGCCAGCGTAAATTCGGGAAAGAAGAGCAGGGAGGCGCTATGCACCAGGCCATTGGCAAGGCTCAACGCTACGGCGACTGACATGCGCTGATTGATGTTGATGTCTTTCTTTGCGGGAAGCCGTGTGAGAGTCTTCCAGCGTATCGCAAGGATTGCCGTGAGGGTGATGAGCCAGATTCCCCAGGTCAAGGCCGGGAAGTGGTTTGCTGCCATGCTGGCAATGATGATGTTAGCAATCAGGACGGGAGCAGGGACGCGCGAGGCCTGTGTAGAGAGTACCTTGAGGTATTCGTCTACAATCGTCTCGTCCTGCGTGCTGGCAGGATCCTCTCGTCGCTCTTCCAGATTCCCCATAGTGATCGTCAGGTCGTTCATTGTTATGCGGTCCATTGTGTACCTTTATAAAGGTAATCGCCGGATCGCCTTATGCCAATTGGCCGAGTGGACAGTTTTGCTAAGCCGAAGTTTAGCTGCAATTCGGGACATCCGGGCAATACAAAATCAACCGGTTCATTTCTAGACTTCCATGCAATTCCTTGAGAAAGCCGGCATGTTCGTCGGGAGTGAGTCGAAAATGATGCAACCGAAACAGTTTTCATATGCAGCGGAGCAGGCCTCATCAGCAAGGCGCAAACAGTTCTCCGGGCATGTTGCAGAGGAGCTGAATGAACTGAGGAGCAGGCTTATCGCGTATTACGACGAATTCCCGAAAAATGATGCATTCCTGTGCGCTTTCGAGGAAGCCTTGTTTTTCACTCCCGATGAGGAACAGCGCGTCTATACTAGGATCCTCATGGAAGACACCAATACGCGCCTTGTCTTGCTCGGTCTGCATGAGTCGCAACCATTCCCCGTGCATGACCATGCGGGTGCGGCCGCCTGCCATGCGATCCTGCACGGATGCCTTCGTGTCAGGCATTACAGGGAAGCGGACTTCATTAACAGGGCCATGGTGAGACTGGAATGTGTTTCGGATAGGCAAGCGAATGCTGGCGAACTTGACTATGTCGATCAGGAACGTGCGATCCATGGTCTTGAATCACTCAGCCAGCGCACCCTGTTGCTGAACTTGCAATCAAGGCAGCTGGATAGCAAGGAGCGTCACTGGTATTTCCCGGCATCCATGCAGCAAAAAAACAAACAGATCTGGTTCAGGATCAGGCGCAAGCAGGATTAGAAGAGAAAACGCAAGACGCTCATCAAGAGGCTCATGTCATGTCAGACAAGTATCAACATTCATCCAGCGTGAGGCAAAAAGCATACGCGATCGGCCGCCTGGCGACAGCTGCATCGCTCTTCTTTTCACTCGAATGTGTTGCAGCGAGAGATCTCGAGGCCGGTATCCAGGCCTATAGCAAGGGGCGTTTCGACAAGGCGTATCCGATCCTGCATCACCATGCTGATCTCGGTAATACAACGGCACAGATGTACCTCTGCAGACTCTACCAGCAGGGTGACGGAAAACTCGAAAATGCTGACCTTGCCTATCGGTGGTGCAAGCGTGCAGCCGCTGATGGTCTGGACGAGGCACAGTTCGAGCTTGGCATCATGTACCTCGAAGGGGTGGGTGCTGAGCAGGATGATGATCAGGCACTGGAGTGGATCTTTCGGGCTTCCCTGCAGGGGCACGAGCAGGCCGAGCGCCTCATGAACGAGATCCTGCAGGGTGGTTTTTCCATTGGTTGCTAGGCGAGGTATTCCCGTGAAAGCCGGAAACAGTATTTCAGTTCCAATGCGCTGTATGGCACTTTGCCTGGTCAGCCTGATGATCGCAGGTATCGCCTATGGCGATACTGCTCAGACAGTGCAAGCGGGCGCTCTTCCCGCCAAAAAAACAACGCCGCAACAGCTCTATCTCACATCGCAGCAGGCTTATGACATGGTTTCTGCTTCTCCTGAAGAGGGCCTTTTTATCGATATCCGCACGCGTTCAGAGGTGACATTCGTCGGCATGCCGGAGCAGGTGGATTTCAATATCCCGTTCATGTTCGAGGGTGACTGGCAAGAATGGGATGATGAGAAGGAGACCTACAAGCTTGCCTATAACAAGGACTTCATCTACAGCATTCGCAAGGCGATCGAACACAAGGGATCCGGCAAGGACAAGGAAACACGCATCATCCTGATGTGCCGGTCGGGCAAGCGCAGTGCGCAGGCAGCGCGGATTTTACATATCGCCGGGTATCGAAATGTCTACACGGTCGTCGATGGCTTTGAAGGCGACAAGCTGAAAAGTGGCGAGAAGGCAGGGCAGCGTCTTGTCAATGGCTGGAAAAACAACGGTCTGCCCTGGAGCTATCGTCTGGACAGGGAAAAGCTGCTGTGATCAGTCTGTCCCGCTGGTTCATTAGCAGCAACAGCTCCAGGATGGATTGAAAGAAATGCAACAAACCATGGCAGAGGCATTGCTGCGGCTGTTGCTTCCCGGGCTAAACGATCGTTTAGGCCATGAGGGCAATAGGCTGTACTGGATCACGGCGCTAACATGAATCGGGAGGTAAACCTACCGACTCAAACTGTCACACAAAGATCATTAAAAGATCTCATGACAGGACAGCATGTATAGCGCCTGTAAAAAAGGTTAACGCTTGGTTTGCTACTGTTCGGCCTTGCCGTAGTCGATGTGTTTACCTCTCGGCACATCAATCGATAGCCGATCCTTCTCAGGGAAGTGGCAAGGGCGACAGGAAAGCCTGCCGGCACGGACTGCCGGTTAGAAAACAGGGACGTTATGCAGGAAGGAATGCTCAGGAAGAGTCTGTGTCTGCAATGGAGTAACAGGGGGTTGCCGGGAGATGATGGTCATGGATTGCCACCATCTCCCACTTTTTCTCTGTTACCAGGCACCTCATAACAGCGTCTTCCTGCGGAATCACACAATACCTTTCCCGGATAATTCGAAAAAACTACCCGCTTCTCTTTGACGCATCTCTCCACTGATCATCTTTGTGCATGACAATCCCTGCCAGCACCGCATTCGAGCATTCGCACTCTTGTGGTGCGCGCCCTGGTGCGTTCATGCCACGAGCTTGCCGCATCGGCTTGTGACACGTTCATTCCCGGTAAAGTGATCGACTGATCAGGAGCGTAACGAAAAAGTTTTTCGGCTTCTTGCATGAGACCGGCAGCCGTCATCATTTCCTGATGAAACAGCTGGTTAAATGAAACATGTCATGATCCGTCTCCTGTGAAAGCAAGTCAGCAGGATGTGTGACTGAAAATGTTTGGCACGGCAATTGCTATGACTATGGGCACGGCGACAGGATCCGAAATCCTGTCTGCACAATTTCAAGACTAACCCAGGAGTCAACAGATGCTGAAAAGCGCACTCAAACAATCCCTGATCGGCGGCATGCTCGCAGCCGGGATGGTCTTCTCAACGACCGCTTCGGCGGAAGAGACCATCAAGGTCGGTATCCTGCATTCACTTTCAGGCACCATGGCGATCAGTGAGACCACACTCAAAGACACCATGCTGATGCTGATCGAGGAGCAGAACGAGAAGGGCGGTCTTCTCGGCAAGAAGCTCGAGCCCGTGGTCGTGGATCCGGCCTCAAACTGGCCGCTCTTTGCCGAGAAGGCACGCGAGCTCATCGAGAAGGAGAAGGTTTCCGCAGTCTTCGGCTGCTGGACTTCGGTCTCGCGCAAGTCGGTCCTGCCGGTGTTCGAAGAGCTCGATAGCATCCTGTTCTACCCGGTCCAGTACGAGGGTGAGGAATCCTCGAAGAACGTCTTCTACACGGGTGCCGCGCCGAACCAGCAGGCGATCCCTGCTGTCGATTACCTCATGAACGAGATCGGCGTCGAGCGCTGGGTGCTTGCCGGTACGGACTATGTCTATCCGCGCACCACGAACAAGATTCTCGAGGCTTACCTCAAGGCCAAGGGTGTGGCCACAGAAGACATCATGATCAACTACACGCCGTTCGGCCATTCCGACTGGCAGTCGATCGTTGCAGACATCAAGAAGTTCGGTGCTACCGGCAAGAAGACCGCGGTTGTTTCCACGATCAATGGCGATGCCAACGTGCCTTTCTACAAGGAACTCGGCAACCAGGGCGTCTCTGCCGAGGACATTCCGGTCGTTGCCTTCTCGGTTGGTGAGGAAGAGCTGTCCGGTATCGACACCAAGCCGCTCGTCGGCCATCTCGCTGCCTGGAACTACTTCATGAGCGTCGATGCCGAGGCCAATGACAGCTTCATCGAGAGCTGGCACGAATTCACGAAGGACGAGGAGCGTGTCTCGAATGACCCGATGGAAGCGCACTACATCGGTTTCAACATGTGGGTCAAAGCGGTCGAGAAAGCCGGCACCACCGACCCGGCAGCTGTCCAGGATGCGCTGATTGGCGTGGCTGTCCCGAACCTCACAGGGGGCTACTCCGCAATGATGCCAAACCACCACATCACCAAGCCGGTGCTGATCGGCGAGATCCAGGAAGATGGTCAGTTCGATGTTGTCTGGGAAACCTCCGGTCTCGTAGCGGGTGATGCCTGGTCCGATTTCCTGGAGGGGTCGAAAGACATCATCGCCGACTGGCGCGCACCACTCTCTTGCGGAAACTACAACGTCAAGACGGCCAAGTGTTCTGGCCAGAACCTCGAGTAAGCAGTTACTCCCCCAGGCCGGGCGCTAATCAGAGTCGGCGCCCGGCCTACCTCCAACCATTCAAACAAAGACGTTTGCAATGCAGATGAATCAACGACCGAAAAGTTTCCTTCGGCTTTGCCTTGGCCTGCTGCTTTTCGGACTTACCCTTCCGGTGCTGGCGGACCCCCAGGCCGAGTTCGAATCCGCGCTGGAGCTCCTGAGCGAAAGAAGCTATGACACCAAGAGCGAAGCGGTCAGAAAGATCGTTGCGAGTGGTCACAAGAAGGCGCGTGCGGTCCTCAATGCCATGCTCGAAGGCGACCTCTATACCCGTAAAAAAGAGAAGGACCTGGTCATTGCCGTAAAGGAAGGCTCTCAATACAGAATTACCGCTGTGGTCACTGGCGAGGATGTCGGGCTCGTCAAAAAGCGCAGCCTGAAAAAAGTCAGTATCAACAATCAGCTGCGTGGACAGTTGCGCGGGGCGCTGGCACTACTGAACCTGGATAATCCCGATGCCGGCGAGCGCCTTGTTGCTGTCAATGAACTGCTCGATTCGATCGATGCCGAGAGTGCTGCGCTGTTGCGCGATGGGCTCGAAAAGGAGAGCGACCCGGATGTACGGGAGGCGATGGAGCTGGGTATCGCGCTTGGTGAAGTGACCAGCAAGGATCCTGCCATACGCTTGCAGGCAATCGCAGTCCTCGACGGCAGCATGCATCCCGCGGCATTCAACAGGCTCACGACGCTTGTCGAGCAGGAGGATGACAGCGATGTACGCAAGGCTGCGCAGGCGGCAATCAACTCCATCGACCTCAAGCGACAGATGTCAGGGGTTGCTGAGACCCTCTTTTTCGGGCTGAGTCTCGGTTCCGTGCTGGTCCTGGCAGCGATCGGCCTGGCGATCACTTTTGGCGTCATGGGTGTCATCAACATGGCGCACGGTGAGCTCATCATGCTCGGTGCCTACACTACCTATCTGCTCCAGGTCGTGATGCCGGAGTACCCGGGGGTCGCGCTGTTGCTCTCTATCCCGGTGGCCTTTCTCGTTTCCGGAGGAGTCGGCGTGCTGATCGAGCGCGGTGTGATTCGTTTTCTCTATGGCCGACCGCTCGAGACATTGCTCGCAACCTTTGGTATCAGCCTGATCCTGCAGCAGTTCGTGCGCGTTGTGATCTCACCGCAGAACGTACCGGTCTCGAACCCCTCCTGGATGTCGGGTTCCATCGAGATCAGCAGTGTGCTTTCCCTGACGTGGAACCGTATTTACATCATCGTCTTCAGTCTCATGGTCTTCGCAGCACTCTTCATGATTCTCAAGAAGACAGCGCTGGGTCTCCAGGTCAGGGCTGTTGCCCAGAACCGGGCCATGGCGCGAGCCATGGGTGTGCGATCAGAGCGGGTCGATGCGCTCACCTTTGGCCTGGGATCGGGCATTGCCGGGATCGCCGGCGTCGCACTCAGCCAGCTCACGAATGTGGGTCCCAACCTTGGCCAGTCCTATATCATCGACTCCTTCATGGTCGTGGTTTTCGGAGGGGTCGGTAATCTCTGGGGAACACTCGTTGCCGGCATGACGCTCGGTGTCGCGAACAAGATCATGGAGCCCTGGGCAGGCGCGGTGCTTGCGAAGATTCTCGTGCTGGTCTTCATTATCCTTTTCATCCAGAAACGCCCGCGCGGTCTCTTTCCGCAAAAGGGCCGCGCTGCGGAGGGCTGATCAATGGGTGTATTTCGCGTATTGAAAGACGATCGCGGCGGGCAGCTTCTGCTGCTGTTCCTGACAGTCGTGGCCATCGTTATACCCCTGCTGAACCTCCTGGTGCCGGAAGGCAGTCCGTTCCATGTCACCACCTACACGGTCAGCCTCTTTGGCAAGTACCTGACCTATGCCCTGCTGGCAGTCGCCGTGGATCTCGTGTGGGGTTATCTCGGCATCCTGAGCCTTGGCCATGCGGCTTTTTTCGCCCTCGGCGGCTATGTCATGGGCATGTACCTGATGCGCCAGATCGGCGACCGTGGTGTCTACGGTGACCCGATCCTGCCGGATTTCATGGTGTTCCTGAACTGGAAAGAGCTGCCCTGGTTCTGGCACGGCCTCGACATGTTCTGGTTCGCGGCGATCATGATTGCGCTGGTTCCGGGGCTGCTGGCCTTTGTTTTCGGCTGGCTTGCGTTCCGCTCGCGTGTCACAGGCGTCTACCTGTCGATCATCACCCAGGCGCTGACGTTCGCGCTCATGCTGGCCTTTTTCCGTAACGAGATGGGTTTCGGTGGCAATAACGGTCTGACCGACTTCAAGGAGATACTCGGCTTCAGCCTGCAGAGCGACGCGACCAAGGTCGGTCTCTTTGTCGCCTCGGCCGTTGCGCTGGCGCTTGGCTACCTCGCCTGTCGATGGATCGTGACATCCAAGCTCGGCCGTGTCACCGTCGCGATTCGTGACGCCGAGGACCGCACCCGTTTCATTGGCTATCGCGTCGAGTACTTCAAATTGTGGGTGTTTACGTTTTCTGCAGTTCTCGCCGGTATTGCAGGTGCGCTCTACGTGCCGCAAGTCGGCATCATCAACCCTGGCGAGTTTTCACCGCTCAACTCCATCGAGCTCGTGATCTGGGTCGCCATCGGCGGTCGCTATACACTTTATGGTGCCGTGATTGGAGCGCTGCTCGTCAATTATGCAAAAACCCTGCTGACCGGGGTCTGGCCAGATGCCTGGCTCTTCGCACTCGGCGCCATGTTCGTGCTCGTCACACTGTTCCTGCCGAAGGGTATCGCAGGGATCTTCAGGAGGAAGCCGGCATGAGCATGCTGAGTGACGTGCGTGAAACCATGCGCCGCGACGAGGTCTGGAGCTTCATGGCGCCACCTCCGTCACTGGATCTGGATATCAGCCACGGCCCGATTCTTTACCTCGAGGAACTCAATGTCAGTTTCGATGGCTTCAAGGCGATCAATGACCTGACGCTCTATATCGATGCAGGTGAACTGCGATGCATCATCGGGCCGAATGGCGCTGGCAAGACAACCATGATGGACATCATCACCGGCAAGACGCGTCCGGATTCCGGCAAGGCGTTTTTCGGGCAGCGCATCGACCTGTTGAAGCTCAGCGAACCACAGATCGCGACGGCCGGTATCGGGCGCAAGTTCCAGAAGCCGACCGTTTTCGAGTTCCATCGCGTCATCGACAACCTTGAACTGGCGTTGCGCGCCGAGAAGGGCGTCTGGCCGACGCTGTTTGCGAAGCTCTCGTCCGAACAGCAGGATTATCTCGATGAGACGCTCGATCTGATTGGTCTGAAAGAGCAGCGCAATGCCATGGCGGGTTCACTCTCTCATGGTCAGAAGCAGTGGCTCGAGATTGGCATGCTGCTCGTGCAGCAACCACACCTGTTGCTCGTCGACGAGCCGGTTGCCGGCATGACGCACCAGGAGATGGATCGCACTGCTGAATTGCTCGTGTCGCTTGCCGGCAAACACTCGGTTGTGGTTGTTGAGCATGACATGGATTTCGTGCGCTCGATCGCGCGCAAGGTGACGGTGCTGCACCAGGGCAGCGTGCTCGCCGAGGGGTCCATGGACGATGTCCAGAATGATCAGCGTGTCATCGACGTTTACCTTGGTGGTTGAGAAATGCTGCAAGTCGAATCACTGAATCAGTACTACGGCCAGAGCCACACCTTGTGGGACCTTGACATGGAAGCCCCGGAAGGAAAATGCACTGTTATCATGGGTCGCAACGGCGTCGGCAAGACAACCCTGCTGCAAGCAATCATGGGATTGCTTCCGATCCGTTCCGGCAGGATTCTGTATCGTGGCGAGGACATCTCGGGTGTCATTGCCGAGAAGCGTGCCGAAATGGGGATCGGCTATGTGCCACAGGGACGACAGATTTTTCCGTTGTTGACCGTCCAGGAGAATCTCGAGATCGGTTTGCCGGTTCGCAAGGACAAGAAAGTTCCCGAGTTTATTTTCGAACTCTTCCCGGTCCTCAAAGAGATGCTGGGGCGCAGGGGCGGTGATCTCTCGGGTGGACAGCAACAGCAGCTTGCGATCGGGCGAGCGCTCGTGGTAGATCCGAAATTGCTGATCCTTGACGAGCCGACCGAAGGTATCCAGCCGAATGTCGTTCAGGAAATCGGCGATATCATACGTAAACTTAACCGTGAGGCAGGACTGACGGTGTTACTCGTGGAGCAGAAACTGCCTTTCGCGCGCAAGGTGGCAGACCGTTTCTGCATCCTGGATCGCGGGCGGCAGGTTGCCAGCGGGGGCATGGATCAGCTCGACGACACCATCATCCAGCAATATCTCACCGTCTAGCGAGGAGAACACCATGAAAATGAAACTGACATCGATCCTGCTGGCGTTACTGCCTGTCGCAGACGTGTCCGCTCATGCAAGTCATTCGCATGTGCTCGTACACAATATCGAGCATCTGGTACTGCTGTCACTGCTGCTGGCGCCGGTTTTGATGCTCGTTCGTCCGGTAATCCGTCGCCTGGCCGCAACCCGCGCCAGATAACGCGCCAGATCAGATTATGAGCGCAACAGGGGCACTACAGCAGGGGAGCTGGAGTGGCTGGGAGGCCTCGCTGGAACTGGGTTTCGAACAGAGGTCCGGGCGAACAGTGCTGAAGCATCGGCGTCAGCGCGGTCCGCTGGCAGTTCAACGCACCTTTCACCCTGAAGGCGATACCTGTCATCTCTATCTCCTGCATCCGCCCGGTGGTGTGGCTGGCGGGGACCGGTTGACGATCGAGATCGGATTGTCCCCGCAGACAAGTGCGCTCGTCACGACGCCCGGCGCGACCAAGTTCTACAACACGACCGGCCCGACGGCACAACAGGTACAGCACTTTTCACTTGATGCAGGGTGTCTCGAATGGCTACCGCAGGAGAATATTTTTTTCCCGGACGCAGCGGTCGAACTGAAAACAGAAGTCGATTTGCATGGAGATGCCCGTTATATCGGTTGGGAACTCAACTGTCTCGGACGCCCCGTTATTGGCGAGCGCTTCGAAAAGGGGCGTGCGCTCTTTTCCACCAGGCTCAGGCGAGATGGCCGCCCTTTGCTGATAGACAGGCTCGCAGTCGACGGTGCATCACTCTCGGGATTGGCCACGCTGCGTGACCAGCCTGTCATCGCGACCTTCGTTGCAACGGGCGCCGACAAGGCGATCCTGGAGAGGGCGCGGGATATCTCTCACCAATCAACTTCGACAGGCCTGACACTGCTTGGCGATGTGCTCGTCTGCCGTTATCTGGGTGACAGCACAGAGCAGGCACGCAAGCTCTTCGTCGCAATCTGGCAGGCCATCAGGCCGATGCTGATTGGAAAGGAAGCTGTTTTACCGAGGATCTGGGCGACATGA
>JARRMW010000045.1:0-12335 GCA_037385685.1 Gammaproteobacteria bacterium
GTGAATTCCTATATCGTCGTCAAGGAGAAAGGCGAAACCATGGTCCTGCAAGAAGGTGATGAAATTCGTGATGGTATTACCGTCAAACGTATCGATCCGAAGTCATTTGTCGCAACCGACGGCTCGGGTGACAAGGTCTTCGAGATCGAGATGCTGTCCGAAGGGAGCGACATCATTACCACCGAAGAAGATTCAAGCAATATCAGCGAGGCAACATCGGAATTACCACCGGTCGATTTCCGCGTGACTAACCAGCAAATGCTCGAAAGGATTGAGGAATACAAAACGACGCTTGCGAGCAATCCGCTGGATCTTGTCGGACAGATTCGTGTCCAGCCTGTTCCACGTGATGGTTCTACCTATGGCTTTCGCGTCTATCCTGGACGTGACCGTACATTGTTGACCGGTGTAGGATTAAGGCCGGGTGATATCCTCATCAGTGTCGATGATACCCCGTTGTCCGATCCCGCTCAGCTGGAGACGATCATCAATTCGCTGTCGCAATCGAGCACCTTTCAATTAAAGATCGAGCGAGGCGGCAAGATTCGTGACATTAATGTGGTACTGGAGAACTGACATTATGAATATCCGCACTGCGCTTGCTGCGCTGGTTATGATGCTTATGTCATCTGGCCTTCTTGCAGCGGACAAGGTCACGATCAATTTCAAGGACACTGACATCCGGGAAGTCGCAGAGATGGTTTCCAAGGTGACAGGAAAGAATTTCCTGATCGATCCGCGAGTCAAGGGAAAAGTGACCGTTATCTCATCAGAACCGATCGACGGTGATGCCCTTTACTCAACCTTTCTCTCCATCCTCAAAACCCATGGTTTCATCGCTATCGACGACGGTACGCTGGTTAATATTCTCCCGTCGAGTGTCAGCCGTGAAAATGCCGTTTATAGCGAGGCTCTTGACAAGGCCACAGTCAATGACGAGGTCGAAGTCCAGGTCATTCCGATCGAGCATGTTCCCGCTGTCCAGATGGTTCCGATACTCAGGCCCCTTGTCGAGAAAGAGGGGCACCTGGCTGCCCACGCCAATTCAAACAGCCTGATCGTTGCCGCATCCCGCAGAACGATTGCCAAGATCCGTAACATGCTGGATACCCTTGACCGGGCAGCAGAAGCCGAGATCGAGAAGGTCAAGCTTAACTATGCCGATGCAACGGAAGTCGTGAAGACACTGCAAACACTTGTACAGCAAACGGGTGCTGGCGGATCAGCCGATGCAGCAACCAGCAAGCTGGTTGCCGACACCCGCACTAATTCCGTACTCATCTCAGGCAACAAGGGTTTCCGTGAAAAAATCAGTCGCATCGCACGCAGTCTCGATACACGTGTCAAGGACCGTCGTAATATTCACGTGGTTGGACTGAAGTTTGCGAAGGCAGAGGAGATCGCACCTATTATCGAGGCACTCGCTTCCGAACAGACCGGTACTGCATCTGCGGCGCCAGCGGAGGGAGCAGCTGCTGATGAAAGTCTGACACTTGTGCAAGCCGACACGCAGACAAATTCACTCATTATCATGGCGAGACAGGACCGATTTGATGACTTGAGGTCAGTCATCAATCGGCTCGATGTGCGCCGTGCACAGGTCCTTGTCGAAGCCATCATCGCCGAGTTGAGACAGGACAAGGCGGCCGATTTCGGCATCCAGTGGCTGGCCATTAACAATGCGCTGGTCCCGACAGATGCGGACACCAGCCGGGATGAGGCCCTGGGTAACATCGCTGCCAACTTTGCAGGCATCGGCCCCGGCACTGCTGTCGGGCTCATAACAGAAGGCAGTTACTCCTTTCTTGCTCTCGGAAAGGCCCTCGACAACGACACGGATGCGAATGTGATTTCCACCCCCAGCCTGCTGACACTCGACAACGAAGAGGCGGAAATCAGTGTCGGCCAGGAAGTGCCGTTCGAGACAGGATCCTATACCGGTGTCGGTGGCAGTACCTTGCCAACCAATCCCTTTACGACCATCGAGCGCAAGAACGTTGGCCTGACACTCAGGATCACACCACAGATCAGCGAGGGAAATGCGGTCAAGCTGAATATCGAACAGGAGATTTCAAGGGTCGACCCGCAGGCCGCTGACAATATCGGGGCAGTCGATATTGTGACCAATCAGCGCAGTATCAAGACCAACGTCATTGTCGATGATGGCAGTATTCTGGTGCTGGGCGGGCTCATTGATGATGGAGTCACCGAAACCGAGCAACGTGTTCCTTTCCTGGGTGATATCCCTCTCCTGGGCGAAGCATTCAAGGCCAGCACGACGTCCAATATAAAGCGCAATCTCATGCTTTTCATCCGCCCGACGATCATGCGAAACACTGCGATGAATCTCGCCGCTTCCTCCAAGCGCTATAATGAACTGAGAGCTGGCCAGCTTGAAAAATATCAGGATGGCGTTAACTGGATTCCGGAAGCAGATCAGCCTGTTCTCGCGCCGATAGACGCAATCGGAAGGGAATTGCCTCCGGCACCACCTCCCTTGGAAGAAGCCAAGACTGAACCTGTCAACAATCTCTGGTTCCACTGATCATGAAACAGGCTGAGAGGGAATATGCCTCGGAACCGGAAGCTGCGGAGATCCTCCTGGAGGAAGACGCTGCTGTAGAAGAGACCGGCAAGCATCTCACGTACGGTTTTTCCCGCCGTTTCGGCCTCCTTATCGAGGAGCAGGAGGGCGAACCTGTCATTATTGCCAGGCCAGACTATTCGCCGATTCACTATGCGGAGGCCCGCCGCATCCTTGGCCAGCCGGCTCCTCTGCGCGTTGTGGATGAACAGGCCTTCAACCAGCTGCTCCAGTCGCAGCAGGAACAGGGAGCCGCGAGCGCCATCTCGACGAGTGTTGACGGCCTCGACACGGATCTGGATCTGCATCAACTCGTCGACGAGATCATCGAGCCGGAAGATCTGCTCGAGAGCGCGGATGATGCCCCCATCATTCGTCTCATCAATGCCCTTCTGACCGAGGCGATACGCGAGAATGCCTCGGATATCCACATCGAGCCGTATGAAAACCGTCTGCGCATCCGGTTTCGCGTCGACGGCACGCTCAAGGAAGTGCTGCAGCCGGACCGCAAGCTTGCTCCGCCGATCATTTCCCGGATCAAGGTCATGGCCAAGCTCGACATCGCCGAGAAGCGTCTGCCGCAGGATGGTCGCATCTCGCTGAAGCTCGGTGGTCGATCCGTTGACGTGCGTGTATCGACCATCCCGTCGGGCAGTACCGAAAAAGTCGTCCTGCGCCTGCTCGACAAGCAGGCCGGAAGGCTGGATCTTGAGCAACTCGGCATGCCCGAAAAGATTCGCAAACGCCTTGAAACCGTCATCCACCAGCCACATGGGATTCTGCTCGTCACCGGGCCGACAGGATCAGGCAAGACCACGACACTTTACGCCATGCTGGGTCAGCTCAACGACCACAAGCGCAACATCATGACGGTTGAGGATCCGATCGAGTACTACATCGACGGGGTCAACCAGACGCAGGTCAACAGTAGTATCGGCATGACCTTCGCAGCGGGATTGCGTTCGATCCTCCGTCAGGACCCGGACGTGATTATGGTCGGAGAGATCCGTGATCTCGAGACTGCACAGATCGCTGTTCAGGCCAGTTTGACCGGTCACATGGTTTTTTCGACACTGCATACCAATACAGCGATTGGTGCGATTACACGCATGCGAGACATGGGCGTCGAGCCCTTTCTGTTGTCTACCAGCCTGATCGGGGTCATGGCACAACGCCTCGTCAGGCTGCTCTGTACCGAATGCCGGGAATCCGTCATCGCCGACGAGACAGCCTGTAACCTGCTGGGTATTCCGGCAGGAGATGAAACACCCATCTATCGTGCCCGGGGATGCCGTCACTGCAGCTATACAGGATTTCAGGGACGTACCGGTATTTATGAATACATCGCAATCGACAGTACCCTGCAAAGCCTGATTCATTCCGGTGCCGGTGAGCAGGAGATGCTCGTGCATGCACGCACCAGGACTGAAAGCATCCAGGCCGCCGGGATTCGCCTCGTCCTCGAGGGAAGAACAACACTGGACGAAGTCATCCGAGTGGCCGGCCTGGGTGAGGATTGATCTATGGCGGCATATTCCTGGCAGGCACTGGATCGTGCCGGCGGCCTCAAGAAAGGGGTATCGCAGGCAGACTCTCCGAAACATCTGCGTCAGCTGCTTCGCAAGGATGGTCTGAATCCTGTCAGCGTTGAGGAGGTCAGCGGACGTCAGGCGCAAAAGAGCCGGGAAAAAAACGCGGAACTGCCGTTGATCGCAAAATCAGCCCTGCCGACCTGGCCATGTTCACGCGACAGCTCGCGACCCTGCTACGGTCACGGATGCCACTGGAGGAGTGCCTGCGTGTGCTTTCGCGGCAGACCGGCAAAACCTGGCAGCGCAATCTCATCACATCTCTTCGATCACGTGTCAGTGAAGGCATGTCCCTTGCTGATGCATTTCGGCAGTTTCCACGGGCCTTCCCCGAGTATTTTGCTTCCACGGCCGAAGCGGGGGAACAGGCAGGCAAGCTTGAAGTCGTCCTGGAGCGTCTCGCTGATTACGCCGAGGAAGCCAACACAACGCGACAGAAAGTCATGCTCTCACTGCTCTACCCGGTCGTGGTTGCGATCGTTGCCTTGATCGTGGTGACAATTCTGCTTGTCGGCGTGGTGCCCAGGATGATCGAGACATTCGAGCACATGGAACAGGAACTGCCACTGTTGACACGTGCGATGATCGGTATCAGTGAATTTTTGCAGCACTATGGAATTTATTTTGCTGCTGCTGTTGTCCTGCTGGTATTTCTCTTTTCCATTGCCTATCGACGCGAGGCTTTTCGCCGGTCCATGCACGCTCTCTACCTGCGTGTTCCATTGGTGTCCCGCGTGATCAGAGACGTGAATACAGCTCGCTTTCTACGGACTTATGCCATTCTGCTTGGCAGTAGCGTCTCGGCCACTAATGGAATGAACATTGCCTCACGTGTCCTCGGCAACCTGCCCATCAGGGAGGCCGTGAGAAATGCTGCTGACCGCGTCCGCGAAGGGGCAAGTATTGCGAATTCTCTGACACGCACCGGCTACTTCAGCCCGATGACGCTGAATCTCATAGCCAGTGGCGAGGCTTCCGGTAACCTGCCCGAGATGCTCGAACGGGCAGGGGATGGGCAAGAGCGTACGCTTCAGGCCTCGGTTTCCATGATCGTCGGTATCCTTGAGCCACTCATGATCGTTATCATGGGAGTCCTGGTGTTGCTGATCGTTCTTGCGATTCTGCTGCCAATTTTTCAAATGAATACTGCGATATGACGAACGAGGAAGTAAATATGAAACGTCTTGCAAGGGTGCAATCGGGTTTTACGCTGATCGAAATCCTTGTTGTGCTGATTATCATCGGATTTCTGACGGCTGCGGTCGCTGTGAATTACATGGGCAGAATTGATGAGGGAGCTCGTACCAAGGTCAAGGCTGATCTGCGCAGCATCGAGCAGGGTCTGAATCTCTACCGGCTGGATAACTACCGTTATCCCACGACAGAGGAAGGGCTCGTGTCTCTTGTGCCGGAGTATATCTCCAAGCTGACTCGTGATCCCTGGAACCGCGATTACCTCTATGCGAATCCGGGTGAGCATGGTCTGGATTTCGATATCTATACGCTCGGCAGGGATGGTGCGCAGGGCGGAGAAGACATCGATAAGGACCTCGGCAACTGGAATATCGACAGCATCAACGACTAGACCATCATGCATGCACACCGGGGCTTCACACTGATCGAAATACTGATCGTCCTGGTGCTGATTGCCACCGTCAGTTCCCTGATCGTCATCCAGGTCCGCGACAGGGATGACGCCGCGATTCTTGACCAGGAGATCGAGACACTCATCAAGACAGGCCGCTTTGCACAGGAGGAGATGCTTTTCAGGAACAATCCCCTGGGTATCTATTTCACGACCGCGGGATATGCATGGTTCGAGGGCTACCTTGTCGATGAGGAGGATGAGACAAATTCCCGTGTAATCCGCAAAAGAGTACTCTGGAAGCCACTCAGGGATCGTTTGCTGAGGCCTCATGACTTTCCGGGAGGGATGAACATTACGCTCTATCTCGAGGGAACACCGGTTGTGCTCGAGGACGAACTCCCTGATGAAATAAGGCCCCAGGTGCTTTTCCTGCCGGACACCGATGCGATCCCGTTTGAATTGCTGATGGCTTTCAGAAGCGAGGAGAGGCGCAGTATCGTCCGCTATCCGTCGGGTGCTATTGTCGAAAAAGGAGAGGAAAATGGCTCCTGAGCGTGTTCTGCCAACCAACATGCCACAATGCGGATTCACACTGATCGAGGTTCTGGTTGCTCTGGTAATTGCAGGTACGGCATTGATCGCTGTGTCGACAGTTGTCGGCGACTATTCGCGCAATCTGCTTGGGCTGCAAGAGCGTACCTGGGCACACTGGGCAGCGATGAACCAGGTTGTCGAATTCCAACTCGAGAACGAGTGGCCTGCAACAGGAACAAAGCAGGGCGAGGATACGACGATGCCTTTTCCTCTTCACTGGAAAAGAGAAGTCACCGAGACCCCTTACGATCTTGTTCGCAAAATCGAGATCAGGATTTATCGTGATAAATTCGACAAGGATCCCCTGACCACACTGACGACTTACACTGGAAAGGAGTCGGGATGGTGAGCTTCCGCATGAAGCCTGTCCTGGGTTTTACTCTTGTTGAAATACTGATCGCGATGGCTATTTTTGCCGTCATCTCCGTGATTACCTACACAACATTGACATCAGCGATCAATATCAGCAATCACACATCAGAGGTAGCTCAGCGTCTTGCCGATATACAGCGGGTGCTCATGCTCATGGAACGTGATCTCGTCCAGATGGCGCCACGCCCTGTTCTCGACGAATATGGAGAGGAACAGCCCGCATTTCTCATCAGCGATCTTTCGACCGAGGGCTTCGAATTCACCCGCAGTGGCTACCAGAATCCGGCCCGGCTGAACAGGTCACTGCTCAAGCGAGTCGCCTACGAGATCAGAAATGACGCGCTCTATCGCAAGACATGGCAGGTACTGGATCGTGCGACCCAGACAGAGCCGGAATTCGAAGAGAGCCTGATAAAGAATGTCACCCGCTTCGAAATCAGCGCCTACGACGACAGATGGACAGAGAAGTGGCCTCCGGAAAGGAGTGACAGCCAGCAACAGCCAGCGCTGGAGGAGCTGCCCGGAGCGGTCAGGATCTTCATGGAAGTCGAGGATTATGGCAGATTCACGGTGATGATCCCGGGAGTCGGCAGCTGATGAAAAACAATCATGGTGTTGCGCTTGTCTCGGTGATGATCGTGATTGCTATCGTGGCTGGCATCGGTGCCGCCGTGGTTGTTGAGCAGCAGTATTCGATGCGCCGGACAGCAAACCTGTTGCATGGCAACCAGGCATTCATGCACCTGCTTGCACTCGAGAGCTGGGGGCTGGAGGTGCTTGTCGATGACAAGAAGCAGGAACGCGCTGAAGACAGCCTGCTGGAGGACTGGGCGCGCGTCTTGCCCCCTGTTTCTGCTGATGGTGGAATCGTATCGGGTCAGATTCTCGACCTGCAAGGCCGATTCAACCTCAATACTGTCTTTTCCAGCCAGGGGGGCAATCCCGTTGCCTTTCGCACCCTGACCTGTCTCCTGTCGAGATATACCGAACCCGACGCTGATCCCGAGCAGATTGTCAGTGCACTTGTTGACTGGATCGATCCGGACCAGGATGTCCACAATAACAGGGGTGCGGAGGACCTCGACTACCTGTCCTCGGACCCATCTTACAGGACTGCATCCCGTCCCCTGACATCGCCCTCGGAAATGCTGCTGCTCAAGGGTATGAACCATGATACCTATGAGGCACTCCTGCCCTATGTTACAGCTCTGCCGATGCCGACATTGCAGGAGCAGGATGAAAAGGTGGGCTACATGATAAATGTTAATACAGCCAGTGAAGAGTTGCTTGATTGCCTCGGTGACGGCACTGATCCTGTCGGTTCTGCGCTTGTGGAGGAGATTCGCACGTCAGGGCCTTTCACGAGCAGGGAAGAGGTCCTCGCTTTCATCCAGTCTTTCCTCAACGTTCAGGAAAACTTCGACACATCTGTCTGGCCGCTTGATGTAGAATCAAATTACTTCCAGATTTCTACAAGAGCGGAATTCGGCGATCTTATCATGCAGATGCAGCACATCGTCGAGCGTGGAGACAACGACATACGTGTCCTCATGCGCAGTTATGGGCAACAGTGGTAGCAGAGAGCGACTCCTGCATGAATGTGACCTATTTCATACAACTCTTCGATGACCAACTGCAGGACTGTAACTGGTTACGTTTCAATGAGCGTACACCAGCGGGACAGGCTCGTCAGGGCAAGCTGACCGAAATACTCACCGAGGCAGCTTCTTCCCGTCTCGTCCTTATTCTTCCCGCTGCCTCAGTTGTCTTGCACAAGGCTAGTATCGTGGCCAAGAGCAAAAGCCAGATCATGGCTGCATTGCCATATGCTCTCGAGGATGAGCTGGCAAATGATATTGAACAGATGCACTTTGCCTATCGAACGATTGACAGAGAGAGTGGTAATCAACTCGTGGCTGTCGTTGACCGGGATCTTGTAGAACGGCTTCATGCATTGATTACCCGATACCAGTTCGAATCAGTTTTGCTTCTCCCGCAGATCCTGATGGTTCCCTGGCAAGCGGACAATTGGTCACTCTTCGTCCAGCGAGAGCAGGCACTCCTGAGAAAGGATCTTTCGGCTGGCTATGCGATGGATCTCGTTGCAATGCCTGAATTGCTGACGACAGAGAGAGAACTCTACAAACAACAGCATGAGAGCGAGAGCGCACCGGAACTCAACATCTATAATTTTTCACCCGACCAGGAGGTCGAGGGCGGCTCGCACCTCGGTGGTGATTCAGAAGCGCTGGCCGTTATGGCACGCTACTGGATCGACAATCCTGACACGGGAATCAACCTGTTCCAGGGTGAGTACCAGATCGTCAGGCCGATGCGCGATCTTCTGCGACAATGGAGTATGGCCGCCGGTATCGCTGTCATCGCACTCGTCATCTATCTGATGAATGTTGCGGTCGACAACTATCTTCTGGCCAGGGAGCGCGATGGACTCGAAGCCTCCATGCAGTCTCTTTATGAGACTGTTTTCAACGAAAAGCCTGCTGGTAATCCTGCTGACAACATGCGCAAGAAGCTTGTCGCGCTGGGCAGTGAAAGCGGCGACAGCAACAATTTCATCTCTGTCATCCTTGTAAGTGGCAAGGAGTTTCTTGCCGATAGCCAGACCTCTATCACACGACTGCGTTATACAGGAAATGACATAGAGGTCGATCTTGAAACCACCAGTATCGAGCAGCTTGAGAAACTGCAGCAGAAGCTCATTGCTGCCTCTGTAAGGGCAGAGCTCAAGGCCGTCTCCAATGACAACGGCAAGGTGCGCGGACGACTTGTCGTTTCCCGTAACGGTGAGAACATATGAAAGAGTGGTTTGAATCACTTGCTCAACGCGAACGCCGTATGATTCTGGCTGGTGCTGTCTTTATCCTGCTATTTCTGATCTATGTACTCCTTGTCAGCCCGCTAATGAGTACCAACGAGGAACTCAGGCAGACAGTGGCAGAAAAAGCGCGTGACTACGAATGGATGAAATCCCGTGCGGCCGATGCTCGCTCGAGGGTTCTTGCGGGCCCTGCCAAACAGGAAAAGGATAGTCGTACGCTGATTGCCCGGGTGACATCCGAATTGCGCGCCAAAAGCATCACACCTGTGCAGGTTCGACCGGAAGGCGAGACACGTCTCAATCTCACGCTGAGAGATGTTAATTTCGTCAATCTCATGGATCGCCTGGAGCATCTTCAAAGCAGTTTTGACGTTCGCGTCGCGAAAGCCGCGATTGAACCTGGGAGTGACACCGGACTCGTCAATGCGCAACTGACACTGGCACGCTGATCTCTCATGCGACCTACGCATCTTGTTGCAATAGCAATTGCAGCCTACCTGCTTTTTCTTGTCACTCGGATTCCTGCACAGTTCGCATATGTTTTCATGCAAGACAGGTTGCCGAACCTGACACTGGGCGAACTCGAGGGAACAGTCTGGCAAGGCACAGCGCGATCTGTTGTTTACAATGGGATTTATGCAGGAAGCCTCGAGTGGAATGTACGTCCGCTCAGGGTGCTGCTGGGTGAATGGAACGCTGCAATACAACTGCGAGGTCCGGTCGAGTCCAATGCAGATATCGGGTATTCACTGGCAGACATTCTCACAATCGAGAATGCCAGCGTAAAAGCCCGTCTTGCCAACCTCGGTCAATTTCTTCCGCAGCTATCCATTATGGTAACGGAAGGCGAGCTGTCTGCAATCATTGAATCCCTGGAGTTACAGGGGGAAAGCCTGCTGGTTATTCGCGGCAGTGCAACAATCGACAACCTCTTCGCGGGCGGTCTCCAGCTGGGAGACTTCGCCGCGGAGATGAGCACAGATGACGACGGGACCAGGAAACTCGCTTTTACATCGGTCGGAAGTGATGGCCTGGATGTCCAGGGTGAATTATCACTGAATCAGCAGGAACAAGTCACACTCGACCTGCTTGTTAAGAATCCGGAGCATCTCGGAGATCTCGCCGGTCTTTTCAGGCGGTTCTCTTCAGAGGAACCTGACGGCAACCGTTTCCGCTGGAGCGGAGAGTCCAGCGATCTCAAAAAATACCTATAAAACAATATCTTGAATATCACCAGGCGTGATTCTGAGAATCCTGCCTGAACGGGGACCGGAACCGCTTTTCACAGTAACGGGCCTCCACGCTTCTTGCTATGATGGCAACCTCGTAGACCAATATCCGATTCCATGGCCGAAGCTTTTAAAAACCAGTTTTCCTCCGATTCCAGGACACAGGCACTGCGCCTGCCACCTCACTCCATGCAGGCAGAACAGTCAGTCATCGGTGGACTAATGCTTGATAACGCAACCTGGGACCAGGTTGCGGACAGGGTCACCACACGGGACTTTTACAGGCGTGAGCACCAGCTGATTTATACCGCGATCGCGAATCTTGCCGAACACAGCAAACCTTTTGATGTGGTCACGCTTGCCGAGGAACTCGAGCGCCTCGAACAGCTCGAGGAAGCAGGGGGGCTCGTCTATCTCGGGACACTGGCCAATGAAACCCCGAGCGCAGCCAATATCCGGAGCTATGCCGACATCGTGCGCGAGCACTCTGTCGTGAGACAACTCATCAGTGTCGGCACCGAGATCGCGGACAGCGGTTATCGTCCGGAAGGTCGCACCAGTATCGAACTGCTCGACGAGGCAGAGAGGAAAGTTTTCGAAATCGCCGAGCAGAAAACAAGGGGGGGTGGCGGATTCCAGCCAACGAAACACCTTGTGACACTTGCACTTGAGCGTATCGAGACGCTCTATCAGTCAGACGAACCCATCACCGGGCTCAGTACGGGTTTCAGTGATTTCGACCAGATGACATCCGGCCTGCAACCTGCTGATCTGATCATCATCGCCGGACGTCCCTCGATGGGAAAAACCACCTTTGCCATGAATGTGGCCGAGAATGCCGCGATCAAGACGGGCAAGCCGGTTGCGGTTTTCAGCATGGAAATGCCGGGTGACTCACTCGCCATGCGTATGCTGTCATCTCTCGGTCGGGTCGACCAGCACCGCGTCCGAACCGGCAAACTGCTCGATGATGAGTGGCCAAGACTCACTTCAGCTGTCAGTCTGCTCGCAGAAGCGCCCATCCATATCGATGACACACCGGCTCTATCGCCGACAGACCTGCGCGCCAGAGCCCGCCGCCTCAAGCGGGAATGTAATAACGAACTCGGGCTCATCGTCATCGATTACCTGCAACTCATGCAGGCGCCGGGTTCAGGCGAGAATCGTGCAACAGAGATCTCGGCCATCTCTCGTGGCCTCAAATCGCTCGCGAAGGAGCTCAATGTCCCGGTTATTGCACTGTCACAACTTAATCGCAATCTCGAGCAGCGTCCGAACAAGCGTCCAGTCATGTCGGACCTGCGTGAATCCGGCTCGATCGAGCAGGATGCGGACCTCGTTGTCTTCATCTACCGCGACGAGGTCTACAACGAGAATGTTCCCGAAGAGGAGAAGGGAAGGGCCGAGATCATCATTGGCAAGCAGCGTAACGGTCCGATTGGGACTGTGAACTTGACGTTCCTGGGTCAGTACACCAAATTCGAGAATTATGCCCCGATGGGCTATGGCGGCAATTACGGTGAGGATGGCTACTGATCCT
>JARRMW010000046.1:0-25731 GCA_037385685.1 Gammaproteobacteria bacterium
ACGGCAACCCGTGTTTGCGTACTGCCATTCAATGGAAATAAGTATATTAGCATTTACTGAAATACTCAATAACTTTTTTCACTTTTTTTCTGCCTGACCCCAGGCCTTCAAAACACACGTACAAGCACCGTGGATAAAGGCACTGCGGACTGCGCACAGGTCGGCATACCCGAGCGACTTGTGCGGCTGTGTCACACAATGACAGTAACGGATAGACTGATTTCACCTGGTATCAGGTAACAGCAGATACAACCAATAAACCTGCAGGAGGATTTACAGTGGCCGCTGGAACATTCGAACTCAAGACCGGAGCTAACGGTCAATTCCATTTCGTTCTGAAGGCAAGTAACGGGCAAGTCATCGCCAGTTCCCAGATGTACAAAACACGTGACGGGGCGCTCAAGGGTATTGAGTCCGTGCGCAAGCATGCGCCTGAGGCAAAAGTGGTGGACGAGTCCGCTAAATAGAAGACGTTTCCTGTTCAGCCAACAGCACACTGGCAGGGATGCGCCCTTGCCGGTTTTTTCAGATAGCGCCTGGCGACAAGGTCACGCGGTTTCCATCTCTCGCCGCAACATCTTGATCTGGAAGAGCGCATCTCTCTCCTCCTCCTCGAGGACATTCTCGATATAACGGATGGTTTCCCGGTAACGGGGAATAACGTTATACCGCAGCGCATTGACGCGCTTCTGGGTCTTGCGCTGCTCCTGGACCACACGTCTGAGTGCCATTTCGCTCTCGCCGAGCTTCGCCAGCGAGAGAGCGAGACGGGCCATCCCGAGACGCGCCTCGTCGAAACTGCTGTCACTCATGGAGAGACTGACCGGCTGTAGCGGTCTGCGCTTGACAGTCACAGAGGGGTACTGCACGCCCAGGCTCGAACGCGGGAGAATGTGTACATCCATTGAGGGGGATAGACCTACCCCGGCCTGGTAGAGCTGATGGCTGCCCATACGCATCTGGGTAATCGCCAGCCACTTGTAGGCATCACGCAGTTGCTGATCAACCTCCTTGCGGAGTTTTCGGTAGGTCGCCAGTCGATCATAGAGCAGGCGCGTCAGCAATTCGCGTTTCCTGTCGAGCAGCTGGTAACCCTGCTCGAGAAAACCGATCTGGCGTCGAACCGAGAGCAGGGTGCTCCTTGTCGGGGGAAGCCGCAGTCGTTTAGTCATCCGCGCCTCCAGTCACTGCGTCTTCACGCTGATCGCTGTATTCCTTCCATCGATGGTATCGGGAGATATCCTCGTCCCTGACGCGTGTCAGGTGTTCCGGCCCCAGCATGGAAAGTATTTCCCAGGCGATATTGAGCGTATCGATGATCGTGCGGTCTTCCTCTTCATCCTGGCCGACGAAGCGTTCCTCGAACTGGTCGGCAAAGGCCAGGTACTGGCGATCAGACTGCGAAAGTTCCTCGGGACCGATAATGGATGCGAGATTCCTGATCTCCTGAGCGCGCGCATACGTCGCATAAAGCTGGCTCGCCACACGTGCATGGTCCTCACGTGTATCCTCCTCCCCGATACCATCCTTCATGAGTCTCGAGAGTGATGGCGAGATATCGATCGGCGGATAGACGGAGGTGTTGTGCAGCTGTCGTGACAGGACGATCTGGCCTTCGGTGATATAACCAGTCAGGTCAGGAACCGGATGGGTGATATCGTCAGACGGCATGCTCACAACAGGAATCATCGTGATCGAGCCATGGCGGTTCCTGATCCTGCCGGCCCGCTCATAGATCTCCGCAAGATCGGAATAGAGATATCCCGGATATCCCTTGCGTGCGGGAACGTCACCCTTGGCAGTGGCGATTTCCCGCATTGCCTCCGCATAGAGCGTCATGTCCGTCATGACGACGAGCACATGCATGTCCAGATCGAAGGCGAGATACTCGGCAGCGGTCAGTGCCGTGCGTGGAAGCACGAGGCGCTCGATCGGCGGATCATCCGCAAGGTTCAGAAACATCACGACATTCTTGAGCACCCCGCTCTTTTCGAATTCATGCTGGAAAAAGCGGGCATCGTCATGCGATACGCCCATGGCCGCAAAGACGATCGAAAAGCGTGTCTCTTCGCCCAGCAGTTTTGCCTGGCGCACGATCTGCGCTGCAAGCCTGTTGTGCGGCAGTCCTGATCCGGAAAAGATCGGCAGTTTCTGGCCGCGAACCAGCGAATTGAGGCCGTCAATCGCGGAGATACCCGTCTGGATGAATTCACGCGGATAGGAACGCGCCGAAGGATTGACAACATCGCCGTTGACATTGCGTTGCACGGACGAGACAACCGGCGGACGCCCGTCCCTGGAGCGCCCGGCACCGTCGAGCACGCGCCCGAGTATTGCAGGAGCCAGAGAGACCTTGAAAGGCTCATCGAGGAAACGAATCCAGGTACGCTCCGGTTCGAGCCCCTCGGTCCCCTCGAACACCTGTACCAGCACCAGGTCCCCCGAGGTACGAATCACCTGGCCGACACGCTTTTTACCCTCACTGTCTCGCACGAGGACCCGCTCGTTGAAACCAACACCGGGCACACCCCTGATAAACAGCAGCCCGCGCTCTGCGGCATGGACGCGCCGGTACTCCTTGTCGCGCAGGATCACGCTCTTCATCCGAGTTTCTCCACCTGCTGATACTCGCCGTGAATGGAACGAAAAGCCGTTTTTACCGCGATTCCCAGCTCGCGGATTGCATCAACCTCGTCGTTGCCATACTGACTTCTCGCACGCACAATGCGCGTGAGCTCGGGAATCTCGAGCAAAACCTGCACCGGAACGCCCGACGACAGGAGGCTTTCGCCTTGCTTCCAGGTATCGTGCATGAGCTTGAGCAACTGGAACTGCTTGGCTGCAGAAGCATAACTGTCGATATCATCGATAGCATTTTGCTGCAGCAAGCCCTCGCGGATGAGCCTCGCCATTTCGAGGATCCAGCGCTGCTGGGCCGAGAGTGCTTCCGGGCCGACGAGGTTGACGATCCGGTCAAGCTCATCGGCCTGTCCAAGCAACTCGAGTGCATCGGCACGATACTGCGCCCATTTCGTACTGACGTGTTCCTCCCACCATCTGGCCACATCATCGATGTAACCGGAAAACGAATCTGACCAGGCGATGGCCGGATAGTGGCGTGCATCCGCCAGCTCTTTTGACAGCGCCCAGAAGGCACGCACGATCTCCTTGGTATGACTCGTCACCGGTTCCGAAAAATCTCCGCCGGGCGGTGAGACGGCGCCGATGAGCGTCACGGAGCCGCGTCGTCCGCTGAAGGTTTCCACCTTGCCCGCACGCTCGTAAAAAGAAGCAAGGCGGGATGCAAGGTAGGCGGGATAGCCCTCCTCGACGGGCATTTCGCCGAGTCGTCCGCCAACCTCGCGCAACGCTTCAGCCCAGCGACTCGTGGAGTCCGCCACCATGACCACGTGATAGCCCTGGTCGCGATAATATTCGGCGATGGTCACCCCCACATAAATCGAGGCCTCGCGTGCGACGACCGGCATGTTGGAGGTGTTGGCCACAAGCAGGGTTCGTTCCATCAGGGACCTGCCAGAGTAGGGGTCCTTGAGAGCCGGAAAGCTGTTGAGGATATCGACAAGCTCATTGCCTCGCTCGCCGCAGCCCACATAGATGACAATATCAGCATTCGACCAGCGTGCGATCTGGTGCTGCAGAATGGTCTTGCCGGCACCGAAGGGCCCGGGGATCGCTGCCTTTCCCCCCTTGAGCACCGGATAGAAGAGATCGAGTATGCGCTGGCCACTCAGGAGCGGTTCCGAAGTATGGATACGGCGCATGTGGGGCCGGGGAACGCGAACAGGCCAGCGATGGAAAAGCTGTAACCGGTGTTCCGCCCCCTGCGCATCACGCAAGACAGCGATCGTGTCGTCGACATGATACTCACCGGCAGACGCAAGCTCGACAAGTTTGCCGTTGATGCCCGGCGGCACGAGTATGTGGTGAACGATAGACTCGGTCTCGGGAACTTCTCCAAGAGAGAAACCCTGGCTGACCTCTTCGCCTACCGTCAGGCCCGGCCTTGGCATGAAACGCCACAGCACCTCACGGTCCAGTGAGGTCACATTGATCCCGCGCGGGATGGTATCGCCGTACAGGCGCGAGATTTCGTCCAGTGGGCGTTGTACACCGTCGAAGATGCGCCCCATCAGACCCGGCCCGAGCTCGACGGAAAGCGGATGACCAAGCGGTATGACATTGTCCCCGGGCCGCACTGTCTCGGTGGATTCGTAGACCTGCACGATGGCCTCGTCCCCCTTGCGACCGAGCACTTCGCCGGTCAATGCGAGAGATCCGATACTGACCTGCTCACCGGTTCGCACATGGGGCAGTCGCACCTTGACAAGCGGGCCGTTGACCTCGACAACACTCCCTGCATCACTCATCGGTGGACACCCCGGACTTGGCGATCAGTGTCGGGAAAAGCTCGGCGGTCAGCACGAGGTTGATCTGGTCCTCGAGACGCTCCATGCGTCCCTCGAAACTGTGATCGACGCGTACTGTATCATCGTAATTGCGCAGCAGCAGTCCGCCACTGAAGTCGCCATGCTCGGCAGAAAGCTCGATTGAACGGCCGGGCGCTGCACTCTCCACCCACCCTGTCCATGCGCTTGCGAACCGCGCATGATCCCGCTCGCAGAGCTGTGCGACAAGGCCCTCCTCGTCGCGGAGCGCCTCGGCTGCCGCTCCGAGGAACCGTTGCAGGATGTCCGCATAGTCATCACGTGCTGTCATGTCGTCGAGACGCCTGGTGATATTGTCTTTAAGCTGCTGGACCATATCCCACCGGCGTCGGTCGAGTTCGCTGCGGAGCTCCATCTCCGTTGCCTGCACCTTGCTGCGATAGAGTCGCTCGGCCTCCAGCTCGGCAGCAAGCACCTCGCGCTCCTCGCGGACCCTGAGGTGCTCATTCTCGTCACTGAGCATCCGTTCACGGGTTGACTCGGCGCGCGCAAGATATTCATCCGCGAGACGCCGGGCACGATCCATAAGCGCCTGTTCAAGATCATCGAGGGTTGGTTCCGTGCTCATGCGATCTGCCCCGGCAGGACAGCATGCAACATCTTCTCGACCGAAGGCTTGAAGCCGCCGGCCTGGTCGAGGGAGGGAATCTCGGCGATCACGATCCGTCCGCCCTCATCCAGAACACGTTGCAGGTTCGGCATCCCGCTGTGCATCAGGCTCGATTGCAGCAATACGAGCGCCTGTTCCCGCATCTCCATCAACTCGCCCAGCAGCTCGTCCAGTTCCCGGGCATCTGCATCCGGCCAGGTTTCAAATCCGATCAGCGCAAACCCCTGCACGAGCGCCTCGTCGCCCATCGCGATGAGCCGTGCCTTGCGCAACTCGCCAACCGCCTGCTGCATCACAGCTTGCCAAGCAGCAGTATCGACATAACGAGACCATAGATCGCAACACCTTCCGCCAGCCCGAGATAAATCAGCGTGCGTCCAAACACCTCCGGCTTTTCGCCAATCACTGCCAGTGCAGCTGCACCCACGGGACCTATGGCGAATGCCGCACCGATTGCCGCAAGGCCGGTTGGGAGCCCGATGCCGATCAGTGCGAGCCCGTACCCGAGAGAGACTTCCTTCATCTCCGCCAGTCCGGAGGCTTCCTCAGTGGCCGCCATGACCTCGTTCACGGCAAAGAAGAGCAGTCCCACCACACCGATGGCGAAGAGCACGAGATTGCCACCGACGAGCGGTTTCAGGACACCGCGTGCTGGCAGCCTGTCGGCCGGCCGCAACTCGTAGTAGAGCCCGAACGCGATCATTCCGAGAAAGCCCGTGGTTACCATCGCCAGTAGCAGATACATTTCATTCTCCTCGTTATATGGATTCCTGTCCGGCCGGGTGTTGCGTACCGGTCTGTTGCAGCCGCAGGGGCTTGTAGACCCTGCCGTCACCTCTGAAAAAGCGCACGAATCCCTCGTAGTATTCGAGCCTCAGCACCTGAATGAGCACGATACCACCCTCGAGCACGATGATCACAAGATTGCCGATGATGAGCGCCAGCCAGTGCCCGACTCCGTCCATCATGCCGGCAATCGTGATCACTGCGAAAGCCAGCGCGGCATGGTTGAGGCTGAAGGCGGCGACCCGCAGGAAGGACAGCGTATTGGACAAGTAGCCCAGGAGGGTCTCCACTATCTCTATCACGACAATTAGCAGCCTCTCACCCCCGTGAGCATCCGTCTCGCGCCAGATGCCCGCAACCAGTACGCCGCAGCCAGACACCACAATCGCCAGTGACAGCATCCCGGCCGATCCAAAGCGCTGTAAATCGAGGACGAGCAGTATCAGGCCGACATAGAAGAACAGACCGGCCAGACCGCGCTGTCCAAGGATGGCCTCACGTCGCAATCCGAGCCTCCAGAGATTAAGAATCGACAGAAGGTTGGCAATGGCGATGAAGCCGATACCCCAGTAGACGGCCAGTAGCAGCAGCCGTACCGGATCTTCCATGGGCGACATCCAGAGTGGCTCAATCAGCTCCTCGTGCCCGAAGATGCTGCCGTAGTAGAAGCCGAAAACAATCGAGGACAGCCCGGCCAGCATGATGAACCAGGAAAAGTCGGCGAGTTTGCGCCGGAAGAGCCAGCCTGCAACGAGCATGACGGCCCCGTGCCCGATATCGCCGAACATGCTGCCGAACATCAGGATGAAGGTCAACGCGAACAGCAGGGTCGGATCGAACTCATCGTAGCGGGGTGTACCGAAGTTTCTTACCAGTATGGAGAAGGGACGCAGGAATGCCGGATAGCGCTGGATGGAAGGAACCCTGTCGACCTCTTCGGGCAGCGGCTTGCGAACCTCCCAGAAAAAGGCAGTGAGTTCCTTGCGCAAATCTGCTGCAAGCGCTGCCAGTTCGACTTCTGGCACCCACCCCTGGAGGGTAACAATCTCGCCATGGCCGACGAGGTAATCGGCCAGTTCGGCAAACGGCGAGCCCGCTGCAAGCACGAGTGCAGCCTCCCGGAGTTCGGCACGGTATTTTTCCAGCAGTTTCGCGCGCTCACCCTCGACGTCTGCCAGCTCATGCCGGAGCCCGGCGAGTCTTTCCTCGAGCTCGGCATGCATCTCATCGGGATAGCCTTTCATTCCCTGGGGAATCAGCAGTATCTTGAACCCTGCCGCCATGAGTAGCGGATTCAACTGGGCATCCAGTCCATTGAGACCGAGCAGCACCAGGTGAGCCCGTCCCTCCTGCCTGTCGAATTCGATGACCTTGAAATTAATGAGTGCGAGCGAATCAATGAGACGCTGCAGTTCCGAGGTGTCGACACTACCGACGCGCATATCGAGAAAGCCATGGTCCAGGGATAGTTTCTCGAGATCCAGCTGAAGATTGAAGAACCTGGCCACGGCCTGTTGCTGGTGCGTGAGGTGACGGATCTCCTCGCGCAGGGTGCGCACCTGCTCCTCGAGCTGGTTGCACTGATGCCACACGGGTTGCAAACACTCGAGGATGGTATCCAGTCTATGCTGATCAGCCTGCTGCGGCAGCTGCTCTTGCGAGACCGCATCAGGAGTGTAATCGAGGGAAGCCGCAATCTTTCGAAACAGCTGGCTGGCGAGATGATGGCTGCGCTGAAAGTCTGCCCCTGGACGCACAGTTTCTCCGTTATGCATCTGGCCCTCTTCCGGGGCGATGACACCAAGCCTTGCGAGAACGACCGATGCAAGTGGCAATTCCTCGCGGAGCAGATAAAGGGTCACATGCCGCATCGGGAGAGCGCCAAACATCAGGCGGCCACCCCGAGAAGGGCTTCCCGGATCAGTGCCGGGTCGAAACCGAGCAGTTTTCCCTTGAGCAGCTGGTGAACGTCCAGCAACTGGCGTTCACGCAGGTAGAGATAGGCAAGGGCGCGGACGAGATGGAACTGTTCATGGCGCAAAACCTTGCGCGCATGGGCGAGATTGTTATGCAGCATGCGATTTTCGGCATCTGCCACGGAATTCACCCCCTCGAGACAATCGCAATGCTCCGCGGGCAGGGCCGCGCGCATTGCGTCTAAATCATCGAGCCTCGCCAGCTGCGCGAGCCTGCCGGGGCCAAGCAAAAGACCGGTCCGGGCAAGCATGAAGAACGTATGCGGCGGATGGATGCCATAGGCGATGCGATAACGCAGCAGCCACGCGAGGTTGACCGTGTCGATGATCCTGCCGATGAAGCGCCGCGTACCATCGCGCTCTTCCGGAGAGAGTGGTTCACAACTCGCGAGCAATCCCTCGTAGAAATGGTAGTCCATGGCCGCCTCGAGCAGAAACAGCTGTTCCGGATCCTCGATATGCAAGCGGATTTTCCTTGCAAGGGTGGCATCCTGCGCGGAGAGCATACGCAAAAACTCCACGATGTCCTCGGAATGCAGGTACTCATCGAGTGGCAACCTGGCGAAATGACCGATATCGAGCAGATACTCGCGGGAGAGCTCGAGGTCGCAGCTGGTCAGCTTGCACCGGATCAGGGACTTGAGGTTCATGAATTCGAAACGCCGCATCCACTGCTTGATGAGCCCCCGCGTTTCGGGCGGCATGGCGTGCATCACCCCTTCTGCTTCGACAGCAAGGCAGCTCATGAAATGCTGCTCGAGCTCGCCGGCCGAGTCCGGTTGTCGATCAGTCAGGCCGGGCAATCCGATGGACTCGAGGTAGTCCGCGGGGAGTTCATGCGGGGAATCAATATAGGGGAGCAGGGATTCGACAGGCTGCAATCGGGCCGCATAGAGCGACACACGGGCATTCAGGAACGCGAGTCTGGACAGGTCACCCACAGTTTTTCTGCCTAGCCGCTGGCAGGGTTCAGCAGGAGCTTGATCGCTTCCCTGATCGCTCTCTCCCGCCTGTTGTCGACCTCCTTTTCAAGACCATCCCAGTTATCGACATAACGGCGCAGAATCTCTGCATTGGTCTGGTCAGCACGCTCTTCGGCCTTTTTGAGGAAGCTGTCACGAATGCCGGGGATGCGTGCCTTGAATCGCTTTTCGGCATGACGGACTTCCTCCAATGCCTGCTCGAGCATCTGGTCACGTTCAGCAATCGCCTTGTTGACGATCTCCTGCGCCCTGCGCTCGGCATCCAGCAGATATTTCAGTGACTCTTCCAAGCGATCTCACCAATCCAGAAAGATTGACGGTGACGATTCCCGTCTTTTTGTTCCACCAACAAGTGTGCACTGATCTGTCAGAAATATGAAGTCCCTTGACGGGTGATGCGAATTGTCACGAACATTTCCTCAGAGAAGAACCAGGTCGTCACGGTGGATGACCTCATCGTCACCCGCATAGCCGAGGATCTCGGGGATACGCGCAGAAGGCTGCCGCATGATGCGCCTTATTTCGTCGGCATTGTAGTTGACGAGTCCACGCGCCACCTCCTGGCCATCCGGCCCCATGCAGGCGACGACCTCTCCACGCCGGAATTCGCCGATAGCCCCGGTGATGCCGATCGACAACAGGCTTTTGCCCTTTTCGCGCAGCACGCGTACAGCGCCTTCATCGAGTTCCAGCCGGCCGCGGACCTGCATCTGTCCCGCCAGCCAGCGCTTGCGAGCAGCGGTAGGCTGCTGCTCGGAGGTCAACAGCGTGCCCAGCTCTTCACCCGCCGCAATGCGACGCAGCACATCGGGCTCTGTTCCGCCGACGATGAGTGTGGCAGTTCCGGAGCGGGCAGCGACGCGCGCAGCCCGTATTTTCGTGACCATGCCACCACGCCCAAGACCGCTGCGGCTGCCGCCTGCGACGATATCCAGCTCGGGGCTTTCCACGGGTGCACGCCGGATCAGGCTCGCATCCGAATAGAGCCCCGGATCCTTGTTATAGAGCCCGGGCTTGTCGGTGAGCAGCACCAGCAGGTCGGACTCCACGAGATTCGCGACAAGCGCGGCAAGCGTGTCGTTGTCACCGAAACGCAATTCCTCGTTGGCGACCGTATCGTTTTCGTTGATGATCGGGATCACGCCCATGCCGATCAGGGCCCGCAAGGTGCCACGGGCATTGAGGTAGCGTCGCCGGTTCGAGAGATCATCATGCGTCAGAAGCACCTGCGCCGTGTGCAGGCGGCGGCGCGCGAAACAGCTCTCCCATGCCTGCACCAGCCCCATCTGGCCGATAGCCGCAGCTGCCTGCAGGTCGTGCAGACTTTCAGGACGCTTGTGCCAGCCCATGCGCGACATGCCCTCGGCAACAGCCCCGGATGAGACCACAACAAGCTCCCCGCCAGACTCGACCCAGTCAGCCATCTGGTCGACCCAGCTGCCGAGGCGGTCGCGGTCAAGCCCCTTGCCCTCCGCGGTCAACAGGGCGCTGCCGATCTTGACGACCCACCGCTTGCTGTTTTTCACACCTTCACGCGACATCGCTGGTCCTCTTCACTGGAGAGGGTCCCATGGCTCGTCATCAACGACATGCTCGTCGCACGCCTCGACCCGCTTCTCCTCGACCCGCTGCATGAGCGCCTTCAACAGCGCCTTCGTGCCTTCGCCGGTCACGGCCGAGATCTCGAAGACAGGGCCCTCCCAGCCGAGTTCGGCCAGCAGGGCTTCGCGGCGTGCGCGACGCTCCTCTTCCGGCAGGAGATCGATCTTGTTGAGTACGATCCAGCGTTCGCGCCCGGCAAGGTCACCACCGAACTTCTCGACCTCGCGGATGATCTGGCCAGCCTCGGCGGCAATACGGTCACTGTCCCACTGGCCGATATCGATGATATGCAATAGCAGGCGTGTTCGCTCGAGGTGCTTGAGAAACTGGATCCCGAGACCTGCTCCCTCCGCAGCACCCTCGATGACCCCCGGGATATCGGCAATCACGAAGCTGCGGTCATCACCGAGACTCACGACACCGAGGTTTGGATAGAGCGTTGTAAAGGGATAATCCGCAACCTTGGGCCGCGCGCTGGACACCTTGCTGATGAAACTCGATTTGCCTGCATTGGGCATGCCGAGCAGCCCCACGTCGGCAAGGACGATCAACTCCAGGTGCAGTGTGCGCCTGTCACCCTCGGTGCCGTAGGTGAACTGGCGTGGCGCGCGGTTCGTACTGCTCTTGAAATGGATATTGCCGATGCCGTGTCGGCCACCCTGCGCAACGAGCAGGGTATCGCCATGGTTCAACAGCTCACCGATCATCTCACCGGTATCGGCATCGGAGACACGTGTACCAACCGGCACCTTGACATGCAGATCCTGGCCCTTGTGACCCGTCATCTGGCGTCCCATACCATTCTGCCCGCGCTCGGCACGATGCAGCCGCTTGTGACGAAAGTCGACGAGCGTGTTCAGACCCGAGTCTGCAACCAGGTAGACACTGCCGCCATCACCACCGTCGCCCCCGTCGGGACCACCCTTGGGAATGTATTTCTCGCGACGGAAACTCGCGCAGCCGTTCCCTCCGTCACCGGCTTCCACTTTGATGTAGGCTTCGTCGACAAATTTCATACTGGATCAAGTGTATGTCGTTTATGGCCGGCCTCAAACGAAAAAAGCCCCGTCGAATCCGGCGGGGCTTTTCAGTTCGGGAGCGGTCAGGTTCAGGCCGGTACGACGCTGACGAACTTGCGGTTCTTCGGGCCCCGGGTCTCGAAATGGACGACACCATCTGCCTTCGCGAACAGGGTATGGTCCTTGCCGCAACCGACATTCACGCCCGGATGCACTTTGGTACCGCGCTGACGAATGATGATGTTGCCAGCCTTGATTGCCTGGCCGCCAAAGATCTTGACGCCAAGGCGTTTGGATTCTGAATCGCGACCGTTGCGGGAACTACCGCCTGCTTTCTTGTGAGCCATCTGTTGTCTCCTTAGCCGGAAATACCGGTGATCTCAAGTTCGGTGTACCACTGTCTGTGGCCCTGGCGCTTCATGTGATGCTTGCGACGCTTGAACTTGAGGATGTTGACTTTCTTGCCACGACCGTGCGACTTCACGGTTGCGGTGACCTTGCCACCCTCGACATAGGGGGTGCCGATCTTGACGGATTCGCCTTCACCGACCATGAGCACCTTGTCGAGTTCGACGGAAGCGCCTTCGTCAGCCTTGATTTTCTCTACGCGGAGGGTCGCACCTTCGGTTACCCGATACTGCTTGCCACCTGTCTGGACCACGGCGTACATACCCTGATTCTCCAAAATTCTGTGAATTTACCTGCTGCTGGCACCCTCTGGGTAGCACGGCTGCAGTAAAGAGCGGGAATTCTAGTGATTTTGCCCTGTTGCGTCAAGTTTGCCCGGGGCGCGACCACCTTCCACTCGGCGGTGCCTTGAAGACACGCTTCTTGACGCGTTTCTCCTTTGGTTGCAGTGAGCGGATCTGAAGTTGCTTGCCGCAGACCCAGGCCTTCCTGAGTGTGCGCTCGATCTCACGCGGCATGCCGTCCGGAAGTTCGAGTGTCGTATGGTCTTCATGGATATCGATGCGACGGATGAACTGGCCATCCAGCCCCGCCTCATTGGCAATGGCCCCGACAATATTGGCGGGCTTGACGCCGTCGCGCTCACCGACCTCGATCCGGTATGGCACCATGACAGGCATGTCCGCCTCCTGCCCGGGCTGGCGCGGATGCTTGCCGTCCTTTGTTCCCTTCCCTCGCTCTTTCTTCCTGCTGTCGCCGCGGTCGCGCTCCTGCCGGGCTGCTTGCGGCTTTGGTGCATTTTTCAGCAACAATGGCTGTTTGCCCTGGACGAGCTTCGCCAGCGCAGCCGCGATCTCGATGGCCGGGATATTATGCTCGAGACGGTAGGATTCAATGAGCTGCTGGTAGAAGTCGAGCCCCTCGTCTGCGAGCGTATCGGTGATACGCTGCTTGAAGGTCGCGACACGCTTGTCGTTGATCTCTTCGGTCGAGGGCAACTCCATGCGCGTGATTTTCTGGCGCGTGGCACGTTCGATCGCCGCGAGCATGCGGCGCTCCCGGGGAGCAACGAAGAGGATGGCCTCACCCTTGCGTCCTGCACGACCGGTGCGCCCGATACGATGCACGTAGGCCTCGGTATCGTAGGGGATGTCGTAGTTGATGACATGGCTGATGCGCTGCACGTCGAGTCCGCGCGCCGCGACATCGGTCGCCACGATAATGTCGAGCTTGCCGGCTTTCAGGTCGCTGACAGTCTTCTCGCGCTGTTTCTGGACAATATCGCCATTCAGGGCGGCCGTATTATGTCCACGGGCCGCGAGTTTTTCGGCCAGCTCGACCGTGGCGGTACGCGTCCTGACAAAGACGATAACGCCATCGAACGCTTCGGCCTCGAGAATCCGTGTCAGCGCATCGAGCTTGTGGAATCCGCTGACGGTCCAGTAGCGCTGGTTGATCGTCTCGGCCGTGGTTGTCTTGACCTTGATACGGACCTCTTGAGGATCCTTGAGGTAGGCGCTGGCGATTCGGCGGATCTCCTTTGGCATGGTCGCCGAGAAGAGCGCCACCTGGCGCCCGGATGGCGTCTGCTCGAGGATCCACTCGACGTCGTCGATGAATCCCATGCGCAGCATCTCGTCGGCCTCGTCGAGCACGAGCGCCCTGAGGCTATCGAGCACGAGCGTCCCGCGACGCATGTGATCCATAACCCGGCCCGGTGTTCCCACCACGACATGCGCACCGCGTCGCAGGCGCTGCAACTGCGGCTTGAAATCCTGGCCGCCGTAGATCGGTAAAACGTGAAAGCCCTTGAGCTTGCTGGCATAGCGCTGGAATGCCTCGGCAACCTGCAGCGCAAGTTCGCGCGTCGGTGCAAGCACGAGTAACTGCGGCTGCTGCAGCGAAAGATCGATGCGTGACAGCAGCGGCAAGGCAAAAGCCGCTGTCTTGCCGGTACCTGTCTGGGCCTGGCCGACGAGATCACGCCCTGCGAGCAGGACCGGGATCGTTTCTGCCTGGATCGGTGACGGCGTCTCGTAGCCGACCTCGTCGAGGGCGGCCAGCACGGGCGCGCTCAGCCCGAGCTGGTCAAATGCAATCTTTGAAGAATCCTGTTCTGACATTGTTGAACCTCTGAAGGGAAAGCGAGGAATAAAAAACCCAGTTCAGAAGTCAGATACTTGCACGAAAAGGGGTGGAGATGCTGGTGGCGGCATCAAGGCCCGGGGCAGTCAATCAGACATTGAAGCGGAAATGGATGATGTCACCATCCTTGACAATATACTCCTTGCCCTCTGACCTGAGCTTACCAGCCTCCTTCGCACCATGCTCGCCATTGCAGGCGATGAAATCGTCGTAGGAGATAACCTCGGCACGGATGAAACCCCGCTCGAAATCGGTGTGGATGACGCCCGCTGCCTGCGGCGCCGTTGCACCCACGGGGACAGTCCACGCGCGCACTTCCTTCGGCCCTGCAGTGAAATAGGTCTGCAAACCCAGCAGCCTGTAGCCGGCACGAATAACGCGATTGAGGCCAGGCTCATCGAGTCCCATGTCATCGAGGAACTCACGGCGTTCCTCATCATCGAGCTCCGCCATCTCCATCTCGATCGCCGCACAGACGGGCACCACTTCGGAGTTCTCTCCCTCGGCAAGTTCACGCACGGCATCGAGTAGCGGGTTGTCTTCGAAGCCCTCCTCATCGACATTTGCAATGTAGAGCGTTGGCTTGATGGTCAGGAACTGGAAGTCACGCAGCTCGAGTTTTTCGTCATCGGTGAGTTCCATCGCGCGCATCGGCTTGCCGCTGTCGAGATGATCGCGCACGCGCTCGAGCAACGCCTTGCGTACCAGGATCTTCTTGTCACCGGTCTTGGCCTGGCGGGTCACCTTGTCGAGCGCCTTCTCGACAGATTCGAGATCTGCCAGTGCCAATTCGGTATTGATGACCTCGATATCCTCGAGGGGGTTGACCTTGCCAGACACGTGCACGACATCGTCGTTGTGAAAGCAGCGCACGACATGGCAGATGGCGTCAGTCTCGCGAATATTCGCAAGGAACTTGTTGCCGAGTCCTTCCCCTTTTGAAGCGCCCGCAACAAGGCCGGCGATATCGACAAACTGCATGGTCGTCGGCAAAACCTTTTCGGGCTTGACGATCCCGGCGATGCGATCCTGGCGGGGATCCGCGACCGGCACGACACCGACATTCGGGTCGATGGTGCAGAAGGGATAGTTTTCAGCAGCAATGGTCGCCTTTGTCAGCGCATTGAATAGGGTGGACTTGCCGACATTCGGCAAGCCGACGATGCCGCATTTGAATCCCATGGTATTACCTGCAGGAGAGAGGAAGAAAAAACGGGAAAGCTGGTTTCCCGTCTGATCCGAAAATTGGAGCCGGCGACTAGAATCGAACTAGCGACCTACTGATTACAAGTCAGTTGCTCTACCTGCTGAGCTACACCGGCGGAAAACTCGTCGTGCGGCGGCAACGCATCATGCACGCCTTCCGTTCGAGGGTGCGTATTTTGCCAACTTTCAGGGCCATACACAATACCCGGAAGCGGCATCTGGGAATATCTCTGGAGCAAGCGGAGCCGCTCCGTCATGGACATACCGCGTCCTCGAACGTCACGGCTACGTCGAAGCGACGCTTGAGACTCTCGAGTTCGCCCGGTGTGAGCTTCTTTCCCGGGCTTTCATAGATATCGACCCAGAAGAGCGCTGTTTCGCTGGTCCGCTCGACAATCTCCGCGGTGAGACCGTAACGGTCGACCTCCTGGCGGCGCTTGATAGCATTGGCCCTGAGATCGAAAAAACCGAGAGAAATCCCGCCCTTGTATTCGCCATCCTCGATTGCCGCAACATCCGTCATGCCTGCGCGCTGCAATCGGGCAAGATCGTCTTCCAGGTGCACCCCGGTCACTTCGGGCGTCTGGAGCACCTGAAAATCCGTGACAAGCTTCGCACTCTCGCTGGTGGTGTTCGAGGCCAGTCCGAAGCGCGCCACCTCTTTGGTCAGCGCCAGTGCGCGCTCGCGTGTCTCGAAGGGCCCGACACGCAGACAACTCATTTCCTGCGTGGCTTGCGACGCGCCGGTCTCCGGTGAGCTCACATCGGGCTCCCTGCTCTCCTCGAGGCCGTTACCGTCAGTGACGGGAAAGACCTCCAGCTCGCCAATCGCCGGCAGGCCTGCGTTCTCGGACTCGTCAGACTGGAGGATCAACAACAACAGGAGCAGGTTACCGACCAGCAGCAGAAAAAATATCCAGCGCATCTCAATCTATCGCGGTCATTTCGAGAAGCCCGAGCAGCACGAGGTGCTCGATTGTTTGATGCGGGTAGTGTACAGCCGATCCCACCAGCCTCGCATCTCCCCCGGTCAGCAGTAGCTCGCAATCATCGGATGCAATTGTCGAGAGAATGCGCTCGATCGCGCCGGCCTGGGCATGCAGGCATCCGATTCGCATCGCTTCCGTGGTCGAGCAACCCAGCTGCTTGCCGGTCACGGTCTCGTCATAGGCCGGGATGGCCGTTCCTGATTTGAGACTCTGCATCATCATGGTCAGGCCCGGCAGAATCACGCCTCCTGAATGCCTGCCCGAGACATCGACAAGATCGATCGTCAGGGCTGTCCCTGCATCGACGACGCAGAATGAAGTGTTGCAGAGACTCCGTGCGGCAATCATTGCCAGCCAGCGGTCGACACCAAGCCGCTCCGGGTGGCTGTAGCAGTTGCGCAGTCCGTGGAACTCGCTGGTCGCAATCGCCGGCGTCACAGGCAGTTTCCACAAGTCGTAGACAGAAACACGAAGCTGTTCCAGAAAATTTCGCGCACCCACGCTGGCAACCATGACCGAGCATGGCCGGCCGAGCGCTTTCCAGCTGGCAAGCAGCTCGCGGGGCACCTTGCCGCCATGCGTGACAATACCTGTCTGCTGCAAGCCTTCACCGGGAATGCCTGCGGCCCACTTGAGCCGCGTGTTGCCGACATCAACAAGAAGGGCCCAGTCAGACTCGTTCACTGTTTGCCTCCTCGCGCAGGCTGACCTCACCGGAATGGAAGTGCTCGACACGACCATCGACCTCCAGGCGTAGAGAGCCGTCGTTTGCAACCCCCGCGTGGATGCCTGAGATGACCCTTTCTCCGCGCACGAGCTGCACATGACGACCATGCCAGTTGTCATAGCGGCGCCATGACTCCATGTAGGTCGATAACCGTCTGCCGCTGAATGTATCGAAAGCCTCGAGCACTGCCAGCGAAAGCTCCGCTGCAAGCAGGTTACGCGAAATCTCCCTCCCGGCCACGCTCTCGAGATCAATCCACGGCTGGTCGATCTCGTCGCCCGAGAGCCTCGGCATGCGCAGGTTCAGGCCGATACCGGTCACTGTATCGACAGGCCCCTCGGCGATCCCGTGCACATCGACGAGGATACCTGCGAGCTTGCGACCATCGACGAGCAGGTCGTTCGGCCACTTCAGCGAGACACCGTCAACGTAATGGCTGAGCGTCTCGGCCACGACGGCGCCGACAGCGAGACTCAGACCGGCCAGCTCATGCATGCCGAGCGGAAAGCGGCGATAGATCGAAAAGTAGAGATTGGTGCCATAGGGAGAGACCCACTGACGCCCGCGACGGCCGCGTCCGGCAGTCTGGTGCTCCGCAAAGCAGAGGGTATTATCCGGGAGCTCGCCGAGCCGTTCGGCAAGATGACTGCTGGTCGATGACAGGCTCGGATGGACCTCGACCTCCGCCTGAACGGAAGAGCCGCTCCTGATGTGCCTGGCAATCCTGTCGGCATCCAGCAGTTCGAGCGGCAGGGCGAGACGGTAACCTTTGCCACGGACGGCATGAATCTCCAGGCCAGTGTCGCGGCTGACCTTCCGGATACGTTTCCAGACTGCCGTGCGACTCACGCCAAGCAAGCGCGCCAGGCTCTCACCTGAGTGAAAACGGCCATCAGCCAGCTGCCTGACCAGGGAGTCGATACGTGCTTCAGTCATGATGTCCCAGCCAGCTGTTGCGACGCCCCGTCAGGTTTTCGTCAAGGTCGTTGGCATCCAGCAACCAGAGATCGCAGGTATCCGCTTCAGCAAGCTGTGCATGCAGGGTGAACTCCATGAGTTCGTCACGCCGGAATGCATGGACCTGCGCCGTAGCACCCGGCAAGAGCTGTGCGATGGCATCGTGCACGCTCTGGGCATCGACCTGGAGACCGTCAATCGCGATGAGTCGGTCACCGGCGGCAAGACCCGCCAGTTGCGCTGCGCCTCCCTCGAACAGCGCTACCAGCTCCGCCGCTCCCTTGCTGTCCACGACCCTCGCCCCGAGAACTGCCACAGCCGGTGCGGCTTGCTCAGCGGGGTTCTCGGGTACCTTTCCCATGTCCTTGAGACTCCTGGCAGGACGGAGCCGATAGCCAATACCGAGCGCACCAAACCACTCCTCGAGCGGCATCTCTTCCGTACCGTGGACATAGCGCTGAAAGAAGTCCTGCAAGGGTTCTCCGAGCAATTCTTCGGCGGCCTGCTCGATGCCATTCTCAGGCACACCGATATCCGGGTGGCCATACTCGCGCCAGAGCTTGCGCATGAGATCATCGAGCGAGAGGCTGTCATCGCTGAGCGTGCGCAGGGTGACATCGAGACCGAGCGCCACGAGCGCACCCTTGGCGTAATAGCTCACGATCGCGTTCGGCGCGTTCTCGTCCTGCTTGTAGAAACGCGTCCAGGCATCGAAACTCGACGCCGCGACCGACTGCCTGAAGCGACCCTTGCCGCGCATGACCCGCGTGACGATCTCGCAGAGTTGCTCGAGATAGGCTTCGGGCTCGATCACGCCGCTGCGTGCAAGCGCGAGATCATCATAGTAGGAGGTGATGCCCTCGAATGACCAGAGCAGGCTCGTGTGGACCTCCTCATCCAGCCTGGCCTGTTTCAGCACTTCGGGACGAATGCGTTTGACGTTCCAGAGATGGAAATACTCGTGACTGCAAAGCCCGAGAAAACGCCGGTACTCTTTCGACACCTTTGAATCCGATTCCGGTTGCCTTGCGGGCAGCTCCTTGCGATTGCAGATGAGGCTGGTCGAATCGCGATGCTCGAGTCCACCGTAGCCGTCGCCGACCACCGTCACCAGGAAGAGATAAGTCTCGATCGGAAGCTCGCCAAACAGCCCGGCATGCACAGAACAGATCCTTGCCAGGTCACGTGCAAGACGATCGAAGTCACAGTCATGCCGCCCGTAAATGGCAACGCGATGCTCGACATTCCCGACGCTGAAGCTGCACTCATCGAGCTGCGCGATTTCGACCGGGTAGTCAATCAGCGCCTCGTAATTATGGGCACTATAGTCGCCATATCCGCTCTTGCCGGTTCTGATAGCCGGCATGGTTGTCGCCACCCTGGCTCCGGACGGCAGCTGGTCTGATGACTCGATCGTGACCAGGTGCGGCTCTTGCTCGCTGCCCTCGAGGCGAAGGAACACAGAGGTGCCGTTGAAATAGGCATGGGTGTTATCGACATGGGCGCTGCGCACAGAGAGATCGTTGGCATACACCTGGTAGTGGACCGAGACCTCTCCCTCGCAACCGTCCAGGCGCCAGCTCTGCTTGTCGAGCTTGGTGACAGACGGCGCATTCCCGCCCGATGTCACGTGCAGGGAGACGATATTGCGCGCAAAATCGCGGATCATGTAGCTGCCGGGAATCCAGGCAGGCAGGTTCAGGACGACCTGAGGCTCACTGGCGTGAAACCGCATCTCCACATCGATGAGCCTGGAGTGAAGATTCGGAAAGCTGATTCGGTACGCGGGCAACGCTTTTTCCCCTGTTTTGATACCCGTGTGATTCTTCCGTAATCACCGGGGCAACTCCAGTCTTTTTTCAGAAACAGGAATGGTGTCGGAGATTATTTCTTCGCAAGCAAGGTGTCGGAGATTATTTTTTCATTTTTTTGAAAAAATGATCTCTGATACCTGAAGCATGGACTCCCGCTTTCGCGGGAATGACTCGCGATTTAACAACAGTGTCTTTGCGAGGGAGCGAAGCGACCGTGGCAATCTCGATTCCGCAAACATCCCTGAAACAAGATCGCCACACCCTGCTTTGCAGGCTTCGCGATGACGACTGAATCATGGGTCAGAGTCGGAGCCATTCGCCCGCAGTGCGGGCTCCCACGCAAGAAAGGCGCAAGAAAGGTGTCGGAGATTATTTTCAAGAAAATAATCTCCGACACCTGTTTAGACACTCCTGGCTCCTAGTACTTGCCCACCAGGTTGATGAACCAGCCCTTGGTGTCGTAGTCGTAGCTGGTCAGGTCGTCATCGAAGTCGGTGAAGTTGTAGCCAACGCCGACCTTGAGGTTGTCGCCGATATGACGATAGACAGCCAGCAGGGCACCACTGCGGGTGGATTGCGTCTCTTCGGAGTTCAGCCAGTGATACTCGGCCATGGCATCCCAGTTCTTCACGATGTGATAGCGCGCCCTGACCGCCGCGAGCATCGCGTCGTTGGAGATCCAGCTGCCGGTCGCACGATCGGTGCGGATGGAGCTTTCACGCCAGGCCAGCTTGCCGCCAACTTCCCATTGCCGGGTCAGGTCGTAGATGCCTTCGAGGCTGACGACATTCGACTCCTGGTCAGGCTCCGAGCTCTGCGACAGCGGATAGAGGTCGTAGAGGTAGGTGTAGCGGCCGAGAATGTTCAGACGATCATTCCAGACCGGACGGTAGGCAAAGCCGATACCGAACTCGACAAACTTGGCGTCCTCGACACCACTGTCCTCATCATCGGTCTCGGCATAGTTGAACTTGCCCTGCAGAGTCCACTCCGGATTGACGCTGTAGCGCAACCTGTTGGTCGTCAGCCACTGGGTCGTATTGACAGTATCACCCTTGTCACGACGGTACTCGAGCTTGGAGTATGCGCTGACCTTGTCCTTGAGATAGGTGACACTGGCAGAGGCTGCATCCCGGTCAGTCAGGCCGCCTGCAAAGGTCGTCAGGTTGGCAGACTGCAGCGAAAAGGTCGCCGTGGTGTACTCATCGAAGCTGTAGTCGATGCCGTACGTCTGACCAAGACCATACTGGGTGTCCTCGTTGGTGTACTGGTACTCGGTGAAGACACTCAGCTGGTCGCTCATGGTCTTGCGCTGACCCACAGTGGTGATACCGCGCGTGCCATAGAGCCTGTCCGTGGAGAGCGTGTAGGTACCATAGACCGTGTTGGTATCATCAACATCGTAATCGAGACCGATTTGCGCAGCGTTACCAAGATCACCATCGCTGTACTCGGCGAGGATGTTCAGCTTCTTGGTCACCCGGTAGCGCGTACCGATGGTATAGAGGTTGTTGCGCGGCGTACCTTCATCGCGGTCGAGGGTCGCCTGGACGATGCCGTAGACATTGAAGCCCGGACGAACCTCATAATCGATCTTGAGGGCACCCAGCAGTTCCTTGGTGGAGAGCGCCGGCGCATCGAAGTACTTCATCTCGACATAGCGCAGCTCGCCACTGACAAGCATCCTGTCGCTGAAGCGGTAATCCGCCTGCATACTGGCCGTGGATTCACGCGTATGCTCGGCAGTCGCACTGCCCGTGAGCAAGGTATCTTCCTCGGACTCGTAGACCGTGGCGCGCGCGGAGAGATCCAGCCGGTCGTTGACCGTGACGACACCCTCGACACCGTAGTCCTCGATCTCGCTGCCGCTGTCGAGTCGCGCGTTGGAAAAGCCCGCATCGCGGTTCTTGTACCAGGCAGCGAGCGTGCCGTCCATGCGCCCCTCGGTGACCTCGGCAAGTTCCATGCGCGCCTCGATGCTGTATGCGGCCCCGTCTGCATTGGGATCGAGATTATTGGATGTGAATTCCTGGAAGTTCAGACCACCATCATCCGACTTGTAGCTCGCATCCGTCTGCACCGACTGGCTCTCCGCATACTCCAGCTTCAGGTAGGTTCCCTGGGCAGCCTGCAGCGTGACATCGACACCCGCGAGTTCATAGTCCTGCCCGCTGCGGTCCTCTTTGACATAGGTGCCACCAACGCCAATCCTGTCGCCGAACCAGTGCTTGGCACGATCGACGGACCGCTGGTGTCGGCAGCGATCTGCATGAGCGGACGCGTCAGGATAATGCGGCCCTGCAGATCGTCGATCTCGTAGTCGCGTCCCGCCTGGAGCACGAGGTTGTCCACGACACGCTCTGAACCGCGCTGGCGCACCTCGATCCACACCTTCTCGGATCCGACGACGATGTCTTTGTCCTTCAGGTAGTAGAGGCTGCCGCCGGTGCCAAGGAACTGGTTATGGCGGAACAGCGACTGGGCTTCGGAACCAAAGGCATTGACCATGCTCCTGTGTTCACCGTAGCGCGTCACCTCCGGACTGCGGTAATCGAGCTGCGCACCGTAGAGCGAGCGGTTGAACTGCGCAAGCTCGGTACCCGTGAAGCTCGTGTTGTAGTTACCCCAGACTGCCCGTGACTGGTCCCATTCGACGCGGACATAGAACCTGCCCATGCTGTCCGTGTCGTCGATCAGTGTCGACCCGTCACCATAGGTCGGGTAGTAGAGATCCGGGTCGAGGCGACGGAAGACACTCTTCGGATCCCGCTTGTGCAGATCGTTGAAGATCTCACCGATGTCGTCCTCGTGCGTATCCATCTGCGCCGTGATCAGGTACTTGCCCTTGTACTTGCTCTTCAGATAGAAGGCGAGACGGCCATCGACGAAGACATCGCCACTGTAGTGGTGCTCGTCAGCAGCGACCAGGTCCGGGCTTCCGCTGACATCCTGCTCACCGACGGTGACATCGGCGATCCCCACCATGAAGAAGTATTCATCGGTGAGATCCAGCGAGAGGTTCTCGTTGCGGGTCTCGCGCTCGTCTGCGACCTCGACATTGAAGTCGTATTGACCGGTCGGCAGCATCTTCTCCATGACGAACTTGCGCTCGCTGTCGAGTGCCGCTTCCTGCCCGTCAATGGTGATGCTGGTTCCCTCGGGGACATCGTGGCCGTAGAAACGGACACGCGCACCGCGAACCGGGATCGACTGGATACGCAGGTTCGTCTCGCCGAAGACCTTCGCCTGCTCGCTCTCCTTCGTCCAGTAATCTGTCACCTCGTCGGGCGCAGCCTGGTCCTGGATCGGATCGAGCACATCGAGTTCGCGCGGCAATGTCTCGTCGACGTGCCCGGCATCGTCGTACGCGCGGAAGACATACTCGAGTTCATCACCGACACGCAGTCCCTCGTTGCCATCCAGGCTGCCGTCCCACTCGATCTGCTGGTTGAGATCCAGCGACTCGCCACGGATTACCTTGAGCGGACGTGACGGCTGGCCCTTGCGGAAAATCGAGAGCTCCCAGCGATCGATGTAACTGTTGTAGTTGGTCGACAGGCTGAAGTTGACCGGCTTGCTGACTTGCCCGCCATCGACCACGACGCTGCCGCCACCACTGATGTCGAGACGCGGATCGATCGAGGCCGGATCCTGCGTTGCCCAGATCTTGCCGCCACCCGGCAGGTTGATGACACTGGTGCCACCACCGACCAAGACATCGACACGACGATCTTCCTGCAAGCCTGCAGCACTGCTGGTGTCGCCTGAAACCGGCCGCTCGTCACCATAGCTGATGACTTCCATTGAGAATGACGGCTCGACGAGGTCCGCAACATCACCTGCCAGCGCAGGTCCTGCCACGAGGTTCAGGATGTACGCAGCGAGGGCTTTCAAAGAATCCCCGACGGTACCGCCAAAATCAAACCTGTCCATCGGGTCATCACTGGCCGGTTCGCGTTTCTGCGGGGCTGGATCGGGAGCTTGCCTCTGGGGAGCAGCCGGTTGCCTGTTGCTGTCACCACGTGTACTCGCCTGGGCTTTCTTCCAGTCGATGTCGACCCTGACGTTCGTCATGAGGTCACCACCGAGCCTCTCTCTCAGAACACGGCGAACCGTCTCTGCACGCTTCTCGGCAAGCCGCTTGTTGTAGCTGGAGTTGCCACGCGGATCGGCATTACCCTCGATGAGGATCCTGCCGGAACGGATCTCGCGCAACTTGGTGACGATCGCATCGATCGACTTCCACTGGTCCGCACGGATCGAGGCGCTGTCGGTATCGAAGAAGACCGAGCCGAGCTTGACACGCACGCCCTTGCGCTCCGGGAGCTTCACGCCAAAGTTGAACTTGTTGAGCGAGGCCACAGAAATGCGCAGCACGCGCGGGTTCTCGGTCGTGAAGACGGCGCCCTGCGGAATCGTCACAGGATCGACCTTGACGATGAAGTTACGACCCCACGCAAACATCTTGCCATCCTCGATGGCCGGGATGTGATAACGGCCATAGGCATCGGTCTCGATGACCCAGCCCTCGACCGTTGCCAGCCTGACACCCGGCAGACCTTCCTCGTAGACGCCGTAGTTGGTCAGCGTGATCTCGAGCACATCGGTCTTGCTCCTGATACTCTTGCCAGCCAGCGGCGAGGCAGTCGGCACGCCATAACCGCGCTTCACGCTGACGCGCAGATCCTGGGCGCTCATGCCACGCTTCTTCTCGCCCTTCTCGCTGTAGGTCACCTTGCCGCTGTTATCGACATCGATGATGGTGCCCTCGCGCGTCGTGACCCTGAAGCTGTTGTTGCCACCCTTGACGTAAGGCATGCGTACCACGGCCTGGTGCCCGTCAAGGCTGTCATCGATACTGCTGCGTGCCGTGATAGTGCCGAGGTTCAGGCTGTTCCAGCCGAAGTAGTCGCTCTTGACCTCCACCTTCGTCGCGTTCGCACTATCCTGGTAGCCGTCACCGTCACGATCATGGAACACCTTGCCGATGATCGTGGTCTGGTTGAACAGCGGATCGGAGGTCACCACGACAGTCGCTGACGTCTGGTTACCGATCGATCCACCATTGTTATCGACTGGCACAGCAGTGTTGACGTACTCGCCCGGCGTCACACCCGTGCTGACACGCAGCACATAGCTGATGTCGACCACTTCAGTCGCAGCCAGGTCAAAGGGACCGAACTGGATCGTGGTCACACCGCTCGCGCCGATCGGCTCGACAACATCATCCGACGTCCCGAGGGTTCCATCCGGACCTGCGCGCTTGAGGCGTGCCGAGTCCTGCGCGTAGCTGAAGCCCGGCGGCAGCGTATCGTTGACAAAAGCCGCTGTCACATCGCCACCCTGGTTCTCCGCTGTCAGCGTATAACTCACTACATCGCCTACCGTAACCTGGCTCTTGTTGGAACTCTTGCTGAGAAGGATATTCGCTGATTCTACAGCGGGAACACCCATTGGAATATGATTACGGATGACCGCTCTCTCACCACTCAGGGCAAACTCGAAGCTCAGATAATACGTTGTGTCATCATTTCCAGTTGGCGGCATGATCTGCGGCTGGACTTCACAGGCTGGCGTGGACGGATCTGCATCGTCGGGACAAACATCGACATCAATAGCATCCGCTTCTGCAGGAATAAGCGTTGAGATGGCATAATCGCCAGGGCCCTCAAATTGAACTCTATAGAGGGTATTGCCTTCTGGGCACAGTGGATCCGCACCTGTCAAAAGATTTAAGCGATAGGTGCCATCACTTGATGTGACCTGTCCTTGCTGGCCTGCCAGGAGACATTTGTCAGGCAATGGCTGGTTAGCATCCACATTGATGACAGTCAGTGTCGTGCCTGCAATCGGATCACGCGTCACCTCGTCATAGACTATGCCCGCAGGATCGATCGGCAGATTACTCACCAAAGGCCGAGGGGTCACCGGGTCCGGCGGATCAACTTTGAGTGTCAAATCAGTGAAATCAAAACCTTCCGGGCTGATAAAGCGAATGGTGTATGTATCCGGCAAGACGTTTTCAAATGAGTAATCACCGAGA
>JARRMW010000047.1:0-11595 GCA_037385685.1 Gammaproteobacteria bacterium
TATAACGACTTCGGGATGCCCGCAAACCGCGAAATGGAGGGGAAATGAGGCGTGCTCGAGGTAATAGGTTCTGACGATTGTTTTCTTTTGAAATTCTGATTGGCAAACCCGGGCGGTACAGTTATATTTCAGTTGTCGTTAAGAACAGGTTTGAATTGGCGATTGAGGCTGTACATTAAATATAGTCCCAGGCATCAGACAACGACACCTCGAACGCTACGAACGGATCATGAAAGCCAAACGCATCGACATCACACCCGATCGCGATGTTTCCACGGGAAACAGGCTTCCCCACGCCCTCTTTTCCCTTCTCCTGCTGCGTCTACTGCCCTGAGGGGCACCACGATACGAAGCCCTGGCGAGGGCGAAAAACGACGCATCCCAATCAGTAGTTGAACCAATTCGAAAAGGCCGTAAACTCTGCGGCTCAGCAGGAGAGATTCCACATGAGTAAAGACAAGCTCATCATTTTTGACACCACGTTGCGAGACGGAGAGCAGAGTCCCGGGTCTCGAGAAACTGCGCGTGGATGTTATCGAGGCAGGCTTCCCGATCGCGAGCCCCGGTGACTTCGAGGCCGTGAAGGCCGTGGCTGAGAGCGTCAAGGATTCGACTGTCTGCGGTCTTGCGCGGGCACTCGACAAGGATATTGATCGTGCCGGCGAAGCCCTGAAAAATGCCAATTCTGGCCGCATACACACCTTTATTGCGACCTCGCCGATCCACATGGAGCACAAGCTTCGCATGTCACCGGATCAGGTCGTCGAGCAGGCAGTCCATGCTGTCAGGCGGGCGCGGCAATACACCGATAATGTCGAGTTCTCGGCCGAGGACGCGGGCCGTTCGGAGATCGATTTTCTCTGTCGCATCTTCGACGCCGTCATCGAGGCCGGCGCGACCACGCTGAACGTGCCTGATACGGTCGGTTATGCCATGCCATGGCAGTTTGGCGAAACCATCAGGACACTGATCGAGCGTATTCCCAATTCCGACAAGGCAGTCTTCTCGGTGCATTGTCACAACGATCTTGGGCTGGCTGTCGCCAACTCGCTCTCTGCAGTCATGAACGGTGCGCGCCAGGTCGAGTGCACGATCAACGGCCTCGGCGAACGCGCCGGCAATGCCTCACTCGAGGAAGTCGTCATGGCCGTTCGCACGCGCCCGGATGTCTACAGCTGCGACACCGGGCTCGATACCACAAACATCGTCGCCTGCTCGAAGCTGGTCTCCAATATCACGGGCTTTCCTGTCCAGCCGAACAAGGCGATTGTCGGCGCCAACGCCTTTGCCCACGAGTCGGGCATTCACCAGGATGGCGTCCTCAAAAGCCGCGAGACCTACGAGATCATGCGTGCGCAGGACGTGGGATGGACGCAGAACCGCATGGTGCTCGGCAAGCACTCCGGACGAAATGCCTTCCGCACGCGTCTCGAGGAACTCGGCTACGGGTTCGACAGCGAGGCAGAGCTGAATGACGCTTTCCGTCGTTTCAAGGATCTCGCCGATCGCAAGCACGAGATTTTCGACGAGGACCTGCAAGTGCTGGTCTCCGAGACCGAGAGTGAATCGATCAGCGAACGCGTGCGCCTGGTCGCCCTGAAAGTCTGTTCCGAAACCGGCGAAAAGCCTGAAGCGACCGTGACGCTCTCGATCGATGGCGAGGAGAAAACCCTGTCTGCCAAGGGTGGCGGTCCCGTCGACGCCGCGTTCAAGGCAATCAAGTCGCTTGTCGGTACCGAGGCGAAACTGCAGCTCTATTCGGTGAACAACATCACCTCCGGGACTGATGCCCAGGGTGAGGTGACGGTTCGCCTCGAGCAGGATGGCCGCATTATCAACGGTCAGGGTGCTGATACCGATATCGTCATCGCGTCGGCCAAGGCCTACATCCACGGCATCAACCGCCTGTTGCAGCCCGTGGTGCGCGAGCATCCGCAAGTCGCGGACGTCTGATCGCACTCCATGCTTGATCAACGGCGCAAACAGCTGCTGGATGCCATGGGTATCCGACGCTGGGTGCGCCGTGATCTTTCCGTCGATGCATTGCCGGAGTCAGACAGCGCCTCGCCGGAGCAGAGCATCACGACAGCGCCTGTGCAGCAACAGCCGGCGACTGACTGGGAAGCGCTGCGTGCGCAGGTCGCCGCCTGTGAGAAGTGCGCCCTGCATGCCAGCCGGACGCAAACGGTTTTCGGCACAGGTGACCGGAATGCCGACCTGCTGATCATCGGTGAGGCTCCGGGTGCTGACGAGGATCGTCTGGGCGAGCCCTTCGTTGGTCGTGCCGGGCAGCTGCTCGACCAGATGCTGCTGGCGGCAGGCTTCAGGCGCAACCAGGTCTATATTGCCAACATCCTGAAATGCCGCCCTCCCGACAACCGCAATCCTGCACCGGAGGAGATCCGTGCCTGCAGCGGATACCTGGCGTCACAAATCAGCATGCTGCAGCCGAAGGCGATACTTTCTGTCGGTGGTGTCTCTGCCACGAGCCTGCTTGAGACCGACCAGAGCGTCGGGAAATTGCGTGGCGAGGTGCACGACTTTGGCGAAAGCCGCATTCCGCTTGTCGTGACTTACCATCCCGCCTATCTGCTGCGCAAGCCGGCAGAAAAAGCGAAGTCCTGGATCGATCTCCAGCTGCTGATGCGCGTACTGCGGGGCGTCGCATGAATGCTGTCCTGTTGCCCGGGGGGCTCGATTTCCGTCCGATGGAGCATGAGGATATCGACACGGTCATGCAGATCGAGGTGCGGTCCTATCCGCATCCCTGGAGTGGGGTGATTTTTCGCGACTGCCTGAAGGCAGGGTACCTGGGGATTATCGCTTCCAGTGACGGGCAAATGATCGGCTACGCCATGCTCTCGGTTGCGGTGGGCGAGTCGCACCTCCTGAATCTGTGCGTCGCGCCGGAATACCAGGGAAGGGGCTTTGGACGGCAACTGCTGCACCGGGTCTTTATCGAGGCCGCGCAAAAGGGAGCGCAGGTGATGTTTCTCGAGGTACGCGCGTCCAACAGCCTGGCCCAGTCACTCTATCTCGACAGTGGTTTCAACCAGATCGGAACGCGTCGCGGCTACTACCCGAATGATGAAGGTCGCGAGGATGCGCTGATCTTTGCCCGGCAGCTGCTGGAGCAGGAGCTGGACTAGTCGGATATCGCCCGGATACCGGCCGCTGTCTGCTTCAGTCGGGAAACTCTTCGTTGAGGTAATTGATGATATCCCTCGACTCGTAGAGCCAGGTGACACTGCCATCGGAGCGTGTGATCTTGAGACAGGGGACCTGCCATTTACCGCCTTCGCTTTTCAGCTCCTCGCCCCAGGCCTTGTTGCGCCGTGCATCGCGTTTCTCGATCTTCAGATTCTTGCCATGCAGGACCTTGCGCACTTTCATGCAGAAGGGGCAGGAACGGAATTCATAGAGCGCGAGGCTGGCCGTGCGTGCATCGATGATCGCCTGTTCCTCCAGCGGGCGCTCGGCAGGCTCAGGGCGGGTCAGTTTTTCGTAGCCAAGGACGCCCTGGCCAATGAGCCAGCGCAGTGGCTCGAGAAGACTGCTCATGTTTTCTCCCCGACGGTGCCGTCACCGCCCAGGCATGGGGGGGAATCCGGCGATTTCCCGTTTTTATCGAACCATTCGTCCGGTGTCATGGTGTGCAGCGCAAGAGCATGAAGCCCGCTCGCCAGTTCTTCCGAGAGCACCCTGTTGACGGCCCGGTGGCGGTTTACCAGGCCCTCTCCGGTAAAGTCCTTGCAAACCAGGGTTACCTTGAAATGGGATTCCGAGCCAGCGGGCACATTGTGATTGTGGCTTTCATCCTCCACCTCGAGATGGAACGGATGAAAGGCCTCGGTCAGCTTCTGTGTAATGGTTTCGCGTCTGTTCATAGCATGTTGCCCCAGAATGCCGAGTCCTTCGCGAGGAACTGTTCGTAAGGAATATAATGTGAGCCGTCACAGGAAAAATTCAACCCGACAATTCCGTTGAATATGTTGACCGATCCGGCACGCAGGTAAATGGTTTCATCGGCAAAACGCAGGTACTGGAAGGTTTCCAGAATCGGCCTGATGACTTTTGCAGGCACCTTTGCATCCTCCGGATAGGGGCGGTGTGGATAGGTCAGGCAGATATCCGGATCCATGAGCGCCTCGATGCCGAGAATGCGGTAGCGGAAAGGATCGTCAATGTGCCAGATGGTGGCGCGGCTCGATGAGAAGTGGATCTTGCCGTGAAAGACCCCGCTTTCCACCATCAGTTCCTCGATGACAGGCAGTATTTCCGCGACATGCTGATCCATCAGACTCTCGACCCGCTTCTGCAGGAAGAGCTGGCCGCGAATTGCCGGATCGCCCTTGATTTGTTGCCAGGTCGATGGCTCTTCGTACAGCGCTCGCGTCAGCGGCAGATCCCGCAAGTCGACATCGGCGCCGAGGAAACCCAGAACGCCGTTCTCTTTTGCCCTGACAGGCTGAATGGCCGTCACAGAGGGGCGTTGTGCCCGCATGCTGATGTAGGACTCGGACAGCGACATCGCGGATTCGGAGGGAGAGGGTTGCATGTAGGGACGCCTCGAGCGGTCTCTGCCGAAATCATCCGGTAGCAGACCTTCTCCGCGCGCCGCACTGTTGCTGATCTGGATCCCGGAAGGATCCATCACATAGAGGAACTTGACGTAAGGGAGGGTTCCCAGTCCTGAGTCCAGTACCTGGTCGATTTGTTCCTTGTCTCCCCAAACAGAGCGAACCTCTTTAGCGATACGGTGCATGGGATCGACGAGCATGTTACGCAGCGAGGCGCGCTGCACCTCGATACTCTTTTTAAGGTTTTCCATCAGTCGCTTTTTTTGCCCTGTGTCGTGAATGCAGCGGGGAAGGGAGTCACGATCGCGTTGCCGTCCAGTTCGCGAATCTTGCTGTTGCCATGGCGCGTCACCTCGTCGATCCTGATCACGGAGTGGAACGGGACATGCAGCCGTTCGACGCTGTCGAATTCGGCCTTGAGCTTCTCTTCTGACGGGTCGATGACGACTGTGGAATGCTCACCGAACCTGAGATCACTGATCTCGATAAAGCCGGGCAGGTCACCATGTTGGACATTGCCTGCATAGAGTTCGTAGACTTGTCCCTGGTTGAGGAAAGAGATGCGGTAGAGTTTCGCTGCCATGCCGGGATTTTACCAATTTGACGCTGGCAGGGTGTCATAATGTTGTTCGATCATTTCGCTTTGATGACAGATGTGTGATTTCAAAACGCTTGAACAGGCGGCTGCCGGCAGTCGTCACTCACTGGCACGTACGCTGGACTGCCTCAGGTACAACGATGACGGGCTGGTGCCGGCGATTGCCCAGCAGTACGACACCGGTGAAGTGCTCATGCTGGCCTGGATGAATCGTCCCGCGATCGAGGAAAGCCTCGAAACAGGCCGCGTCTGTTACTGGTCGCGCTCGCGCCAGCAATTCTGGCGCAAGGGCGAGTCTTCCGGACAGGTACAACTCCTCAAGTCCATGGCCTTCGACTGCGATGGTGACACCATCCTGCTGAAGGTCGATCAGACAGGACCCGCCTGCCACACCGGGCGCAGGAGCTGCTTTTTTCTCGAGGTTGAGGGTGACAAGGTGACTATCGCCTCCGAGCCCATGATTGATCCGGAGGAGCTTTACAAGTGACGGTGACACCGATTCCGGCTTTCGAGGATAATTACATCTGGTGCCTGAGTGATACAGATACAGGTTATGCTGTTGTTGTTGACCCGGGTGACGATGATCCGGTGCGTGCCCATCTCGAAGAGAACGGCCTGAAACTCGCGGCAATACTCGTGACGCACAAGCACGGCGATCACACGGGCGGGATTCGTGAATTGCTTGCTGATTGGCCCGGAATCCCGGTGTACGGACCGGCAAACGAGCCAATTGCCACCCTCACACAGCGTGTCAGCGAAGGCGACCGCATACACATACCCGAAATCGAAGCGACATTCGAGGTCCTCGATGTCCCCGGGCACACCGAGGGTCATGTCGCCTACCTCTGTGGTGACAGGCTCTTTTGCGGAGACACGCTCTTTGCTGCCGGTTGCGGACGTGTGTTCAGCGGAACGCACGAACAGCTTCATGCATCGCTTTCGAAGATCGCGGCACTGCCACGCCGGACCCGGCTCTATTGTGCACATGAATACACGCTCGATAACCTCGGTTTTGCAGAGTGGGTCGAGCCTGACAGCGAGGCGATCCGGCAGCGCATCGAGCGGGATCGCGCCGCGCGGCAGCGCAATGAGCCGACAGTGCCCTCGCTGCTGTCTGACGAACTCGAGACGAACCCTTTCCTGCGGTGTAATGTCCCGCAGGTCATTGCGGCTGCCGAACGCCATGCCGGTCGTCCTCTTGACCGGGCCGAGGAAGTCTTCACGGCGATCCGGACCTGGAAAGACAGCGAGTATGACTGACTGTTTCGGGCCTGTGTCTCGCTTTTCATCGCTGAACGTTCGTTCGGCACGGGTGCTTGAAATGGCAGGTCATCTTGTCTAACGTGGCCGGAGTTTGATTGATCCGGACACTTTCATGAAAAAGAGACTGATCGCGCTCTCGGTTGCCGTGCTGTTACCGCCAGCTTCCCAGGCCAGTTTGTTCAATGCTGCTACTTTCTCGGCGGGCTGGTCGGATGATTTCGATACACCTTTTCGAATCGGCCTGCGTGGCGACACCGACTATCGCTGGTTCGAGTCAGGAACAGGCTATCTTTCGACCTATTACGAACTTGCCCTGAGCCGTTTTACCGACAGCCAAAGGCCGGCGACTGCTGTCTCCGTTTCTCCGGTCCTGACCTACAATTTCAAGACCTCCGGGAAGCTGGAACCATTCGTTGAATTCGGGATTGGCCTGACATGGGTTTCCGAGAAGAGTGTCGGCCTGCGGGAACTCGGTTCCAGCTTTCAGTTTGAGGATCGCGTCGGTGCCGGTTTCAGAACTGGCCCGCATGACTGGACTCTGCGCTATATCCACTATTCCAATGCCGGTTTCGAGGAGCCGAATGATGGTCTCGACCTGGTCACGATCAACTACGGCTACCGCTTCTAGTCAGGGTCATGGCATCAACCTCCGACAGCCAGACACGGCATATCCAGTGTCCCCATTGCGGTGGCGATATCGATGTCAACGACATTCTCTATCACCAGGTCGAGGAAGAACTCGCAAGGAAGTTTCGCCAAAAGCTGGCCGATGAACAGCAGCGATACAGCAAGCAGTTTGAAGAGCTCGAATCCGAGAAGGCAGCACTGGAGGCGCAGAAGAGAGCGCACGAGCAGGCTGTTGCCGAGGCAGTCCGGGTTGCGATCAGCGAGGAGAAGAAGCGACTCCAGGTGCAGCTGCGGACTTCCCTGGAGCAGGAGCAGGCCGAACGCTTTGCCTTGCTGCAGAATGAGCTCAACGAGAAGTCGGAACGTCTGCGTGAACTTAACAAGCTCGCGGCTGAAATGGAACGTCTGAAGCGCGAGAAAGAGGAGCTTCGCGACGTGCTCGAGGCCGAGTCCCAGAAAAAGCTGACCGCCATGCTCAGCGACGAGCGCGCGAAAATTCGCAAGAACGAGGAAGAAAAGGCGCTGCTGAAACTCTCGGAACGCGAACAGGTAATAGAACAGCTCAAGCAACAGCTCACCGAAGCTCAGCGGAAGGCCGAGCAGGGATCCATGCAGCTGCAGGGCGAGGCGCAGGAGCTGGTGATCGAGGATTATCTGGTCACGACTTTTCCGCTCGATACAATCGAGGAGATCAAGAAAGGGGCGCATGGCGCTGATTGCCTGCAGGTCATCAATACCAGGTCACGCAGCAATTGCGGCAGCATCTATTACGAGAGCAAGCGTGCGAAACATTTCGCACCCTCATGGATTGAGAAGTTCAAGCATGACATTCGTGAAAAGGGCGCTGATATCGGCGTATTGGTGACCGCTGCGATGCCAGCGGATATGCCACGTATGGGACTCAGGGACGGTGTCTGGATCTGTACTTTCAGCGAGTTCCAGGGGCTTGCGGCCGTGTTGCGCGAGAGTCTCATTCGTCTTGACCAGGCGGTCTCCGCCCAGGAAAACCGGGGTGACAAGATGGACATGCTCTACGACTATCTCACAGGCAACGAGTTTCGCATGCAGGTCGAGGCGATTGTCGAGGGTTTTACCCAGATGCAGGCAGATCTCGAATCCGAGAAGCGCGCCATGCAGGGCATCTGGAAAAAACGCGAAAAGCAGATCCGCAAGGTCCTGCTCAACACCACGCAAATGCACGGTTCCGTGAAAGGCATTGCCGGAAGCGCTGTCCAGAGTGTCCCCATGCTGGAGTTGAATGAGGGTGACGATAACGGGGAGGTGTGACTTCCTCGAGTGTTGCTTCGGAACCGCTGCCATTCCGGACGGCCTGAGGCTTTTCAGCAGGGTTTTTTCTTCTTTCATCGCCCGCAACGGATCATGCGAAAGACTCCTGAAGGATACGGATCTTTGCTATGATTGCGCTTTTTCCGGGACAGCACCTTTCACTCCTGTCCTTTCGAGCATCATCCTGACTGCATGACCGATCTCAGCCACATCCGCAATTTCTCCATCATTGCCCACATCGATCATGGTAAATCGACCATTGCCGATCGCTTTATCCAGATCTGCGGCGGACTGACCGAGCGAGAGATGGCAGAACAGGTGCTGGATTCGATGGATCTCGAGCGTGAACGCGGCATCACCATCAAGGCCCAGAGCGTCACGCTGAAATATCCCGCAAAGAACGGTGAAACCTACAAGCTGAACTTCATCGATACGCCCGGTCACGTCGACTTCTCCTACGAGGTTTCGCGCTCGCTGGCTGCCTGCGAGGGAGCCTTGCTGGTCGTTGATGCAGCCCAGGGCGTCGAGGCCCAGAGTGTCGCCAACTGCTACACGGCCATCGAGCAGGGACTCGAGGTGATTCCGGTGCTGAACAAGATCGACCTGCCATCGGCCGAGCCGGAGCGGGTCATCAACGAGATCGAGGAGATCATTGGCATCGACGCGCAGAATGCGTTGCGCGTCAGCGCCAAGACCGGTATCGGTATCGAGGATCTGCTCGAGCAGCTCGTCGAGCTGGTTCCTCCTCCCGAGGGCGACGAAAACGCGCCGTTGCAGGCACTCATCGTTGACTCCTGGTTTGATCCCTATGTCGGTGTCATCTCCCTGATCCGTGTCGTCAACGGCAGCATCAGCAAGAAGGACAAGATCACCATCATGTCGACCGGGCGCACGCACCAGGTCGATAACGTCGGTATCTTTACCCCCAAGCAAACTGCGACAGGCATGCTCGGGCCGGGCGAGGTCGGTTTCCTGATTGCCGGTATCAAGGAGATCGACGGCGCGCCGGTGGGTGATACCATCACGCATACGGACAACAAGGCAAGCAAGCCGCTGCCAGGCTTCGAGGAGATGCGTCCACGTGTTTTCTCCGGTCTCTATCCCGTGACTTCCGATGATTACGAGGATCTGCGAGAGGCCTTGCAGAAGCTGCGTCTGAACGATGCTGCACTCTACTTCGAGCCGGAAGTCTCCCAGGCGCTCGGTTTCGGGTTCCGTTGCGGCTTTCTCGGCATGCTGCACATGGAGATTGTGCAGGAGCGTCTCGAGCGTGAATATGATCTCGACCTGGTCACGACGGCACCGACCGTTGTCTACGAGGTGCTGATGCGTGACGGAGAAGTCGTAAAGATCGACAATCCGGCCGAACTGCCGGATCCGTCGAAGATCGAGGAGATTCGCGAGCCCATCATCGAGGCGACCATCCTCGTGCCCCAGAACATGCTCGGACCCGTGATCACCCTTTGCGTCGAGAAACGTGGTTTGCAGAAGAACATGCAATATCTCGGTGGCCAGGTGCAGATCACCTATGAGTTGCCAATGAACGAAGTCGTACTCGACTTCTTCGACCGCCTGAAATCGGTGAGCCGTGGCTATGCCTCGTTCGAATACGAGTTCCGCCGTTTCCAGTCTGCGCCGCTGGTCAAGATCGACATTCTCATCAACGGCGAAAAGGTCGATGCGCTGTCATCCATCGTGCATCAGGAGAATGCGCAGTCACGGGGTCGTGAACTCACCGAGAAGATGAAAGAGTTGATCCCGCGCCAGATGTTCGAGGTCGCGATCCAGGCCGCGATCGGCAGCAAGGTCATCGCGCGCTCGACAGTCAAGGCGCTGCGCAAGAATGTGACCGCAAAGTGTTACGGTGGTGATGTCACACGCAAGCGCAAGCTGCTCGAAAAACAGAAAGCGGGCAAGAAACGCATGAAACAGATCGGCAAGGTCGACATTCCCCAGGATGCCTTTCTTGCCGTACTCAAGGTCGGGCAGGACAACTGACGCGATCGTCCGTCCGTCTCCCTATCGCAAACCGGATAGAATATGGCAATGAACATTGGATTGATTCTCGTCATCGCAACTGTCGTCATGGGCGTGATCCTGCTGATCGACAAACTTGTTTTTGCGAGAAAAAGGAGTGGGAAACTCCCGCTGGTCGTGGATATCTCGCGGTCTGTCTTTCCCGTCGTGCTGATCGTGCTCCTGATCCGCTCGTTTATCGGAGAACCTTTCAGGATTCCGTCGGGCTCCATGATGCCGACGCTGCTTGTCGGTGACTTTATCCTCGTGAGCAAGTTTTCCTACGGCCTGCGTCTGCCCGTCACAAATACCAGGATACTGGACACGGGATCGCCCGAACGTGGTGATGTTGCTGTCTTCCGTTATCCTGTCGATAACAAGACCGACTTCATCAAGCGTATCGTCGCTGTTCCCGGGGACACAGTCGCATATCGCAACAAAACACTTTATATTAACGGTGAGCCACAGCCTGTCGAATTGATCGGACGTTACCAGGGTACGGGGTCCGGAGTGAACCATACCGGCACTCTGCATGCGAGCGAAAACCTGACAGGGGTCCGGCACGAGATCCTGGTCGATGAGCGGCGTCCGGATTTTCCGAGCCCCCAGTGCAGTTTTCTTGCGCATGGGCCGGTCACGGTGCCAGAGGGTAACTATTTTGCCGTGGGTGATAACCGCGACAACAGCAATGACAGCCGCTGCTGGGGTTTTGTGCCGGATGAGAATCTTGTCGGGAAAGCGACATACATCTGGATGCATTTCGATCCGGAAATGGACGGAATGCCGATTAACTGGGGGAGAATAGGAAATGCAATTGACTAGCATGAAAAAGCAACAGGGTCTTTCAATCATCGGCCTGCTGGTTTTTCTTCTCATGGCCGGCGCGCTTGGCTTCTTCGGCCTCAAGGTCGGGCCGACTTACCTGGAAAACTGGACGCTGAAAAAGATGATGCAGGATCTTCAGACCGACGATGATGTCATCGGCAAGCCGGCAAGTACGGTTCGGAATATGGTTATGAAACGTATCAGGATCAATGGTGTCTACAGCCTCACGCCGAGAAATGTCAACATCCAGCGCAGAGGCGCCTATAACGTCGTCACTCTCGATTATACGGTTGCCAAGAAACTGGCCGGCAACATGGAAGTCGTCATGACATTCAAGGAAACAGCGAACATCCCGGCTTCGCCTTGAGAAAAGAGCCTTGCGGGCTTGTCGCTGCGCTC
>JARRMW010000048.1:0-15791 GCA_037385685.1 Gammaproteobacteria bacterium
GATGTTTTGCCTGAGACTCTCTAGCGTGAATCCTGCTGAAGATTGACAATCGATGAGAATGTCTCCCTGCTGTGGATCGTAGAAGCGCGGGATCAAGTTCGCGATAGTCGATTTCCCGCTACCCGAGTGCCCTACGAGAGCAACGGTCTTGCCCTGTCCGATATGCAGGTCGATATTCTCCAGGACCAGTGTCTCTGTTCCCGGGTACCTGAAACTGACCTGCTCGAAACGGATATCACCCTGGAGCCTGCCTGCTTCCTGGCGACCGGCGTCCCTCTCCTCTTCTTCATCTAGAAGGCTGAAGATGGATTCGGCTGCAGCAAGCCCGCGCTGTAATGGCTGGACGGCTGAGGCGAGTCGCTTGGCTGGTGACATCATCAGTCCGAGCGCAGCGAAAAATGCGATCAGATGCCCCGGTGTGTGGTTGAGCGCGATTGCTTGCAGGGTTCCCCAGAATATGACAATACTGATCATGATGGCTGTGACCATCTCGATCACCGATGTATTGGCAGCACCGGCGAGTATGACCTTGTATTGACCGAGCCTGAGGCGGTTGGCTACGTCAAAGAACCTGTTTTGCTCGTAAGCCCTTCCGTTAAAGGTCTTGACGACCTTGTGGCCTTTGACGGTCTCCTCAAGAACGTGCGTCATCTCGCCGACTGTGTTCTGGTTTCTGTGGCTTAGACTCCGCATGCGTGCTGCAAAGAGTTTCGCAATGTAACTCACTAGCGGGATGATGATGAATATCAGGAATGTCAGTTGCCAGTTTAGGTAGAGAGCGACTGCGAGCAGGCCGATGACTGTGACACTGTCACGAATGAGGGTGGTGATCGTCTGCGTGGCAGCTTGTGTCACCTGCGTGACGTTGAAGGTGACCTTGGATACCGTACTGCCAGTCGTCGTGTTGTCAAAATAGGTCGTCGGCAGGGACAGTATTTTGCCGAACATCTGCCTTCGGATGTCGATAACTGCCTTGCCTGCAACCCAGGTGATCATGCCTGTGGAGGTAACGCTGAAAATCCCCCTTGCCAGAAACAGCAGAATCAGGAATACGAGGGTCTGCTTGAGGCTGTTGATATCCTTTTCGACAAACCCGCCATCCATCAGAGGTTTGATAAGGACAGGAATCGCCGAATCCGAGAGACCGAGCAGGATCATCGAGAGGATGCCGACAACAAACGCCGTAATGTAAGGCTTGACGTAACTGAGCAGCCGCTTGTAGGTCTGCCAGGAGGAGGGTGTCTGACTCATGGGCGCATTGTTCGGGTATCGCCATGGCGCGTCAAGCCTGATTTTCAGCGCTGCAGCACACATGATGCGATAGACTTTATACATGTCGAACTTTCCATTCGAAGAGCGCTACAGCCGCCAGATCCGCTTGCCGCAGATCGGGAGTGAAGGGCAGGGCAAGCTTGCCTCTGCCAGGGTGCTCTTGATCGGAGTAGGCGGGCTCGGGTCGCCAGCAGCCCTCTACCTGGCTTCTGCAGGTGTCGGTCACCTCGTGCTGAGTGATTTCGACCGTGTGGAGCTCTCCAACCTGCAGCGGCAGGTGATCCACAGGGAGTCAGCGATCGATCAGCCCAAGGCGCTCTCTGCGCAGGAGACGATCGCCTCTCTGAATTCTGATATCAACGTAACGGCCATCGACTGGCAATTGGCAGACGATGAACTCATTGACCAGGCCCGGCACGCCGATGTCGTTCTCGATTGCAGTGATAACTTCGAGACCCGCTTCGCGATCAATGCCGCCTGTTATGCCTCCAGGACACCACTTGTCTCGGGCGCTGCGATCCGTTTTGATGGACAGCTCACGACCTTCGATTTCCGCCAGGAAGCATCACCCTGTTATCACTGTCTCTTCGGTGGAGAGGGCTTTGCGGAAACTTGTGCAGCAGAGGGTATCCTTTCCCCCGTTGTCGGCATCATCGGTGTCATGCAGGCACTCGAGGCCGTCAAGCTCATCACGGGTGCTGGTGAGACGCTGACAGGAAGGTTGCTGCTTTTCGATGGTTTGACCAGCCAGTTCCAGCAGGTCCGCTACGGGAAAGATCCCGGTTGCAGTGTCTGCGGCGTTTGATGTGAAAAAGTTGATCATGCGGCTCGTCCTGCTGTTTTTTCTGTTGCTTGCCGGTTCATCGACTGCGTTTGCGTTTTCCATGTTTAGTATCAAACACAAAGATGCCAGCTACGATGTGGTCCTTCTCGAGAAGGGTGAGGAGCAGCAACTGGGGCTCTACTGGAAACGTCCTGATGGCACTGCCTATGGAACCATACAGGCATTGCGTGATGATCTGGAAAAAGCGGGAAAGAAACTCCTGTTTGCCACCAATGGCGGCATCTATTCGAAGAGCTTTACGCCGCTTGGCCTTTACATCGAGAATGGCAAGCGCTACTACCGGCTCAACCGGGAAGATGGCGGCGGTAATTTCTTTCTGCTTCCGAACGGTGTCTTTTTCATTACTGATAAAGATGCGGCAGTTGTCGATACGCGCGACTACAATCCGAAGCAGAAGGTTCTGCATGCGATCCAGTCAGGCCCGTTGCTGGTCAGGAATGGCCAGCTTCATCCGCGCTTTATCGAGTCATCGGCCAGCCTTTACGTACGTAACGGTGTCGGTGTCGATCGCGAGGGCAGGGTGGTCTTTGCGATTTCGGACATGCCGGTCAATTTTCACGACTTTGCCACGCTCTTTCGCGACAGGCTCGATGCCCCGAATGCGCTCTATCTCGACGGTTCCATCTCTGCTATGTATGCACCGGAGCTGAATCGTTATGGTGGATGGGGGATTCACACCTATACATCGATCATCGGACTGGTTGCCGAATAATCGAGTGGGGGTCGGTGTCAGTCCGGCGCGCGCGCTCACCATCTGCAGAGATAACGAAACCATCCGCTCCTGCCGCTGACTGCTTCACGCGGCAAGGTTCGCAAGAACAGTCTCGACCCGGTCGATCCGCGTTTCCGGATCCTCGAAATCTCCAAAGAAGCGCAGCTTGTCCTGGCCGTCCAGCCTGAACTCGTCCGGCTTTGTCTGTATCAGCCTGATGACGGTCGTGAAGTCGATTTTCGGTTCTTCCCCGAACAGCAGGCGCCCACCTGCATCGCCGGCCTCGAGTTTGCGGATGCCCATCTCCTGGATCCTGAGCTTGATGCGCGTCAGCGCGAAGAGGTTTTTCAGCGGTTGTGGCAGCAGGCCGAAGCGATCGATCATCTCGACCTGCAGTTCGCGCAGTTCTTCGCTGTTTTCAGCGCTCGCGATGCGCTTGTACTGAACCAGGCGGGTGTGTACGTCGGGCAGGTAGTCCGTCGGGATCAGTGCAGGTATGCCGAGATCGATCTCCGCGCCGTGGTCGAGCGGACGATCCAGCTCGGGCTGTCGCCCGCTCTTGATTGCCTTGACGGCGCGTTCGAGTAGTTCGGTATAGAGCGCGTAGCCGACCTCTGTGATCTGGCCGCTCTGCTCGTCGCCGAGCAGTTCGCCTGCGCCACGGATCTCCAGATCGTGCGTCGCAAGCGTAAAACCCGCACCAAGATCCTCGAGCGATTCGATTGCCTCGAGCCGTTTCTTCGCATCCGCCGTCATCGATTTTGCCGGTGGTGTCAGCATGTAGGCATAGGCGCGGTGGTGTGAACGTCCGACGCGGCCGCGCAGTTGGTGCAGTTGCGACAGTCCGAGCTTGTCGGCGCGGTTGATAATGATGGTGTTGGCTGTCGGCACGTCGATGCCGGACTCGACGATGGTCGTGCAGACGAGAATCTGGAAGCGCTGGTGATAGAAATCGCGCATCACGCGCTCGAGTTCCTTCTCGCGCATCTGGCCATGGGCGATTTCGAGGCGTCCCTCAGGGATAAGCTTGCGCAGGCGCTCGCCCATGTTGTCAATGGTCTTGACCTCATTATGCAGGAAATAGACCTGGCCACCTCGACTCATCTCGCGCCGTATTGCCTCCTGGATCATGGCATCGCTCCACTGGTGCACGAAGGTCTTGATGGGATGGCGTGCGACAGGTGGAGTAGCGATGATAGAAAGATCGCGCATGCCGGTCATCGCCATGTTCAGCGTGCGCGGGATCGGCGTCGCTGTCAGCGTCAGCATGTCGACCTGGGCGCGCAGTGACTTGAGTTTCTCCTTGTGACGAACCCCGAAGCGGTGTTCCTCATCGATGATCACGAGCCCGAGGTTTTTGAATTTGATCTCGGGCTTGAGCAGAGCATGGGTGCCGACGACGATGTCGATTTCGCCGGCATCGAGCCCGGCCATCACTGCTTTCTGCTCCCTGGCGGACTGAAAACGCGACATGCCGGCAACCTTCACGGGCCAGTCAGCGAAGCGGTCCTCGAAGTTGTTGAAATGTTGCTGGGCGAGCAGCGTCGTGGGAACCAGCACGCCGACCTGTTGTCCGTTCATGACAGCCATGAAGGCAGCGCGCATGGCGACCTCTGTCTTGCCGAAGCCGACATCCCCGCAGACCACGCGGTCCATCGGCTTTTCTGACTGCATGTCCTCGATCACGGCATCGATAGCTGCCTGTTGGTCCGGCGTCTCCTCGAATTCGAAGGCTGCGGCGAAAGCGGCGTACTCATCGCCGGGCGGCGGGAAGGCAATCCCCTTGCTGGCCTCGCGGCGCGCATAGATATCGAGCAGTTCTGCCGCGACGTCGAAGGCGCGCTGGGCAGCTTTCTTTTTTGCCTTTTCCCACTGGTCTGTGCCGAGCTTGTGCAGCGGTGCGTTCTCGGGCGAGGCGCCTGCATAGCGGCTGATCAGATGCAGCGAAGAGACGGGCACATAGAGCTTGTCCTTGCCGGCATATTGCAGTGTCAGGAATTCCTGCGTCTCACCACCCACCTCGATGCTCTGCAGGCCGAGGAAGCGGCCGACGCCATGATCCTCGTGGTCGGCGGGCCTGCCGCACGCGCTCGCCGAGCAGGGCGCTCTCCGGAACCAGTGCCACGTCGCCGAGAACACAGCCCTCCTCGACGGGGGAAGTGGTCAGGCAGGTCGTGCTGCCGGATGCAATGAAGGATTGCCAGTCGTCAACCAGCTGCGGTTTCATCGAGAAGCCTGCCAGCATCTCGACAAGATGTTCGCGCCTTCCTGCGCTTTCCGCGGTAAACAGCGTTCGCCCCGCAAAGCCGGAAAGAAAGTCCTCGAGAAGCCCTGCGGGGCGGGTCGCCCTTGCATTGAGGGCGAGTGGAGGCAAATTGCGTGCTTCGAGATTCGCAAAAGTGGCGATGCCCTTTCTGCGCTCGTCGATCTTCATTGGCTGCCACAGCAAGCCGGCATGTTGCTTCATCGCAGCGCTCATCTCGTCGCTGTCCATGAAGAGCAGGCGTGGTGGCAGGATTGGCCGCTCCCTGTCGTGGGCGCGCAGTTCGTAGCGATCCCTGGCCATCTCGTCGAAATGACCGGTTGCTTCGGTGATGTCTGCAGGAGCCATCACCAGGGTGTTGTCGGGAAGATAATCGAAGAGGGTTGCCGTTTGTTCGAAAAAGAGAGGCAGGTAGTATTCGATCCCCCCCGGAAACCGGCCGTCGCTGACCTCCTGGTAGATGATGCTGACATTCGGGTCATGCTCGATGGTTGCCCGATAATTCTGGCGGAACGCCCTGATCGCTGTTTCGTCGGTCGGGAATTCGCGACCTGGCAGCATACTGATACGTTCGACTTTCTCGATCGTGCGTTGTGTTTCCGGATCGAAGGTGCGGATCGAATCGATCTCGTCGTCGAAGAGGTCGATACGGTAGGGCAGGCTGCTTCCCATCGGGAAAAGGTCAAGCAGCGAACCGCGCACAGTGAATTCACCGTGCTCGAGCACCTGCGACACGTAGCGGTATCCGGCCTGTTCGAGCGAGCCGCGCATCGCTTCGAGGTCGAGCGTCTCGCCCTCGCTGATCAGCAAGCTGTGCCCGTGCACGAATGCGGGCGGGCAGAGGCGATGCATCAGTGTCCCGGCGGGTACCACGAGTACGCCGCGTTTCTGCTGCTGAAGGCCATGCAGGATCGTCAGCCTCTGCGAGATGAGTTCCGGCAGAGGCGAGAAGACATCGTAGGGAAGCGTCTCCCTGTCCGGGAAGGTCTGGACAGAGAGACGGGCGTCTTCGAGAAAAAAGCGGGTCTCGAGTTCCAGCTGGTGTGCTTTCTGGACATCCGGTGTGATGACAAGGAGAGGGCCAGTGTGACGCATTGCCGCTTCGGCAATCAGCATCGGCAGTGCGCTGCCCCGGACTCCACCAAGCGCAAACCGTTCCCCGGCGGTCGCCGGCAGGCTGAGTTGTGACAGGGAGTGGAGGGTCTCGCTCATCAATCGACGCGGTTTCAAAAAAAGAGGGAAAGGTTAACGGTTACATCGGGGATTATCCACTATGGAGATGCAATCTGATGGCAGGACCCTGCGTGTCTCCCGGTTTCTCAGCGCGAAGCAAGGTCGATCGCAAACTGCCTGGCAACACGTCCGCTGCGCGAACCGCGCTGCGTTGCCCACTGCAAGGCCAGCAGGCGCGTCTCCTCGCTCATTTCCTGTCCGCTCTGCTGCAGCCAGTGCTCGACGATAGCCAGGTAATCGTCCTGGCTGAAAGGGTAGAAAGAGATCCAGAGCCCGAAACGTTCCGACAGGGAAATCTTCTCCTCGACGGCATCGCCCAGGTGGATTTCCCCGTCGACGACGGCCGTCTCCCGGTTCTCGGAAAAATATTCCGGCAGCAAGTGACGGCGATTGGAAGTGGCATAGATGAGCACGTTTTCCGGCAGGCCGGACAGCGATCCTTCCAGTGCCGCCTTCAGTTGTTTGTAACCAGGCTCGGCGGCCTCAAAGGAGAGATCATCGCTGAAAAGCACAAAGCGCTCTGGACGTTCTTCGATCTTGTCAAAGATCGCAGGCAGCTGGAGCAGATCGTCCTTGTCGACCTCGATGAGCCTCAGACCGCTTTCTTGATAGGCAGGTAGCAACGCCTTGACCAGCGAGGATTTTCCAGTGCCGCGAGAACCCCAGAGAAGGATGTTATTCGCGGGATGCCCGCTGACGAAGCGCTCCGTGTTGCGTATCACGGCTGCTTTCTGGCTTTCCATGCACAGCAGGTCATCCAGAAAGAGAACTTGCGGTTGATGGATGGCCTCGAGCCATCCCATGGCTTTATCACTGCGCCAGCGATAAGCAGGCGCAGACCAGTCGGGTTGAGCAGGTGCTTGCGGCAGGAGTTTCTCGATGCGTTCGAGAAGCTGTTCTGCTCGTGCGAGAAAACGGGTCAGCCGATCGTCGCTGCTCAAAGGCTTTTATTTCGAGTGTTGCGAGTGGTCCATGTGCTTGGAATGATCCATTCCCTGCATTGGCACCATCTTCCTGACAGGCAAAGTGAGCTCTTTGCTGCTGCCATCCTCGAAATTGAGTTTGACGTCGACCTGGCTCTCGGCCTCGAGCGGGTTTTTCAGGTTGATGAACATGACGTGCAGACCGCCAGGTTTCAACGCCGTCGTCTCGCCGGCAGGCAACTCGATCTGCTCGACCTTGCGCATCTCGTGCATGCCGTTTTCTCCCATCGTATGGGTGTGCAGTTCGACGAACTCGGCTATATCCGATTCTGCGGATTTGAGCTGGTGTGCACTCTGTGCCGTGTTCGTAAGTTTCATGAAGGCTGCCGAGGTTGGCGAAACCGGCGGGACGGCACGGACATAGCCGTCCTCGACTGTGATCTTGTCTGCAGCTGACTCCTCTGCCGTTGCAGTTGAAGCAGATGCCGCGAAAAGCGCAGCCATGGAAAATGTCAAAGCGTGTATCATGAATTTCATTGTTTGCCTGCCTTGCCTGGGCCAGTTTGAAACACTATTTTCTGATCGACATGGACGGCATTCTCTACCACGGAGACTCCGTGCTGGAGGGGGCGACGCAGTTCGTGTCACGCATACCGCCATCACAGCGACTGTTCGTGACCAACAACCCGATCAGAAGTCCCGAAAATGTGGCGCTTAAGTTATCACAGATGGGCTTTGCGAATATTGACGAATCGCAACTGCTGACATCCGCCGAGGCAACGGCGAACTGGCTTGCTCGGCAGAAACCCGGGTTCCGCTATTTTGCAGTTGGCGCCCACGGTTTGCACGAAGCGCTTGCCAGAGAGGGTCGCGAAGACAGTGTTGCGCCGGATTATGTCGTCGTCGGCGAAGGTCCCGGAATTGATTTCAATAGCCTGACAACGGCGATCAATCTCATCATCAGCAGTGGCGCACAGCTGGTATCGACCAATCCAGATGCCACCGTTGATGAAACACGTGACGGGAAACATATCGTCGTGCCTGGTGGCGGTGCGCTGGTCGCTCCATTCGAGGTTGCGACCGGAACGAAGGCTGTTGTGATCGGCAAGCCGGAACCGTTGCTCTACGAGATGGCAATGCAGCGGCTCGGGGCAGCCCCGGCTGACTGCATCATGATCGGCGACCGGCCGGATACGGACATTCTCGGGGCCCAGCGCCTTGGTCTGCGAACGGCACTGGTGCGCACAGGACGCTTTGCGCCGGGTGAACCACTGCCTGATGGCGTGATGAATCCAGACTGGGACGTGGATTCACTCACCGAGCTTGAAACCTTTTTCACGAACAGCATCTGATCTCATGGGATATTGCACACTGCCCGTCACCGCATTTGAACAGAACTGCAGCATCGCCTGGTGCAATGACACCCGCGAGGCCGTCATCATTGATCCCGGTGGTGACGAGGAGAAAATCTTCTCCGCTGTATCACGTGAGGGCGTGAAGCCGGTGATGGTTGCACTCACACATGGCCACCTGGACCATGTTGGTGCGACGGCAGTGGTTGCCCGGCATTACGGAATTCCTGTTATCGGGCCGCATCCCGATGACCGTTTCTGGATCGATGCGCTGCAGCAGCAGGTTCAGATGTTCGGTTTTCCCCCTGTCGAGGATTTCACGCCGGACCGCTGGCTGCAGGCAGGCGATCACCTGGAATATGGTGATCAGGCACTGGAAGTGCTCCATTGCCCGGGGCATACGCCCGGTCATCTGGTGTTCTATCAGCCGGTCGAGAAAATCGCCTTCGTGGGTGATGTGATTTTTCGTGGTTCCATCGGGCGAACCGATTTTCCGAAAGGCAATCATCAGCAGTTGCTGGATTCTATTCGCTCGCAAATTTTCACTCTCGATGCAGACGTTGTGCTGGTTCCGGGGCATGGACCAAATACCAGCGTCGGTGACGAAAAAGCCTCCAACCCCTTTGTTCGATGAAATTCTCTTTCCCGGCCTTGTTGCTATTTGCACTCGTTATCCCGGGCATGGGGGCCCAGGCCGATAGCATTGACCGATTGCGCAACTGGGCACACGAGTCACTCAACGCGGAGCTGCGCCAGAAACGTCCGAATCTCAACATGCTGACCTCCCTGGGCCTTCCGCTCGTGACAGATGTCCAGCAGACCGGCAATGCGGACAGCATGGCGATAATCGAGCGCATCGTCCGCAAGGTCACCGAAGTCCCCGTCGAGGAACGCCAGTGTAACGAACTGGTTGCCGTGCACCTGCTGAGCCGCTTTTTCAGCCGTGTCGACCGTGGCTTCACGAGCAAGGATTTCCTTGACCGGATCGACGGCTGCGTCGGCAGTGATGCGCTCTTCGATCTTGCCAACGCCCTCGTGTTCTATTGTGGACATACCGACCTGGACCATCGGGAAGTAGTGCCGGGCGGGCTTGAGCGCCTTCTTGACGCACAACAGCCCGATGGCCTTTTTCTGCCGGAAGAGGGCGATGCCTGGTATTACCTGACATCGCATGCGTTGTTGGCGATGCATTACTGCAAGGCGGATGCCGGGCGAATCAAGCGCACGCACGAGGCGATCGAGCGCCATCTGCCGCAGTTCCAGAAGATCGAGTTCACCGACGGGCTGGCCGAGAGCCTGATTTACCTGCGCTGGACCGGGGGGCCTGCCAAGGGCGAGGCATCCTATATCGGTTATCTGCGGGGCAGGGTAGCGCCGAATGGTGGTGTCTGTTTCCGCTACAGCAGGGATTGCGAGCAGCACTGGCATCCGGTGGCGCGGGTGTGGCAGCTGTTTCTCGAGGTCGGGAAGCGATGATGGTTTGCTTGTTTCATTTCGCCCGCGGTGCGAGCTCCTGCGGCGACCAATCGTCCTGGTTGGCCTGCGACACAGGTCCTTGCCTGTTCATGGTCAGGGAGATTCTCTTACTTCGCTACGCAAGGCATGCAATGGCATCCTTTGGTATTCAGTCGCTTCGATTTCGGGACAGAGCGGTTGATGAATTCTGCCGTTCAGTAGTCGTCCCTGAATTTCCGTGACAACAGGACATAGACAGCCCCGGTACCACCGTCCCAGCGCGGCGCAGAGGTGAAAGCCAGCACTTCCTGCCGTTGTGGCAGCCACTGGTTGATTTTCTGCTTCAGGATGGGCTGTTCCGAGGATCCCCGCCCCTTGCCATGGATGATGCGGACACACCGGCGACCGCGGGCCGTACTCTGGGCAAGAAACCGCGCCAGTGCCTTGCGTGCCTCGAGAACGCGCAGGCCATGCAGGTCGAGAGTCGCTTCGGGCTCGATGATGCCGCGCCTGAGGTCGTTGTAAGTGCGGTGCTGGATACCGTCCCGCCGGAACTCGAGAAACTGGGGCGTTTCGATGTTCCTGTCAGCGAAATCATCCTCGTCTTCGTCTGGTGCTTTGGGAAGGGGTTCGGGCCGCAACCGTTTTTTCCAGGGCTCGGCAGTCTTTTTGTTCAGTGGCTCGACATCGGCCATCTCCCTGAGAAAATCGGCGAGATCCTCCTTTTCCTCCTCTCCATTGCCATTGCCGTTTGTGCCGCTCATGGGGTGCCCTGTCGCTGCATTTCCAGTATATTTGACAGCCATAAATATACAGGAAGCGATTCCCACTCCACCACCAGATGCAGATTCTCATCAGTAATGACGACGGCTTCCAGTCGGAAGGTATCGAGTGCCTTGCCGGGGCGCTGTCAGCCATTGCTGATGTGACGGTCGTAGCGCCTGACAGGGATCGTAGCGGGGCGTCCAATTCACTGACACTGGAATATCCGATTCGCGCGACGAAACAGACCAACGGTTACATCAGCGTCAATGGCACGCCCACTGATTGTGTGCACCTGGCCATTACCGGGCTGCTCGAGGAGGAGCCGGACATGGTCGTCTCCGGCATTAATCATGGGCCGAATCTCGGCGATGACGTCCTCTATTCGGGGACCGTGGCGGCAGCGACCGAGGGGCGCTTTCTGGGCTTGCCTGCGCTGGCGATCTCGATCGATTCATTTGCACCGGAGCATCTCGATACTGCAGCACGCGCTGCCTGTGTACTGGTTCAGGGTCTGCTCACCCAGAGACTCTCGAGAGATACTATCCTCAACGTCAATGTGCCAGATCTGCCATGGGATGCCATCAAGGGGTTTCGCGGTACGCGCCTGGGCCATCGCCACAAGGCGGAACCGGTTTTCAAGGCGACAGATCCGCGTGGCCACCCGATCTACTGGGTTGGCCCGCCCGGTGCTGAACAGGATGCAGGCGAGGGAACCGATTTCCACGCCTTGCGCAACGGTTATATTTCCGTGACTCCGCTGAAGATCGATCTGACGCACCATGACGAGGTTGCGGCGACAGCGAGCTGGCTCGAGGAATTGTCGCGATGATCAACCAGCATGCCGGCATCGGTATGACCTCGCAACGCACGCGTGACCGCCTCATTGATCGCCTCCGCGAACAGGGTATCCATGACATGCGTGTCTTGAGTGTCATACGCCAGGTGCCGCGGCATCTTTTCATTGAAGAGGCGCTGGCGCATCGCGCTTACGAGGATTCCTCACTGCCGATCAGTCATGGACAGACAATTTCCCAGCCCTATATCGTCGCGCGAATGACCGAGGCGTTGCTCGAGACGAGTCCCATGGAAGAGGTTCTCGAGGTCGGGACCGGTTCAGGCTACCAGGCCGCTGTCCTTTCACGGCTCGTGAGACGCGTCTACACAGTCGAGCGCATCAGGGCACTCAGTGACCTCGCGCGACAGCGTTTCAGGGAACTCAACCTGCGCAACATTCGCGCAAAACACAGTGATGGCGGAATGGGAATGCCTGAATATGCGCCATTCGATGGCATTATCGTGACGGCAGCACCGGAGGGAATCCCGCGCGCTCTTGTGGAACAGCTGCGTATCGGGGGCGTCATGGTCATGCCGATCGGCAACAGGGAAGAGCAGATCCTCATTCGTGTCACACGGACTCCTGATGGCTATGAAAAAGAGTTCCTCGAACGGGTGACCTTCGTTCCGATGCTTGGTGGTGTGATCTGATGTCGCTCTTTGGTGGGCTTTACGAAAAGGTTCTGGGATGGTCCCGTCATCGCCACGCACCCTTCTATCTTGGTGGCTTGAGTTTCGCGGAGTCCTCGTTTTTTCCGATACCTCCCGATGTCATGCTTGCTCCGATGAGCCTGGCTCGCCCCGAAAGAGCATTCCACTATGCCTTTCTTACCACCATGACATCGGTGATCGGCGGGATTGCCGGCTATCTGATCGGGATCTTCGCTATCGATCTCATCGAGCCATTCATCGAACAGTGGGGATACAGTGATAGCTATGTTGCTGCCCAGCAATGGTTTGCAGACTGGGGCTTCTGGGCGATCTTTCTTGCCGGTTTTTCACCGATTCCCTACAAGATTTTCACCATTACTGCCGGCGCCATTTCCATGGCCTTTCTTCCGTTCGTGTTTGCTTCCTTTATCGGACGTGGTGCACGCTTTTTCCTGGTCGCCTGGTTAATGTCCTGGGGAGGTGAGGCCATGGAGCACCGGTTGCGGCAGTATGTCGACTATATTGGCTGGGGTCTTGTTGTCCTTGTCGGCATCGCGATCATTCTGTCCAGATTCACATGACCAGCATGAAAACAGTGCGATTCATTATCATCTTTCAGATGCTTTTTCTTGCAGCATGCAGCAATAACTGGAAAGCGCCTGTCGAGAGCCGTTCCGGTGGTCCACCGGGTAACAGGGCCGAGGTTTATTCCCCGCGGCAGCAGACGCCTGTCAATACGGTCCCTGAAGCCGAAATACCTGTTACTGAGACCTCGCCTCCTGTCGATGCCGGTAATGCTCGCCGGGTTTACCGTGTACGACCCGGGGATACGCTCTACAGTATCTCGCGTAGCCAGGGCATTGCAGTCGTTGACCTGGTTGCCTGGAACAGCTTGCCCCCTCCCTATACGATTTCACCTGGACAATCCCTGAAGTTGTACTCCTCCGGTGAGAACAGGGAAATTGCCGCTTCGACTTCACAGGATTCACGGTATAGTGACGAAAAGAAACCGGCTACAGCAGTGAATCAAGACACTGTCACCGGGAAAACGGAAGCACCCGAGCAACCTGCCGTAAATAAGAAGACCAGGCAAGTCGATGGTCTCGACTGGCAGTGGCCGGTCGAAGGTAAGATAACGCAAACATTCTCGCCTTCCGACCCGGCCCGGCGAGGTATTAAAATAGCCGGAAAAACAGGGACCCAGATTACAGCCGCCGGAGATGGTGAGGTTGTATACAGTGGTGATGGTCTGGTTGGTTACGGCCAGCTGGTCATCATCAAGCACAATCGGCAATTCCTGAGTGCCTATGGCCATAACCAGAAACGTTTCGTTAAGGAAGGTGACAAGGTCAAGCGTGGTGCAGTGATAGCAACAATGGGGGAATTTAAAGGGAAATCCCTTCTGCATTTCGAGATACGCAGGAGCGGCAAACCTGTTAATCCCAAGAACTACCTGCCGTGAATGTGCCAACTGCAGTTCAATGAAGATTATGGAGGATACAGGTGAGCTCTACTGAAGAAGATACAGCGTCTGATGATAATGTCGTCTCGGGTGTGGATGATGACATCGGCGACGATGCCGAGGGTCTCGATGAGGATGACACGGAGGAAAATGAAGTCAAGCAGTTGACCTCGGTCCCTGCCAATGACCGGTCCGAGCTCGATGCAACCCGCATGTATCTGAACGAGATCGGTGCTTCCACACTGCTGACAGCCGAGGAAGAGGTGGACTTCACACGCCGCGCCCACAAGGGAGATGAAGAAGCGCGACGCAAGATGATCGTCTGCAACTTGCGGCTTGTCGTCAAGATCGCCCGGCGTTATCTCAACCGCGGAATGCCGCTGCTGGACCTCATCGAGGAAGGCAACCTCGGATTGCTGCGCGCCGTAGAAAAATTCGACCCCGAGCGCGGTTTTCGTTTCTCTACCTACGCGACCTGGTGGATACGCCAGACCATCGAGCGTGCGCTCATGAACCAGACGCGCACCATCCGCCTTCCAGTCCATGTTGTTAAAGAGGTCAATACCTGCCTGCGTGCCGCACGGTCACTCGCACAGAAACTCGATCATGAACCGACGGTTCGTGAGATCGCGACCGAGACAGGCAAATCCATGACGGAGGTTCGGCGCCTGCTCGAGCTCAGTGAACATTCCACGTCTGTCGATGTTCCGTACGGACGGGAAACCGAACGTCCCCTGCTCGATACGATCGAGGATGCAAACGGCGATGACCCGGAAGAATCACTGCTCGAGGGTGATATCAGGAATCATGTCGAGGAGTGGCTTGGGCAACTCACCGACAAGCAGCGCATCGTTATAGAAAGACGTTTCGGCCTGCACGGCTATGAAGTCTCAACACTCGAGGAGGTTGCCCGAGATCTTGGCGTGACGCGCGAGCGTGTCCGGCAGATCCAGATCGATGCCCTGCGCCGCCTGCAGAAGGTGCTGCGGGAGCAGGGGTATAACCAGGAAGTGCTGCCGATCTGATTCTTTTTTCCGTCCTCTCGAGATGGATCTCTAATCTGAATCGCTGCGCGATGATTTGATTTTGATGCGCGCATCGGCGCGCCCCCGAGTGACTTTTGTTCCGGCAAAAGTCACCAAAACCATTCGCTCTGCCGTGCATGGACGCACAAATGCCGCGACGCCAGGATGGCGAGGAGCGGCCGACGCACAACCCTTCGGGTTCCCTCGCGTACTCGGTCAAACAGGCGAGGCCGTAAACTCGTTGCACTCAAACATACGGCCTCTTGTCTCCTGTTTGCCCTGCGCCGCTCGGTTGCGCGTAAGTCGCAGTTGGCGTCATTTCCAGGATTTCCGTAGGAGCCCGCACCGCGGGCGAAATCTTCGCCGAGAGGGCTCGGCTCCTACAGATGAGTTTGAACGATGCGTGATTGTTTCCCTTCTAACGCGTCGAGCATCGCAGTCCTTGACAGGAGAGAAGCGAGACGTGTTTGAGCGCAGCGAGTTGGCGAGCGCCAGTCAGGAATGCGAAGCGCAGAGTAGCCGTCAGGCCGCGTTAGCAGGGTGCCTTTTCTTTTGCTGACTTTTCTTTGGGCAAGCAAAGAAAAGTCAGGTGTTGCGGCGCACCCGCCGCTTTCAAAAATAAGCCGCATCGCGAAGCGATCCAGTACCGAACTCAGTCGGGATGTGAGAAAACAACATTTCCCTTAAGTAAAAAAGCCCCGCAACGCGGGGCTTTTTGCTTGCTCCAGAGTCTAATCAATCACGCCTTGATCTGATCGAGCCTGTTTTGCATGGCCGCGAAATAGACGACCGGGATAACAACCAGTGTCAGGATAGTCGATATCAGGAGGCCGAAGATCAGGGAAACGGCGAGTCCGGAGAAGATGGGATCATCAAGGATGAAGAATCCACCGGCCATGGCAGCCGCTGCCGTCAGCACGATCGGCTGGGTCCGCACAGCGGCCGAATTGATGACTGCCTTGCTGAAATCCATTCCCTCGCGTACCTGCTGGTTGATGAA
>JARRMW010000049.1:0-15834 GCA_037385685.1 Gammaproteobacteria bacterium
CGGCTTTGTCCGTATCGTGCCGATTCCTTTTGTCCCTTATAAACACGAGACCGAAGAAACCACAAATGACGCAATAATCATGCTACCCGGTATTTCAATGCGCCTTCTGCCCTGTGCCATGCTTCTGTTACTCGCCCTGCTCCCCCCGGTTTCTGCGGATTTCGCTTTTACACAACTCCCGTCATCCGCCTGGTCGGAGATGACCACAGACCCCGACGTACTCAATACCCGGCCATTGAAGATTCCTGCAGGTTTTATCCAGCGCATCCTCTCTGACGAGACTCACCTCGACATTTACAGGGGCAACGACTGGACCGATATGCAGATCCTCAACGAGACCGGACAGGATGCAGGGCGCTATCTCTACAGAACGCACGAGGTGAGACGACACAATGACAGACTCCTGGATGGTCGCAAGGGTGGTGCTGTCTCGGTCGTCGATCTCGTTTCAGGCCAGACACGCCTCTTTGCAACGCGTGAAGACTGGGAAGCAGTCGACGGGGTTCTCTGGACCCAGTGGAACAGCCTGCTGGTTACGGAAGAACAGAAGCACAAAAGCTCCCCTGACCCGCACTATCGCGATGCCGCACGCGGCCTTGTGTATGAACTCTTCCCGGAGCCGGATAACCCGGCGCAACTCATGCGGGCTGTTGCCCGACCATTGCTCGGTTCGCTGACACACGAGGGAATTGAAGTCGATGATGATGGAAACATCTATGTGATTGACGAAGATGACGCGGGGTCCATCTATCGCTTCGTACCTGATCGATTTGGTGATCTGGAATCCGGCCGTCTTTTCGTGCTTCGCGTTGCAGATGAAGCCCAAACCGGCCCGGCTGAATGGGTTCTACTGCAACTTGACCAGAGGTCCCTTGATGCAAGAAGCGCTGCCCGAAATGCGGGCGCCACCGGGTTCTGCCGCCCGGAGGATCTCGAGCGCATCGGCGAAAATCTCTACGCTGCACTCACCTGCGAAGACGGAGACGGCGCGGTGCTCTCCATCCGGCTTGGTACAGAGAGACCCGTCGTACGCTACTTCGTGAAGCCCGGGCGCAATGTTGCCCGGGAGAATGCTCTCCTGCGGCGCACTGGGTTTCGCCATCCTGACAACCTCGCCAACGGACCTGACGGACGGCTGTGGATCAGCGAGGACAATGCACCTGGCGATATCTGGGTTGCCGATCCTGACAGTGATGGTGACGGTTACAGCGATGGTGTCGCGCTCTTTGCATCCTTGCGTGACGAAAACGGTGAACCCAGCGGCATCTACTTCGGCGGTATTCCCGCCAGGCTCTTCGTCTCAGTCCAGCACTCGTCTACCGGTAATGACAAAACAGTGGTGATCGAGAAACAGCAGGCGCAGGAGTAAATATCTGTCACGAAACGGATATGACCCTGCCCGCTTAACTCTCCCCTTCCGGCTGCATGTAGATACGGTAGAACGCAATGGTGATGTAGAGTGAGAGCATTACGAGCGCCATGTGCAACAGGACATTGAGAATGAAAAGATTGCCAAGCGCGACAACAAAGCTCTTGAGCAGGAATTGCAGCAGAATCAGCAATGCCTGTGGAACCAGGAAAACGACAACAATCGTCCAGAAGGGTTGCTCGGTCGCTGTGAAACTGCTGCGCATCGACTCGACTGGCTGTTCCCTCTTCTCCACGAGGTAAAACTCGGCAAATGCCATGCGCACAGCAATCCAGATGCCCGGCAGGATGAAAAGCAGTAATCCGATCATGAAAAGGACAAACTTCATCACGACAAGCAGCACCATCATCGGCCAGAGCGCAAAGGCTTCGGACACAACTTTTGCCCTGTCAACCGGCAAACCTCTGGTGCGTACCTGCAGAAACTGGATGAGGATTGCCGTGTAGAGCGGATGAATACCAAGCTGTGCAACATAGTATCCGATCGAAATGGTCTGCTCTCCCTGGTCGCTGAGCGTCAGGAACCCTTCGGAAAGCAGGGCTTCAGCAAAGACAAAAGGAATACAGAGGTACAGCAGATAACGGAAATTGAGCGTGTAGAAATACCAGGCATCTGCCAGTATCTTTTGCGTATTCATCGGGATCACGAACCGGTTTGAGTGTCAGGGCGCTACTCTACCAAAGTGTGGCCCGATCAGAAAAAATCCCTGAACCAGATGATGACGAGCCGTGTCGTGACAGTGAGAAGCACCAGCGTTGTCGACAGAAAAAAGAGCCCGACAAGCCAGTACCAGGCGCGATGCAGGCGTTGCAGACCTCTTCTGATCATACCGCTCTCCCCTTCATATCGCTGCGGGATGATCGCAAAGTTCAGAATGAAGACAAAAACAGAGAGCGCCCACAGAAACAGCGTCAACGCCGGCATCGCATAGAGGCCTTGCTGCCCGCCCTCCTCTGCAAACAGGCTCACGATCAGGATCAGAAAACCGAACATCGCAAGACCGAGAAAAAGCATGCGCAGCGGCAAAAGCCAGCGGGCGATTCTGTTCAGACACTCGAGCACGGGCTTGTCACTGCTCTCACTTGCCAATGCAGAAAGAGGCGAAAATCTCGCCGAGAAGATCGTCGGCTGTAAACTCGCCGGTGATCTCGGAGAGTGCCATCTGTGCCTGACGCAGATCTTCAGCCAGCAGCTCACCAGAAAGGCTCTGATCGAGTGCTCGCCGGCCGCTATCAAGATGTTTCCGGGCTTTTTTCAATGCTTCGAGGTGACGACGTCGCGCAATGAATTCACCCGACTCTTCGCCCTGGTAGCCCATTGTCGCCTTGAGATGCGCGATCAGGGTCTCTACCCCCTCCCCTGTTTTCGCTGACAAGCCGATCATTTCGTGTCCATATTTGTGATTATCGGGGCATTTGCTGCCGTTTTTGTCGATTTTATTGCATATTAGCGTCACGGGGATTTCGTCCGGCAGCGCCTCGAGATCCTCCCTGTCCTGTTCAAGCCCTGCCCCGGCATCGAACACCCAGAGAATCAGGTCTGCCTTGCTGATCTCTTCGCGCGCCCGCCGGATACCGATCTGCTCGACAGTGTCCTCGCTGTGGCGCAAACCGGCCGTATCGATGAGATGCAGCGGCATGCCATCAATCTGGATCTGCTCTCGCAGAAGATCACGCGTCGTGCCGGGAACATCAGTCACAATGGCCGATTCGCGACCCGAAAGAGCGTTCAGCAGACTCGACTTGCCGGCGTTGGGGCGCCCTGCAATCACCAGTTGCATACCGTCACGCAACAAGGCACCGATTCTCGCACTGTCCTGAACATGCTCTAGTTGTTGGTAGACAGAATGTAAGTCAGCACTCACTTTTCCATCGGAAAGAAAATCGATCTCCTCCTCGGGAAAATCGATTGCCGCCTCGACATACATGCGTAGATGGATGAGCTGATCGACAAGGGCATGGACCAGTTTCGAGAACTCACCCTGCAATGATCGGTTGGCCAGCCTGGCAGCGGCACGCGAACTCGAGTCGATAAGGTCGGCAATCGCCTCGGCCTGGGCAAGATCCAGTTTGTTGTTGAGAAACGCGCGTTCTGAAAATTCGCCCGGACGGGCAGGGCGCGCGCCGAGTTCCAGCACACGCTCCATGAGCATGTCGAGAATGATCGGGCCACCATGCCCCTGCAGCTCGAGTACCTCCTCGCCGGTGAAGGAGTGCGGGGCAGGGAAGTAGAGCGCCAGCCCCTCGTCGATGATATCCCCGCTGGCATCGCGAAAACGCCTGTAGGCTGCTCGCCTGGGTTCAGGCAGGGCGCCGATCATCCCGTCACTGATTTCAACCAGGTTTTCACCCGAGATCCGGATGATGCCGACACCACCCCGTCCCGGTGGTGTCGCGATTGCGGCGATGGTTTCACTGGTCGGTTTCATTGCGCTATTTTGCCACACCCGGATCTCCCGACATTGTTGATCTGGCGCAATACAAAGCCCGCGACTGTATGCGATATTTCTAATGCTTCATTTTTTAACGTGTTTCCAGAGATTACGTGGGCTATTCCGCTACCAGGTAACACAACAAGTCCGGACCGGAGCCGGCAGGGGAGATGGACATGCTGAAAACCCTTATTGTGACACTTTCGATGACGATCGCTCTCGGTGGCTGTGTGTTTGAACCCGATCACAAGGCCGCAATTGACACGACTGGCATGAGCAAACTCGAGGTGGTCGGAATGGAACTCTTTTTCGATGAGTCCCTTTCCACACCGCCAGGGCAGGCTTGCGCCAGCTGCCACCTGCCGACAGCCGGTTTTGCCGATCCGGATGACCATCACTCCACTTCCGAAGGTGTGCATCCAGGGCGTTTCGGTAGCCGTAATGCACCTGTCGTCTCCTATGCGAAATTCAGCCCGCCTTTTCATTTCGACAAAACTGAGGGACTCTATGTTGGAGGCCAGTTCTGGGACGGTCGTGCCTCGACGCTCGAGGAGCAGGCCAAGCAACCATTCCTCAATCCCGTGGAAATGGCCAATCCCGGACCGCATGTCGTGGCCGGGAAAGTCCGCAAGGCCTGGTACGCCGGGGAGATCAGGGAGCTTTTCGGGGACGAGGTGTTCAACGATGATCTGAAACTCTACGATGCTATCGCCTCGGCGATTGCGGCTTTTGAGCGGTCTGAGGCCGTCTCACCTTTCACCTCGAAATACGACTATTTCCTTGCCGGCAAGGTTGACCTGACGCCCGATGAAAAACTCGGACTCGAACTTTTCGAGCGCGAGGACAAGGGCAACTGCGCTGCCTGTCATCCCAGTCAGCCCGGAGATGACGGCTCGAAACCGCTGTTCACTGACTTCACCTATGACAACCTTGGTGTTCCCTCCAACACCGAGAACCCGCACCTTCGCAACGATCCCCAGTTCAACCCTCATGGAGTTGCCTTTGTCGATCTCGGTCTCGGTGGCAAAGCCGGCGTCGACAGGAAGTCCGAGCACGGCAAATTCAAGGTGCCGACGCTTCGCAACATCGCAGATTCAGCACCCTATATGCACAATGGCGTGTTCCTGACGCTCAGGGAAGTTGTGGATTTCTATAACGTACGTGATACAGATCCGACGCGATGGGGTCCTCCCGAAGTTGCTGAAAACGTGAACAGTGATGAGTTAGGCAATCTTGGCCTCAACGATGAGGAGGTGGACGCGATCGTCACCTTCATGCAAACACTGACCGATGGCTACACTATTAAGTAAGTGTTTACTTATCTTATAAGTCAACAATTAGCTTATCTGGCTAACCAGCGCTGAATAAAAAAAGCCCGGATGGGGAATCCGGGCAAAGAATGTAACATCAGGGGAAATTACCCCCTGGATATCACGCAGGGATCAGGACTGTTCTGGCAAGATCACGGCATCGATCACGTGGATCACGCCATTGCTGGTAACGATGTCTGTCTGTATCACCGTCGCATCATCAACCCTGACGCCGTCAGTCGCATCGATAGCAATACTCTGGCCCTGGACGGTTTCAGCACTACTCAGCTTGACCACATCTGCAGCCATGACCTTTCCCGGCACGACATGGTAGGTCAGGACCGCCGTCAGTGCTTCCTTGTCAGCCAGCAGTGCGTCCAGTTGTTCTTTCGGAATCTTGGCGAATGCTTCGTCTGTCGGTGCAAAGACTGTGAAAGGGCCGTCGCCCTTCAGGGTTTCGACTAAACCGGCTTCTTTCACGGCTTTTACCAGGGTGCTGAAGGAACCTGCCTGGATGGCCGTATCCACGATATCTGCCTTGTCGGCTGACGTGCCGTAGCCGGAACCGGCGATTGTTGGCTGGGCAAGTACGAGTGCCAGGCCGAAAGCAATACTTAAAGGGATGAACAGATTTTTCAGTTTTTTCATGATCGGTCTCCTGAGAATGCTATTCTCTGAACAGGTTTTTGTTTGGATACGATCTGAACATTATTCGTATTAAACTGGCTTGTCAGTACCATAACTGTTCATAATCACTACAGTGCATGGGTTGCATAGGTCCTGCATCTGTACACGGCTACCAGAGACAGGGAGAGTGATTTCGACAGACCGAAGGTTAAGCTGCGGGCAATCCCGCAGGTTTTCGAGACTGAATCAGGTTCTTTCGGGTCTGGTTGTGGCTACGCCCCTGCTGTCATGCAACATCAGTGATATTTCTCCATCATGATGTGACCTGGATCGAAGCGCTTGTGTTTCTTCATACCCCGGGGCTCAAGCAGCGCGATGACATCACGGATCATATTGATATTGCCGCAAAGCATGACATGGCTCTCGTCTGCGTTGATCTGCAAGCCGGCATTCGACTCGAGTTCACCGTTCTCAATGAGGTGCGTAATTCTGCCAGATAACGCATTTTGTGAATTTTCGCGGCTGATAATGGGAAGATAGGTTAATTTTCCGTTGATTTCCCTGGAGATCTCGGCAATTTGCTCCTGATACGAAAGGTCCCTGGTATAACGGACTCCGTGCACCAGCACGATTTTCTCGAAACGCTCGATGGCTTCACCGGATTTAAGCATCGACAGGAAAGGCCCAAGCCCTGTTCCGGTTGCCATCATCCAGAGATGTTGCGACTGCGGGACCTCCTCAAGTACCAGGAAGCCGTGGGCATCGCGTGTCACCCAGATGGTGTCGCCCGGCTTGATATTCGCAAGTTCCCTGGTCAACGGTCCTTCATCGACAAGATTGAAGTAGATTTCACCGGGTTTTTCGTCCGGTGCATTGACTAGCGAGTAGGGGCGCTCGATGCGCTCTCCATCGACGTCAAGCCCAACCTTGATAAATTGGCCTGCCTTGAAAGGCAGCAATTCTGTGTCGAATGTGAGGCTGAAAAGCTCGTCATTCCAGATTTTCTTGTCGATGACTCTCGATTCTTGCCAGTCCGCCATCGTAATTCCCTCGTGTATGGATGTATGACCCTAAATCTTGCCACTCACGCAGGAATATCAACCATGGGCTCTTTGGGAGTAATCAACAGATGTGAATCTGCCACGCCGGTTGCGTCAGGAACGAGCTGGAGAGGGACCCGACATGGGCGTCATGTATCAGCGCAAGATCAAAAATCGGGCAGGGGAGAGTAGAGTAGTAAAAAACCGGGGACAGGCCCCGGTTTTCATTACTTGGTGTCTTCCGCCTCGATACGCTTTGTGATCACGTATTGCTGCGCTATCGACAGGACATTGTTGACGACCCAGTAGAGGACCAGGCCGGCCGGGAAGAAGGCAAAGAAGGCCGTAAAGATGATCGGCAGCGCCTGCATGATCTTCGCCTGCATGGGATCCGGCGGCGCAGGATTGAGCTTCTGCTGAATGAACATGCTCGCACCCATGATAATTGGCAAAACGAAATAAGGATCCTTAATCGAGAGATCCTGGATCCAGAGAATCCAGGGTGCCTGGCGCAGCTCGACGCTCTCCATCAGTACCCAGTAGAGGGCGATGAAGAAAGGGATCTGGACCAGCATCGGCAGGCAGCCACCCAGCGGATTGACTTTCTCCTTCTTGTAGAGCTCCATCATTGCCTGCTGCATACGCTGCTTGTCATCGCCGTAGCGATCCTTGAGCGCCTGGATGCGCGGCGTGAATTTCTTCATTTTCGCCATGGAGCGATAACTGGTCTCTGACAACTTGTAGAAGATCAGTTTCAGCAGGATGGTGAAGATGATGATGGCCCAGCCCCAGTTGCCGACAAAGTCGTGGATGGTTTCGAGTACCCAGTACATTGGCTTGGCAATGACAGCCAGCCAGCCGTAGTCTCTTGTCAGCTCGAACCCCTCGGCCACTTCCTTGAGTTGCTTGTTGAGCTTGGGGCCAACATAAAGGACAGAACTGAAGCGTGCAGTTTCGCCGCTGTTGAGGCTTTTACCCGGGCCATAAGCGCCAAGCAGGTAACGGTCATTTCCGAGATACTTGCTATAGAGGTGGTTGCGCTGATCCTGCGACGGGATCCAGGCACCAACGAAGTAGTGCTGTAGAAAGGAGACCCAGCCCCCCGTGGTATCGCGATCGAGTTTGCTCTCGCTCAGTTCGTCGAAGTCGAGTTTGTCGAACTTGTCCTCGGCCGTGTAAATGCCACCACCGGTGTAGAAAACCATGAAAGCCGAGTCTGTCTCTTCCTTGTAGCTCGAGCGCTTGAGTTGCTGGTATTCCCGGCCAACCCAGGTCTGGCCACTATTATTGGTGACTTCATGCTCGACCAGAACATCGTAAAGACCGGGTTTAAAAGTAAAGTGTTTGCTTACTTCGATTCCCTGGCCGTTGTTCCATTTCAGTGTCACCGTCATGGTGTCCTGGCCTTGTTCGAGCGTGTAACTGGTCTTTTCTGTCGTGTAGACCGCTTTGTCATGCTTCGGTGCAAGTGAATCGTCACTGCCGATCAGACCGGATTCAGCCACGTGATAACGATAGGGGTCGGTTGTGAACAGTTCCTTGACGACATCGGTGTTGTCGAGACTCAGAGGCATTTGCGGCAGCTTTGCATGGACAACCGTGCCGCCAAGAGTATCGATTTCGAGATCGAGCACGTCTGTCCTGACACGCACAATCCGGCTTGAAGCCTGTGTCTGATTGTCAGCTTGCTGCACGAAAGGAGTCTCACCGGGCACAGCCGCGGGAGAGGGTACGGCAGCCGATGGATCTGACGATGGAACATCGGGTGTCGAGGATTGCTGCTGTGCGCTCTCTGGCGCAGTACCAGGAGATGCGGGGCCGTAATCTGCCTGCCAGGCCTGGTAAAGCAGAAAGAGCACGACTGCGAGTAGTGCGAAAAGTATGGGGCGTAGATTATCCATGCGGCTGTCCGGTCGCTGTTATTGTGCTGTGGCCTGCCGCTTCAGCAGACGTCTCCAGTGCTGCTGCAGGGAAGCAAAGAGCTCTTCGTTCGCTGCAGCAGCGGTGTCACGCCTTGCCATGACTACGCAATCCACTGATGCAAGCTCCTGCTGATGATGCCTGAAGCTCTCTCGCACCACACGCTTGATTCTGTTCCTGTCGACGGCACGACGGACCTGCTTCTTGGCGATCGCGAGTCCGAGACGTGCTTCACCCGTGTCATTGAGTCGCATCAGAACGGTGAAGTAGCGATCCGAGGAGCGTTCCGCCCTGGAAAATACTCTTTTGAAGTCGGCTCCGTTCAGCAAGCGTTGCCGCTTGCCAAATGCGAAGTGGGGCAAGAATCTCAGGATGCCAGGCGGGCACGACCCTTGGCACGGCGAGCATTGATGATCTTGCGACCACTCTTGGTTGCCATGCGAGCGCGGAATCCGTGCGTGCGAGCACGCTTGAGACGACTGGGTTGGAAAGTTCTTTTCACGTCAGTACCTTGGCCAAAGCTCTGAAAAAAGACGCGTAGTGTATTGTTCAGGCCGTGAGGTGTCAATGATTTTGGTCTTACTGCCATGGCGAAAAAAGCGGATGATTTTCGCCATTAGCTGTGGATAACTTTCAGTCACGGGAGTAAACTGCAATCCATGAATGAGGCCGCCCGGCCTCTAAATAATATAGAAACAGCGCATCTCTAGTAATGAATCAAAGTGAGTAACTGGCAACGTTGTCTTGACTTGCTGGAAGGGGAACTGCCTGCCCAGCAATACAACACATGGATACGTCCACTGCAAAGTGTCGAGGAAGGCCACGCAATTCGCCTGCTTGCACCCAATGCATTCGTGCTCGACTGGGTGCAGAAAAATTACCTCAAGCGGTTCCATGAGCTGACTTCACAGGTCTGGAATGGTAACGCCCCTGAAATACGCCTCGAAATCGGAAGCGTGGCTTCCGCAGATCCGCTGAACAGGACGGCAGCACAGGGATCCGGAAGTTTCGGGCGCGCTCAGACAAGCGCCAGCCAGCAAGGTCAGCCAGCAAAACCCCTCACCAGCAACCTGAACACCAGCTTCACTTTCGACAGCTTTGTCGAAGGTAAATCCAACCAGCTTGCTCGTGCAGCCTCGCTACAAATCGCTGAAAATCCCGGCAAGGCCTATAACCCGCTCTTTATCTACGGCGGGGTCGGTCTCGGCAAGACCCACCTGATGCATGCTGTCGGTAATCTGATCGTCAACAGCAACCCTGGCGCGCGCGTCATCTATCTCCACTCCGAGAGCTTCGTCGCTGAGATGGTCAAGGCGCTGCAGCACAATGCGATTGATGATTTCAAGCAGAAATACCGATCGCTCAACGCGCTGCTCATCGACGATGTCCAGTTTTTCGCCGGCAAAGAGCGCTCACAGGAAGAATTCTTCCATACTTTCAATGCCTTGTTTGAGTCCCAGCAACAGATCATCCTGACCAGCGACCGCTATCCGAAAGAGGTCGCCGGACTCGAGGAACGTCTCAAATCACGCTTTGGCTGGGGGTTGACGGTGGCCATTGAACCACCTGATCTCGAGACACGTGTCGCGATTCTCAAAAGCAAGGCCATGCAGCTGTTTGGCGTGGACCTCACGAACGAAGTCGCTTTCTTCATCGGCAAACGTGTACGCTCCAATATCCGCGAACTCGAGGGCGCGCTCCGCCGCGTGGTCGCCAATGCCGAGTTTACCGGTCAGAGCATCTCGGTCGAATTCGCCAAAGATGCGCTGCGTGACATGATCTCGGCCCAGGACAAGATGGTCTCGATCGACAATATTCAGAAGACGGTTGCCGATTATTTCAATATCAGGGCATCTGACTTGCTGTCCTCCAAACGGAGCAGGACGATTGCACGGCCACGCCAGGTCGCCATGGCACTTGCCAAGGAACTGACCAATCATAGCCTGCCGGAGATCGGGGAAAATTTTGGCGGCAGGGATCATACGACCGTTCTCTACGCGACCCGGAAGGTTGCAGAGCTGCGTGACACGGATCATCGCTTCAGTGATGACTATCAGGCATTACTGCGCATCCTGTCGCACTAGCTGTGGATAAACTGTAGAAACAAACAGGACAAAAGCAGGAACCAGAGTTATCCACAATCGGCTGACAGCTTTGATACTGTCATTCACACGGATTTTGAGGTAATCCCGGTGTGCTGGATTATTTTCACAAAAAAACAGAAAATGGAGACGACAACGCTTTTGGAGCCACTTCTTCAGATCAACGGTGTTGTCGAACGTCGACAGACATTGCCTATTCTTGCGAATGTCCTGATCAAGTGTGAAACCGACCAGATCGCATTGACAGCAACTGATCTTGAAGTTGAACTGCAGACGTCAATGTCGGCCAATTGCAGCGAGGAGTATGAACTCACATTACCGGCTCGCAAGTTACTGGATATCTGCAAGGCACTCCCTGCGAATGCAAATATTGAAATCGATGTTGAGAACGACCGTGCGACACTGAAGTCAGGCCGCGGGCGTTATTCACTCGGTATGTTGTCTGCTTCGGAATATCCGGTTATCGAGTCGATCGACACCCTCAGCGAATTCGTTATCACCGAGAAACAGCTCAAGACGCTGATTGACAAGACAGCGTTTGCAATGGCGCAGCAGGATGTGCGCTACTATCTCAATGGCCTCCTGCTCGAGATCACCGCTGACAGACTCAGGGCGGTGGCAACCGATGGGCACCGGCTTGCATTGAGTGATATCTCAGCCGACCTGGCAGCTATCGAGGAACGCAAGGTCATCCTGCCAAGAAAGGCCGTTCTGGAGCTGGGACGCCTGCTCTCAGACAGCGATGAAGAAGTACGTATTGCTCTAAGCAAGAACCATGCACGTTTTCAACAGGGTGACACGCTCTTCACATCCAAATTGATTGATGGCCGGTTTCCGGATTATGAACGCGTCATACCGGCCTCCGGTGGTAGTGTTCTTGAGGCCAACAGGGACGAGCTCAAACAGGCACTGCAGCGCGCTTCCATTCTTTCCAACGAAAAATACCGCGGAATCCGTTTCAGCTTTGCAGAAAATATCCTGACACTGGTTGCCAACAATCCCGAGCAGGAAGAAGCCGAGGAAGCGGTTGATGTCACCTACAGCGGCGATGAGATGTCGATTGGTTTCAATGTTGGCTATGTACTCGATGTGTTGAATGTCATCGATACTGAAACTGTTCTTCTGACCGTCACCGATCCGAACAGCAGTGCCATCATGACGAACAAGGACCAGGAAGATAACCGCTACGTCATCATGCCGATGCGCCTCTGATCAGGCCTCAAGGCGCTTGCATGATGCAGGGAAGCATGCACAAGCACCATATTCTGCATGTACCTGAAAAAAATCCAGATAAGGGATTTCAGAAATATTCGCTCCGCTGAACTCGAACTCGCGGACACTTTCAATATCATCACGGGCGACAATGGCGCTGGCAAGACCTCGCTCCTTGAAGCTGTCAGTTTCCTGGCCCGCGGCAAGTCCTTCAAAACCACAAACAGTGCTAGTCTGATCCATGCTGGAAAAAGCGATTTTCTGATTCTTGCGACCGGCAACAGGAATGAGAAACTTGGATTACGTCGCACCATCAATGACACCCAGGTGCGTCTGAACGGGCAAGCAGTCAACAGACTATCTGATTTGGTCAAATTGATGCCTCTCCTGGTCATCACACCAAACAGTCATGAGCTCATTGAACGCGGGCCAGACCAGCGTCGACAGTTTATCGATTGGGGATTGTTCCACGTGGAACAATCCTATGCCAAAGAAATGCAGCTCTACCGCAAGGCACTAAGGCAGCGTAATGCCGTTATCAGGTCGGATTTCGATTCTGTTGTCTACTGGGAGAAGGGGCTTGCAACACATGGTGAATGTGTCGACAGGTACAGACAGGCTTTCATACAGCAACTGGAACCACTCTTTCAGGATACTCTGAGACACTTCGAAGGCATCACTGATCTTTCCCTGAGCTATGAGCCTGGTTGGAACAAAGAGAAGGGGTTGCTGGAACATCTCGCTTCGAGAAGGGAAAGTGATCGTAAATCCGGAAGCACCAGTGTTGGCCCTCATCGAGCTGATCTTGCCTTGAAAATTGGGAAAACGCCGGCACGGGAGCGTCTATCACGCGGTCAACAAAAACTCGTTGTTATTTCGCTGATCGTTGCACAGGCGCGCCTGCTTGGCGGGGAGGGGAGCATGCCGACGATCCTGGTAGACGACTTGCCCGCTGAACTTGACCTGGACCACCAGAAGACCCTTCTGGATTTGCTGGCGAACATACCCTCTCAAAAAATCATTACGAGTATTGACTCGGGCCCTTCCAGGTTTGTCAGCGACGCGCGCATGTTCCACGTGGAACATGGTCAGGTCAGTCTGATTCGCAAATGATTCTATTCATTCCGCCTGATTGCCAGTGATTCTGTCTTTGCTTGATGAGAGTGTCCGGTGGTTGAGACTGTTCTGTTGTGAGATGCCTTATCTCTCCACCGATGTTTCACGTGGAACACCTGGGCTTTGAACAGGCGGTTGGTGAGAAAATGCTGCAAAAACAGGGCTCTATTCACGCCAAAAGGTGAATAAACAAAGGCTTTCGAAGGGGTTGTCAGGTATAATGTGTCGGTTATTCGGAGAAACGATATGAGCTACGATTCATCCTCGATCAAGGTGCTTAAAGGGCTGGACGCTGTCCGCAAGCGTCCCGGTATGTATATCGGTGACACCGATGACGGGACGGGCCTGCACCACATGGTTTTCGAGGTTGTCGATAACTCGATTGACGAGGCGCTTGCCGGTCACTGCTCTGAAATCCAGGTTGTGATCCATCCGGACGGGTCGATCACGGTTTCAGACGACGGACGCGGCATCCCGGTTGGCATGCACGAGGAGGAGAACAAGTCCGCAGCAGAGGTCATCATGACGGTGCTTCATGCCGGCGGCAAGTTCGATGATAACTCTTACAAGGTCTCCGGTGGGCTTCATGGTGTGGGCGTTTCCGTTGTCAATGCGCTCTCGGACGAGCTAGAGCTGATCATCTCTCGTGAAGGTCACGTGCATTACCAGAAATATCATCTGGGTGTTCCTGAAAGCCCGCTCGCAATCACTGGCGAGACAGACAAGACCGGCACGACGGTTCACTTCAGACCAAGTCCTGAAATCTTCACAAACACCGAGTATCACTACGATATTCTTGCAAAGCGTTTGCGAGAGCTTTCCTTCCTGAATTCCGGTGTGCGTATCGTCCTGAAAGACGAGCGTAATGACAAGGAGGATGTTTTCGAGTACGAGGGTGGCATCCAGGCATTTGTACAGCATCTCAATCGCAAAAAGACGCCGATGCATGAGAAGGTGTTCGAGTTCACATCGGAAAAAGAGGATGTCGGTGTAGAACTGGCCATGCAGTGGAACGAGTCCTACCAGGAAAACATCTTCTGCTATACCAACAATATTCCGCAACGTGATGGTGGGACACACCTTGCGGGCTTTCGCGCTGCACTGACGCGTACACTGAACCAGTATATCGAGCGTGAAAGCCTGGCAAAGAAGCAGAAAGTCAATACGACCGGTGACGATGCGCGCGAGGGTTTGACGGCTGTTCTTTCCGTGAAAGTACCGGATCCGAAATTCTCGTCACAGACGAAGGACAAACTTGTCTCTTCCGAGGTCAAGGGTATCGTTGAAGCGCTGGTTTCAGAAAAATTGACGGATTTTCTGCTTGAGAACCCGAATGATGCAAAAGCCATCGCCGGCAAGATGATCGAGGCTGCGCGTGCGCGCGAGGCTGCCAGGAAAGCGCGTGAGATGACTCGACGCAAGGGCGTTCTCGATATCGCCGGTCTGCCAGGAAAACTTGCCGACTGTCAGGAAAAAAACCCGGAGCTCTCCGAACTCTATCTTGTGGAGGGTGACTCGGCGGGTGGCTCTGCCAAGCAGGGCAGGGACCGCAAGAACCAGGCGATCCTCCCGCTGCGCGGTAAAATCCTCAACGTCGAGAAAGCGCGTTTTGACAAGATGCTTTCGTCGCAGGAAGTCGGGACCCTGATTACCGCACTGGGTTGTGGTATCGGGCGCGAGGAGTTCGACCCGGACAAGCTGCGCTATCACCGCATCATCATCATGACGGATGCCGATGTGGATGGTGCCCATATTCGAACCCTGTTGCTGACGTTCTTCTACCGCCAGATGCCCGAGCTTGTCGAACGTGGTCACATCTACATTGCCCAGCCACCGCTCTACAAGATCAAGAAGGGCAAACAGGAGCGCTACCTCAAGGATGATGCCGAGCTCAACCAGTACCTCCTGCACAGTGCCCTCGATGGTGCACAGCTGTCGGTTGCAGAAGATGCGCCACCCCTGGCCGATACGGCGTTCGAAACACTGGCCAACCAGTACATCGCAGTCAGGCAGCTGATCACGCGCCTCGGCAGAAAGTATGATCCGCATGTCATGAATCAGCTTATCTACATGCCGGTCGTAAGTGAGGATTTACTTACAAATAAAGATTATCTAAATCAATGGCTTGAAGAGCTTGAGGGTCGCCTGAATGCAGAACGCAAGGCGAGTGACACCTATGCAGCTGAACTCCGCGACGAAGAGGATCAGAAAGCCATCGCGATCATTCGCAAGGTGCATGGCATTCATACTGAGCAGCAGCTGCCATTCGAGTTCTTCGAGGGTGCTGACTACCGCAAGATCAGCGAACTCGGGCAGGAACTCGACGGCCTGATCATGGATGGAGCAACCATCATGCGCGGAGAAAAACGAGAGCCGGTCAAGAGTTTTGGCGAGGCGCTCGACTGGCTCATGGAGGAAGCAAAGCGCGGGCAACATATCCAGCGCTACAAGGGCCTGGGTGAAATGAATCCTGACCAGCTCTGGGAAACGACCATGGATCCGGAGGTTCGAAGGCTCTTGCAGGTGACCATCGAGGATGCGGTTGCTGCAGACGAGATTTTTACGACACTCATGGGTGACCAGGTTGAACCGCGCAGGGAGTTCATCGAACGAAACGCACTCGATGTCGAAAACCTGGATGTTTGAT
>JARRMW010000050.1:0-29132 GCA_037385685.1 Gammaproteobacteria bacterium
TCACCACCCCAGGTCTCCGCACAGACTTTTGTCAGCGCAGCTGTCAGGGTTGTCTTGCCGTGGTCAACGTGGCCAATCGTGCCAACATTGACGTGCGGTTTGGTACGTTCGAATTTTTCTTTAGACATGCTTGTCTCCAGATAACATTTATATAAAGTTCAATTCACGCGCTTGCCGCACGCCACATCATTTTGTCTTGCGGGTTGCAGTTGCAGCCCGCGCGAAGTATGGAGCCCAGAAGCGGATTTGAACCGCCGACCTCACCCTTACCAAGGGTGTGCTCTACCAACTGAGCTATCTGGGCCGGGTCACAAGCCCGGGCTTGCATTACTCTGTAAACTGGAGCGGGTGATGGGAATCGAACCCACATCATCAGCTTGGAAGGCTGAGGTTCTACCATTGAACTACACCCGCAGTATTGGCCACTCCAGCCACTCGCAGGTAGCCATTTCACAGCGATGATTGCCGCTTTCTGCCCGATTCGTGGTAAGCGTCCCATCGGATCGAAACAAACTGGTGGAGGGGGGAGGATTCGAACCTCCGAAGGCTGAGCCGTCAGATTTACAGTCTGATCCCTTTGGCCACTCGGGAACCCCTCCAAAAAAGAGGACGCATTTTGCTATATGTGCAACAACACGGTCAACACATTTATCCCGCAGCGCAACATAACGCTGCGGGACACGAAATGGCAGGGATGAAAGGATACTCAACAAACGGAAACTGCCGGCCTGGCCAATGAGCGCTTCCCGAGCGCTGCAAACTGTTACTGGTTGCTGGCGGTACTCCACTGTTCCATCTGCTTGAGCAGCAGCGCCGGTGCCTCGAGATAGGGAACGACGCCATTCGCCCGAACAACTTCGCGCCCCCTGGGGCTGTTTGCAAAATCTGCGAAATCGAGTAGTTCCTGGTAATTCTCACTCGCCACATTCAGCACGAGATAGAGTGGCCTGTAGAGCAGGTAGTTGCCATTCTTGATGTTGTCATAGGAAGGCTCTAGGCCGTTGAGCCTGAGGATCTTGACATCCCGCTTGTGGGCACTGCTGATACCCGTGACAGCAATCGCGGCTGCTTCTTTCTCAACCGCCTGCTCGAGCGGCCCGGAAGAGGGAAAACTTGTATCCGCAGCATCGAATTCGAAACCTGTGTCCTTGAAGACCAGTTCACGCAATGTACGACCGACCCCTGAAATCTTGCCGTCACGAACGAACAGACGAACCGGGGCATTATCACCACCGAGCACATTCCAGTTGTCGATCTGTCCACGGTAAACAGCCTCGAGCTGCTCAAGGGAGATGGAATCGACCGGGTTATCCTTGTGGGTGATCACGACCAGCGCATCCCAGGCCATCGGCACCATCTTCACCTGATCCTCGAGAGGGTTGTTTTCCAGCACATAACGACAGGCACCTCCCATGTCGGCACTGAGCCGGGAGACCTCCCGAATTCCCTTGGTCGCACCGCCTCCCATGATATCGATGGTAATACCGGTTTCGTCGGCATAAGCCTTTGCAAGGCTACTCATGAATGCTTTTTTGGTAATACCGCAACCCACCCAGCGGTAGGACTTGGCGCCGGAAGTGTCTGCGGCGTGGACAATGCTCAATCCGGGCAGCATCAGGATTGACAAACAGAACAACAGGAATCTCATCTGCATCTCCTCCGGCATCCATCAAGGACAGCGCCTGATAGCTGGATGTTATACGAAAACAGTCACTTATTATGATTTTATGCAGTTATACTGCATGTAGCGGGGTCAGGAATCAAGTTTGACTTCATGCAGTTGCAGTTAATGCTTGCGCGACTCTCTCGTCGCGATACCGTGACTCTTCAGCTTGCGGTAGAGATGGGTTCGTTCCATCTGCACCTCATCTGCCATCTCCGTGACGTTACCGCCATGCTTGTCGAGCTGGTATGAAAGGTAGGCCTTTTCAAACTCCTCCCGTGCATCGCGCAATGGCTGGTCGAAAGAGACGGTAGCACCCCCCATCACTGCCAGTGGCGTCGCACCAAGTGCCTGCTCGACCTCCTCGAGCCCGATCTCCTCCGGACCACCGAGGATCATCAGGCGCTGCACGAGGTTTTTCAGCTCGCGGATATTTCCCGGCCAGCTGTACTGGCGCAGGAAATTCTGGGCAGCCATGCTGAATCGCCTGTAGGGCAGACGCTCATGGGTCGCAAAGTAGTTGCTGTAGTACTCCAGTATTTCCGTGACATCCTCGGGATGCTCCCGCAAAGCGGGGATATGCAACGGCACGACATTCAGCTGGTAGAAGAGCTCTTTTCGAAAGCGTCCTGCCTCGACCTCTTCCTCGAGGTTTTTGCTGGTCGCTGCAATCAGGCGGATGTCGATATGCACAGGCTCCACACCATCGACTCGCAGAAATGAGCCGGTCTCCAGCGCACCGAGCAGTTGCGCCTGGATATCCATATCCATGTCAGCAACCTCGTCGAGAAAGAGCGTACCGCCGCGTGCCTGCTCGAGTCGACCATACTTGATCCGGCTTTCCTGCTCCTGACCGAAAAGCTCGAGCGCCGCGTTGCCCGGAGCCATGGAGGAAACGACGACCTCGACGAAGGGAAGATCCGAACGCCTGCTCCTGGCATGGAGGTAACGCGCGAAAGTCTCTCGCCCGCTGCCCGGCTCACCTGTCATCAGAATCCATGAATCATGCTGGGCGAGCCGCTTGACCTGTTCCTTCAGGCGCAGGATGACAGCGCTCTTGCCGGTTGGCTCCGGGGACTGCCCGGTATCACGCCGGTTTTTCTCCTCTCTGAGCTGGCTGTTCTCAACCGCACGCTCGACCGTCACAAGGAGCTTTGCAATGCTGAGCGGTTTTTCGAGAAAATCATAGGCACCGAGGCGTGTTGCCTCGACAGCAGTCTCGACGCTTCCGTGGCCGGACATCATCACAACAGGGCTTGGCAACTCTCCCCCGCTGACTTCCTTCCACTCCTTCAGAAGGGTGATGCCATCGACGTCAGGCATCCAGATATCCAGCAAGACAAGGTCCGGCAAGCGCTCCCGTAACTGCCGGCGCCCGTCCTCGGCATTTTCCGCAACGGAAACCAGATAACCCTCGTCCTCCAGGATGTCTCTCACCGTCTCCCGGATATCGGGCTCGTCATCGATGACCAGAATATGTTGCTTCATTGTTCTTTCATAAATGTAGGAGCCGGCATAGGCCGACATGCATCGTTCTGACCGGAAACAGGAAGACGCAGAATCACAACAGCCCCTCCCGGAGGAGCATTGGCCACCCAGATTCCACCCTCGTGTTCATCGACAATTTTTCTCACGATGGCGAGGCCCAGACCGGTCCCTTTCTGCTTGGAAGTGGCATAGGGCTCGAACACCCTCCCAAGCATCTCGGGGTCAAAACCTGCACCATTATCCAGTATCCGCACCTCGATAAAGTGGCAGCCGGCGCTGGCAGAGACCGATGTCTCGATACGAACTGACGGCTTGTCCACACCGGCAACGGCTTCCAGTGCATTCTTGATCAAATTATGCAGGACCTGCCTGAGCTTTACGGCGTCCCCGTCGACAAGCGTATCACCGGCATTGAGTTTGCACTGCAAGGCCCGCTCGCTGGCATAGAGACCCAGCACATCCTTGAGCAGTTGCTCGAAAGCAAGCGCTCGCGGATTGAAAACCGAGGGTCTGGCATAGTCCGAGAAGTCATTGACCATGCCTTTCATTGCCTCAACCTGCTGGATGATCGTATGCGTCGCCCTGTCGAGCACCTCGTCCTGCTCGACTTTTCCGAGGTACTTTCTGCGCAGGCGTTCTGCCGAGAGCTGGATCGGGGTCAGCGGATTCTTGATTTCGTGCGCCAGTCGCCGGGCCACCTCGCCCCAGGCGGACTCTTTCTGCGCGCGAATGAGGCCCGTGATGTCATCGAACATCAGAACAAGATAGCCCTCGGAACCGGACATGGAGGTCGTGCGCCACTGGAACTCCTTGCGGCCGGAGTCCGTATCGATCGAGACCTGTCCCTGGCGTTCGCGCATCTGCGATTCCCAGACGGACCTGAGTGTCCCGATGAACTCCTCGGGCCATCTCGCCTGCCGCGCAATGTCCGCAATGTGCTCGCCTGCATGCGCCTCGAAATCCACGCCGAGAATCTGGCCGGCAGCACTGTTTGCAGTGCGCAGCATGCCCTCGCTATCGATGGAGATGACACCTGTCGAGAGATGCTCGAGCAGCGTCTGAAGATATTGCCGTTGCTGTTCGACCTGCTGCTGGCTGCGCGCTGCCTCATCCCTGGCCTGCGCAATGCGCTGCGTCATGTCGTTAAAGGAAGAGACCAGGAAGGTCAGCTCATCACCGCCACCAGGAGATTTGAGACGCGTCGTGTAGTCCCCCTCGGCAACAGCCCTTGTCGCCTCGCCGAGCTCGACGACCGGGGAGAGCAGACGACGGGCAGAATAGATCGCAGCCCAGACAGCACTGAAAAAGCTGAACAGCAAGACCAGCAGCAGGGTCAGTGAGAAGGATTGCTTCAGCGACTTGCGCAGGTAGCTGAGTTGCTGGTACTGCTCATAGGCATCCTGAACCTCGCTACTCAGGATGCTCACCCGCTCCGTCGTGGGGTAGAGCGCCTGAACGTAGTGCGAGGTTGCCAGATCAGCAACGATTACGCGGACATGGAGCAGTTGATCCTCACCGTAACTGGCGAGGCCGACATAGGATCCGAGCGATCGTGCCTGCTGCAGGATCCCGATATCGGGGACATCCGCAACCAGTACGCCAGGATTGACATTACTGGAAGCCAGCACGCGCCCGTTCTGGTCCAGAACCGTTAGCTCTGTGGCATTGACCGCATTGCGATAGCTGCTGATCCGCACCAGCAGGCCATCAGTCCCCTCCTCGATCAACTGGCGCTTGAGCTGGTTGGTCTGCTGCAGCAACTGCCGCTTCTGCAGGTCCAGCGATGCCTTGCCGAGCGACAGCGCGTTCTCCATCGCCTTGTCGATCTCGACGTCGAACCAGCTGTCGATTCCGCGCAGCAGGAACTGCATTGAGTAGAAATAGACGACCCCGACAGGCAGCAATGACAGCAAGGTGAACAGAATCACCATCCGCAAGGTAAGACGCGCGCCCGGACGGTTCTGGCGATAGGCGAGCAACAAGCGCTTCAGACTGATACCGATGAGAATGACCAGAATCAGCAGCCCTAAACTGTTGAAAATCAGCAAGGGGACATAGAGCTTGCTGAGCGTGGCAGAGTTCTGCACGGCATTGCTCATGAGGTGCAGGCTGACCAGCAGGGCGGACAGCAGGAGCAGCGCCAGCATCATCCGCGTGCCAAGGTACTTCACGGGATTAAGGGCCATTCCTTCCATCCGCTCGAAAGATTCCAGACCGGGGAAAACCAGGCCATCGGGCGCATGGGTAAAGGCAGGCTCTCGATATCCAGCTCGACCTTCATGCGATAGCGGTAGGATGCGCCCTTCTCCAGCACGGCAACATCCACAAGCGGGACTTCGCGCAACTCGCCGAGGTAGGCGAACAGCGCTGCGCGCGTGATAAAGCTGCGCTGCTCCCCCGCCGGGCCTGTCACCTCGTAAAATGCAGTCAGCGGGCGAAAGCGGATGTGATAATCCAGCCGATCACTCGCGAGTTCCGGCGATATCAGCGACGCCTCCTCGACAACCAGGGAGATGGTGAAGACAACGGGGATCCCGTTGTCAAGTGCCTCCATGATGCCGTCATCCAGCTCGTAGGCCAGATCGGCATCAAGCAGATACCGCTCTCCCTGGAGCCAGACACGCGTTTCCTGTATATCGATCTGACCGGCCATAATGCTGCCCGCCCAGAACGACAGCAAACAAAGCAGCCACCGCACCCTCACGCACGCTTCTCCAGCATTGCGTAGTAGAAACCGTCGGTTGCCCTGTCGTCAGGCAGCAGCTGTATACCGGCCTGCAGTTGCACGGCTCCCGGTGCAGAGAGGGGCAATTCTGCGGCGTCATCGTGCATTTCCAGAAAGCCACTCACCTGCAGCTGATTCTCCTCGGCGATTACTGAGCAGGTAGCATATAACAGGATGCCACCCGGTTTCAGCAGTGGCCAGCAGGCCTCGAGTATCTCTTTCTGCAAGGCAGCCAGCCCGGCGATATCACTCTCGCGACGCAACAGGCGGATATCAGGGTGGCGACGTATCACACCGGTCGATGAACAGGGGACGTCAAGCAGGATGCGGTCGAAGCTTTCTGCCGGCCAGACCTCCCGGGCCTTTGCCGCATCTGCGACCACGAGCTCGGCATCGAGCGCGAGACGCTCCAGGTTTTCGCGAACCCGCTGCAGGCGCTCCCTGCTGATATCCGCCGCAATCACCTGCGCGCGCGGCTCGCACTCCAGCAGGTGCGCAGTTTTTCCTCCCGGCGCAGCGCAGGCATCAAGCACGCGGTCACCGGCTTGTGGCGCGAGCAGAACGGCAGCGAGCTGGGCACCGCAATCCTGTACCGATACGAGGCCTTCAGCGAACCCGGGCAGCTCGGCCACGGGACAGGCTCGCTCGAGCAGCAATCCGCTCGATACGGTACTGCAGGGGTCTACTGACAGACCTTCTTTGTGAAGTCCGGCAAGATAGCGTTCACGGTCGATTCTGGACCTGTTCACGCGCAAGGCCATCGGCGGGCGTTGCATCCAGCCGGCGGCGATCTGCTCGTAGTGCTCAGGCCAGTCGCCCCTGATTCTCTCCAGCAGCCAGGCCGGCAGGTCAAGCCTCGCGCTCTCGACCGATTCGATTCCCGTCATGAGCTGCTCGCGTTCGCGGACAAAACGTCTCAGGACTGCATTGACAAGGCCGCGGGCCCACTCCTTACGCAGACCCTTGACAGCCTTCACGGTTTCGGAGACAGCAGCGTGCTCCGGGATACGCATCTCGAGAAGCTGGTAGAGTCCGACCAGCAGCAATGCTCTCACAAGCTGCTGCGAGCTCTTGAGCGGCTTGTCCAGTATCAGACCCAGAATCGCGTCGAGCCTCGGGTACCAGCGGCACACCCCGTAACTCAATTCGGATGCCAGTGCGCGCTCTTTCATATCGATCCGGGGCAAATGCGCATCCAGAGCGCGGTCGAGACTCTGGCCCGACATGACACCATCGACGATTCTTGCGGCAATTGTGCGGGCATCAGAACGGGATGCGCTCATCAGCGGAAGACAGCTCCGATCAGGTCACGGGCATTGAGGAACTCCTGCGCTGTCACAGGACGCTTGCCCGGCATCTGCAGACGGGTTATGCGCAGGGTGCCATCAGCAGTCGCGACATCCACCCCCGCCCGGCTCGTCGCAACGACAGTCCCAGGCGCGGCCGACGTGGAACCCGCGAATACTTCCGTTTCCCAGAGTCTGACTTTCTTGCCGTCCAGGTCTGCATGCGCGACTGGCCAGGGATTAAAAGCGCGAACGAGCCGGTCGATCTGCCCGGCCGGCTGTTTCCAGTCGACAATCGCCTCCTCCTTGCTGAGCTTGTGCGCATAGCAAACCCCCTCCTCCGGTTGAGGCAAGGGCTTGCGATCGCCGGCAATAATCAACGGCAGTGCCTCCATAAGCGCATCCGCCCCGAGCGCCGCGAGCTTGTCATGAAGCGAGCCGCCGGTTTCATCCGGCGCAAGCGCGATTTGCTTTTCGAGCCAGACAGGGCCGGTGTCCAGGCCTGCATCCATCTGCATGATGGAAATACCGCTGCGGGAATCACCGGCAAGGATCGCACGCTGGATCGGCGCCGCGCCGCGCCATCTCGGTAATAATGAGGCATGGATGTTGATACAGCCCAGACGCGGAATGTCCAGCACGGCTTCCGGCAGAAGCAGGCCGTAGGCCACGACCACCATGAGATCCGGCTGCAAGGATGCGAGATTCCCGATTGCGCCATCTTCCCGAAACGAGGCAGGCTGCATCACGGGAATGCCGAGATCGAGCGCCTTCTGCTTGACCGGACTTGATACGAGCTTGCGACCACGCCCTGCGGGGCGGTCAGGCTGGGTATAGACGGCGACAACCTCGTGAGGCGAGGCTATCAGGGCTTCCAGGGGCGCAACCGAAAAATCCGGGGTACCGGCAAAGACAATGCGCAACGGCATCATCTGGTCAGGCCACCGCCTGACGGCTCTGCTTCTCCAGTTTCTTGCGAATACGCTGGCGTTTCAGATTGGACAAATAGTCGACAAAGAGCTTGCCATCGAGATGGTCGATCTCATGCTGGATACATACCGCGAGCAAACCATCAACATCCATCTCGTAGGATTTGCCTTCCCGATCAAGTGCGCGGACGCGGATTTTTTCCGCCCGGGTGACGGATTCGTAGATCTCCGGCACCGAGAGACAGCCCTCGTCCATGGTCTCCTCACCCTCTTTCTCGAGGATCTCGGGATTGATGAGACAGAGAGGTTCAGACTTGTCCTCGCTCACGTCCACGACGATCACACGCTTTGCAACGTTGATCTGGATAGCGGCGAGGCCGATACCGGGGGCGTCGTACATGGTTTCGAACATGTCATCCACAAGCTGACGGATCTCCTCATCGACCTCTTCGACGGGTCTGGCGACGTTTCTCAGCCTGGGATCCGGAAAATGCAATATTTCTCGTTTAGCCATTGTTTTGACTCACAGTCTCTACACAGTCTAATCTTTGTGCCATAATCGATTATGATATAAGAATTTCATACAAATTTCCTGAGTCGACCAAAGGGACCCAAACAGATGAAGTCACTGATCGCCGTCTTGATTCTTCTTTTTGCCACGACATCCGCATACGCTGTCACACTCCGCCCGGGACACCCCAACGAGGTCATCGTCACGAAGGGCGATACCCTGTGGGACATTTCCGGCCGCTTCCTGCAGAATCCCTGGGAATGGCCCAGTTTGTGGCGCGCCAATCCCCAGGTCAAAAACCCGCATCTGATCTATCCCGGCGACCGCCTGAGCCTCAAGTGGGTCAACGGCCAGCCGACACTGGTTCACAGTCGCGGCAAGAGAAGCGGTTCTGCGATACCAACTGTTGACTATCGCCATCTGGAAAAATTCCTCATGCGTCCGTACTTGCTCGACAAGCAGACGCTTGAAACATCGGGCTACCTCGTCGCTTTCGGGGACCAGCGGCTCATTGCAACTACGGGCGCCACAGCCTATGCGCGAAAACTCGACCCTTCCGTCTCCGAGTACATCATCGTTCGCAAGGGAGACAAACCCTTCAGGGATTACGAAACAGATCAACCGATCGGCATGCCGGCTCTCTATGTCGCAACAGCCAAGGTCAAGCGCCATGGCGATCCGGCAGTCCTTCAGATCACCGACTCCAGGCTGGAAGCGCGCGAGGGCGACCGCCTCATCCCTGCAACCCATGACAAGGAAAACCTCCATCACCACCCGAGTGTCTCGGCCCGCACGGTTCGTGGACATATCATCGCTGTCGCCGGCCATTACCTGGCCAGCGGCAGGTGGCAGACGGTAGCCATTGATCGGGGCGCAAATGACGGCCTCCAGCCCGGCAACGTGCTCAAGGTCAACAGCTCCGCCTACGAAAAAACAGACTGGAAACGCGCCCCGTTCGAAGACAACCGCAACACCGAGTTCGATAACGAGTGGGCCCGCTATGACGTGAAACGGGAACAGTACTGGTACGACGTCAAGGACAGAGATCCTGTCATCATTCCGGAAGAAGCGGCTGGCGAACTCATCGTCTTCCGCGTTTACGACGATATCAGCTTCGGTATCATTTCCGACTCGCCGAGGCATCTCAAGGTCGGCTACCCGGTTTACAGTCCGATGGTAGGATCTGACAGGAACTGATAGAAACTCGCCGCCAACGGAAGCAGGGAATGCTTCCCAACCCGGAACCCTGGATCAGGCTCGCACGCGCCCCCGGCATCGGGGCGCGAACGACCCTGAGGCTGCTCGAAACCTTCGGTAGCGCCGAAGCCATCATTTCAGCCTCACCAGCCCGCCTGCGTTCAGCGGGACTCGGCAATCAGGCCATCGAAGCACTCGCCTCCGTCAATGAAACCCTTGTAACGGATGATCTTCGCTGGCTCCAGGAGGCGGACAATAACCACTTCCTGACGATCACCGACCCCGCCTACCCCGAATTGCTTCGCCAGATACCGGACCCGCCGGCCTGGCTTTTCCTGAAAGGCGACCCGGATCTCCTGCACCATCCGCAGCTTGCCGTCGTCGGAAGCCGCAATCCGACACGTGGTGGTCGCGAGAATGCGACCGAATTCGCGCGCGAACTTGCAGGACAGGGGCTGGGAATCACCAGCGGCCTTGCAACCGGCATCGACGCGGCGGCCCATGAGGGCGCTCTTGCTGCTGACGGCATGACGCTGGCCGTGGTGGCGACAGGGCTCGACCGCGTCTACCCGGCCTGCAACCGGGAACTTGCGCACCGAATCGCTGAAAACGGCCTTCTGGTCTCGGAGTTCCCACCGGGAACCGAACCCAGGACGGGACACTTCCCGAGTCGTAACAGGATCATCTCGGGTCTCTCGCTCGGTGTCCTTGTCGCCGAGGCAACAGAGAAAAGCGGCTCCCTGATCACGGCGAGACTGGCCACCGAACAGGGACGCGAGGTCTTCGCCATTCCCGGCTCAATCCACAATCCCCTCGCCCGTGGCTGCCATCGCCTGATACGCCAGGGGGCCAAGCTCGTGGAGCAGGCATCGGACATCCTCGAGGAACTGGCACCTTTCATCGCCGCTTCCAGGACCGCAGATCGAGGCGCCATCCCGAATCGCTCATCCCGCCACGAGGAGGAGCCGCTGGACGAGGAGTACAGGCTGCTACTTGAGATCATCGGATACGACCCCATTTCCATTGATGAAATAATTCGCCAAAGTGGATTGACGGCAGCAGAAGTTTCCTCCATGCTGTTGCTACTGGAACTGCAAGGTCATGTTGAAAGCTTCTCAGGCAACCGCTTCTGCAGAATCAACTCCAACCCCGATGCATGAGGGTTTCAATCCTCTACCCCCTCCAGAAACTTCCCGGAAGGTCCTGTCGTGAACGAAAATGTCATTGATGTTCGGCTTCCAGGAAGGGGAAATAACCAAGGCATTCGACTGGCTCGACGAACTCGCCTGGCGACAGGGCATGCTGAGCGAAACCGGCGTACTCGATTCCAGCTCCATGCGCATCTACGCAGAGCAGGAGATGCTGCGTCTCGACAGCGACGCCAGAGGCATGCTGCTCTTTCTCGAGCAGAACGGCATTCTTGATCCCATCAGCCGTGAACTCGTCATCGAGCGCGCCATGGCGCTCGGAAGCAATGAACTCGATATCGATGATATCCAGTGGATCGTCCTGCTTGTCCTGGTCAACCAGCCCGGAATGGAAGCCGCCTTCACGGTCATGCAGGACATGGTCTACGACGGCATTCCCGACTTGCTGCACTGAAAGCGCGAGGGCGGCCTGGCGCCGTGACACTGACCCGCAGATATCCTGCTGTCTCGTGAAATTCACTTGACAGCACCCGGAGAATCCCGCTATTGCTAAAAAAGCGTCGCAAAATCGCCTGCATCATCAGGCGATTTTCACTGTTTGCGGCAGTTCACTGTTATGCCTAAAGAGACAAAAAGGATGAACCTGGTCATTGTAGAGTCGCCCGCCAAAGCAAAAACCATCAAGAAATATCTCGGCAAGGATTTCGAGGTACTCGCTTCATACGGTCACGTTCGTGATCTCGTTCCGAAGGAGGGCGCGGTCGACCCGGAACACGGCTTCGCGATGAACTACGAGATCATCGATCGCAACAGCAAGCACGTCAAGGCGATCACGGACAAGCTCAAGAAGGCCGACGCACTCTACCTTGCAACCGACCCCGACCGCGAGGGCGAGGCCATCTCCTGGCACCTGTACGAACTCCTGAAGAAACGCCGCGCCCTCAAGGACAAACCGGTCCACCGCGTCGTCTTCCACGAGATCACGAAGAGGGCCATCCAGGAGGCAGTCGAACATCCCCGCGATCTTTCGATGGACCTCATCAACGCCCAGCAGGCCCGCCGGGCACTCGATTACCTCGTCGGTTTCAACCTGTCGCCGCTGCTCTGGAAAAAAATCCGCCGCGGCCTCTCAGCCGGGCGCGTTCAAAGCCCCGCCCTGCGCATGATCGTCGAACGCGAGGAGGAAATCGAAGCCTTCAAACCGCGTGAATACTGGACGATCGAGGCAGACCTGCAGAAAGCCAGGCAATCCTTCACGGCGAAACTTTCGCAACTCGAGGGAGAGAAGATTTCCCAGTTCTCGATCACCGACGAGAAAGGTGCCAGTGCCGCAGAAAAAACGCTGAATCAGGCTGCCGCAGGCAAATTGACCGTACAGAAAATCGAGAAGAAGCAGCGCAAGCGCAATCCGGCGCCGCCATTTATCACCTCGACCCTGCAGCAGGAGGCATCGCGCAAACTTGGCTTCACGGCGAAGCGCACCATGCGCATCGCCCAGCAACTCTACGAGGGCGTGGACATCGGCCAGGGCGCTGTTGGCCTGATCACCTACATGCGGACGGACTCCGTGACGCTCGCAAACGAGGCGATCGATGACATTCGCGACTACATCCGCGAAACATGGGGCAAGGAGATGCATCCCGAGAAGCCCAGAACCTTCAAGACCAAATCGAAAAACGCCCAGGAAGCACACGAGGCCATTCGCCCGACATCGATCCGCAACGTGCCCAAAGAGATCGCCCATGCCCTGAGCGACGAGCAGCGCAAGCTTTACGAGCTCATCTGGAAGCGCACCATCGCCAGCCAGATGACGCACGCCACCATCAATACCGTCTCGGCCGATCTCGCCGCCGGTGACAAGGGTATTTTTCGCGCCAGCGGCTCAACCATCGCGAAACCCGGATTCATGAGTGTCTATCTCGAGGGCGAGGATGACGCCCCCAGGGGCAGCGGGGATGAGAAGCTGCTGCCGCCTATGAAAGAAGGCGAAGAGATCGACCTGCTCTCAATCCGGCCCGAGCAGCACTTCACCGAGCCGCCGCCGCGCTACAACGAGGCAAGCCTCGTCAAGGCGCTCGAGGAACATGGCATTGGCAGGCCGTCGACCTATGCATCCATCATCTCGACACTCCAGGATCGCGAATACGTCACGATGGACAAGAAACGGTTCATCCCGACTGACGTGGGTCGTGTCGTCAAGAAGTTCCTGACAAACTATTTCACCCAGTATGTCGACTATGACTTCACGGCGAAGCTGGAAGATGAACTCGATGCGGTTTCCCGTGGCGAGGAAGAGTGGGTTCCGCTGCTGGAAAAGTTCTGGCAACCCTTCAGGGACCGCGTCGAACATACGGGCGAGAATGTGGATCGTTCCGAAGTCACCCAGGAGCCGACCGACGAGAAGTGCCCCGAGTGTGGCAAGGATCTCGTCATCAAGCTCGGCCGCAATGGCCGTTTCATCGCCTGCACGGGTTATCCCGACTGTAACTACACCAGAGACCTTGGCGAGGGCGGCGAAAAGCAGGAGCCCGAGATCGTGCAGGACCGCAAGTGCCCCAAGTGCAACTCGGACCTGCTGATCCGCAACGGCCGCTATGGCAAATTCATCGGCTGCTCGGCCTATCCCGAATGCAAGCACATCGAACCGCTCGAGAAACCCGTGGATACCGGTGTCGGCTGCCCGCAATGCGCGAAGGGCACGCTCATGAAACGCAAATCGCGCCGCGGCAAGATTTTCTTCTCCTGTTCCACCTATCCCAAGTGCGACTATGCCGTCTGGAACCAGCCTGTCCAGGAGATCTGTCCAAAGTGCAGCTGGCCCATCCTGACGATCAAGACAACCAAGTCTCGCGGCACGGAAAAGGTCTGCCCGCAGCGTGGCTGTGATTACTCGGAGCCTGTCGAGGCTGAAGAAGCGGACGCAGAAGCCGGGGAATAACCGGAAGCGCCTGCTGCTTCAACACCCCTCGAGCTCGATGTTGACGCGCTTGCCATCGGCAAAGCGCCACTCGATGTCGCTGCATTGCGAGCCAGTGAACCTGACCCTCGCCGTGTTGTAATCGAGCCCCTCGAAATCCAGCTCGATATCAGTGCCATGGAAACTCACGAGCTTTTCAAGCGTATAGGGCTCATGATGTGTTGGCGGGTAGTAGATGATGACGTCCCGGTTCAGGGGCATCTGCACATGGTGCGTCAGCTCCCCGATACGAATCAGCGGAGCGGGTGTCCCGCGCGTCGTGAAGCTCCATCGCTTCTCAAAAACGCTGCCTCCAAGACTCAATATCACCTCCGCGTGGTAAGTGGTGTTCCACTCCAGCCGCTCGAGCGGGAAAAGCACGAACTGCCGATCGTCGAGGCGCTTGTTCGGGTCGCTTCCTGCATCGAGCAGGCGGGTATTCTCTACAGGAACCCTGGCGCCACCTTCCTCGCGAAACAGACGGAATGACTTCAACGTAACAGGGCCTGCAACCTGTGGATTGACTTCAACCGAGAGCGGATAACCGGAGACGGAATAGTCCGGCAACGGATCCGGCGCCTCTTCGTAGAAAACAGGCAAGATCCCGGTGGACTTGTCCGGTGGCCAGACAACAAGGTTGGGTTGGAGCATTTGCTGGCGCCGGTTGAGTGTCCCCAGATAGTCAGCACGCACCCTGAAAGGAACTGCGCACATGTCGTAATAGACTCCTGAATCGCCGTAACGATCATTTTCAGAGGTATTGCGACACACGGATTCGAGCCATTCCGCGGCGATCTTTTTTTCAGGCTCACACATCATGTAGTGCTTGCCACTGAACCTGTATTCAGCGCCTGGCGGCGGAGCATTGCAGAAATTGCGCATCCACTCTGCCCTGATCCTGAGCTGCCCCTGACACAGCAGAAAATACTCTCCCCCCCGGCCATGCAGAGCGTCAGCCGGAGGGTTCGCGCAGAACCTTTCCATGTAATCTTTCCGCAATCTGACACCATTCGGACAGGCCTCGGGCCAGGGCGGCTGAAAGAGTGCAGAATCAGGTACAGTGTCGCAAAGCTGATCCATGAAGGAACGCGTGACGGTGATGCCGGCGCAATCCACAGGGGGATCGGGCAAGGCATCTGCGGGTCGCTGATAACAGGTGGCCTGAAGATCGGAGCGACCAAGCATGAAAACATCTGTCTTGCTCGCAGACCCGACGCCGACCTGGTCGATGCTGAAATCGAGGAATGCCAGCCTGTGGTAGATGGCTGCCATGAGACCGTCGATGGCCTCGACTGGCGTCGCATGGCCGATCGCCACATTCTCCTTGACCTGCTTGTGAGGATAGCCGGCAGCAACTGCACGCTCCTGCGGCGTTCTGCCCGTGTAACCCTCGCGGCCCGGAGATTCATCATGAGCAGATGACATGCGGCTGACATCGCCCTGCAAGTGCAGTACAAGGTAATCGGCATGGTTCTGAGCCGACCTGGCAAGCTCCCTGTCATTCCCGAGCGGCGTCATGCCGGCCTCCTTTCGAAGGCTGTTGAGATACTCGAGTACATCAGTGTCAGCCGCGACCGGTGCAATCCAGGACATCAGGCTGCAGACCAATATCATCAACCAGCTCGCGGGCAGCTTCTCACCAAATCCTGTCACCATCATCATGTTTCCGAGCATACCCGGGATTGCCTCCATGAACCAGCAAAGCCGGGAAAAGAGAGGACATGAAAAAACCGGGGTTTGAGGCCCCGGTTTCAAGTGGTTGAAAGGCACGTCCTGTGCCAGGTTGAAGAATCAGCTCTTGACGAACTCCGGATAGGCTTCCAGGCCGCATTCGCCGAGATCCACGCCTTCGTATTCCTCTTCCTCGCTGACGCGAATGCCCATGATCACCTTGATGATCAGCCACACGATGAAGCTCGTGACGAAGACCCAGACGAAGATCGCGGCAAGGCCTGTCAGCTGGGCACCGATGGTTGCGCCCTCGTTTGAGAGGACAACAGCAATCAGGCCCCACATCCCGACCACACCGTGAACGGAGATGGCACCGACGGGGTCGTCGATCTTCAGCTTGTCGAGGCCGACGATCGAGAAGACCACGATAATGCCGCCGATGCCGCCGATGATGGTGGCAAGCAACGGTGTCGGGGTCAGTGGCTCGGCCGTGATGGCAACAAGACCCGCAAGCGCGCCGTTGAGCGCCATGGTCAGGTCGGCCTTGCCGAAGAGCAGGCGTGCCGTGATCAGGGCCGCAACAACACCACCGGCAGCCGCCATGTTGGTATTGACGAAGACAGCCGCGACAGCATTGGCTTCACCCACATTGGAGAGAATCAGCTCGGAGCCTCCGTTGAAGCCGAACCAGCCGAGCCACAGGATAAAGGTACCCAGGGTCGCAAGAGGCAGGTTGGCGCCCGGAATTGCGTTGATCTGGCCTTTCGGTCCGTACTTGCCCTTGCGTGCACCGAGCAGCAGGACACCGGCGAGCGCAGCAGTCGCACCAGCGAGGTGAACGATACCGGATCCGGCGAAATCGCTGAAACCGGCTGCATCCAGCCATCCACCGCCCCATTTCCAGTAGCCCTGGACCGGGTAGATGAAACCTGTCATGACCACTGCAAACAGCAGGAAGGACCAGAGTTTCATGCGCTCTGCCACGGCACCTGAGACGATAGACATGGCAGTAGCAACAAACACAACCTGGAAGAAGAAGTCCGACATGCCGGAATAGTAGCTGCCGTCATACCAGGCCGCGGGATCCTGACCGAGAACCTCAGCCGGGTTATTGTCACCACCGAACATGAAAGAGAAGTCCAGTGCCGGGAACCAGCCGTTGCCGTCTGCCGGATACATAATGTTGTATCCCACCAGCATATACATGATGCAGGCAACTGCGAAGAGCGAGACGTTCTTGGTCAGGATCTCGGCCGTATTCTTGGCGCGGACCAGCCCCGCCTCGAGCATGGCGAAACCGGCCGCCATCCACATGACCAGCGCACCCGATACCAGGAAGTAGAAGGTATCCAGCGCGTAGCGAAGATTTAAAATATCTTCCATTGTACTTACCTCGTATGCTTAAAGTGCGTCTTTACCGGTTTCACCGGTACGAATTCGGACGACCTGCTCGATCGACGAGACGAAGATCTTGCCGTCCCCGATCTTGCCGGTCTGGGCGGCCTTGCTGATTGCTTCGATCACCTGATCAAGAAGCTCGGAAGGGACCGCCGCCTCGACTTTCACCTTGGGGAGGAAATCGACGACGTATTCGGCGCCACGGTAGAGTTCCGTGTGCCCTTTCTGGCGGCCGAAGCCCTTGACTTCGGTCACCGTGATTCCCGAGAGGCCGAGATCACCGAGTGCCTCTCGAACATCATCCAGCTTAAAAGGCTTGATGATGGCGGTTACCATTTTCATATGTAGTACTCCAGTAGAATTTTAGGGATTCTGTTTAGAGGCACCCCTGTCATTGCAGGGGTGCCGAACCGGGTAAAGGATCAGAAGGTTTTGGACCAGGAGACAGCGAAGGAGGTATCGTCCGTGTAATCTTCATTCGCGATTGTCATTGTAAAGTCACCAAAGTCGCCAGCGCTCTTGGTGACGTCCATCTGAAGCTGGGTGTAGTCGACATCGTTGTTGACATCGAAATCGTAGTAACCCACCGTGAAGGCAACACCCCATCCATTGAGCTCGGGCGTGACGGTCTCGAGGTCAAAAGCGGCGGATGCGAAGTAGTAGATGTCACCCTGGACGAACTGGCTACCTTCGGGCGCCTGACCATCGACCGTGTAGTTGATACCACCGGAAAGCCACTTCCAGCTCAGGCTTCCGTAGATCTCGGAGAAATCTGCGTCGTCGGTGTTCGTATAGTAGTAATAGATGTAGCCAACATCATAGCCAAGATCGTTGTACTCACCCGAGAAGCCGAGATAGGCATCGACCTCCTGAGCACTACCACCAAGTGTTGATGTCCAGACACCGGTATAGAAGCCACTCGGATGGGCATAATCAACACCACCGGAAACGGCAGCTTCATGATCATTCTGGGTAACACCACGCCAGAGGTAATCACTGGTTACGCCGATGTTGGCGGAAAGTTCCGCCTGGGCCGCCGGTGCCGCCATCGCTGCAGCACATGCCATCGAGATCAGAGTTTTCTTCATCATGTTTGCTCTCCCCTGAAGAGAAATGTCGTTGTAGAAAAAACAGAAAAATCTTCTGTGCCTGAAGGGAAAGCAGGAAGCGTGCCAAAAAATGAAAAAGGTGAAATATCGGTAATTACCCTTACTGCAACGCTCATGAAAGGGCCTTGACGCACCAGAAAAATACCTGGATAAGCACCTCTGCACCAAACAGGGGCGTATCTGCTTGCGCCGAGAATCAGTAAACCCTGATATGGTGCGAACAGAACCGGATATTGCAGACCCGGTAATGGCCAGATCCACTCCGAAGCGAAGAGACTCGACTGAGAGACGAAAATCGCCAGCTGGCCTTGATGTTCTTTTGCCACTCTGGTATAAATTCGCCTCTTTCGCCGGCCCCGCCTGTGGATACGTCTCCGCGGAGCCATGAAAACCGAATAGAAACCGAGGCTAGAACCATGTCCAAAGTTTGCCAGGTAACAGGTAAGCGCCCGATGACAGGCAACAATGTGTCGCATGCACACAACAAGACCCGTCGTCGCTTCCTGCCGAATCTGCACAACCACCGCTTCTGGGTCGCCAGCGAGAACCGCTGGGTCCGCCTGCGTGTCTCAACCAAGGGAATGCGCATCATCGACAAGAAAGGCATCGACGCCGTCCTGGCCGATATCCGTTCCCGTGGCGACAAAGTCTGAGGTAAATTGACATGGCAAAGGCAATTCGTGAAAAAATCCGCCTCGTCTCGAGCGCAGGCACCGGTCACTTCTACACGACCACGAAGAACAAGCGTAACCAGACAGGCAAGATGGAAATCAAGAAATTCGATCCTGTGGTACGCCAGCACGTGATGTACAAGGAAGCCAAGATCAAGTAATCGGCTCTCTCGGTCCGGTTTGGAAACCCGCCTTCAACGGCGGGTTTTTTATTGAAACCGTGAAACCGACGTCAGCCCCCGATTATTCCCTCCCGGACTTCCGGTCCAATCCGGAAATCATGGATAACCCCGATAGCCAGCTATCAAGCATGCCACTACTATGGACGGCATCCGAAACGGTGGCTTGACACATCACCACTCACGATCGTGAAAAGGCGTATGCGACAGGGATTCTCAAAGGTTGTTTTCAAACGGGGCCTGACCCCATTTTTTCCTATTTTACTCGTCGGCACGATCCTGCTGCTTCCTGCTCTCGCCAGCGGATCTGCCCTTACCCGGTTTTCACAAGCAGAGCAGGCCCTGAAAAAAGGTGACACACAAACCTACAATCGCCTCAAAAAGCAGCTTGCCGGTTATCCCCTGCTGCCCTATTTAGAGTACGACGAAATCGTCAAAGACCGCGATACCCCGTTGAAAGAGTCGGATGTCGCCGGTTTCCTGAAACGTCATGAAGGCAGCGGACCGGCCTACCTGCTGCGTATTCGCTGGCTGAAGCAGCTCGCTGCCGAGAAAAACTGGAAAAGCTACCTCAAGTGGTACGACGAGAGCGATTCAGACATCAGTCGCAAGTGCCATTACCTGACCGCACTGCTGCGCACCGGCCATGGTGGCAAGACACTTGGCGAAATTGACGCGATCTGGGACTACGGTCGATCCAGGCCCGCTGCGTGCGACCCGGTCTTCAGCTACTGGAGAGAGAAGAAACTCCTGACCCGTGACAGGGTCTGGAGCCGTGCTGACAAGGCCATGAACCTTGGACAGACAGGGATTGCGACTCACCTCACACGCTACCTGTCCGGGAGCGATGCGGAACGGCTCAAGAGATTCGCCAAACTCCGGAAGTCGCCCAAAGAGAACCTCGATGCGGTCACCGGCAAACACCCCTGGCGTGGCCAGATGGTCGGATATGGTCTCAAGCGTCTTGCCTACCAGTCGCCGGAATCCGCACTTGAGAAGTGGAAGCAACTCGGAAAGCGTGTGAAGTTCTCACCCTCTGAACGCTGCACGATCGAGGAACGTCTTGCAGAGGGGCTCTACAGGGAGCCCGGCAAGGCCGTTTATGCATTCTTCAGGGGCACGGATAACTGCATGTCTCACGAAGAGCTGCATGCATGGCGCGTTAAAGCAGGACTGCTGCGCGAGGACTGGAAACAGGTCAACACCTGGATCGACACCATGCCCTCCTCGCAGGCGAGTGAACCGGAATGGCGTTACTGGAAGGCACGCGCACTCGAACAGCAGGGAGACCGTGAGGCTGCCAGGCGGATCTACAGGGATATCGCCGAAGACCGGAGCTTCTATGCCTATCTGGCCAGCGATCGCCTTGGCGAGGAGTATCACTTTGCACATGCGCCTGCACCGGTGAGTTCCAGCGTGCGTGACCGGATGGAAAACGACCCCGCCATGCTGCGTATTCGCGAACTCGACCGGCTCGGACGGCATACCGAGATGCGGCGGGAATGGAACCTGCTGGTCAAGCGCCTCGACGAAGAGCAGAAGATCGCTGCATCGGCGATCTTCCACGACTGGGACATTCTCGACCGCGCCATCTTCACCCTCGCGAAATCGGGCTACTGGGACGATCTCGAGATCCGTTTCCCCGTGAAGCATAGTGACCTTGTCGGCCGTTATTCGAAAAGCCGGCAACTCGATACCTCATGGGCCTTCGGCATCCTGCGCCAGGAGAGTGCCTTCATGCGCGACGCAAACTCCGGTGCCGGCGCGCGCGGTCTGATGCAGCTGATGCCGGGAACCGCAAAACTGGTTTCGAAAAAATTCGGGCTTGGCAGTACTGCCGGCAGTGAACTCATCAAGCCCGACAAGAATATCGCGCTTGGAACCGGCTACCTGCGCATGATGCTCGACAAGTTCGACAACAATCTCACCCTCGCGACGGCCTCCTATAATGCCGGACCGGGCCGTGCAAAACGCTGGCAATACGACAAGCCGCTGCCGGCAGACATCTGGGTCGAGCTGATTCCCTTCAATGAGACGCGCGGCTACGTCAAGAAAGTGATGACCTATGCCTCGATCTACGACAGGCGCCTGGGGAATGGAAAAATGCTGAGAATCAGCGAGCGTATCGGAACAATCCCTGCTCGCAAAGGCTGAGAAGGCAGCCTACTGCTGGCGCTCCTGCATCTGGTTGCCAGCTGCAGAGAGCATTTCTGCGCGCGCATGGTTGAACTGTTCCGGTGTCATCTGCTTCACGAGCTCCTCCATCGCCTTGCCAGCGCGCTTGCTGCCGTTGGCAACAGCGAGAGACAGCCACTGGAAAGCGCGAACCAGGTCCTTCTCGACATGCTTCCCTTCCATGAGCATCTTGCCCAGTGCGAACTGGGCTGGCGGAAATCCCTGGTCAGCAGCCTTGTAGTACCACTCCAGTGCCTTGTTGTGATCACGCTGTGCGCCGAACTGGGCGAAACGGTACATGGTCGCAATCATGTACTGGTCCTTCGGTTCACCATGCTCGGCCGCCTTGAAGTACCAGTAACGGGTCTTTTCGTCATCCTGCTGCACACCCAGGCCGTTGGCATACAGCCAGGCAAGGGTTGACATGGCCTCGACAAGGCCAGCTTCTGCAGCCTGGCTGATGTATTCCACGGCACGGGAGTACTGCAGATCGACTTCGTCGCCGTTGGCATACATGATGCCGAGCTGGTAAGCAGCTTTGGCATTGCCCCGGGCGGCCGCATCCTGCAGCACCTTCAGCGTGACACTGATGGTTTCGTTGTCGGGTTTCTGAGACTCGTCGCCCATAACCGGGTACCACTTGTGGAGACAGAGGCGCAAGAATACCACTGCTGGAAAAAAAGCAGCCATCGTTGCGCTTCTCCTCGCCTCATCCAGCATCCAGGCCGAGTACCGTACTGTCGAGTCGCCCTTTGTCACCGGTATGCAGGCAATGATCGATGCCATGCGCGACCCTGACACCAGCAGTTACAGCCGCTATGGCAGGACCGACATTATTTCTCCTTTCGGTAGCGAAATACTTCCGTTCGAATCCACGTTCGGACAGAAACAGATCGCACCGGAGTTGCGCCTGGCCGGTCGCTGGCGAAGCCGCTCGGGCGACGGTCTCTGGATCAAGGATGGCTGGATTCGTTTCTACAACAGGGGAGACTACAACGACGCCCGACTGATCGTCGGCCGCACCCTGCTCTATGTCGGCATCCCCGAAACGGGCGTGGTCACACGCTTCGAGTATGGCCTGCGCGGCGACTTGCTGGCACTGCGTGACTATGTCGGCACGCTCTACCTCTTCCACCGCATGCCGGATCCGCCCGACGATCTAGCCGACGAGGAGACGGATGCCGATGACGAATAAGAGTGCGGCAAAGATTTTCTTGAGGGTCTTCACCGGGAGCTGATGCGCAAGCCGTGCGCCGACCGGTGCCGTCAGGACGCTCGTGACGACGATACCCGCAGCGGCCGGCCAGTAGAGATAGCCGCTGCTCCAGCCAGGTAGTGCCTGGTTTCCCCAGCCCGCGAAGAGAAACCCTGTCGCACCCGCGATGGCGATCGGCAGACCGCACGCACTCGAGGTCGCAACAGCATTGACCATGGGAACATTGTTCCAGGTCAGGAAGGGGACGGTCATGGAGCCACCGCCGATACCCACCACGGAAGAGATGGTCCCGATCATGCCACCTGCCGCGGCCATACCGGGCTTGCCGGGCAGCTGCCGATGCGGCTTGACCTTCGACGAGAAAACCATCTGGAAACTCACGAGAATTGCGAAAGCGCCAAAGACGCGCTGCAGCCAGAGAGTCTCGAGCTGTTCGGCGATCACTGCACCGAGCAACGCACCCGCCACGATACCGGGTGTCAATTGCCAGAAAAGCGGCCAGCGCACGGCCCCGCGCCTGTGGTGTGAACGCACCGAGGAGATCGAGGTCATCACGATCGTGGCAAGTGAAGTGCCTACCGCCAGGTGCATGACGACCGACTCGTCCATACCCAGCTTGCGAAACAGCCAGACCAGCACGGGCACGATCACGAGCCCGCCACCGACACCGAGCAGGCCGGCCATGACGCCCGCAACGAGACCGGTCAGCATGTATGCAGCCAGCTCAATCAATGTCGTGGCCGGTTCCGGATAACATGGAGACATCTCTTCAGATAGATGGAAAATCGAGTGTATACGGGAATCAGGCCGGAGACGAGCAACCCTGGCTTCAGCGACGACAGTGACTGGCTGATGAATTGCCTTGTGGTTGTCTCCGGGCAGGTTTCCATTTAAGGTACAGCAACCTCTGTAGTCAGCGAATCTCCTCAGGATGAAAATCGAAACTGTCACACTCATTGGCGGCACTGGCTTCGTCGGCCACCACCTCGCAGCCGCACTCGCGAATGCAGGCTACAACCTTCGCATCCTGGCGCGGCGTCCGGAACGCCATCGCGATATGCAGCTACTGAGAAACTCCAGGATTGTGCCACTACAAGCCTTATCCACGGAAAGCCTCAGCGAGGAATTCGAACAGACGGACGCCGTCATCAACCTTGTCGGCATCCTCAACGAGAGCGGGGCGGGCAGTTTCGAAGAGCTGCATGTCAAACTCCCCGAGAAAGTGATCGAGGCTTGCCTGCGCAGCAAGACACCGCGCTTGCTGCACATGAGCGCCCTCAACGCCAGCGAGTCACGCAACGCCAGCAACTACCTGCATACCAAGGGCAAGGGCGAGAACCGCGTCCACACGCTCAGCGCCGGTGCCGTGAAGGTCACGAGCTTCCGGCCCTCGGTGATCTTCGGACCGGACGACAGCTTCATCAACCGTTTCGCTCAACTGCTCCAGATCCCTGGCCCCATGCCACTGGCCTGTCCCGGGTCGACATTTGCGCCTGTCTACATCGGTGACGTCGTCAGCGCATTCGTCAGTTCACTCGAAAACAAGGAGACCTTCGGAAAGCGCTACGAACTCTGTGGTCCGCGGGTTTTCACGCTGAAAGAGATTGTCGAGTACATCATCTGGCACAAGGGTATTCACAAGCCCGTGATCGGTCTCGGCGACGGACTGTCGAAACTGCAGGCGCGAATCCTTGGCCATGTTCCTGGCAAACCCTTCACGATGGACAACTACCGTTCGCTGCAGGTTCCCAGCGTCTGCAACGAGGACGGCCTCGCACAGCTCGGCATCCAGGCAACCGACATGGACGCGATCGTTCCCCGGATGCTCGGCAGCAAGCGCTGAGATGCCCCATATCTGGGTCAGTCTTGGCAGCAACATCGAACGGGAATCACATATCCGCGCGGCAGTCACCGAACTGGAGCGGCACCTCGGACCCGCAAGGATCTCGCCGGTCTATGAAACCGATGCAGAGGGTTTCGAGGGCCCGGCCTTCTACAACCTCGTCACCGGGCACGAGACGGAGCTGCCGGCCGAGGCAGTGATCAAGCTCTTCAGGCAACTCGAGGACGAGCTCGGGCGCGTGCGCGGTGATGACAGGTTCGATTCGCGAACCATCGACATCGACCTGCTGACATACGGCGACATGGTTGCCGAGGTCGCCGGCAAGAAACTGCCGCGCGATGACATTACCGACTATGCGTTCGTCCTGAAACCGCTCTGCGACCTTGCGCCGGATGAGTTGCATCCCGTACTCAGGAAAAGCTACCGGCAGATGTGGGAAGAGTTCGAGCCCAAGCCACGCATGCGCAAAGTCGAATTCAGGTTCCAGTCCTGAGAGGGACGCAGAGTGCGCGAATGAGTGTGCCCGGGTATCAGAGATCATTTTTCTTCGAAAAATAATCTCCGACACCAATCCGGCTTCGCACTGCGGGCGAATGCTGATGCGTCATCGCGAGAAGGCTGCAAGCCGACGTGGCGATCTCTGTCTTCATTCTCACATCCGCCATTGAGATTGCCACAGTCACTCCGCTCCTTCGCAATGACTCTATTGCATGTGCAGGTGTCGGAGATAATTTCTCCTTCAAGAGAAATTTTCTCTGATACCGATACCTACAGAGGGTGAATGAGTAGGGTAATCGCCGGGAAAGCTGCTGTTTGGATGATAAATGTTGGTCGCCGTTCACAGCGACATGTCGGCATGAATGCCGACCTACACACTTCGTTTCCTATTGAAAGTTCGTGGGAGCCCACACCGCTGGCGAATGCTGATGCGTCATCGCGAGAAGGCTGCAAGCCGACGTGGCGATCTCTGTCTTCATTGTCACATCCGCCATTGAGATTGCCACAGTCACTGCGCTCCTTCGCAATGACTCTCTTGGTGCATGGGATGATGAGTTTAAAAACTCGGCGCTCTTTGCGACTCTTTGCGCCCTCGGCGTCCGGATTAAAAACTGCTCAAGAAGCCAGTTCCGCCCACCTGAAGCAATCCGTCGTGTGATCATTGACCATGCCCGTCGCCTGCATGAACGCATAGCAGATGGTCGTGCCGACGAATTTGAAACCGGCATCTTTCAGCGCCTTGCTCATGGCATCAGACTGCGGGGTATTCGCCGGAACCTGCGAGTGATCCTCCCAGCTGTTCTGCAGCGGTTCATTCTCGACGAACTGCCAGAGCCATCTGCTAACATCCCCTTCCCTTTCCCTGAGATCCAGCCAGGCGCGTGCGTTGGTAACAGCCGCGTTGACCTTGAGCCGGTTGCGCACAATCCCCGGATTCGCAAGGAGCTTCTCGATCCGCCTGTCTGAATAGCGCGCAATTTTTTCTGCATCGAACTGGTCGAAAGCCTTGCGATAGTTCTCGCGCTTGTTGAGGATCGTCGACCAGCTCAGCCCGGCCTGCGCTCCCTCGAGGATGAGAAACTCGAACAGCCCGTGCTCGTCACGCAGCGGTACGCCCCACTCGGTGTCATGGTAGTGCTTCTCGGCCGGACTGTTGCAGGCCCATTGGCAGCGAACAAGGCTGTCGTTACGCATGGAGAACCCCGCGCAAAAGAAAACCGGCGCCGGATGCTCCAAGAGGAACACCCGCACGCCGGTTCATTGATTCGGCTGTTGCGAGCCGGATCAGATGGCGTCCGGACCTGTCTCGCCGGTCCGGATGCGGATCACATCCTCGATGGAGCTGACAAAAATCTTGCCATCGCCGATCTTGCCGGTGCGCGCCGCATTGGTAATTGCCTCGAGACAGGCCTCGAGTTGCTCCTCCTTGATGACGATCTCGATCTTTACCTTGGGCAGGAAATCGACGACATACTCGGCACCACGATAGAGTTCGGTATGTCCCTTCTGGCGGCCAAAACCCTTGACCTCGGTCGAAGTCATACCGGTAATACCGATCGCCGAGAGTGCCTCGCGCACATCGTCCAGCTTGAATGGTTTGATTATTGCGTCGACTTTTTTCATCTTGTTGCAGACCCTGTTCTTGTCTAGAAACCGCTGGTGATAGGATAGCGCCTATCCCTGCCGAATGCACGACGCGTGATGCGTACACCGGGCGGTGCCTGGCGGCGCTTGTACTCGTTGTTGTCGACCATGCTCGCGACACGGCGCACTACCTGCGGATCATAGCCATCCTGGATGATGCGGTCGACGCACTGGTCCTGCTCGATATACCGCAGCAGGATCGCGTCCAGCACCTCGTATTCCGGCAGGCTGTCGCTGTCCTTCTGGTCGGCCTTGAGCTCGGCCGAGGGCGCACGTTCTATGACGCGCCGCGGGATCATCTCACCACCACGATTACGATACTCAGCGAGGCGATAAACCATGGTCTTGGGCACATCCCTGATGGGCGCGAAGCCGCCTGCCATATCCCCGTAGAGGGTCGCGTAGCCGACCGACATCTCGCTCTTGTTACCGGTACTCAGCAGCATGCGCCCTGTCTTGTTACTGATCGCCATGAGCACGATACCGCGACAGCGTGCCTGGATATTCTCCTCTGTCGTATCCTCGGGCAGGTTGCGAAACTCGGGCGCGAGCATCTCCAGAAAGGTCTTGAAGGCCGGCTCGATAGGAATCACACGATGGCTGACGCCGAGCCTCTCGGCCTCCTTCAAAGCATCCTCGTTACTCATGTCCGACGTATACCGGGACGGCATAAGGACGGCCTCCACGCGATCCGCACCAAGCGCATCGACCGCGATCGCCAGCGTCAGCGCCGAATCGATTCCGCCGGAGAGACCGACCAGCGCCCCCTTGAAACCGTTTTTCTCGACATAGTCACGGGTGCCGAGCACGAGAGCCTGGTAGATCTCGGCCTCGTCACTCTGGTGACGGATCACCTCGGACGGAATCGGCTCGAGACCGTCGAATTCAATGACCGGCTGCGCCTCTGCAAAAAAAGCCGTGCGCATGACGACAGACCCCTCGGCACTGGTAACGAACGACCCGCCGTCAAAGACCAGTTCATCCTGGCCGCCCACGAGATTCACGTAGACGATCGGCAAACCGGTTTCCTGCACGCGCTTTGCGACCAGTTCTTCGCGCTCGACGGACTTGCCCTTGTGAAAAGGTGAGGCATTCAGGTTGACGAGAATTTCGGCCCCTGCCTCTTTCGCCTTTGCCGCAGGTTCGCTGTACCAGATGTCCTCGCAGATGGTGATGCCAATTTTGAGCCCATCGATATCGACGACGCAGGGCTCGTCACCGGGCTCGAAGTAGCGTTTCTCGTCGAACACACTGTAGTTCGGCAGCAGGCACTTGTCGTATTCCGCGATAACCTGGCCATCACGGATAACACCAGCACTGTTGTAGAGCCCGTCCTCGCGCTGTTTCGGGTAACCGACGACAGCCGTGATACCATTGATGGAACGACACAGGGTATCCAGGGCAGCCTCGACACGCAGATGGAGTTCATTGCGCATCAGCAGGTCCTCGGGCGGATACCCCGTCAGTGTCAGCTCGGGGAAGACGATGAGATCGGCCTGCTGTTCATCCCTGGCCCGTGTGGCGGCATTGATGATGCGCCCGGCATTCCCTTCGATATCACCCACCAGCAGGTTCAGCTGGGCCAGCGCGATGCGTAGTGCCATGATTGGCTCCCTGGTTACGAACTATTCCTAGTTTAACCGAGAGCGTCGTTCAGTGTCAGAGATCACGTGCGCAGGTGTCGGAGATGATTTCTCCTCCGGGAGAAATTTTCTCTGATACCGACAGATGGGGTTTATGTCATCGCAGGGAGGTCGCAGGCTGACGTGGCGATCTCAGGCTTCAATGAACCAGCGAGCATTGAGATTGCCACCGAGGTGTCGGAGATAATTTCTGCGTCAGCGGAAATTTTCTCTGATACCGATATCCCTGCTGGCAATTGATACGAGACACCTGGACTCTTGAACAGCCAAACCGCGAAAACTCCGCGTCCTCTGCGTCCTCTGCGTCCGGTTTTGAGTTATAGATGTCGGCATGAATGCCGACCTACAATCATTTCGTTTTGCAGAGTGTAGGTATCAGAGATCATTTTCTCTCCGAGAAAATAATCTCCGACACCAATTAGTGACTAGATCAACTCCGCCATGCGCTTGCCGATATCTGCCGGGGACCTGACGGTCGCAATGCCGGCAGCCTCGAGCGCCGCATACTTGCTGTCAGCCGTACCGCTGCCACCACTGATGATGGCTCCGGCATGCCCCATGCGCTTACCGGCCGGCGCAGTGACACCAGCAATATAGGCCACGACTGGCTTGGAGACATGCTCCCTGATGTACTCTGCCGCCTGCTCCTCTGCCGTGCCGCCAATCTCGCCGACCATGACGATGCCCTCGGTCTGCGGGTCCGCTTCAAAGAGTTCCAGGCAGTCGATGAAGCTCATGCCGTGGATGGGGTCACCGCCGATACCGACACAAGTGCTCTGGCCGAGTCCTGCAGTCGTGGTCTGGTAGACAGCCTCGTAGGTCAGGGTACCCGAGCGGGACACGACGCCCACCCGCCCTTGTTTATGGATGTTTCCGGGCATGATGCCGATCTTGCACTCGCCCGGCGTGATGAGGCCGGGGCAATTGGGCCCCACGAGTCGCACATCACTCCCGGTGAGCGCCGCCTTCACTTTCAGCATGTCGAGCACCGGGATGCCCTCGGTGATACAGGCGATGACCTTGATGCCTGCATCGGCCGCTTCGAGGATCGCATCCGCCGCGAATGCTGCAGGCACGTAGATCATGGTCGCCTCGGCTCCCGCCTCATGCACAGCGTCATGCACCGTGTTGAAGACAGGCAAATCGAGATGCATCTGCCCACCCTTGCCGGGCGTGACACCG
>JARRMW010000051.1:0-29775 GCA_037385685.1 Gammaproteobacteria bacterium
GCCACCCTGGCCAATGAACTCGGCGGCGACGAGTGGGCAGCCAATGACGGCGGCCGCGGCTACAAGCTCATCCAGATGTATCGCGACGAGTGCGGTGCCGACTCGAAAGTCCAGATCAACATCAGCAACCAGGACGGCAAGGCGATCTGCACCTACGGCGGCAAGCCGGATGGCAAAGCCTTCGACAACGCCATGGACTACCTCATGCACGCCACTGACGAGGACTGGACCTGTATGGGCGAAGGCAGCTTCGGTTGCGGCGCCATGGGCGCGATGACCACGGGCAAGCTCAAGTTCGATGGACCCAAGATGGAAGCCATGGGCGTCATGGGCCCCTTCAACGCCTTCCTGAAACTCACCGGCACCATTGGCGGCGAGAAAGGCGCCTGTAACTGATCTTTCCCAAGCTACCCGACCCTCCCGCCCGGGAGGGTCACCCCTCCCTGCTGTGACCATACGTTAACAAACTTTCTTCCTCTTTCTTTTCAATGCGTTAAGACCATATCCGTATTTTTTGCGAAAAATCAGCTGGCGCTAATATAAGAATCTGCTAAATTACGTCAATACGGATTTTAAGGATAAACCCTCAAAGCATCAAAGAGGTGAATGATGTTTGTTTGTGCGCATTACGAGGCAGTCGCAAAAAAATTGCGTCAAATCCCGTTGGCGGTTCATGTCGGCTGGTTCATGCTCGGCGGGCTTCTGCTTGGCTTTGACTACTGGCTGCTGACCCTGATCGGTATCGGCCTGCTGCTCTGGAGCGGACACAAGCTTGTCTTCCGCAGCCGGATTGCGCTTTGCTGCCTGAAAAAGCGGCGCCGTGCCATCGAGCAGGGCAAAACCCCGGCTCCCTGCTTCGACTAGGGATTTCCCTTTCCATGCGGCAACGCTGCCGCTGAATGCCTTCAAGACGGGCCATCGAATCAGGCCCGGCAGCACTGAAGGTATCTCCTGACTGAAACACTCTGTAACCATTTGATTGTGAAATATCAATGGCAAGTATATTAGTATTTGCTAAATTACAGTCAGTTTAAAAATCAGGGATTTCCCTGAGCAATGAGGTGAACCATGTTTGCTTGTGCACATGATGAAGAAAAAGCCGCAAAAGTGCGTGAAAAGCCGCTGGCTGTCCAGGTTGGCTGGTTTATGCTGGGCGCGCTCCTGCTGACCTTCGACATCTGCATTCTCACAATCACAGCAGCCGGCCTGCTCTTCTGGAGTGGACGCCAGCTCTACCAGCGCATGCAGATGGCGATGTGCTGCCTGAAATCCAGGCAGCACGCTATCCAGCGTGGTGAAAAGGGCGGACCCTGCTTCAGTTTCGACGCGCTAGTGTAGGCGGTTCATTGCCTTCTGCAGATCCCCGCCAATGACGGTGGGGATCTCTTCGACACCCCTCTCGATGGCTTCACGCATCAGCGCGTCCTCCTCCCTGGAAGGACGCTTGAGGACATAATCGACGACCAGGTTCCTGTCTCCCGGATGCCCGATGCCGATACGCAGCCGATGGTAATCGGATCCGATCGCCTTGTGGATATCCCGCAGGCCGTTGTGGCCACCGTGACCACCGCCTTTCTTGAGCTTGATCACACCCGGAGGCAGATCGAGTTCATCGTGTACGACGAGCACTTCGTCCGGTTGCAGCTTGTAGAAATTGCAGATTGCAGCGACTGACTGACCGCTGCGATTCATGTAGGTCATGGGCTTGAGCAGGTGACACTGCGCAGTGCCGATATCGACCCGGCAGGCGTCGCCGAAGAAACGTTTCTCTGGCCTGAATGCCCCCCGGTAACGCTCCGCGACAGCATCGACAAAATGGAATCCCGCGTTGTGACGCGTCAGGGCATACTTCTCGCCCGGGTTACCCAGCCCGACGATAAGCCTGATCGATGTCTGCTCTGGCATGGAACAGGAGAGTCGAGTAAAGCCGGAGCATCAGGACGATGCTCCGGCAGTCAGGAAGACTACTCTTCGCTTGCGGCTTCTTCCTCGCCGCCTTCGATCTCTTCACCACCCTCTTCCTCTTCATCCGACTTGGCAGCGCGGGAAGCGACGATGGTCACAACGGCGGAATCGTAGTCCTCACCGAGCGCGAGTACGGGAATTTCCACACCCTCGGGCAGGCTGAGCTCCGAGAGATGGATGGAATCGCCAAGCTCGAGACCGCCACAATCGATCTCGATGTACTCGGGCAGGTTTGCAGGCAGACAGCTGATCTCGACCTCGGTCATGTTGTGCGATGAAGTACCGCCACCCTTGACGCCAGGCGCTGTCTCCTCGTTGATGAAGTGCAGTGGCACCTGCATCTTGATGGCAGTTTTCTGGCTGATGCGCAGCAGGTCCAGGTGCATGATGAACGGCTTCGCAGGATGGCGCTGAAGATCCTTCAGGACCACTTTCTGGCTGTCACCACCGACATCCACGGTCAGGATGCTGGAGTAGAAAGCCTCGTCCTCGAGCGCATGGACCAGCTCGTTATGCTTGACGGTGATCATCTCCGGCTCTTTGTCAGCGCCGTAGATAATGCCAGGTACCAGCCCCGCGTGACGCAGGCGGCGGCTCGCACCTTTCCCCATGTCACTGCGGGCTTCCGCGTTAATGGTCAGATTCTCAGACATCGGTTTCTCCCGTATTTACTGAGTAAAAAAACACCCCGCCAACCCGCGACCAGGTATTGGCAGGGCACCTCCGGAACCCCGGGCATGGTGCCGCGGAGCCTCCGGTCGTCAGTCCACGAACAGCGAACTGACAGATTCTTCATTGCTGATACGCCGCATGGTCTCGGCCAGCAGACCGGCGATACTCAGCGGGCGTATCTTGACACACTCCTGTGCCGACGGACTCAGCGCGATCGAATTCGTCACGACAAGCTCGTCGAGACGCGAGTTGCTGATGTTCATCACGGCCGGCCCGGACAGCACGGCATGTGAACAGTAGGCAACCACCTTGGCAGCGCCATGGTCCTTCAAAGCGCCGGCAGCATGGCAAAGCGTGCCGGCGGTATCGACCAGGTCGTCGATCAGGATGCAGGTCCTGCCCTCGACCTCGCCGATGATATTCATGACCTCGGAGACGTTGGCGCGCGGCCTCCGCTTGTCAATAATCGCCAGATCGGCCTCGTCAAGGCGCTTGGCAAGCGCGCGGGCGCGCACAACCCCGCCGACATCCGGCGACACCACGATCATGTCCGGATACTGCTGCATCCAGATGTCCTGCAAGAGCACCGGCGACGCGTAGACATTATCGACAGGAATGTCGAAAAAGCCCTGGATCTGGTCCGCATGCAGGTCCATGGTCAGCACCCGGTCGGCGCCGGCCGTACCAATCATCTTGGCAACCAGCCGGGCCGTAATCGGCACCCGGCTGGAGCGGGACCTGCGATCCTGGCGAGCGTAGCCGAAGTAGGGAATCACAGCAGTGACCCGACCAGCGGAAGCCATACGCATCGCATCGACCATGACCAGCAACTCCATGAGATTGTCGTTGGTCGGTGCCGAAGTGGACTGGACCACGAAGACGTCGCGTCCGCGCACGTTCTCCTGGACCTCCACCATCACTTCGCCGTCACTGAACTGACCAACGATCGCCTTGCCGAGGGGCAGATTCAGATGTTCAACAATTTTTTCTGAAAGTTCCGGATTGGAATTTCCGGTGAACACCATCATACCGCTAGCTGACACGCCGGTACCCTCGTGAATGCGCCTGGAAAATGGCTGGGGCGGTAGGATTCGAACCTACGCATGCCAGAGTCAAAGTCTGGTGGCTTAACCGCTTGCCGACGCCCCAATAAATTGTCATTCGCTACCGGACACAGAAGCCTGCATCCAGACCAGCCGGGGCACCCGGGATCAAGGTCCGCAAAAGCTGTCGCTTTTGCCTTAACCGCTTGCCGACGCCCCAATAAATTTTTTCAGCCCGCCGGGCCTTGCCCGGAAACGGAAATCACCTCAGCCAGGCGTTTCCGCAACGGGGATTCGTTGACCCCCTGCGCCGTGAAGCTGCACCAGTCATCCGGCAGCTGCTGTTGTACGGCGCGCGCCCGATCGCAATGATCAAACGCGAGAAACAGGCATGCGCCGGTACCTGTCAGCTTGACATCTCCAAAAGCTGACAGGAGATCCATCATCTCCGCAACCTGCGGATAGAGCTTTCTGACCACCGGAACGAAGACGTTCCGGCCGCCCCCGGCGACAAAGGCGGGTATTTTGATAGGTGGGCAATCTCTTGTCAAATCATCGTCGCGGAATAGTGCGGCCGTAGAGATCTGAACCGGCGGCACCACGACCAGGTAACAGGGTTCGGGCAGTCTCACCGGGGTGATCCTTTCGCCGACACCCTCTGCCCAGCAGGCCTGCCCGCGCACGAAGACCGGCACGTCTGCACCAAGTTGCAGACCAAGTGCGGCGAGCTGATCCTCGTTGAGCTTCGTCTCCCAGAGATGATTCAGCGCGACGAGCACAGTCGCAGCATCGGAACTCCCGCCACCGAGTCCGCCGCCCATGGGCAGGCGCTTGTCAATGCTGATGCGTGCACCCAGCGGCGTACCTGTCTTCTCCCTGAGAAGGACTGCTGCGCGGTACAGCAGATTCTGCGCATCCGGCACACCCTCGATCGGGTTGGCCAGCTTGATCGTGCCGTCACGGGTAACCTCGATCGTCAGCGTGTCACCATACTCAAGAAACTGGAAGACCGTCTGCAGCAGGTGATAACCATCGGCACGACGGCCTGTGATATGCAGCATCAGGTTGAGCTTGGCCGGGGCGGGCCATGATGTCGGCCTCATTGAGCCTGCAGACGCTCCATGGTGGAGACCACATAGGGATTTTCAGGGTCGCGTTGCAGTGCGTCCATCCAGACTTTCATCGCCTTGTCACGCCATCCCTTGACCCAGTAGACCTCACCGAGATGCGCGGCGATTTCTCCGTCATCATCGGCTGCGGCCGCCTTTTCGAGAAATTCGATCGCCTCGTCGAGGTTGCCGCGCCGGTAATGCACCCACCCCATGCTGTCGAGGATGGCGGCGCTGTCGGGCATCAGCGCATAAGCCTTGCTGATGAGTTCGTAAGCTTCCTCGTAACGCGTGGTTTCGTCGGCCAGGGTATAACCGAGTGCATTCAGGGCCTGGGCATGATCCGGATCCTGTTCGAGAACCTGGCGCAGATCACGCTCGAGAATGCCGATGTCACCCATCTTTTCACCCTGCAGCGCGCGGGCGTAGAGCAGGTCACTCTGAAGCGGAAACTCCTCGAGTGCCTTGTCGAGCAGTTCCATCACCTCGATATCGCGCCCGGCCTCGGACAGCACCGTGGCCTCCTCGAGGTAGAGCCTTATCGCATCCTCGGGAGAGAGAAGGCGCTGTACTGTCAGCAGTTTGAGCGCTTCCTCGACTTTCTCCTGCTCGACGAGCAACCGCGACATCTGGATGCGCGCATCGGTCATGAGCAGGCCATCGACCTTCTCGTAGAGCTTGTAGGCAGCTTCAGGGTTGCCGGTATTCTGCTCGACCTGGGCGAGAAAATAGTGGGCGCGATCGCGCCGGCCGGGCTTGTCGAGTAGCGCGTTCCAGATCTCCCGCGCCTCCTCCCATTTCCCGAGCTCGATCGTAAGACCGCCGAGTGCCTGGCTGATTTCATCATTGGCAGGCAGCGCATCATGCAGAATCCTGAACTGCTCATAGGCTCCTTCATACTTTTCGTGAGAAACCAGCCTCTCCGCGAGGGCCAGGCGCAACAGCTGGTTTTCCGGGAGTTCCTCCAGCCCCTCCCTGAGCGTCTCCTCACCGAGCGCTTCCTTCTCCTGCATTTCATACACGCGGCTCAACAGTAGCCAGATGCGCGGATCGGCCTTGTTAAGCGCGAGCGCCTTCCTGAGGGCAGTCTCGGCACCGGCGTCATCTTTCATGCCAAAGAGCGCGACTCCCAGTGCGTATTGCGCGCCCGCGTCGTCGGCATGGCGTTTGGCCAGTGACTCGATGATTTCGCGTGCGGCAGGCAACTCTTTCTGGTCGGAGACGACGATCGCGATCTGCATGAAGCCATCCTTGCCCTGTTTTTCGGCCGCTCGCATCAGGGCTTCGACCGCCGTGTCGGCACCCTCGATATCACCGGCCTTGATGCGCAGGATCAGCAGCGCCTGCCAGGCCTCGAGGTCATCGGGAGCAAGTTCGGTCCAGATTTGCGCAGCTTCGATAGTCTGAGGCGACTTGATGTGCAGGCCGATGCGCGTGGCGCGGCTGGCAACATCGACATCGGGCGCATGAGGGACCACTTCCATGTAGTGCTTGAAGGCAGACTCCAGGTCTCCCTGCCCGACAGCGACTTCGGCAGCCAGGAAATGAAACATCATCTCCGGGTTGTCGAAAACATCCCCCTGGTCCGCGGATAAGGCGACAGGCAAGAGAAGAACGGCCGCGACAGACAGGGCCGCGGCGCGTTGAAGAAGAAAAAATTTCATTTGATCAGTATATCGGCATGCCTGCCGTTTTTTCCAATAGTATTAGAGTGTTGATACAATAAGGCGATTTTCTCGTAAAACAGACCCTGTATGCTGCTTTCCGTCGGCCTCAACCACAAGACCGCCCCTGTTCATATCCGCGAGCGCCTTGCGTTCGGGCCGGATATCGTTGTTGCTGCATTGCGCGGTCTCAGGGAACAGGCTGGCGTCGAGGAAAGCGTCATTCTCTCGACCTGCAATCGCACCGAGATCTACTGCGCAGGCGACGAGGAGAGCTGCAACCGCGTCAGTGACTGGATGTGCAGCTTCCATGGCCTCGAGCATGACGAGGTATCACCCTATATCTATGCCCACTGCGGCGACGATGCCATCGAGCATCTCATGAAAGTGGCCTGTGGCATCGACTCGCTGGTACTCGGAGAGCCGCAAATACTCGGCCAGGTCAAGGATGCCTGGCAGACATCCCGCTCGGCCAATGCCTGCGGGAAGCTGCTCGACCGTCTTTTCCAGCATACCTTCAGCGTTGCCAAGCAGGTACGCACCGACACGGCCATTGGCAACAGCCCGGTTTCGGTCGCATTCGCTGCCGTGAGCCTCGCAAAACAGATTTTCGCCGATCTCGAGGAACAGACGGCCCTGCTGATCGGTGCCGGCGAAACCGTTGAACTGGCTGCGCGCCACTTGCACCAGCAGGGCGTTGGCCGCATCATCATCGCCAATCGCACGGTCGAAAAGGCCCGCAAGGTTGCAGAGCAGTTCGAAGGATTCGCTATCGGCCTGCCGGAGATCACGACACACCTGGCAGAGGCCGACGTGGTCATTTCCTCGACAGCAAGCCCGCTTCCCATCCTTGGCAAGGGCATGGTCGAAAGCGCACTGAAGCTTCGGCGTCACAAGCCGGTCTTCATGGTCGATATCGCCGTGCCACGCGATATCGAAACCGAGGTCGGCAATCTCGACGACATCTATCTCTACACCGTGGATGACCTGCAGGAGGTCATCCAGGACAACATGCAATCGCGCCAGCAGGCCGCCGAGCAGGCACTCGAGATCATCGACCAGCAGGTGATCGAGTACAACAACTGGCTGCGATCCCTTGACGCGGTCTCACTGATCCACTCCTTCCGCAGCCAGGCCGAGAAGGAGCGTGACGCGATTCTGGAACGCGCCCTGAACCAGCTCGGCAATGGCAAGGATCCCGAAGAGGTCCTGCAGTTCCTCGCCCATACACTGACCAACCGCCTCCTGCACACACCCAGCGCCCAGATGCGAGAGGCGAGCACCAGCGGCCAGACAGAGCTGCTCGAAGCAGCCAACCGGCTTTTCAAACTCAAGCAATGAAAGAGAGCATCCGACGCAAGCTGGAGCAGGCCTCTGACCGCTACCAGGAGATCACCGCGCTCCTGTCTGATGCCGGGGTGCAGAATGACCAGGACCAGTACCGCGCGCTGACAAAAGAGTATGCACAGATCGAGCCTGTCGTGCAGACCTGGCAGCAGTACATCGCGCTCGAGCATGATATCGAGAGCGCCAACGAGATGCTTGCCGATCCGGAGATGGCGGAACTCGCCGAAGAGGAGCTGAAAACTGCCGAGCAGCGACGCGAGCAACTCGAGCCGGAACTCCAGGCGCTGCTGATCCCGACCGACCCGAACGACGACAAGAACATCTTTCTCGAAATCCGTGCCGGCACGGGTGGCGCCGAGGCTGCGCTCTTCGCCGGCGACCTGCTGCGTGCCTACCTCCGCTATGGTGAATCACGCGGCTGGAACAGCGAAACCATCAGCGAGAGCCCGGGCGAGATGGGTGGCTACAAGGAGGTTGTGGTACGCATCAGCGGCAAGAATGTCTACTCCCGTCTCAAGTTCGAATCCGGCACGCACCGCGTGCAACGGGTACCCGAAACCGAGTCACAGGGACGCATCCATACCTCGGCCTGCACAGTCGCGATCCTGCCGGAAGCCGAGGAGGTCGACGCGATCGACATCGATTCCGGTGACCTGCGCATCGACACCTACCGCGCATCGGGCGCCGGTGGCCAGCACGTCAACAAGACGGACTCGGCTGTACGCATCACCCACCTGCCAACCGGTATCGTTGTGGAATGCCAGGACGAACGCTCGCAACACAAGAACAAGGCACGCGCATTGTCGCTGCTGCAGTCCAGGCTCCTTGACCAGGCGCGCCAGGCCGCTGTCGACGAGCGCGCTGCCTCACGCAAGCTGCAGGTTGGCAGCGGTGACCGTTCCGAACGCATCCGCACGTACAACTACCCGCAGAACCGCATTACCGATCACCGCATCAACCTGACGCTCTACAAACTCGACGAGATCATGGAAGGAGGCTTCGATCATCTCTTCGATCCGCTGATCCAGGAGCACCAGGCCGAACTTATCGCGAGCCTGGCGGACGAATGAGCATCAGCATCGGGGCAGCACTCGACCAGGCCGTTGCACGCCTGAAGCCGGTCGTCGATCTGCCACACCTCGAGGCTGAACTGCTGCTCTGTCACATCGTCGGCAAACCCCGTACATGGCTCGTTGCCTGGCCGGAGAAGCGCTTGACGGACAGGGAACTCGCCAGCTTCATGGAACTGGTCGAACAGCGCGAACAGGGTGCGCCCGTTGCCTACCTGACCGGCGAGCGTGAATTCTGGTCACTGACGCTGAATGTGACAGAGGATACCCTCATCCCCCGCCCGGAAACCGAATTGCTGGTCGAAGCCGTGCTGGAGCGCTTCGGTGACAGGCCGGAACTTGCGCTCGTGGACATGGGTACCGGCAGCGGTGCCATCGCACTGGCCATCGCGAAAGAGAGGCCGGCCTGGAAAGTGATTGCCACGGACATCTCCGCAGCGGCACTGGCCGTCGCAAAAACAAACGCGGAGCAACACGGCATCAACAATGTCAGCTTCCTGCAGGGCGACTGGTATGACGCCCTGCAGACAGAGACCCATGTCGATGTCATCGTCAGTAACCCGCCGTATGTCGCAGAAGCAGACCCTCACCTGGAACAGGGCGACGTCCGCTTCGAGCCACGCGGTGCACTGGCTTCCGGTAACGACGGGCTTGACGATATCCGCAAACTGCTTCCCGGCGCCATCGTGCACCTCAAGGACGGCGGCACCATCCTTGTGGAACATGGCAATACCCAGGGCGCGGCCGTTCGTGAATGCATGCGCCACTTCGGCTATCGTGATATCAGGACACTGCACGATCTCGAGGGGCACGAAAGAGTCACGCTCGGCATCTACCGGGCCATGCCAATCTAGACCTTTCTAGAGAACAGGATCCTGCATTCAGCTCCCGGCCATTAACCCTGCGCCGGCAAAGGCTTTTCAAAGCAGGTGATTTCGACTATCTTGAGACCCATGGAAGAGACCAGCATCAAACACCGGGAAATTGTCTTCGACAGCAATCACCCGGATCCGCAACAGGGCAAGACCGCGGCACTGAGACTTTCCGATGTCCCGGGTGTACTGGATGTGCAGGTCATCTCGGATACCGCCATCAAGGTCGGCTACGATCTTCTTGAGATCGATCTGCAGCAGATCGAGGACGGTCTCGTCGATGCCGGCTTCCACCTCAGCGGCAAGCTGATCTACAAGCTCAAGCGCGCCCTCTATTACTATACGGAAGAGACGGAGCGCGCCAACAAGGGCTGCTGTAAAACCGACCCCAACTGCACTCGCAAGGTGTTTATCGAGCGCTACAAGCAGATTCGTCACGGCTGTCGTGATGACCGCCCTGACCACTGGCGCCGCTATCTCTGATCCCTGCCGGCCACATCTTGGCTACAATCTGCACTTTCCCAGCAAGGACACTCTCCTACTGTGCCTCTCGACCCTGACATCATCAGAAAACTCCGCCAGGAGATCAGCTTCATCGAGACACTGAAGGGCAGGCAACTCCATTTCAGGACCACATGGGGGCTCTTTTCACCGAAAGCCATCGATGAAGGCACCCGCCTGCTGCTCGAACATCTCGAGGTAGAACCGGATGATCGCGCCATCGACCTCGGCTGCGGCTATGGACCGATCGGACTGACCATTGCGGCACTTGCACCGCAGGGGAAAGTGCTGATGGTGGACAAGGACTTCGTTGCCGTGGAGTACGCCAACCGCAATGCGGAGCTCAACCGTTTGCCCAATGCGAAAGCGATGCTCAGCGACGGGCTGAAACATATCGGCAAGGAGACTTTCACACTCGCCGTCACCAACCTGCCCGCCAAGACCAGTAATGAGCACTACTACCTCTTTTTCCAGGATATCTATGAACACCTCGAACCGGGTGGACGCTTCTATGTCGTCGTGATCTCTGGATTACGGAACTTCATCAAGCGCGCCTTCAACGAGGTCTTCGGCAACCACAAGAAGATCAAGCAGGGGAAGAGTTACACGGTGGCAATGGCTTTTATGTATCGCTATGCAATGATCGATTTTGATGCGCGCGTCGGCGCGCACCCGAGTGACTTTTGTTCCGGCAAAAGTCACCAAAACCATTCGCTCCGACGCACAACCCTTCGGGTTCCCTCGCTTACCAGGGCAAACAGGCGAGGCCGTAAACTCGCTGCACTCAAACAGACGGCCTCTTGTTTCCTGTTTGCCCTGCTCCGCTCGGTTGCGCGTAAGTCGCAGTTAGTTGACTATTCTGATCGTGTTGTAGGAGCCCACCCCTGTGGGCGATTGTTCGCCGAGTGGGCTCGGCTCCTACAGATGAAGCTGAACGGTCAGGGCCAGTTCCCTTCTCACGCGTCGAGCATCGCAGTCCCTGACAGGAGAAAAGCGAGGCGTGTCTGAGCGCAGTGAGTTGGCGAGCGCCTGTCAGGGACGCGAAGCGCAGAGGAGCCGCAGGCCGCGTTAGCAGGGTGCCCTTTTCTTGGCCTACTTTCTTTTGGGCAAGCAAAGACTAAATTCGCCTGGAGCGAATTTGAACGACGGCAAAGCCGTCGGCCCGAAGGGCGAAACACAGGGATGTGTTTCGTAATGATGGGTGCCGCGCTTTGCCGCTCTATGACCTCCCTGTCACCGCGGCACTAATCCATCCATAGAAGTCGCCGCCGCTTTCCAATTGGGTTGCGCGCCGACGCCCTTATCACAATCAAATCACCACGAAGCGATTCAACACCCGACACAGGTCACAAAAACCCCTACTTGATCCCGAAAAATAAAAAACTGTGGTAATTTCCCAAAACACCAAAAAACAACATATCACCAAGGGAGAATCCACGATGCAGCAAACCCGCTTCCTGCTCGATCAGAAAGACCTGCCTGACCACTGGTACAACATCGTTGCGGACATGCCCAATCCGCCTGCGCCCTATCTGGGCCCTGACGGCAATCCCGTACCGCCCGAGGCAATGCTGCAGATATTCCCGGAGGCACTCGTCATGCAGGAGGTCTCGACCGAGCGCTGGATCCCGATCCCGGATGAGGTGCGCGAGGCACTGACCATGTGGCATCCATCCCCACTCATTCGTGCGACCCGGCTCGAAAAGGCGCTCGGCACCCCGGCCAAGATCTACTTCAAGAACGAATCGGTCAGCCCGGCCGGTTCTCACAAGCCGAACACAGCCGTCGCACAGGCTTATTACAACAAGCAAGCCGGCATCAAGCGCCTGACGACCGAAACCGGCGCCGGACAATGGGGCTGCTCGCTGTCGCTGGCCGGACAGATCTTCGGCCTCGATGTGCGCGTCTATATGGTCAAGATCAGCTACGAGCAGAAGCCCTACCGCCGCACGCTCATGCGGACCTGGGGTGCCGAGGTCTTCCCCAGCCCGACTGACATGACAGAGTCGGGGCGGCACATTCTCGCGCAACACCCGGACTCGGATGGATCGCTCGGCATTGCCATCTCGGAAGCCGTCGAGGAAGCCGCGAGCCGCGATGACACCAACTATGCGCTCGGCTCGGTACTGAACCACGTGCTGCTGCACCAGACCATCATCGGCCAGGAGGCGAAGAAGCAGCTCGAGATGGCCGGCGACTACCCCGACATGATCTTCTCTCCCTGCGGCGGCGGCTCCTGCTTTGGCGGCATCGCCTTTCCGTTCTTTGCGGACAAGGCGGCCGGCAAGGATGTCACGCTTGTTGCCGTCGAGCCGAGTTCCTGTCCGTCGCTGACGAAAGGCGTCTACGCCTATGATTTCGGCGACACCGAGGGACTGACGCCGCTCATGAAGATGTACACCCTCGGACACGACTTCATGCCGCCCGGTATCCACGCCGGCGGCCTGCGCTACCACGGCGAATCGGCGCTGATCAGCCAGCTCTATGACGAGGGACTCATCGATGCGATCGCAATCCCCCAGACCGAGACCTTCGAGGCCGGCGTCCTGTTCGCGCGGACCGAGGGCATCGTGCCGGCACCCGAATCCTGCCACGCTGTCGCCGGTGCAATTCGCGAGGCAAAGCGCTGCAAGGAGACCGGCGAAGCGAAGACGTTGCTGTTCAACCTCTCGGGCCATGGCCACTTCGATATGAGCGCCTACGAGCGCTTCCTGGACGGCGAACTGAAGGACTTTGACTATCCGGCAGAGGCGATCGCCGAATCCCTGCAGCACCTGCCGAAAGTCGGCTGACCGGACGCCCGCATCAGCTCCGGGGCCGCCTGCGCGGCCCCTGCGCAAGCGCGCATCGCGAGCTACTCCTGCCTATAATCGAACCCATCGAAATCAAGACGGAACCCGCACCATGACCAGCATCGGCACTCCCCTCTCTCCCAAAGCGACGCGCGTTCTTTTCTGCGGCGGTGGTGAACTCGGCAAGGAGGTCGTCATCGAACTGCAGCGTCTGGGTGCCGAGGTCATCGTCGTCGACCGCTACGCCAACGCGCCGGCGATGCAGGTCGCACACCGCAGCCATAGTATCGACATGCTCGACGGCAAGACACTGCGCGCCGTCATCGAGGCGGAAAAGCCGGACTACATCGTTCCGGAGATCGAGGCCATCGCGACCGGTACACTCGTTGAACTCGAGGAAGAGGGTTACACAGTGATCCCGACAGCACGTGCTGCGCAGCTGACGATGAACCGCGAGGGCATCCGCAGGCTGGCAGCAGAAGAACTCGGGCTTCCGACCTCTCCCTACCGCTTCGCAGCCTCACGCGAGGAGTTCGACGCAGCCATCGCCGAAATCGGCATCCCGTGTGTCGTCAAGCCGATCATGAGTTCCTCCGGCAAGGGCCAGAGCACGATCAGGTCCGAGGCTGACATCGACAGCGCCTGGGAATACGCGCAGGAAGGCGGGCGAGCCGGCGCCGGCAAGGTGATCGTCGAGGGCTTCGTCGATTTCGATTACGAAATCACGCAGCTGACCGTGCGACACGCGGAAGGGACGAGTTTCTGCAACCCGGTTGGTCACGTGCAGGTTGGCGGCGATTACCGCCAGTCATGGCAGCCGCAGCCGATGAGCGAGACGGCGCAGGCAAAGGCACGCGAGATTGCGCAAAAGATCACGGAAGCGCTGGGCGGACGCGGCATCTTCGGTGTCGAGCTGTTCATCCGTGGCAACGAGGTGATCTTCAGCGAGGTCTCGCCACGTCCCCACGACACCGGCATGGTGACCATGATCTCGCAGGACCTGTCGCAGTTCGCGCTGCATGCGCGTGCCATCCTCGGCCTGCCGGTCCCGAATATCCACTTCCATGGCCCGTCAGCCAGCAGCGTGATTCTCGTGGAAGGCAGCTCGCAACAGGTGGTCTTCGGCCATCTCGAGGCCGTGCTCAGCGAGCCCGACACCCAGCTGCGCCTCTTCGGCAAGCCCGAGGTCAATGGCGAGCGGCGGATGGGCGTTGTGCTGGCGCGCGCCGAGACAGTCGACGAAGCGCTGGAGAAGGCGAAGAGGGGATCGGGGAGTGTCGAAATCACCCTTTGAGGCCTCCCGGGGTCGGAGTCAACCTGACCCGCCCCCCTGTTCTTATTGTTCTTGTTGACCTGCTTGTGGGAGCCCGCACCGCGGGCGAATAGTTTTTCAGAAGCACCATCTTCGCCGAGTAGGCCCGGCTACTGCAGATATCCCCCTCAGGGGTCGGAGTCAATTCGACTCCTATCCCAGATAAATCCCTTCCAACGCGTCGAGCAGCGCGAAGCAATTAAATCAGCGGATGACTGGGATCCGTTATGGACCGACTTCGCTCCTCAAAACGCAGCCACAGCAAAAAAGACGTAAAATCATAGAATTGAAATTTCCGAACCACGCCCATACATCCACTGTCTGAGTGCGTGAATTCCATCAGGAGATTCCCATGGAAAACGAAGCCATCCAGGCCCTCTCCCTGGCCGATAACGAGACGATCCAGGCGATCGCCCTGATGCTTGGCGCAGCCTGGGCAGCGGGTATCAACCTCTATGCTGCCGTGCTGGTTCTTGGCCTGCTCGGCAATGCCGGTTATGCCGAGTTGCCCCCGGCGCTCCAGGTTCTCCAGGACCCGCTCGTCATCGGTGTTGCCGGCATCATGTATTTCATCGAGTTCTTCGCTGACAAGACGCCGGGCGTGGACTCCGGGTGGGACGCGATACATACCTTCATACGCATACCTGCCGGTGCCGTGCTGGCGGCAGGCGCTGCACAGGCATTCGAGGTCAACCAGGCACTGGAACTGGCAGCCGCGCTGGTCGGTGGCGGCGTCGCCGCAACCAGTCACTTCACGAAGGCGGGCAGCCGACTGATGATCAACACCTCGCCGGAACCGGTCACGAACTGGGCGGCATCGATCATGGAGGATGTCGCCGTGGTCGGGGGACTCTGGGCAGCGCTGAACTACCCGTTACTGTTCATCGCTCTGCTCGTACTCTTCCTGATACTGGCTATCTGGTTGCTGCCAAAGATCTGGCGTGCCATCAAGCGTGTGGTGGCAAAGATACGCGCCTGGCTCAGGAGTAACGGGACACAGGCTTCAGGGACAGAACCCCCGGACAGCAACGAGGAGACCCCCAGACTCGAATCTCGTCCGCCGGGCTGATGGGTTACACAGCAACACACATCATGCCCCTGCTCTGCGCGAATCGGGTGGTTTTTTCCTGACAGGTCATACCACCCATCCCGGCCGGCCTGTCCGGGCAAACAGGCCGGTGTGTGCTGTTACTCGGGCCTGATCACGGAGAGGTGTCGGCTCACAGCCAGCCAGGCGCCGGCAAGCCCGAGAAGGATACCGACAGGCAGCAATATCACGAATGCCTGTAGGCCAAAAAAAGCCATAGAGACAGATGCACCGTAGAGTTCGGCCAGGCGATCAAGGGGTCCGCTCACAATAATCAGCAGCAGGGACAACAGCATCCAGGCCAGCAGCGCCCCGAAAAAGCCGTATGCAAGCCCCGTGTAGAGGAATGGTCTTCGGATAAAGGCATTCGATCCCCCGACGAGCCGCGATACCTCGATCTCCTCCTTGCGGTTCAGAATCTCGAGCCGGATGGTATTGCCGATGATGAGCATGACCGCCAGCGCCAGACCAAGCCCGATCGCCTCGATGACCCTGCGTAACGCCAGGCTGATGGCCTGCAACCGCTCGATCCACTCCTGATCATAGTCGATCATGCCGGTTTCGGGCATGGCACGCAGCTCCTCGATGAGTTTCTGCAGCGACCCGCTCCCGATCTCGCTGTCGAGCTGTAACAGAAGGACATGGGGCAAGGGATTCTCGTCGAGGGCATCGAGGGCATCACCAAAACCGCTGTATTCCCGAAACTCCTGCATGGCATCGGCGCTTGTCAGCAGCTCGACACGCTCGACTCCTGCCTTTTGCTCGAGGGTCGCCGAGAGTGTCAATGCCTGCTCATCAGGGGTTCCGGGCTTGAGGAACATCGACAGGGACGGGATGTTTGGCTGGCTGCCGGCGACCGAATTGCTGAGCTGCAGCAGAGACAGCAGACTGGCCGGCAGTGCCAGCGTAATACCGATCACCAGCAGGGTCATGAGCGTTGCCGTCGGGTTGCGCAGCAGATCGCGAATACTTCGCACCGCCGAACGGCGATGCTGATCGAGAAACCCGGAGAGTGCGGCAGACTCGCCCGACTGCCTGCGCATGCGTCGCTTCACGTCAACCGACCCTGGTGCAGGTTGATGATCGGACGATTGAGAGTGCGAATCAGGTCGAGGTCATGCGAAGCGATCAGCATGGTGATGCCGACCTGGTTGAAAGCCAGGAAGAGCTGCATGATCTCACGCGACAGTGCAGGATCGAGATTGCCAGTGGGCTCGTCTGCAAGCAGGATCGGCGGACGCGAGACGATCGCACGTGCGATGCCGACACGCTGTTGCTCACCGCCCGAAAGCGTCAGTGGCAGGCTTTTCTCCTTCTTCAGCAGGCCGACCTTGTCGAGCGAGGCACGCACGCGCCTGCCGACCTCGCGCACGGAGACGCCCGCCACGTGGAGTGGCAGCGCGACATTGTCAAAGACAGTGCGGTCATTCAGCAGGCGGTGATCCTGGAAAATCAGGCCGACGCGGCGGCGGTGGGCGGGAACATCCCTGTCGGGCAAACGCCCGATGTTGCGACCGTCGATCAGCAATTGTCCCCGGGTCGGGCGCTCGAGCAGGGCAATGAGCCTCAGCAGCGTGCTTTTGCCTGCACCTGAATGCCCCGTAACAAAAGCCATGGCACCGCTCTCGATCTTCAGGCTGATGTCCGACAGGCCATAGTTGCCGCCGGGGAATCGCTTGCTGACATTCTCGAAGTGAATCATGCCTCGAACAGTGCGTCGATGAATTCGCCGCTGTCGAAGGGACGCAGGTCATCGATGCCCTCGCCCACACCGATAAAGCGGATCGGGACCTTGAGCTTGTCGGCGATTGCAAACAGGATGCCGCCCCTGGCAGTCCCATCGAGCTTGGTAATGGTAATGCCTGTGAGGCTGACTGCCTCGTTGAACTGGATCGCCTGCTGCAGCGCATTCTGCCCCGTGCCACCGTCAACCACGAGCATCACCTCGTGCGGCGCTTCGGGATCGATCTTCTTCATGACACGCACAATTTTCGTCAGCTCGTCCATGAGATTTGTCTTGGTATGCAGGCGACCGGCCGTATCGGCGATGAGGATATCCGTCCTGCGTGCCGTCGCCGCATCGACGGCATCGTAAATGACAGAGGCGCTGTCGGCTCCGGTGTGCTGCGCGATCACGGGCACATTGTTGCGCTCACCCCAGCTCTGAAGCTGCTCGACAGCTGCAGCACGGAAAGTATCTCCCGCAGCCAGCATGACACTCTTGCCCTCGGCCTGGTACTTCCTCGCAAGCTTGCCGATGGTCGTGGTCTTGCCGGCGCCATTGATGCCGACCATGAGAATGACGCGCGGCCTGCCCTCGGCGGGCTGCTTTTCAGGGGCCTCGGTATCTGCAAGGATCTGTGCCAGCTCCTGCTTGAGCACACCATTGAGTTTCTCGGGATCCGAAAGCTCCTTGCGTTTCACTTTTTCGGTGATGTCACCGATGATGCGCTGCGTCGCCTCGATGCCGACATCTGCCGTCAAAAGCAGTGTTTCGAGCTCCTCCAGCAACGCGTCATCGATCTGCTTGCGTCCAAGCAGCAGGTTCGCCAGCCCGTCCGTGAGGTTACTGCGCGTCCGTCCGAGCTTCTCCCTGAGGCGCGCAAGCATACCCTGCTTCGGGAGCTCTTCCGGTTGCGCGGATGCAGACTGCTCCGTTTCCTGCGCGTCCTCGTCAGGCCGGGTGTCATCTGGCTGTTTCTTCTTGCCGAATCCAAATACCATGGGTTTGTCCGGTTGGCGCTTGCGGCCGGTTTCAGTATGCTGCCGGGGTCGCAAACGTAACGCATAATAAAAGATGGACATTGTATTCCTGAAAGAGCTCCGGATCGATACCGTCATCGGAATTTATCAGTGGGAACGCCAGATCCGGCAGACGGTCGTACTGGATATCGAGATGGGAACCGATATCGCCAGGGCTGCCGCGACAGACCATATCAACGACACCCTCAACTACAAGGCCGTTGCAAAACGCCTCATCCAGTTCGTCGAAGCCAGCGAGTTCCAGCTTGTGGAGACCCTTGCCGAGGAGATCTGCCGGGTGATCCGCGAGGATTTCAATGTGCCCTGGGTACGCCTGACGCTCAACAAGAAGGGGGCTGTTCGCGGCTCGGACGGTGTCGGAATCATTATCGAGCGGGGCGTGAAGGAGCAGACTGGATTGTAGGTCGCCCTTCAGGGCGACAATGGATTTTCTGTCGGTCTGAGGCTAACCTGCAGGTTAGATACATTGTCATTACCCGCCAGGGTCGACCGTTGCGGATCAGGGTAACAAGGAATGAGTTACACAGATTTAAGGAAAGGCCGGTTTTCTGTTTCCGGTGGAGAATATTTCATAACGACGGTCGTTAACGACCGTCGACCTGTTTTCCGGGATTTCCTGCACGCTCGCCGTTTCATCCGGGTTGTTCATCAGCTTGAGGATGCTTCTGACTACCAATGGCTTGCATGGGTCTTGATGCCGGACCACTTTCATGGCCTGCTTCGTACTGGCACCCTTGAGTTATCAACAGTCATGAACAGGTTCAAGGGCTTCACAGCATATCGTCTTAATCGTGAACTGGGACATTCAGGCCATTTTTGGCAGCCTGGTTTTTATGACAGAGCTTTGAGACGCGAGGAGGACAGGAAGCAAGTCGCTCGTTATCTGATAGCAAATCCACTCAGAGCAGGTCTGGCTTCAACAATCGGGGATTACCCACACCGGGATTCGATCTGGGTGTAGATCATGCTTGTCTTGTCGGCCTGAAGGCCGACCTACAGGTGAAACCTCCCTGCCCTTTTTCAAACCCAAGCATGTCACACTCTCTCCTGTCAGGGACTTCGAAAAGAACGAAAAATGACTGAGCGATCCAGGATCACGAGTTCTTGATAGCCCTGAGTTTGCAGGTCGGGCTTCAGCCCGACATGGAGATGTCACCCTGATATCCCGAGGGCACGTACAGGGCGACCTGACAAGTGCACGCCGATGCGCGCATCAGATTCATCATCGCGAAGCAAAACAAGACAGGCTGCAGAGGTCCCTCACCCGCGCATCAAAATCAGTTAGTTGGCGTACCGGTTTCCGAAACCCGAAAGACTCCGTGCTTTTCTTGTGTTCGACCCGCCGGTTGCGCATAATCCGATGACATAAAGAAAAAGTACAGATCACGGCTTTCAAGGATATCCACCCTCCTCCGGAGCGACACTGTTTCGCTCTCGCCGTCTCTGTCACGCCATCATTTACGTCTTAAAAAGAGAGAGAAGAGGAAATTTCATGTCCCAGATTGATCGTCGCAAGTTTCTCAAGATGCTCGGTGCAGGTGCTGCAGCGGGTACCACGGGTGTTTCGCTGCCATGGATGCTGGGCAGTGCACAGGCTGGAGCCAGTGTCGCGGAGGACTACTACAAGGTACCGATGAAGGGTAACGCCCGCATCCTTCACATCACTGATGTCCACGGACAGCTCAGACCCGTCTATTTCCGCGAGCCCAATGTCAACCTTGGTGTTGGCGACGCCTATGGCCGCCCACCCCACCTCGTCGGCAAGAAACTGCTTGAGCACATGGGTCTCAAGGAAGGCAGCATCGAGGAGTATGCCTACACCTATCTGAATTTCGACAAGTGGGCGAAGGAATATGGACGCATGGGCGGCTTTGCCCATCTCAAGACACTGCTCGACTCGCTGCGCGACTCTGCTGGCGGGCGGGACAATACCCTGACGGTCGACGGCGGTGACCTCTGGCAGGGCTCGGGTACCTCGCTGTGGACACGTGGCGTCGACATGGTCGAGGCCTCCAACATCCTCGGCATCGATGTCATGGTCGGCCACTGGGAATTCACCTACAAGGAGGACGAGGTGCTCAGCAATGTCACGCTCTTCAAGGGTGATTTCATCGGTCAAAACGTCCGTGTGAAAGAATCATCACTCTTTGGCGATGAATACCCGGCGCTGGTCGAGAAATACGACGGTCGCGGCCTCTACGACGAGGACACCGGCCACGCATTCCAGCCCTATGTCATCAAGCAGGTCGGGGATGCGAAAATCGCGGTCGTCGGCCAGGCCTTCCCGCGTACCGCCAACGCCAACCCGCCGGAATTTTTCCCGGACTGGTCTTTCGGCCTGCGCGAGGACGACATGCGCGACCTCGTCAAGAAGATCCGCACCGAGGAAGAAGTGGATGGTTGTATCCTCGTCTCCCACAACGGTATGGACGTGGATATCAAAATGGCCGAGCGTGTGCCCGGTCTGGATGCGGTCTTCGGCGGCCACACCCATGATGGCATGCCACGCCCCGTCGAGGTGACCAACACCGACGGCGGCAAGTGCCTCGTCACCAACGCGGGCTCGAACGGCAAATATGTTGGCGTCATGGACTTCGGCGTCGAGGAAGGCAAGATCAAGAGCATGGATTACAAGATGCTACCGGTCTTCGAAAATCTGCTGCCGGCCGACAAGGAGATGGAAGCCTACATCACCCAGATGCGCTCCAAGACCTATGACGAGAACATTGTCGAGTCACGCGCAAAGGACCGTTTCTACAACAAGTCACGCCTCGGAAAGAGCTTCGACGAGATCCTCAGCGAGAAGCTTGCCATTGCTGATCGCACCCTCTATCGCCGTGGTAACTTCATGGGCACATGGGACCAGGTTCTCTGCAACGCACTGCGTCACGAGTACGGTGCCGACATCTCCCTTTCCGCAGGTGTGCGCTGGGGCACGACGACACCGGCCGGAGAATGGATCACCATGGAAGACGTCATGACCCAGTGTTCCATGACCTACGGTGAGACCTACATGAACGAGATGAAAGGTCAGGACCTCATGAACGTTCTCGAGCAGGTCGCGGACAATCTCTTCGACCCGGACCCTTACCTGCAGTCAGGCGGTGACATGGTGCGCGTCGGCGGCCTCGACTTCACCATCGACCCGACCAAGAAGCTCTATGAGCGCATCACGGATGCACGCCTCGACAACGGCGACCCCATTGACCCGGAAAAGACCTACAAGGTCGCCGGCTGGGCCGTGGTCAACCGCACACCGGAAGGCCGCCTGATGTGGGACGTGGTACGTGACTATATCCTGAAGGCGAAAGACCCGAAGGACAACGTGCTTCGCCTGCCGAAGATCAACCACCCGAAACTCGTTGGCATCTCGGATAATCCCGGCATCGCCGACTACGAGGGCGAGCTGGGCTGATCCCGGTCTTTCCCTCGAGAAAACCGGCGCATACGCGCCGGTTTTTATTTGGAAAATTCAAATTCGGGGTCAGAGTAAGAACTGGAATACCGCAACTAACGCATCTGTGCAGGCCAATCTTTTTTACTCTGCCCCCGGTTGCGCCAGCTGCAGGAGGCAGCGTCTTGAAAGCCCCTGTATGCTGATGCAAGATGCCGTCTCCGGATCAGGAAGAACCCCGTTAACACGGCAATCTTTTCATTCATCACCACCAGAGTCACCGCTATCCATGAACAGTATCGATCGGCAGATCGCCGAAGAACTCGGCGTGCGTTCCGAACAGGTCGAGGCAGCCATTCGCCTGCTCGACGAAGGCGCCACCGTCCCCTTTATCGCGCGTTATCGCAAGGAGGCCACGCAGGGACTCGATGATGCAAGCTTGCGTATGCTCGAGGAACGCCTCGTCTACCTGCGCGAGCTTGCTTCGAGACGCGAGACCATCCTCAGAAGTATCGATGAGCAGGGCAAGCTCACCGAGGCGCTGAAGACAAAGCTGCTCTCCGCAACGACGAAGACGCAACTCGAGGATCTCTACCTTCCCTACAAGCCGAAGCGTCGCACGAAAGCACAAATCGCGCGCGAGGCAGGGATCGAGCCACTGGCGTTGGGCCTGCTGGAGAAGCCGAACCTTGTCCCCGAAACGATGGCCGAAGGCTTCGTCGATCCGGAGAAGGGCATCCCTGACATCAAGGCGGCTCTCGATGGCGCGAAGCAGATCCTCATGGAACACTTTTCAGAGGATGCCGAACTGCTCGAGGAGCTGCGCGACAATCTCTGGCAGACAGTGCAGATCAAGTCCCGCGTCATCAAGGGCAAGGAACAGGAAGGCATCAAGTTCCGCGACTATTTCGACTATTCAGAGGCACTCTCGAGGGTGCCCTCTCACCGGGCACTGGCGCTGTTTCGCGGACGCAACGATGGCGTGCTGATGGTCGAACTCGACCCGGGCGGCGACGAGGGCCACCAGCGATTCGAAAATCGTGTTGCACGCCACTTCGAGATAGCAGACAGGGGACGCCCCGCCGACAGCTGGTTGCTCGAGTGCGTCAACTGGGCATGGAAGGTGAAGCTCTTCAGCCATCTTGAGCTTGACCTCAAGATGCACTTGCGCAGCGAGGCCGAGGAGACGGCCATCGGTGTCTTCGGCGATAACATCCATGACCTGTTGCTGGCCGCGCCGGCAGGAGAGAAAACGATCCTCGGACTCGATCCCGGATTGCGCACCGGCGTCAAGGTAGCGGTCGTGAACCGGACGGGCAGTGTCGTGGATACCGAAACCATCTACCCGCACGCACCGCGAAAACAGTGGGACCAGTCACTGCAGGTGCTGGCCACACTCTGCGCCAGGCACCAGGTGTCACTGGTTGCCATCGGTAACGGCACTGCCTCACGCGAGACCGACAGGCTGGTCGCCGACCTCGTCAGACAGCATCCGGAACTCAAGCTGCGCAAGGTGATGGTCAGCGAAGCAGGCGCCTCAGTCTACTCGGCATCGGAACTGGCATCACGCGAACTGCCGGGGCTCGATGTCTCGCTGCGCGGGGCTGTATCGATCGCACGGCGACTGCAGGATCCCCTGGCGGAACTCGTCAAAATTGATCCGAAGTCGATCGGCGTCGGCCAGTACCAGCACGATGTCAACCAGGCGCGACTCGCGCGCAAGCTCGACGCCGTGGTCGAGGACTGCGTCAATGCCGTCGGCGTCGACCTGAACACGGCCTCGCCGGCACTCCTCGGCAGGGTCTCCGGGCTGTCGGCGACACAGGCGGAAAACATCGTCGCCTTCCGTGATCAGCACGGCAAGTTTCCGACACGCAAGGCCCTGAAGGACGTTCCGAGGCTTGGCGCCAAGACCTTCGAGCAGTCGGCAGGCTTCCTGCGCATCGTCGACGGTGAGAACCCTCTGGATGCCTGCGCCGTTCACCCGGAAGCCTATGGCGTCGTGGAGAGAATACTGGCGCATCTCGACAAGCCACTCGGGACCGTGATCGGCAATGCAGGGTTGCTGGCAACCATCGACCCGAAGCGTTTCACCGACGACACCTTCGGCGAACCCACAGTGCGCGACATCATCGCCGAGCTGACCAAGCCGTGGCGCGACCCGCGCGGTGACTTTCGCACGGCCAGTTTCGCAGACGGCGTCGAGGAGATCAGTGACCTCAAGGAAGGCATGTTGCTCGAGGGTACCGTCACCAATGTCACCAACTTCGGCGCCTTCGTCGATATTGGCGTACACCAGGATGGGCTCGTACACATCTCGGCACTCTCGCACAGCTTCGTGAAAGACCCGCGCGACGTCGTCAAGACAGGAGAAACCGTCAAGGTCAGGGTGCTCGAGGTCGATGTCCAGCGCAAGCGTATCAGCCTGACGATGCGCCTCGACGAAGATGTCCGCGGCAAGCCGAAGCAAGCAGCCAACGACGCTCCGCAAAAGAGACAAAAGAGGCCAAAGCCCAAAACCATTCGCCGCGAGCAGCCGCAGGGCGCCATGGCCGCGGCCCTCTCACAGGCACTCAAAGGGAAGTAAGCCCGGACGTAGATAACGCGTAAATAAGGGTCAGAGTAAAAACTGGAATACTGTGGCTAATGCATCTGTTAATGCCAATTAGTTTTTACTCTGACCCCGAATTTCTGACTAGATCCACTCCAGCCTGTCGTACATCCAGAAAAGCCCCACTGCCGCGATAAACAGCGACGCCGGGATCACGAACAGCGTGCGGTACCAGCCACGATTGCGGAACCAGAGACCAAATGTGAGCAGGCAGAGACCGATGATGGCGACCTGACCGAGTTCCACGCCGATATTGAAGCTGATCAGGGCTGTCATGAAAGCACCGTCAGGCATACCGAACTCGGCCAGCGCTTCGGCGAAACCGATGCCGTGTAACAGGCCGAAAGCGAAGACGATGGCCAGTCGATGTTTGCTCAGGTGCGGAAGAAAGACGTTCTCTATGCCGATCCAGGCGATCGACAGGGCGATCAGCGGCTGCACAATACGCTCCGGAATATCGAGATAGCCGGTCATGGCAAGCCCGAGCGTGATGGTATGGGCAATGGTGAACATGGTCACCTGCCACAACAACGGCCTCAGCTGCACGCTCAGCAGGAAGATGCCCACGATAAAAAGGATGTGATCCGTGCCGCGCGGCAGAATATGGTCGAAGCCGATACTGATGTAATTCAGGACGACCTCGTGAACCGGCAACCTCGTAAAAAGCTCGTCGAGCGGGAACGGCTTGCTGACGCTGTCGTCCCGGATCCATTGCCATTCGGACCAGTGCCACTGCTCGTTCTCCTCGTCGACCTGGCGCACGCGCACTGCGTTGTCGCCGAACGCTGCCGGATAGTACCAGCCCAGCTCTTTTGTGGACCGATCCAGCGTGCCTGTCAGCTCGATGACGCTGATGCGCGGCACCTTGGTGTAACCGGGCTCGGGAATGGTGACCTTCTCGATCGCCAGTTCGACCTCGAGACCGTCAGCGAGCATGTCGATTCTCTCGAGCAGTGTCTTTTCGAACGGGACAAATTTCTCGCGCAATGCATCCGGGGGTAATACACGTAGCGCATCGTACTCAGCCGCGTTGGGCGCATCCTGGGTATTCCTGTACCTTGCGTTGATTCCGGTCAGCAACGCTTCGATGCTCGCACGCAGATCGACATGCACCTTGCCGCTGGTATAGACACTGATCTCGATCAGCGCCGGCTTGACCACGTCGGCACGTGCGGCCCCCGTCCAGAGACTGCACAGGAGAGCCACTGCCACAAAACAGGCAAGGCGCAAAAGAAAATGTTCTGTGCAAGGGCTGGATGCCGACGCTGAAATCACCATGAGACCGGTCGCAAGAGATCAGCGCCGGATACTAGCAGAATTTCCGCCAGCGACGGCAGTGGACGCCCTGGGAACTACCACTGTAAAAACGTATCGACTGCTGAACGGCCTGGGTTAACATGCTCTCCAATGAGTTTCCTGCAAGGGTGACCTCTGCGTGAACGCAAACAAGACGAACACCATTTTCCTGCTGGCCCTGCTGGTGATTGCAGCCTCCATCACCTGGTTGCTTTTCGACAGGTTCACAGAGGGTGACGGCGAATCGAAAAGAGGCAGCAGCGACCGGCCGATTCCGGTCGAGGTCGGCACGATAGAGCGTGGTCCTATCGAGTTGCGCCGCACCTTCACGGGCACGCTCGAGGCCAGTGCCGCTTTCGTGGTCGCGCCGAAGGTCGGCGGGCGTATCGAGGAACTGACGCCTGATCTCGGGGACAGGGTCGCATGGAACCAGGTGGTCGCACGTCTCGACAATGCAGAATACAGACAGGCCGTGGCGCAGGCAGAGGCCGATGTGGTGGTCGCAAGAGCCAACCTGAAAGAAGCCGAGAGCCTGCTCGAGATCGCACAGCGCGAGGTACAGCGCGTCGAAAGCCTCAGCAAGCGTGGCGTCAGTTCAGAGTCGGAAAGGGATACTGCCATGGCCAACCTGCTCGCGCGCGAGGCGCATCTGCAGGTCAGCCAGGCGCAGCTCGTACGTGCGGAAGCCGAACTCGAAGCTACCCGCGTCCGGCTGGGTTACACGGAAGTCACAGCCGGCTGGAGCGGCAGGAAAGGTGAGCATCGCGTCGTGGCCGAGCGCTTCGTCGATGAGGGCGAGACCGTCTCCGCGAATACCCCGCTGCTCGAGATCGTCGATCTGAACCCGGTCACGGCCGTCTTCTACGTTACGGAACGCGACTATGCATTGCTGAAGCAGGGCCAGAAAGTGCTCCTGCGCACCGATGCCTACCCTGGCGAGACCTTCAGTGGCAGCTTGAAACGCATCGCCCCTGTCTTTCGCGAGAACACCCGCCAGGCTCGCGTCGAGCTCACGGTCGACAACAGCGACCTGCGCCTCAAGCCAGGTATGTTCGTACGTGCGACGATCGTGCTGGACCGTGTCGAGGAGGCAATGACGATTCCTGCCCAGGCACTGACCAGGCGAAAAGGCGACGACGGGATCTTCCTTGTCAATGAAGAGAATACCAGCGTGAAGTGGCAGCCCGTAACGCCCGGCATTCGCCAGGATGAACGCCTGGAGATCCGTAACGCTGATTTTTCCGGTCAGGTCGTCACCCTTGGCCAGCAACTGCTGGATGACGGTTCAGCCATCATCCTGCCACAGGCTGAAGAGAGCCGTTCGGACGACTGACCATGAACCTCGCCCGCGCCAGCGTCAGACGCCCGGTCTTCACGTCCATGGTGACACTCATTGTCATCGTGCTCGGCCTCATGGCCTTCAGCCGACTGCTCATCGACCTGCTGCCGAGCATCGAGCTCCCGACCCTGACGGTGCGCACCCAGCTCGAGGGCGCCGACCCGCTCGTCATGGAACGCCAGGTCACGCAGATCGTCGAGGAGATTGTCGCCACGGTGCCCGGCATCGAGGAGATGACCTCGACCTCCTACGAGGGCAACAGCAGCGTCAAGGTGACCTTCGGTTGGGGCACCTCGCTCGACAATGCCGCCGTCGATGTCCAGGCGACACTGCAGGACGAGATCAGTGAGCTGCCCGACAACATCATCGGGCCGCGTATCAGCAAGTTCGATGTCGATACCTATCCGGTCGTGATCCTCGGCATCTCCAGCAAGCTGGATCCCGTGGAACTCACGGAAATCGTGGAGAACCAGATCCGCTACCGCTTCGCGCGCATTCCGGGCGTCGCCCAGGTCGACCCCTGGGGCGGCTTCGACCGCGAGGTGCGCATCGAGCTCGATCCCGACAAGATCAATGCCCTTGGTCTGCCCCTGAACGACATCCTCGAGGCGATTCGTGATGCGAATCTCGATCGTCCGGCCGGCAAGATCGAGCAGGGACGCTTCGAAGTCACCCTGCGCACACCCGCGGAGTTCCGCAGCCTCGACGATATTCGCAACACGGTCGTTGCGCGCCTCGAGGGAACGGTCGTGACGCTCGACCAGATTGCCAGTGTGCAGGACACCTACAGCAAGCTTTCACGCATTATCCGCGTGAATGGCGAACGCGGGCTCAGGGTTGCGATCCGCAAGCAGCCAGGCGCCAACACTGTCGAGGTCGCCCGCCAGGTGCTCGAGGTTGTCGACGAGGTGAACCGTGCCTTTCCGCAGATCAATATCGTACCCGTGACGGACCAGGGCAACTTCATCGAGCGTTCCATCAAGAATGTCTCCATGTCCGTGCTCTTCGGTGGTTCACTGGCGGTACTTGTACTGTTCTATTTTCTTCGCAGCCTGCGCAGCACACTGGTGATTTCACTGGCAATCCCGATCTCGGTCATTGCGACTTTCGCCCTGCTCTATTTCGGTGGCTTCACGATCAATCTCATGACCCTGGGCGGACTCGCGCTCGGTGTCGGCATGATGGTCGACAGCTCCGTCGTGGTGCTCGAGAACATCTACCGGCGTTATAGTGAATACAGCGAGTCACCCGCCAGAGCAGCCGTCAGGGGAACCGGCGAAGTCGCCAGTGCCGTGGTGGCAGGCACCATCACGACACTCGTGATCTTCCTGCCCCTGCTCTTCGTGCGCGGCGTCTCGGGCGTACTCTTCCAGGAACTCGCCTTCGTGATCATGTTCTCTCTCTTCTGCTCGCTGCTGGTCTCACTGAGCCTCGTGCCGATGCTGGCCTCGCGCTTTCTCGGCAAGGGCAGTGAAAAGAAACCTGAACGGCATGGCCTGCTGGAAGCCCTCGAGACAGGCTATCGGGATCTGCTGCAACGGGCTCTGTCACACCGTCTGGTGACCATCCTCATCTCGCTTGTGCTCTTTGCCGGCTCCCTGCTGCTCATCCCCCAGATCGGCACAGAGTTCCTGCCACCCAGTGACGAGGGTGCGGTGAGAGTCACCGGAGAGATGGAGGTCGGCTCCCGCCTCGATCTCATGGATATCCAGGCGCGCAAGCTCGAGGCACTCGTCTATCCCGAGGTCCCGGAAGCCATCTCCTCGGTCGTCAGCGTGGTCCCCTCCGGTACGCGCGGCAGTTCGAAAGCGACCGTGCGCATCAACCTGACACTGACACCGGCCACCGGCCGCGATCGTTCCAACAAGGCCATCGCGGACGACCTGCGCAGCAAGCTCGACGGCGCCATCCCCGGCATGAAAATCAGCACGCGCGCGCCCCAGGGGCAGTTCCTGCTCGAACGCATCCTGTCCACGACGGAGGGGGTGACGGTCGAGGTCCGTGGTTTCGACCTGGAGGTTCTGAACGCGCTGGCGCAGCGGGTCTCCTCGGCCGTGGAAGATATCGAAGGCATCACCGACGTCGAGATGAGCCGTACGAAAGGCCTTCCGCAGCAGGAGATCCTCGTGAACCGCGCCAAGATCGCCAATCTCGGGCTGACCGTGCGTGATGTCACCGAGGCGATTGAAACAGCGATTGCCGGATCGCGCGCCGGCGACTTCCGGCGGGAAGGCAACGCCTACCAGATTCTCGTGCAGCTCGCCGATGCCGAAAAACGCAGTATCCAGGAGGTGCTCGACCTGAACCTGCGCACCCCGGCAGGGGAACTCGTGGCGCTGCGCAACCTTGTCGAGGTCGATGCAGGGGAAGGCCCTGTCACGATCGAGCGCAAGGATCAGCAGCGTATCGTCACGGTCACGGCGAATATCTCCGGAAGAGATCTCGGCTCGGTCGCACAGGAGATCATCACGAAGCTCGACGAGATTCCGCGTCCCGAAGGCTACGACCTCCTCGTCGCAGGTGACTACGAGGAGCAGCAGAAGGCGTTTCGCGACCTCGTCGAGTCCCTCGTGCTCGCACTCTTGCTGGTCTACATGGTACTGGCATCGCAGTACGAATCACTGCGTGATCCGCTGGTGGTCATGCTCTCCGTGCCGCTTGCAGCGATCGGCGTCCTGCTGACGCTGTTCCTGACAGGCTCGACATTCAACCTGCAGTCAGGCATCGGCGTCATCATGCTCGGCGGCATCGTCGTCAACAACGCCATCCTGCTCGTGAACCAGGCGGGCCAGCTGCGCGCTGAAAACATGCCGGTCATGGATGCACTGCTCGAGGCAGGCCGGCGTCGGCTGCGCCCGATCCTCATGACGACCCTGACGACTATCCTCGCCCTGTTGCCACTGGCGCTCGGCATCGGAGAGGGCGCAGATGCCCAGGC
>JARRMW010000052.1:0-11935 GCA_037385685.1 Gammaproteobacteria bacterium
GGCATCCGTTCATACGGCCAGCATGTCAATGGCTTCACGCGCACGAAGGAAGGGATCATGATGTGGATCGGCAAGCGCGCGCAGGACCGGGGCATCTGTCCCGGACAGCTCGACCAGCTAGTCGCTGGTGGATTGCCCTATGGCATTTCGCTCGACGAGAATCTTCGCAAGGAGTGTTACGAGGAGGCCGGTATCGATGAGGAGCTGGCAAGCCGTGCCATTCCGGCCGGCCTGGTCCGCTATCGCAAGATGACAGAAAGGGGCGGCAAGGAGGATGTGCTCTACGTTTACGACCTCGAGCTTCCGATGGATTTCACTCCGCGCAACACCGACGGCGAGGTCGAGGAGTTCCGGCTGTTGCCGATCGAGGAGGTCGCACGGCTTGTACGCGAGACCGACGACTTCAAGCTCAACTGCAATCTCGTCATCATCGACTTCCTGATCCGTCACGGCCTTCTGCCGCCGGATCACGAGGATTACCTCTCGCTGGTTTCCGGGTTGCGCTGTCCCGAGTATTTCGCCTCGAACAACTGAACCACCTTGCCGCTGTCGGCAGCCTTTTCTCCAATCCGGTTCAGCGATTCTCTGACCGGTTTTTTCAGATCCGGAATGAACAGCAGATCCTCGAGGCAGTGATCGAACGCCTCCTGGCCGCTGTCACTGGATGCCAGAGCGGTCAGGTAGCTGTCGCAGAAATCTGCATCGTGCAGCATGTGCCAGGCGCGCCCTGCGATGGCGGCGAGGATTTCGATATTCGATGCCAGGCGCGGCATCTCCAGCACCCGCCTGTAAGCATTTTCGCGAATCGTGACTGCTTTTGTGAATGCCAGGCCGCGGATCAATGCCGTAACCAGCGCGCTGTCGTTCAGTGACGCATCGAGCCGCTTCGCCAGTGATTCGGCAATCGTGTGATCGATTTCCTCGTTTTCGAGGCAGTGGCAGAGAGCGACGAGCGGTTCCGGTGGCAACGCAGGGATTGCGCTCACCAGGGTATCGCGGTTTTCATCGAAGCGTGCTGCGACATCCGCGATACCCTGACCGACGAAGCTCCATTGGTCCCAGCCGTGCTCGCCGTTGAAATAGGTTTGCGCGTGCTCGTAGAAACGCGACGGCTGTTGCTTCATCATCACCGAAGCTTTGGCGTGAAAGACGGCCATGCGGTCCTCGCGCGGCTTGAAGACGTAAGGGTTGTCTTTCAGTGCGTCGGTGATTTCGCCACTTTCATTCTGCTGCTTCAGTTGCCACGTCTCGACGAGGCGGTGGATGAAATAGTCGCGTGAGGCCAGCACGAGCTTGCCCTGTTCATCCAGAGGCAAACGCAGGAACCAGATGAGGGGTTCCGGCAGCTCATTATTCTGCATGAGCATGCCGAACCAGGCCTGCCTGACAAGCGGAGCGGGCCAGGGGATGACCGTCTGCTCGAATTGCAGGAAACGGTTGCGCCCGACCTTCACGACACGTCGTCCCATGTCGAGGATGCGCAAGCGGGCCCCGGCGTTCTCGAGGAGCTCGGTCAGCGTGGTCTCGCTCATGTCATCCAGGTGATGATGTGTTGATCGAGTTCGTCGGCGTCATCCTCGCAGACGCAGCGCCCGAGGATGGTATTGCCGGAACGGATGACCGTATCGGGATCGCCACTGATCAACGGATGCCAATCGGGAAGATCCTTGCTCTCTGCCAGCAGGCGGTAGGCGCAGGTCGACGGCAGCCAGTAGGGATCCTCCAGTTCGGCCGGTGTCAGGGTCACGCAATCGGGCACCAGTGTGGAACGATGCGCATAGTCGGTGCAGCGCCCGGTCTCGACATCGAGCAGGCGGCAATGCACGTTCGTGAAATAGATCTCGCGCGTGTCCTCGTCCTCGAGACGGTGCAGGCAGCACTTTGCACAGCCATCGCATAGCGCTTCCCACTCATCGCGGTTCATCTCGTCAAGGGATTTTTTGCGCCAGAAGCCTGGTTCGAGGTCGGGCATAGGGCTGGTGTTGTCTGCAAAAGAGCATAGTTTACACGGTTTGCTTCCACAGCCATTGGTGCGGATTGCCGGAGTATTTCTACAGACATATCGCACTTGCCGGTATCCACGCTTGTCGGCCTGCGCAGGGTGAGTTGAATCTGCACAGTCTCTGATACCGGGTCTCCTGGGGCTGAACAGAACAGGTATCAGAGATCATTTTCCTGCGGAAAATAATCTCCGACACCCAATGAACCGGGACATCAAGCCTTGACGCAGGAACTCGCAGCGCGGGCGAATAATCGCCGAGTGGGCCTGGCTCCTGTCGGTCTCTTTTATTATCATCGAGAGTAGGTCGCAGGCCGTCGTGGTGATCCCTGGTTGTGAGATTGCCACAATCGCTTCGCTCCTTCGCAATGAAAGCTTTCAGTCGAGAGAGTTGCCAGTGTCACTGCGTTTGCTGGCAGCGACACTGTAGGGAACGGGGCAGCGCAGTGGTGCTTTCTTCGTTTGATACGATGAACGAGGGCGATTCTGGTCGTTCACTCTTCGATGACCAGCATTCAGGAGTCAAGTCAAAAGGATTGGCTTCGATTGCTCCAGTCTTGACGCCCTTCGTGTTCTTTGTGGTGAGAATCAAGGATGACAGTCATCCTGTCTCCACCTCTGTCATCGCCAGCGTCTTTTTCACCGACCCCGCATACGCTATGCTGTCCGCAACGGTACTTTTCTGAATCAAGCAACAACATGCCCCAACCCCTCAGCCTCGCGCGTGCAGCCAAGCTGGCAGGCGTCAAGCGCAGTGAACTACAGGAAAAGCTGCGCGAAAGCGGCCTGGATATCTTCGAGGGAAAAATCGCCATCGGCGATCTGCTGACACTCTATCCCGAACTTGACCTCGACAGGGATCCGGTCTTTGAACGTATACAGCGCTTCAAGCACGACGCGCGTCCGAAGCGTGAATACAGTGACGGGTGGATTCCGGAGCCGGAAGTGCTGCTCGCTCGTCTCAAGGAGATGCAGACAGTGCTCGTACGGACCAAGGCATTGTTGAATCGTAACGAGGAGGCCTTCGAGGAGATCACCAGCCAGTTGCAGGCCCTTCATGATTCCACCGGCGATACGGCTGCAAAAGAGGCTGCTGCCGACATTCTCAACTGGCTCGGGAAATTCATGCATGACAAGCAGCAGCCGCATGATGTCCGTGCCGAGATTTTTGCACGGGATCTCTTCCTGAAAGTCCTTGCCGCAAAAGTCAGCGTGACGCCAAGTGGCCATGAGTATCTTGTCGAGGGACGCGAGAGTCTTCTCGAGGCCGGACTGCGCTCCGGCCTGCACCTGGACTATGGCTGTTCCACTGGCAACTGCGGTATGTGCAAGTGCAAGGTGCTGTCCGGCAAGGTCGCCGCCCTGCGTGAGCATGACTACTTTTTGAGCGAACGTGAGAAACGCGAGGGCTATATCCTGGCCTGCTCGACGACGGCCGTCACAGACGTCGTGATCGAGGCGCACGAGGCGGGTACACCGAAGGATCTGCCGGAGCAGGAGATTCGTGCTTCCATTGCCGGTATCGAGAACCTCGGCGAGGGCGGGGCAGTGCTGCGCATCACGACACCCCGCTCGAATACACTGCGCTTCATGTCCGGGCAGAGTGTTCTGCTCGTCAGCGAGGATGGTGACGAGGCCGAGTATCACATGGCCTCCTGTGCCTGTGACGGTCGCAAGTTACGCTTTTTCATCAGGGACAGGGACGATGCTTTCAGCAAGGCTGTCCTCGAGAAAGCACTGCTCGGCCAGGCGATCACGATCAGGGGGCCATCAGGGGAATTCACGCTCGAGGAGGAGTCGCAAGCGCCCTCGCTCTTCATCGCAGCAGCAGACGGCTACGGCCCTGTACTGAGCATGGTGGAACAGGCGATCTCGATTGACAATGCCGACCGCATCCATGTGTATCTCATCGATGAGCCTGCCTGGGGTGAGGCATTCGAAAACCGCCTGCGCTCATGGGAAGATGCACTCGACAATTTCGAGGTCACGCGCCTGCCTGCCAGTACCGATGTGTCCGACTTGCGGGCGAGGATCATGGAAGAGAATCCGGATCTCGGGGAGTGCGATCTTTACCTCGCCGGTCCTGATGATCTGGTGACGCCACTCGCGCGGATCATCGACATGGATCTCAATGCCAGGCACTGCCGCGTTTGCGCGATCCACTAGCCACCCACAGATGAATATGAAAGAGTCGAAACTATGACCAAGCACATCGGAATACTCACCGCTGGAGGCGACAGCCCGGGACTCAATGCCGCGATACGCGGTGCAGGCAAGGCCGGGCAGATCAACCATGACATGCGCATCATCGGCTTCAAGGATGGCTTCCGGGGGCTCGTCGAAAACAGGACCATGAGCCTCGATGGCGGCGTGCTTTCCGGCATCCTGACCGTCGGTGGCACGATTCTGGGCACCAGCCGTGACAAGCCGCACAAGATGAAAGTGGGCGGCAAGGTGCAGGACATGACCGATGTGATTGTCGAGAACTACGAGGCCAATCATCTCGACGCACTGATCTGTATCGGTGGCGGTGGTACCCAGAAGAACGCACTTGAACTCAAGAAGAAGGGGCTCAACATCATCACCATGCCGAAGACCATCGACAATGATGTCGGCATGACGGATGTCACCTTCGGTTTCGACACGGCACTCGGCATCGCAACCGAAGCGATTGACCGGCTTCATAGTACGGCGCACAGTCATCATCGCATCATTGTTGTCGAAATCATGGGACACAATTCCGGCTGGCTTGCCCTGGGTTCGGGTATCGCCGGTGGCGCGGATGTCATTCTGATCCCGGAAATCCCCTACAGTCTCGAGCTTGCTGCCGAGTCGATTCGTCAGCGTGTGAAGAATGGCAAGAAGTTCAGCATCGTGGCAGTTGCTGAAGGTGCCATGGAGATCGACGAGGCCAGGCGGATTCGCAAGCTTGAAAAGCGTATCCGGGAATCGGAAGAGAAGAATTCACGCAAAGACCGCAAGAAGGCGAAAAGCGAGCTCAAGCGTATTCACTCCGGTCTTGGTGATCACACACTGAGGCTGGCTCGCCAGCTCGAGGAGCTCACGGGACTCGAGGCACGCCCGACGATTCTTGGCCACTTGCAGCGTGGTGGCACGCCATCGGCCGCTGACCGTGTTCTCGCCACAAGGCTTGGTACAGCCTGCGCAGGCTATATCAGTGATGGCGTGACAGGTGTCATGGTTGCGGCGCGTGGCGAAGGCACGGAGCCCGTGCCGCTCGAGAAAGTCGCCGGTAACAAGAAGACAGTGCCGCCGGATCATCCCTGGATCCAGAGTGCGCGTGACGTTGGCGTCTCCCTGGGCGATTGAGAGTTTCATCAGAAAGAAAAGGCCATCTGGAAGCGCAAGGTTCAGCGGGAATTCATTCTTCTTGTTCGAGGTCCTGACTGGATTGCCAACTCCTGCTGGTTTTTCATGGGTGTGATTGACCCTTCTGCGCCCTGATTCTGGCCCGCTGACTGAATCGGTTCAAAAATCTGCCGGTTTGCTGGATAATCATTCAATTGCACTTTTCCTGATTCAGAGACAGCAGATGCCAGCATACCGCTCCCGAACCACGACACACGGCCGCAACATGGCGGGCGCCCGCGCGCTCTGGCGCGCCACGGGCATGAAAGACGGTGATTTCGACAAGCCCATCATTGCTATCGCCAATTCATTCACCCAGTTCGTTCCCGGTCATGTCCATCTCAAGGATCTGGGACAGCTCGTTGCGCGCGAAATCGAGAAGGCGGGCGGGGTCGCCAAGGAGTTCAACACCATTGCAGTCGATGACGGCATCGCCATGGGACATGGCGGCATGCTCTACTCGCTGCCTTCCCGGGACCTGATCGCCGATTCGGTCGAGTACATGGTCAACGCACATTGCGCCGATGCACTCGTCTGCATTTCCAACTGCGACAAGATCACGCCTGGAATGCTCAATGCAGCGATGCGCCTGAATATCCCGACGGTCTTCGTCTCGGGCGGTCCGATGGAAGCCGGCAAGGTCAGCCTTGCAAACAAGGGTGATGTGAAACTCGACCTGGTCGATGCCATGGTCTCTGCCGCTGACCCGAACGAGACAGACGAGGATGTTGCGGCCATTGAACGCTCGGCATGTCCGACCTGCGGCTCCTGTTCGGGCATGTTCACGGCCAATTCGATGAACTGCCTGACCGAGGCACTCGGCATGTCATTGCCCGGCAACGGTTCCCTCCTCGCAACCCATGCCGAGCGCAAGAATCTTTTTCTCGAGGCAGGTCGCCTGGTTGTAGAGCTTGCGAAGCGCTACTACGAGCAGGATGACGCAACCGTGCTCCCGCGCAGCATCGCAACCTTCGAAGCCTTCGAGAATGCCATCGCGCTCGATATCGCCATGGGCGGGTCGACGAACACCGTGCTGCATCTGCTGGCCGCGGCCCACGAGGCAGGCGTCGATTTCAAAATGGCAGATATTGACCGCATGAGCCGCAAGGTTCCCAATCTATGCAAGGTCGCACCGGCGACACAGCAATATCACATGGAAGATGTGCATCGTGCCGGGGGCGTCATCGGCATCCTTGCCGAACTCGATCGCGGGGGGCTGATTCATCGCGACTGCCACAGCGTGCATAGCAGCACCATGGGAGACGCAATCGATCACTGGGATGTGATTCGTACCAGTGAAGAGGAGGCGCGCAGGCGCTACCTGGCCGGTCCCGGTGGCATACCCACGCAGGTTGCTTTCAGCCAGGACAGCCACTGGCCGGATCTCGATCTCGACCGCAGCAATGGCTGCATTCGTGACATCGACCATGCCTATTCGAAAGATGGCGGCCTGGCTGTACTCTACGGCAACATCGCCGAGGACGGCTGCATCGTCAAGACCGCCGGTGTCGACATGAGCATGTTCGAAGCCGAGCAGCTGCGCTATACAACCAGCGTGCCGACCTCGACACTGCGCGGCTTTGTCGGCCCTGCACGACTCTTCGAGAGCCAGGATGCCGCGGTCGAGGCGATTCTCGGTGACCGGATCAACGAGGGAGATGTGGTCATTATCCGCTACGAGGGGCCAAAGGGCGGTCCCGGCATGCAGGAGATGCTTTACCCGACGAGCTACCTCAAGTCCAAGGGACTCGGCAAGGCGTGCGCACTCGTCACCGATGGGCGTTTCTCGGGCGGTACCTCGGGCCTCTCGATTGGTCACTGTTCACCGGAGGCTGCAGAAGGCGGAAATATCGGCCTGGTCGAGGAGGGCGATATCATCGAGATCGATATCCCGAACCGCTCCATACGGGTGGTGCTTGATGACGAGGTGCTGGCAGAGCGGCGTGCAGCGATGGAGGCGCGCGGTGACATGGCCTGGAAGCCGGTCAACCGTGACCGTTTTGTCAGCCAGGCGTTGCAGGCCTACGCGGCCATGACAACCTCGGCAGCCCGTGGCGCCGTCAGGGATATCTCGCAGCTCAAGAAGTAAGCGGATCCCGGGCACCAACGATCATCACTGACCTGGTTGTAATGGCAATGCGACAGATCCTCATCTCACTGATCCTGCTGGTTCTTGCGCCGGCTCTCGTGGCCGACTGGCAGCCACTCCCCACGACGCAGCAGGGTTACGAGCTTCGCTATGATCCGACAACGAGTCGGGTCGAAACCCGTGTCAATGGCCAGGTGCGGCCAATGTGGGACGGGGTGCACCGCCTCGAAAACGGCCAGGTGTTGCGCATCCGGAACGGTGTCGCTGTGCGCGATGAAACCGTCATGCAGAGTGAGCCGCGTCCGCAGGTTCTGCGAGACGAAGTCTCGACGTGCCGTCGTCTCGTGCGCAGGAGTTGCGGCCTTGGCGGTACATGCGGCCATACCGAGAGCTGCCGCCACGCCACCCAGTTGCTCGGCTTTCACAACGAGGCGAAACACAGCGATCGCCACAAGATCGAATTGCAGTGCCTCGAAGCCCTTGACGATACGGCATTCTTCAAGCCCTGCCCGGTACCACCGGGCCGGAGCTGGGGGAGTGCCTGCGTCGATCTCGTTGTGAAGAGTTGCGGAACACTTGCCCAGTGCAAGGAGACCGAGGGTTGCGATCTGGCGCGACAACTGCAGCAGATGGAGTACGACGAGAAGCTGATGTTGATCGATACGCGCCAGAAGACTCCGACAACGCACCAGTGCGAAGAGATCTTCTCCGATGACCAGGTTTTCGTACCCTGCCTGAAATAGCTCCGACTATCCCCGAGGGGATGTTCTAGTCCGCGTGATCCCGCAGGCTCTCCAGTATTGCGCTTGCGGCGTTCGAGAGGGTGCGTTGACGATGGATAACGGTTCCCAGTTCACGTTGCAGATGAAGATCCGTGTCGATGATGGCGATTTCGCCATCGACCATGGTGTGGGGGATCAGTGACCACCCGAAGCCGGTCCTGACCAGCATCTTGAGGGTTTCGAGATAGTTGGTTGTCATGCTGACATTGAGTTCCAGCCCGAGGCCATCGATGGCCTCCCTGAGGATACTGTGCGTGTACGTGCTGGTACCGGGCAGGACGCATGGATAGGTGACGAGTTCCTCGAGTGGTATCTTGCGGCCGGTGTTCAACGGATGATCCTGCATGGCGACGACATGCAGGCGGTCCGTCCAGATCGCGTCAACCTGCAGATTGACGGGAACCACGGAAGGCAGGGTGACAATCGCCAGTTCGAGGTCTCCTGACTCGACCGCATGGCAGGCCTGCTCCGAATCCATGAACCTGATATCGAGGCTGACCGCGGGATAGGCTGCGCGGAAGGCCTTCAGGACTGGCGGCAGGCGGTGCAGGCCGATGTGATGGCTGGTGCCCATGACCAGCGAACCCGAGACACTGTCGGAGAGAGAGGAGGCGAAACGGCGCATATCCTCGGCTTCGTCCAGCAGCTGTTTCGCGCGTGGTAGCAAGACGCGTCCAGCCTCGGTCAGGCTGGTTTTTCTGCCTATTCGATCGAAGAGCGCAGTGGCGAGCTCTTCCTCGAGTGCCTTGACGCGTTTGCTGATCGCGGGCTGTGTGACGAAAAGTGCTTCCGCAGCCGCGGAAAACGAGCCGTGCCTTGCGACCTCGACAAAGGCCTGGAGTGAATGCAGATCCATACTTGTATTCTAGTATGGAATACAGATTATGAAAAATATGAATTTGTGTTATGTGAATTGCGCAATTACTCTTTTCATGACAAGAGACTGATTTCAGGAGTTCTGGATGCAACCGAGAACGCTCTACGACAAGCTCTGGGATGATCACGTGGTCCGTTACGATGAAGACGGGACGGCATTGCTGTACATCGATCGCCAGCTGGTGCACGAAGTCACCTCGCCACAGGCCTTCGAAGGATTGCGACTTGCGCACCGCCAGCCATGGCGCGTCGAGGCCAACCTCGCGACTCCGGACCATAATGTCCCGACCACGGATCGCAACAAGGAGATCGAGGATCCTGTTTCCCGTTTGCAGGTCGAGACGCTCGACAGGAACTGCGATGACTTCGGGATCACCGAGTTCAGGATGGACGACATTCGCCAGGGCATCGTGCATGTCGTCGGGCCGGAGCAGGGTGCAACCCTGCCGGGTATGACAGTCGTCTGCGGTGATTCGCACACCTCGACCCACGGCGCATTCGGCGCGCTCGCGCATGGTATCGGGACATCCGAGGTCGAGCATGTGCTGGCCACACAATGCCTGATCCAGAAAAAGTCGAAGGCGATGCTCATCCGTGTCGATGGGAAAGCCGGGCCGGGAGTGACTGCAAAGGACATTATTCTTGCCATCATCGGCAAGATCGGCACGGCTGGCGGTACGGGCTATGCGATCGAGTTTGGTGGCCAGGCCATTCAGGATCTCTCGATGGAGGGGCGTATGACCCTCTGCAACATGGCGATTGAGGCAGGCGCACGTGCCGGTTTCGTTGCCGTCGACAGCAAGACAATCGACTATGTGAGGAACCGTCCCTATGCTCCGGCAGAGGATGACTGGGACAAGGCTGTCGCTTACTGGCAGACGCTTCACAGCGATGAGGGTGCGAAGTTTGACAAGGTGGTCACGCTCGATGCAGCCGGTATCGAACCCCAGGTCACGTGGGGAACCTCTCCCGAGATGGTGACTTCGATTTCGGGAAGCGTTCCCGATCCGGCGAAGGAGCCTGACGAGACCAGGGCGAGTGGCATGCGGCGTGCTCTGGAATATATGGGACTCGAACCCGATACGCCAATCACGGAGATTCGTCCGGACAAGGTCTTTATCGGTTCCTGCACCAACTCGCGCATCGAGGATCTGCGTGCCGCTGCGGCCGTTATCAGGGGGCGCAAGGTTGCGAGCAATATCAAGCTGGCCATGGTTGTCCCGGGTTCTGGCCTGGTGAAACAGCAGGCCGAATCCGAAGGGCTCGACAAGCTGTTCATCGAAGCGGGCTTTGAATGGCGTGAACCCGGGTGTTCAATGTGTCTGGCCATGAATGCTGACAGGCTTGAACCCGGTGAGCGCTGTGCCTCGACCTCCAACAGGAATTTCGAGGGGCGTCAGGGCCAGGGCGGGCGCACCCATCTTGTCAGTCCAGCGATGGCAGCTGCGGCGGCTATCGCCGGGCACTTTGTTGATATACGCTCTTTCTGAGCACTTGAACGAGGAATAGAGAGATGAAAAAAGTCGTATACATGCTGACCCTGATCGCTTCGCTTGCCGTTTTCACGGGTTGTGAAACCGTCAAGGGCATGGGCAAGGATGTGCAGAAAGCGGGTGATGCGATCGAGAAAGCAGCTGACTAGTCATGGATAAATTCGAGACCTTCACGGGAATTGTCTGTCCACTCGATCGTTCCAACGTCGATACGGATGCGATCATTCCAAAGCAGTTCCTGAAGTCGATCAAGCGTACCGGCTTCGGCCCGAACCTCTTCGACGAGTGGCGTTACCTCGACCATGGCGAGCCGGGCATGGACAACAGCAAGCGTCCGCTGAACCCGGAATTTGTCCTCAATGATCCGCGGTATCGGGGGGCGAGCATCTTGCTCGCGCGCGAGAACTTCGGTTGCGGCTCATCGCGCGAACATGCGCCCTGGGCACTGGCTGACTATGGCTTTCGCGTGATCATCGCGCCGTCATTCGCAGATATTTTCTTCAACAACTGCTTCAAGAACGGCCTGCTGCCGATCGCGCTCGACAACGCCACAGTCGATCGCCTGTTTGCCATGGCGCAGGGCGAGACGGCCCTGGAGATCACAGTCGACCTGGAGTCCCAGAAACTGGTCGTGAATGGTGAAGAGATCGCCTTTGACGTCGATTCCTTTCGCAAGCACTGCCTGCTCGAGGGCCTCGATGATATCGGCCTGACACTACAACATGTCGACGCCATACGTGCCTACGAGGAAAAGCGCAAGCAGACGGCACCCTGGTTGTTTCGTTGAGTTCACCACGCAGATCACAAAGGAGTGGGGGTGGATGCAGGCTGCAAGGCAGGCTTTCCCGGTAGTTGAAACTTCTGCAGCTGCGACTGGACGCCGCCGAGTACCGGAGTGGACTGCGGATTAAGCGAAAAGGTGTCTGAGCCAGCGAGGCTGGCGAGTTCTTTTCGCGCCGCAGGCCACGAGGAACGCAGGGAAGCCGGAGGGCGGTGTCCCGGAGCGAATGGTTTTGGTGACTTTTGCCGGAACAAAAGTCACTCGGGTGCGCGCCGACGCGCGCATCAAAATTCTTTCATCGTGAAGTGATTCAAGATGACCGTTTACTGAAACAAGACAAACAGAATTTATTATTCGCGCGGTGTGCGAGTGACACCGGCAATCGAAACCAGGTAAAGAGTAAATGAGCAAGAACATTCTGATACTACCGGGTGATGGCATCGGGCCGGAAATTGTCACCGAGGCCGTCAAGGTGCTGGCAAAACTGCGAGACCAGCACGGTCTTGATATCACCATGGACGAGGCGCTTGTCGGTGGCGCAGCGAT
>JARRMW010000053.1:0-10242 GCA_037385685.1 Gammaproteobacteria bacterium
CCGATCACGGAGAGGTGCCGGAGTGGTCGAACGGGCCTGATTCGAAATCAGGTGTACGGTTACACCGTACCGTGGGTTCGAATCCCACCCTCTCCGCCAGAAAACAGAAATGGGCCCCCCTTGCGGGGCCCATTTTGTTTTTCTCGCCGAGTGTGGTTGCGGATGAGAGCCCTGTTCGAGCCGAGCAGCGGCGCAGCCGCCTTCGGCGCCGCGCAGCGGCCATCCCACCCTTTCCACCAGAAACAGAAAAGGGGCCCTCAGGCCGGACGACACGCCATGGTGGCTGAAGTCTCCGCAGCGCCTTCTAGTTCGCGACGCTCTGGTCCGCCGGAACCAAGCCGTGCTTTTCGATAAGCGCTGCGAAACCCGGAGTGTTGGCTAGCCTGGCAAAAGCCGGAAACCGGCTGGTCGCCGCCAGTGAATAATCCGCACCCGTGCCTGACATGTATTCGTCGAGCCATTTCAGCGCCAACTCATCATGCCCGGCAATCGCAATTGCTTCAGCGGTGGCATACAGATAGTCGCCGCCGCCCCAGTCGTCGAGCGATCGGGGGTACAGCTCCCGCACACGAAGCGCCGAGGCCAGCGCTGCATCCTTGCGCCCCATGATAGCCAGAGCGAAGGCTTTGGCTCTCTCGATATCCGCCTCGTTGGGCTCGAGCCGCTGCGCGGCGTCTACGATGGCTAGTGCCGGCTCAGCGTAGTCGGCGGCGGCCGCGTCGCCATGGTTCCACAGCACATAGGCCCGCAGCAGGTCCTCGGGCCAGAATTGGTACTGCACATCGATCGTGCCGGGCGCCCATCTGTCGAGATAATCGAGCGCCCGCTGGGCCGAGCCGAAACGCGCCTCTGTGAGCACATGATCCAGGCGCTCGGTGGGACCGAGTTTGTCGGATGCCACGCGTTTTCGATACGTCTCGACCACGGGCTGCGGATCGCCGCTTGTCATTTGCGTGAGCCAGGCGCGGCGTAATCGAATCTGTGGGTTATCCGGTTCGCGCTTCTCGGACTCGTCCTGCCAAGCGGCGGCCTCCTCGAAGCGGTCCAGAACCCTCAGCGAGTCCCCGACTTCCACGAGGTTTTCCACCGAATTAGGATCGAGGACAGCTGCTCGCTGCAAAGCTTCCAGCGCCTCGCTCCAGCGGCCGGCTCGCCGAAGAATCCAACCCTTTATGGCCCACGCATATTCGTTATTCGACTCGAGCTCAAGCACGCGATCCACTTCGACCAGCGCCGCCGCATAATCGAAATTGACCCAGTAGTGATACAGGCCGAGCATCAAACCAACTTCCGTGGAGTCCGGTTGCAGGGCGCGTGCTCGACTAATCGCTGTCCAGGCCTCAGTTGCGTCGCTCTGATCGCGGCTCGTGTACCAGAAGCGGCTCAGGTAGGCACGTGCGAGGGTCGCCCACGCCTCGGTATAGCTCGGGTCCAGCTCAACCGACGTTCTTGCCGCAGCGATAGCGTCCGTCAGTATGATGTCGCCGACTTCGTCACGCTGCTTCAGCAAAAGCCTTGCCTCGAGATAGGCCTCGTAAGCCGCCAGGTTGTCGGTCGGTCGACTGACGAGATTGACTTCTTCGGCGGGCGTCAGCGCCGCCTGCAGGGCCGTGGCGATCTGTCGCGTGATCTCGCTCTGCACGTCGAACACATTCGCGGTCGTCAGAATGCGGTCATAGGTTTCTGCCCAGATATGTTCGTCGGTTGCAGCGTCGATCAGCTGTACGTTGAGGCGCACCCGGTCGCCGGCGCGCTGTACGCCGCCCTCCATCACTGTGGCGACGTCCAACTCGGCGGCGATGTCCTTGATGTTGTGAATCGTGTCCGCATAGCGTAATACCGACGTGCGTGAGATGACTTTCAGGTCGTTGACCTTCGAAAGCTGTGTCAGCAGGTCGTCGTGCAGCCCCGCGACGAAGCTATCGGTGCTCGTATCGCTAGACAGGTTCGAGAACGGCAGCACGGCAATGGATTTTTCCAGCGCTGGAATGACGTTGCCACCGGTCTCAGTGGCGACCGTTGGCGCCGTAGGCTCACGGAATCTGTCGCCGAGCAACAGCAAAACCGCCAACGCCAGCGCCGCAATGATGAAGTAGTTCAGTCGGCGCCCGGTCGACGGGGTAATCGATGCATCCTTGTCGACTTCTTCAGTTTTCTTTACGCCATCCGGAGTGAGTTCGAACGCCCATGCCAGGAACAAAGCGAGTGGCAGTCCCAGCGCCAGCACGGCCAGCAACATCGGCATAAACCAATCCGGGAAGCTCAGGTTGTCCGCGAGCAGGTCGCCGACCTGGGCGACCAGCCACGCAACCAGAACGTATGCCGCGCCCACGCGGAACACGTTGCGGCGCTTGAGTTCGCTGATCAGGGACGGCAAATGTTGTTCTCCAAAAACGGACTCGGCGCACGATACCATTAATACCGATTACGGTGGAAAGCATCTGCCCGAGGCCGTGTCAGTCGAGCCGAGGCAGAAAGATGGAGAGCACCCTTAGCGGAAGGCTCGCCCCACCGCCAGAAAATGAAAAGGCCCCTTCACGGGGCCTTTTGTTTTCTCGCCGAGTGTGGTTGAGGATGAGAACCCTGTTCGACCGACGCAGCCGCACAGCCGCTAGTCGGCAGGGAGCTCGCGCAGCGAGTAAAGTGAGTTCGGCGTGCTAGACTCCGGCATTGATTGCGGTGCGCCATAACCCGCCGAGGAGAGAATAATAATGCGTATCATCATCCTTGTTGCGTCATGCCTGACGCTTTGGGCGCAAAGCGCCGAGTCGCAGATTAAACCTGAAATGGTCGGGGCCGATACGATGGGCGATCCCGGCAAAAACTGGGTTATCGGCAAAACGCGAAATGGCGGCTATATATACGATGCCGACAGCGGCGAGATGCAGGGTCTGATATCGCTCAGCGGGCATACATCCTCGTTCGAAATTGACCGGGAAAGGCGGCAATTCTATGCCCCCGAGTCGTACTACTCACGTGGTGTTCATGGCGATCGTACAGATATCGTGGCTATTTACGATTTCGAAAACCTGTCGCCAATCGCGGAAATTGAAATTCCGAAGAAAATTGCGGTTCTCAGTTTTCGTCGTCACGTTGGCATGTTGGGCAATGGGCGTCATTTCCTGGTCTTTAACATGACGCCGGCGCAATCGGTGAGTGTTGTTGATGTCGAAAGCCGCACGTTTGTCGGCGAGATCTCAACGCCTGGCTGCGCAATGATAATGCCCGTGGCCGATCACGACTTCCTGATGATCTGCGGTGACGGCACCTTGCAACTGATCCAGCTCGACGAGCAGGGTAACGAGGTCAAGCGGGTGCGCAGCAAGGAATTCTTTAGAGTGCTTGAAGATCCGGTTTTCGACCGGCCATTCCCGACGGCCGATGGCTGGTTACTAACTACCCATGCGGGTCAGGTGTACACCGTAACCGTGGACGGCAGCAGTATTCGGCTCAGTAAGCCCTGGTCGCTGTTAACTGAGGAAGATGCAGAACAGAAGTGGCGGCCCGGCGGCGGCGAGTTCGGCGCGATTCACCAGGCGAGCGGCCTCCTGTACATCCTCATGCACAAGGCTGAAAAAGACTTCACGCACCATGATTCCGGAACAGAGATCTGGGTCATGGACGTCGCCGAGCAGCGCAGGTTGCAGCGCATTGAACTCGAAGAGCCTGCATACAGTCTTTACGTGACCCAATCTGACGAGCCCAAGCTCATCGTATCGGACGACGAAGAAGGCCTGCACATCTATGATGGATTCAAGCTGACGCTCGACCAGACAATTGACGACCCAGGTCCGGGTGCAGCATTCTTTGAGGGCTTTTAGGCAATGATCGATCCGATAGTCGGCGGCTTGATTTCGGTCGGTTTCGGGCTAATGTTTCTGCTCGCGGCTGTGCATAAGTTGAGTGCAACAGGACAGTTTCGGGCCGTGCTTGCCGATTACCGCGTGATGCCGGCGTCGGTCGTGCCCTTTGTCGCAATGCTGCTTCCGCTCAATGAGATTGCGCTGGGAGTGGCCTGGCTTTTCTCAAGTATCGAAGTTTGGCTGCCCACGGCCGGTTTGCTCGCACTCTACACGGCTGGTATTACGATCAACCTGTTGCGCGGTCGCGTACATATTAGTTGCGGTTGCGGCTTCGGAAGGTCGGCAAGCGCGGACGATGCTTTGTCCTGGGGCCTGGTCCTGCGCAACGTGGTTTTGATTGGCACTGCGTTGGTCATGGCGATGCCTGCTGCGCCACGCACGATCGGCATGATCGATTACGTGACCCTCATCGCAGGCCTTATTGCAATTTTCTTTTTGTTTACTGCGGCAAACCAGTTGATTCGCAATGCGGCGGCCATTAATTCATGGCGCAGGCCGGTAGCGCGACATGACTGAGGCGCTGCTGGTTTCGAACCTCGTCTTGTGGGTGCTGGTGATCGTACTTGCGCTTGTCGTGCTGGCACTTGCCCGGCAAGTTGGCATCCTGCACGAGCGCGTTGCGCCGGCAGGTGCATTGCAGCCAACCGAAGGACCGAAAGTGGGCGAGCTCACTGAGCCGATGTCACTCGAGGACCTGCAGGGAAATCGCGTTACGATCGGTGGCGTTAACGGCGACGGTCTTGTCACGTTCGTGCTGTTCATCTCACCCACCTGTCCCGTTTGCAAGTCGTTGGTGCCAACGGCGAAGTCGCTGGCGAGAAAGGAATCGGCGCGAATGCGGTTGCTATTCGCCAGCGACGGCGACAATCACGAGCAGCACGTCGCTTACGCGAAAGACCTGCAACTCGATGACTATCCCTATGTATTGTCGCAACCTTTGGGTATGGCCTATCACGTCAGCAAGCTGCCGTTTGCATTGCTCATTGGCGCCGACGGGAGTTTGCAGAGCAAAGGGCTTGTGAACACGCGCGAGCACCTTGAAAGCTTGATCGAAGCGATGGACTCCGGGATCGCGACATTGCAGGACTACGCCAGCCTGGCTGCCGACAACAATTCAAACCTGAAAACACCGGTGAAGGAACAAAGTCTATGACCTCTAAACACCTCATCGAAAAAGGCTACTACTGGCTTGACGAAAAGACACGCGATACCGCGCGACTGATGGCGCGGCGGATTTCGCGACGCAGTTTCCTCGGTCAGCTGGGCGCCATGTTGGCGGGTGCGGCAATGTTGCCCTTGCTTCCCGTTTCACGGGCGTTCGCGCAAGAATCCTCGTTAAAAGAGATAGGTGACCCACAAACGTGTGAATACTGGCGTTACTGCGCGCTGGGCGGCACGCTGTGCTCTTGCTGCGGGGGCACGCACAAGACGTGCCCACCGGGCGCTGAGCCGTCACCGGTAACCTGGGTCGGTACTTGCCGGAATCCGGTCGACGACAAGGATTACCTGATCTCTTATAACGATTGTTGCGGCAAGGACGTGTGCAGACGTTGCGGATGCGGCAATGCCGAGCGGGATCGCCCGGTTTACTACTCGAGCAACAGCAACAGTATTCTCTGGTGCTTCGGTACAGAGCACCGTACCTATCACTGTACGGTTGCGGTTGTGCTTGGCGAGGCCGCGAATTCCAAATGACGCGGCTGGGCTGGTGTCTGGCAGTGCTCGCAGCCTTGCCGCTGTGTGCGGTGGCTGCGGACGATGAGATACGCGCAAATTACCTGTTTGCCTGCCGCGGCTGTCACTTGGCGGATGGTAAAGGTGTGCCTCCGGAAATACCGAGCCTGCGCAATGTGCTGGGCCAACTTGTCGCGACTCCCGAGGGCCGCAACTATGTCATGCGCGTGCCTGGCGTATTGCAGTCTCGGCTGAACAACGAACAGCTTGCCGACGTACTCAACTGGATTCTGACCGAGTTCAATGCTGACACTCGGCCGGGTGATTTCCAGCCGTTCTCGGAGCGCGAAGTTGCCGAGGCGAGGAAACACATTCTCACAGACCCCTCAAAAATGCGGGCAAGCCTGAAGATGGATTCAACGATCGAGTAGATGTTCGTACCGCTGGTCTGTCAGCGTCTCCAGAAATGCCACCAGTTGCGACACGACCCCGTTTGTCAGCGGCTGACCTTCGCGCAATAGCTCCAGGTCGACAGTCTGCGGCACTTCGGCGCTGCCCCACGGCTGATTGGTCTCCGGATTGATTCGGCTTTCATCTGTGGCGATTAAAAATCGGTTGTAAAAGACAATGGCCGTTTCGAGTTCCTGAAACACGCCGTTATGCATATAAGGGCCAGTTACTGCAACGTTGCGCAAGCTCGGGACGCGAAAGCGGCCTGACTGTGTCGTGTCATTGACGTGCGGATGTTGCAGCAGACCCGTATCAAGATGATTCTCGCCAAGGCCGTTTCTGCCGCGCACCTCCGCATTTATTGGCACTCCGATATTATGGTAGCGGAAGCTTGTGAATACTTCGGCCGGCCGGTGCTCGCGCCGGTCGAGAAGGTGGCAGCGGCTGCAGTTAATCAATTCCGAGAAGAACAGAATGCGTCCGAGTTCTTCCTCGTCACTCAGTTCAACTTCGCCGCGAAGATAGCGATCATATTTCGAGTCGAACGGCGCGAACTCGGCAGTGCTTTCAAATTCAGCAATAGCGGTCGCCACTGACACCAGTGCGCTTGTTGCGGAATCGAGCGATGTCGGTCCCAGCAGTTTCTCAAACGCAGCGGCATAGCCCGGAATCTCTCGAACACGTTCACGGACTGCATCGGCATCAGGCAACGCCATTTCGATCGGGTTAAGTATAGGTTCCTGCGCCTGCTTGATCATCGTCCCGGCACGGCCATCGATGAAGAAACCACCCACGTAGTCGCCATTCTCGTTCCGGTGAAACTCCGGAATGAGGAATGCATAGGCAAGGGAGGGCGCATTGCGGTCACCCAGTGACGCGCCATCGTCTCCCAGAGACACGGCGCCGCCAGTACCATTATCTCGGCTTTCGGAAAACGCTTGCGACGGGTCGTGACATGATGAGCAGGACTGATTACCTCCTGCAGACAATCGCGTGTCGAAGAATAACGCGCGCCCCAGATCTGCTAGTTCGCTCGGCTCTGCATCCGCCAAAGTCAGACCGGGCAGGGCGAGCGAGACGGCAATGAGCAGCGGTGCAGCGAGGCTGCAAGCCAAATCTGTCGCAGTCTGCAAGCATGACTTTTTCACGGTGAGCACTGCACGGTGGTCTTCCTGACGGACGGGTGCCGCTCGAATTCTACACCAGAGCATCGTCCGCAGCAGACTCGCTCCACCGCCAGCAAGTCAGGCCTTCGATTAGTCTCCGATCAGAGACTGTCGAAGGCCTTTTTCTTTCCGGGGTTTACGTGACCCTTTCGCGTACCTTTCCGGACCGCCTGTAGGCTATCAGGCCGGAATAGGGCGGCCGACAGGCCGGAGTCTCTGCGGCTGGATTTAGTGGTCCGGAGTCAGACGGTGGGAAAGCCGAGAGCTTCGCGTTGACCGGGCCAGTCGACCGGCAAATTCTTGGCACGAACCAGCTTATTGGCGGTCAGCTCTGGTGGTTGCCGCCCTTGGATGATCGCCTCGATGATATCGGGCGCCAGGTAGGCTATTCGAAGCACGCGGGTGAAGTACGAGGCGTTGACTCCATTGGCGGCAGCAAGGTCCGAGATGGTCTCCGGTGGCCCCGTCTCCAGCTGCTGCCGCCACGCATGGGCTCGCCGCAGAAGCTTGAGCAGCATCGGATCCGGCTCTGCGGACGTACACAGCGTGCAAATCAATATGCTGATCTTTCAACGAGAAAACCTTGGCGCATCAGGCCGGCAAGAAGTTGGTCGGCGCTTTCCAATTCGATTTGCCGTGCGAAATTGTCAGCAGCAGTTTCCCGATCCGTCTGACCATTGCCGCTACTAAAACAATTTGCTCGAATGTCTCGAACCGTGTGCTCGCCATCGAGAAGAGCAACGAGACGCTCGAAAACTGAGTTCTGGAGCTCGATTTCGAGACCCGAGGCTCGCCTAACTAACACGTAGCACTCGGACGGAATATCGTAACGCTGTACATCAACGTCTTCCGCAAGCGCAACCACAGCTCCGTCATCCAGGAAGGCGACCTGCTCATCCGCCAGACAGGTATCTACAGCACTATCTTCGTGATTTCTGATCGCATAAGTGATGCATCCCCCTTGACAGTTCCAGAGATCCCGATACCGACAATCGACGCATTCGTCCATCGGGACGAACTCGTTTTGCAGGCGGCGAATCATCCTCCGGTAGTACTCCCTAAGGTGCTGAAGATCGTCAAATTCATCGAGTTTTCTGTTCTGTAACTTAGAGAGACAGAAGCAGCACCAAACCGTGAGATCCGGTGCGATATCGATCACCGGCTCGCAACGGGCGTTCCTCTGTAAATCCAGTACACCGTCGAGTACGAGCCTTCCGATCTGTTCATGGCTGAATATGCATAGTGGAATAGCGTTGTCGATTTGAATCTGTACACCGCAATTCTCCGCCTGTCTTACAAAGTCCATGATGAAAGGAGCCATCGCCTTGTAATCAGCAATGTCCAGGCAAGCATTCTGTACGCCTAGTACCGGCAGAGAAAAGCTCAAGCGCACCATGCTGATGTCATACTGCGTAGTCAGATCGAAGATGTACTGATACTCCGGCCTCTTTTCGAAGATGTTGAAGCTCAGTGTGACATTCCTCCGATCTGGAAGAGCTTCCAAGTTTCTCCTTATTCGGGTCCATTGCTTGGGATGGTAGTTAGCGGGGTGGTCTATATTCAGTAGGAAGTATAAGCGAGCGGGCGGTACACGCCTGAAAAAGTCGGCACAATCCTCGCGCCAAGTAGCGTTGCTTAGTACGTCAACCCGCATTTCTGCACGGAGCGCAAGCGAAACGATATCGACGAATTGGGGGTGGAGCGTTGGTTCCCCGCCCATTACTCGAAACTGTCCAAAGTCTGAACGCTTTAGAAAGTCTATGACCTTTGCCGCATCGTCAACTGTCATACGCTGCCTCGGCATGCCACTCATCTTCTCCTTTGCAAAACAGTAGTCGCAGGAGAGATTGCATCGGGTAGTCAAGAGTACGTTTGCCATCAGTACCTCAAGGTATGCATGAATTGCCTAAACACTTCCGATGCTGGCAATTCAGGTAGAAAGCCAGGCAACAACGGTCCAGTAGCGTGGCCTACATATTTTGCCTTCGCGACAAGCCGAGATTCCGAGTTATGCGATCCTCGATTCGATGGAATTGCGGGGCGGGATAGAAAACATGGTATCTGATGAGATCCCTAACCAATCGAATTGTCTCAACACGCAGCCAGGTAGACACTGGATAGCATACGCGGGGATCGCACTGGAAAATTCTGCCGTCTGTGAGCTCGGTGGCCATTTCGACGAAAGCGCCCAGCTTTGCCAGACGTTGGGATTCACGTTCCCCAAGTTTGACTCCCCATTCTTCTGCTACGCTTTCTGGCTCAGCCAGAAGCCTCAGTTTGAGATGTCGGTCTTTATGTGCGGCCTCGAAAAGGCTCGAAAGTCTGTCGTCGTTCTTATTTGTCATTTGGAAATCTCCTCTGATTTTAATCACAGGGAGACGCTCTTGAAGCGAAAGCCAACAATCGGCTTCCCGAGCAACAGGAAGGTATTAATTGCAACTAACTCGTTGCCGTGCGTGGCAGATCTTCATTGGCAAAGTTTGCCCGGAACACCTGGTGTCAGCCGCAAACGCCTCCTTAGCTTCTATACCAGATCGATTAGGCAAGGTCAGTCCGGTCTTGTACGTACCTTTCTGATGGAGTTACCAGGTTTTAGTGGACACTATTCATCGAAAGCTCGACTACCAGCGGGCGATCGGTGTCCAAAGGAAAAAGAGATCGAAGCCTCCGCCGAAAGTATGAGTTCATCAAGGAGAACGAGGACAAGTACAACACCAGGATGATTTGCCAGTCTACTCGGTGTTGCCCGCAGCGGCTACTACGAGTGGCTGAAGAAGCCTGAGTCTGACCGGGCACTAGAAGATAAGCGCCTACTGAAGCCGATGCGCGAAAACGATGCGCGAAAACAATATTCGTGCACGTGCAGGATATCGAACCCGGGGATACGTTGCCGGCAAGTTGGTCGAACTGATTCCCAATCTTGTCAAATGCAACTTTGAACTATAGCGGCCGGATAGAGTTTGGGTGTCAGATATCACGTACAGTGCGCCCAGCCTTGGGAGGCGTCTGGAAGACGCTGCCTGAGCCTGAGCATGTCTGGAATGCAAGAGGATAACAAAGGAGGAAGTAGTCCAAATGTCCATCCGCTG
>JARRMW010000054.1:0-9852 GCA_037385685.1 Gammaproteobacteria bacterium
ACCATCGGCGCCTCGGAACTCGCCACCGTGTGGACCGACCCGGACTTCGACCCGGAACAGTCCGCCTTCTACTACGCCCGAGTCCTGGAGATCCCGACGCCGCGCTGGGTGGTGTACGACGCCTTCCGCTTCGGGGTGGAGATCCCGGAGGAGGCCGAGACCACACACCAGGAGCGCGCCTATACCTCGCCGATCTGGTACACGCCCCTGGATAATGGATCGAGCTGATCGAGCCAGAGCTTGTCCTGATAGACAAACCTGCACGTGCTCCGGTGCATGGATGCACGGTCAATACATCTGTACGGATTTAGGGGCACGTACACCATTCGCACACCTCTTTCTGAACCACGGGAGGGATATCCTGTCACATTGATTGACAGTCGATTACACAGGTAGAAGAGGTCTTGGGCGACCATGTTGCACGAACGATTCCAACCGACATTTGAATCTCTGCCGGCAGCCCTGCCGGTCTTTCCTCTTGATAACGTCATCATCATGCCGGGCGCGGTGCTGCCACTGAACATCTTTGAACCGCGCTATCTCAACATGATCGAGGACGCCTTCAGGAGCCATCATCTCATCGGCATGGTCCAGCCGAAACCGGATGCATGCTGATTTCACTGACCGGAGTGAGCCGTTTCAGGATTATCGAGGAACTCGACACCATTCGGGGTTATCGCCAGGTGCGGCCCGACTGGGAACCTTTTCGCGGCGATCTCGAGAATGACTGGCATACGTCGGTTCCAGACAGGGGGCGGCTCGACAGCGTTCTCAAAAGTTACCTGCGTGATCAGGAGATCGGCATCGACGAGGAGATGCTGGACAGTCTTCCCGACATGCGGCTGGTCAATCTCATGGCAACCCTGCTGCCGCTGGATGGCGCCGAGAAGCAGGCAATCCTGGAGGCGCCCAGCGAGCAACATCGGGCCGATCTCTTTCTCGCTGCCATCGAACTCGGGCTGCACGACAGCCCCGCGCCGTCGCGCCACTGAACCGGCTCAGTCGACCAGGGGCTTGCGCGCGGGAAGTTGCAGGGGGGGCTCTTCCTGCGTGAAATGGTGAGTCAGGCGCGAGTCCGTTACCGGTGCGCTCTGCTTGAGGCTGTTCTGTCCGGAGGCATCGAAGGCCAGCATGCCGTAGCTGCCGTAGTGCGGCAGCTTGCGCGCCAGTGACGGGATCGCTGCAGCGTCAGCAGCAGCGATGAAGCCCAGGTGTCTCTCTCCCCGGGCTGCCATGAGCGCGACCGAATGGCTCTCCCTGTCAAATTCCTTGTCCGCTAGCGGGAGAGTCTTGCCGTGGCTCTCGCTAATGGACTTCAGGCGCTGTCCATGCGCATCGAGCAGCCTGTTCGACCAGCCGGCCAGCAGCAGGTCTGCATCGGCCGGGATCGCACCGGCATCACTGTCATCGATGATCTCCATGTCCGGATAGCGCTGTTGCCAGGTTTTTGCGAACTGTTTCCAGGCTTCCTGCTCCCTCTCCGGGGCATCCGACGGCAGCACGAGGAACCAGCGCGTGCTGCCATAGAGTTGCCCGAGCGTCGGCGGGCGCTCGCTGTCGTCAAGCAGTCGCAATGTGTCGAAGGCCGGGTCGATGTCGAGGCGCAGCGGCCGGGAGGGCAGTTCAAGCGTGACTCTCTCACTCTTGCGATTGAGTCGAATCTCGTGAAGCATGGCTTCTCCACGGTCTTCGAGCATGATCGCGGTCGCAAGCCTGAGTGGGTAAGCTGCATCCTCCTGTGATTGGTGCAGGGTGAATGCAAGGCGATAGCCTGAATCGCCTTCCTCGAGGCTGATTTCATCGAGCGAGATGGAGGGTGCGCCTGTTCGTGTGAGCCATTCGAGGTAATGATCCAGGGACTGCCCGGTGGCACGGCTGAAACTTGCAAGCACCTGCTCGAAGCCTGCCTCGCTGAACTTGCGGGTCCTCCATAGCTCCCGAAGGCCTTGCGTGAAGCCTTCATCACCGAGTTCCTTGCGCAGCATGTGAAACAGCATCAGTGACTTGCTGTAGCCGACTGCCTGGGAGGCATCGCTGTGGCGTGAGACGAAATCGATGAGCGGGAAATCACGCTTCTCGGCCGCAAAATCGGCATAGCGCTCCAGCGCCTTGCGGCGGTAGTCAGCATCCTCACCCTGCAACTCCTTCATGAGATGATCTGAGAGGTAGGCTGTCAGTCCTTCGCTCCAGTTGCCGTTTGCGTAGTCGACCCAGACGCCGTTGCCCCACCAGTTGTGCAGGATCTCGTGCGGCAGCGAGGTATAGGGAATGAACGGCAGTCGCATGACGCGAGAGCCGAGCAGCGTGAACGACGGCATGCCATAACCCGTCTGCCATCGGTTCTCGACGACCGCAAACTTCGGGAAGGGGTAGTCTCCTATCAACCTGCTGTAACGGCCGATGTAGCCGCCCATGGTGCGCAGGTAGGTACTAGCCAGTGTCTCATCGGGCGTCAGCAGGTAGACAGAGAGGTCGATGTCGTGATGCTCGCGGGTGTAACGCGTGAAAGGGCCGGCGACCAGGTAGATCTCCTGTTCCGGAGTCACTGATGTCCATTGCTGTTTTCCGTCCCGCAGGCTGCGCTTGCCCTGGCTGACGGATTGCCAGCCCTCGGGCAGGGCGACGTGCAGATTGAAGCCGGCAATGATACCGTCAAATACGGGATACCAGGCAGATCCACCATCGAGGTAGATTCCTTCGGGTGAAATCACTGCCGACGGCATGCCATCCATCCCCGCGTAGTCCGGGATCTGCAATTTACCCTCGATTTTCAGTGAAATACTGTTTGTGTCGGGTTCTGGTGTGAGCCGATAAAGTTGATGCCCCAGGTGGTGCTGTCGTGGCAGTCGTTCGATCGAACCGTCGGTGCTTGTCACCGTAAGTCCTGCATTGAGCCTGAACAGGTGCTGTCGCTGCGTGCCATTGGAAAACCGGACTATGTCGGTCACAATCAGTGAACTTTCTTGCGGGTTCAACTCTATATTCAGCGTGTGATGCACGCTATCCTGACTGCCGGCAGCTACCCCGAAAGGCAGCAAGACGAGCATGATTGCTAGCAGATAACGATGTCTCCTCAACATGGGAACAACCTGATGGACTATTTCAAACCGGCACTGATTTTCACGTTGCTCCTGGCGGCCATCCTCGTCTATGCGGAACAGGCACACGAGTCCAGCCAGGGCAAACCTGATCCGATTGTCATCGATCTTGAGAAAACCGCAACCCTGTCTGCCCTGGTGGAAAGTCTCGCGCAGGAGCGCGTGGTCTACGTCGGGGAGACGCACACCGCCTTCGAGGATCATCTGCTGCAACTCGAGATACTCAAGGGAATGCAGGCACAGCAAGGCAATCTCGCAATCGGCGTCGAGTGGTTCCAGTGGCCGTTCCAGGAGCATCTCGATGCCTACCTGGCGGGGGAGATCACGGAAGCCGGGATGCTGGACAAAACCGGTTACTACGAACGCTGGCGCTTCGACTACCGGCTCTACCGCCCGATCCTTGCGTATGCCCGCGAACAGGGCATCCCCATTATCGCGCTCAATGCACCGGCAGAGCTGACAAGCGCCATCAGCAGCGCGGATATCCCTGCGCTCACCGGCGAGTTGCAAGAAATGCTTCCCGACAGCTATGACTTTTCCGATACCGACTATCGCCGTCGGCTCGAAGCCTTCTACAGCGAGCATCCGGACAGCGGTGGCAGTTTCGAAGGGTTCCTGCAGGTTCAGCTGACCTGGGACGAGAGCATGGCGCAAAAGGTTTCCGAATACCTCAAGGCCGATCCCGCAAACAGGATGCTGGTACTCGCCGGGTCTGGTCACGTCGAATATCGTTCGGGTATCCCGGCCCGTGTGACACGCCGTACCGGCGTTCGTGGCAAGACTGTCCTGATGCCGAAGTTTCCTGTGAGCGATGAGCGCGTTGCCGATTACCTGCTGCTCGCTGAGCCCGTCGTCCTGCCAGAGGCGGGCGTCTTCGGTGCATTCCTCGACACGGCTGGTGAGGGAGTCGTCATCAGCGATTTCACGGAGAGCAGCACCGGGCGACAGGCGGGGATGCAGCCGCAGGACCGGATACTCGCAATCGACGGAATCGCAATCGGCAACTATGCCGATCTGAAACTCGCCATGCTCGACAAGCGTCCAGGTGATGAGATTACCGTCGCGCTGGAGCGTCTTGCTGAATCGGGGGAGGGCGAGCGGATCAGTCTGCAGGTCGAACTCGGTAGCAGGGAGCAGCCGAAAAACCCGCACGGACGCTGAGGCAAGGGAGTCATGCGACTGGTCAATACCCGTGAACGTTATGGGCTCGTTGCCATCGCGTTGCACTGGCTTGTCGCGCTGACCGTCATCGCGCTTTTCGCGCTTGGTCTCTGGATGGTGGAGCTGGACTATTACGACGCCTGGTACAGGCGCGCTCCTGCACTGCACAAAGCGATCGGCATACTCCTCTCCCTCGTCGTGGTGATCCGCATCAGCTGGCACTGGTTTAACCCGCGTCCGCAATCGATCGGCGGTGGTATCGAGGTCACCATGGCCCGCCTGGTACATCGCCTCCTGCTGATCCTGCCTTTACTCGTGATGTTCAGCGGATACCTGATTTCCACGGCTGATGGCAGCAGTGTGGATGTCTTCTCACTTTTCGAGGTGCCGGCCATCATCTCGGATATCGAGGGCCAGGAAGATATCGCGGGTGATGTGCATCTCGTGCTTGCCATCACCCTGGTTGTCATTGCAGCCCTGCACATGCTCGCGGCATTCAAGCACCATTTCATCGACCGTGATGCAACGCTCAGGCGCATGCTCGGTTTTCATCCACGATCCTGAACGCTCCATGATCCGCTATTTCCGGCAGGACAAAGTGCGCAGGCGGGTTCCTGAAGTCGTTATAATGCCCGCATGAACGATAAACACCGAAACCGCGGCATCTACCTGCTTCCGAATCTCTTCACGACAGCAGCGCTGTTCAGTGGATTCTTCGCCATTCTTGCCGCGGTGGATGGCCATTTCGAAAAGGCCGCGATCGCGATTTTCGTTGCCATGATCCTCGATGGCCTCGATGGCCGCATCGCCCGCATGACCCACACGCAGACGGACTTCGGCGGGGAATACGACAGCCTCTCCGACATGATCGCGTTCGGTCTCGCGCCCGGCCTGGTGATGTACCTCTGGGCTCTGCAACCCCTCGGTAAGCTGGGCTGGTTCGCAGCCTTTGTCTATGTAGCCGGTGCTGCCTTGCGGCTTGCACGCTTCAACTCGCAGATGGATACAGCCGACAAGCGTTATTTCACCGGTCTGCCGAGCCCTTCCGCGGCAGCAGTTGTCGCCGGTGCCGTCTGGGTCAGTGTCGATTATGGATTCGATCCCGACCTCATGAGTATCCCGGCCGGTATCCTGACGCTCCTGGCCGGTCTCGCCATGATCAGCAACCTGCGTTACAACAGCTTCAAGGAGATCGATTTCCGCCGCAAGGTGCCCTTTATCGTGCTCGTGGTCATTGCGCTTGTCGCTGCCATTATCATTTCGGAACCGCCACTCGTGCTGTTCGCCATTTTCATGATCTATTCACTTTCCGGGCTTGTCCTCAGCTTTCGTAAATCGCCGGACACGGACACATCCGAACCGGTACATACGGAAACCCCCGAGGAGTAAATTCAGCGTTTTTCGGTGACTTCACACTGGATCGAGCCGCGCGCGAAACGGATTTCCAGTTCCTCTCCCTTCCTGAGCTGGCTGCTGTCGGTGATGGCCTGTTGTTTCTCGTTGAGCGTGATGGAATAGCCACGCTCTAGCGTTGCAAGCGGACTGATGGCATGCAGTTCTCTCGCCAGTGCCGTGAGCTTCGCGCCGGATTCGGCAAGCCGTTGTCGCATGACTGTTTCGGATCGCCTCGCGAGACGTTCGAGATGTGAACGGGCGTCGCTCACGCGGCGGGCAGGTGCTTGTGCCTGCAAACGTGTCGTGAGCGTTGCGAGTGATGCATGCAGGATCCTCAAGCGATTCCCGCGAGCCTGCTCAAGCCTGGACTTCAGGGTTGCAATCTTCTCTCCCTGCAGCCGCAGCCGTACGCCCGGATGCTGTTGCTGGAGCCGGATGCCGAGCTCGTCGAGACGTTGCATGTTGCGTTGCAATTTCTGTGCATGCACCCGTTCCAGGCGGGTATCGAGCAGGGCGATACGGTGCAGCAGCGCTTCGGCATCGGGGCTGGCCAGTTCGGCAGCAGCTGATGGTGTCGGTGCTCGCCGGTCTGCGACATGATCGCTGATGCTGGTATCGACCTCGTGGCCGATGGCAGAAATGACGGGGATCGAGAGTCCGGCAATGGTGCGCGCGAGCTGCTCGTCGTTGAACGCCATGAGATCCTCGAGCGATCCCCCGCCACGTGTCAGGATCAGCAAGTCACACTCCTTGCGCAGGTCGGCAATTCTCAGCATATCCACGATTTCGCCGGCTGCTGTTTTGCCCTGTACGGGAACCGGATAGATCACGACCGGGATCGACGGGCAGCGACGTTTCAGGACGGTGAGTACATCACGAACCGCAGCACCGCTCGGCGAGGTCACCACGCCAATGCGTTGCGGGAAGGAGGGGAGTGGCTTTTTTCTTTTCTCGTCGAAGAGTCCCTCGTCCCCGAGCTTGCGGGTCAACTCCTCGATCTGTTGACGCAGCAGGCCTTCGCCGGCAGGTTCCATGTGCTCGACAACGAGCTGAAGGTCACCACGCGGTTCATAGACCGTCACCCTGGCGCGCACGATGACCTGGGCGCCATCGCCGGGCTGGAACCGCAGCAGGTTCCTTCGGTTGCGGAACATGGCGCAGCGCACCTGTGCCGATGCATCCTTCAGGGAGAAGTAGAGATGGCCGGAGCGCGGCATCGCGAGGTTGCTGATCTCGCCCGTTACCCAGAGCAGCGGAAAGCTGTTCTCCAGCGCCGAGCGTACTTCCATGTTGAGCCGGCTGACGCTGAAGATATCGCGGCCGGTCTGGCTCATTCTTTCCAGGAGGGCGGTGTGCGTTCGTGGCCTGCTTCCCTGAGGCGGTCGAGATAGTCGGTCCAGTAGAGTGCCTGCTTCCTGCCGAGATCAAAGAGATAGGGCCAGTCATAGAGACCGGAGTCATGTCCGTCGTCGTAGATGATCTTCAGGGCATAGTGGCCGATCGGACGCAGTTCCTCGATGTTGACGTCCTGCTTGTCGACTTGCAACTTGGCGCCCTGTCCCCAGTGCCCCCGTACCTCTGCTGAAGGGCTGAAAACGCGCAGCAGTTCGGCCGGGTAGGTGAAGCTGTCACCGGTATCCCACTCGATCTCGAGTTCGTGCGACGCCTTGTGGAGAACGATGTTGACCGGATGCGGCTTGTTGCTCATCAATCCCAGCCTTGTGTGTGTCGAAGAACGAGGTTCTTCATCATCTGGATGTGAGCGGGCGAGTCGTTAAGGGCGGGAATGTAGTTGAACTCCTTGCCACCCGCCTCGAGAAAATACTCCTTGTTCTCCATGCCGATCTCCTCGATGGTTTCCAGGCAATCGACGGAAAAGCCGGGGCAGATCACGTCGATCGATTCGACGCCGTCTTTTGCCAGCTTTTTCACTGTTTCATCCGTATAAGGCTGCAGCCACTGTGTCGGTCCGAGCCGCGACTGGAAGCTGTTGATCCATTGCGGGTCATCCATTTCAAGTTCATGCGTCAATGCGTGAATCGTTTTCATGCACTCGCTCGCATAGGGATCACCCTTGTCGACATAATCCTGCGGGATGCCGTGAAAGGAAAAGAGCAGCTTTTCGCCATGGCCATGCTTCGCCCGGTGTTCCCTGACAGAAACGGCCAGCGCCTTGATGTAATCCGGGTCATCTGCATAGCTGTTGATGAAGCGCATTTCCGGAAGCCAGCGCCAGTTGCGCAGCTGCGCCGTGACCTCGTCGAAGATACTGGCTGTTGTCGTGGCCGAGTACTGGGGATAGAGCGGCAGCACGAGGATTCTGCGGGCGTTGAACTTGCGCAGGACATAGAGTCCATGTTTGATCGACGGTGACCCGTAGCGCATCGCAAGTACGACCTTGAAGCGGTTTACATCCGGATCCAGTGCCTGCTGCAGTGCCTTGCGCTGTTTCTTCGAAATGACGAGCAGCGGAGAGCCTTCGTCTGTCCAGACACTCTTGTAGGCCTCGGCAGATTTCTTCGGACGGGTGTTAAGGATAATGCCCTTGAGTATCGGTTGCCAGAGGATTGCTGGACGCTCGACAACACGCGTGTCACTCAGGAACTCGTCAAGATAAGTGCGCACGGCGGCCTTGTCGGGGGCTCTCGGTGTGCCCAGGTTGACCAGCAAAATGCCGATTTTTTCATCGTCCTGATCAGGAAAAACGGGAGCTGTATACACAATGTGAACCGTCTGTAACAAACAGCCGTCAGTTTCCTATATCAAGTTGCTGTTTGTACAGCGTTGTCACACAATTGTCATGGTAAAGTGTTTTACTCCGCGCAATGTCATGAACCTTAAACATTTGCGATGGCAACCAGCATAGTCATTATTGAAGACGAAAAAGCAATCAGGGAGATGATCCGCTTTGCGTTGCAACGGGAGGGGCATGATGTTCTCGAGGCAGAAGATGCACAGACTGCGACGGAAGTCCTTGCCAGCCAACGTCCTGATTTGATGATCGTCGACTGGATGCTGCCGGATGTCAGTGGAATCGAACTCATCCGCCGTTTCCGTCGTGACGAGTTATTACGCGATGTCCCTGTAATCATGCTCACAGCACGCGGCGAGGAGTCGGACAAGGTCAAGGGGCTCGAGTCCGGTGCCGATGATTACATGACCAAGCCTGTCGCGATCAGGGAACTCCATGCGCGTATCAAAGCCCTGTTGCGCCGCAGTCGTGACTTCCGCGAGGAGGAAGTCCTCGAGCAGGGACCTCTGCGGCTCGATCTTGCGAGTCATCAGCTCTATGTCGAAAACGAGCCCGTGCATCTTGGCCAGACGGAGTACAAGCTGTTGCAGTTTTTCATGATGCATTCGGGCCGAGTCTATTCCCGTGCACAGCTCCTGGATTTCGTCTGGGGACGCGATGTCTATGTCGAGGAACGGACCGTTGATGTCCATGTCCTGCGCCTGCGCAAGGCACTCAAACCATCCGGTCACGAAGGCATGATCCAGACCGTTCGAGGCGCCGGATACCGGTTCGTGGAAACTGCCACTCAATGAGCGACGCCTGGTCTGTTGAGCGTAGTCGCCTTGCAGTGACTCTGCTGGCGATCCCCCTGATAGGCTTTTTAACCTCGAGCTGGGCGCTGGCTTTCGCGCTACCCCTGTCGCTCTACATCGCCTGGACCATTCGTCAAATCTACAAGATCGAGAAGTGGATGCGTTCCGGCGCCTTTACCGGAAAGGCACCGGATGCGAACGGCGTGTGGGGACTCATTGTTCAGCATATTCACCGGCGCCAGCGCAAGGAAAAGAAACACAAGAAGAAACTTTCCCAGATTATCAAGCGCTTCAACGCATCGGTCTCGGCGCTTCCTGATGCAACCCTCATACTGAACCAGCTGTGGGAAATCGAGTGGGCTAACAAGGCGGCAGAAGAGTTGCTCGGTATCGACCGCAAGCAGGACCTTGGACTACGCCTGGGAAATCTTATCCGGGATCCCGATTTCAATACAGCCATCTCGAAATTTGAAAAGTCGCTGACTATAGAGCTGCCTTCGCCTGTCAACCAGTCCCGGATGATTGCGATCCGGATGGTGCGCTTTGCCAAAAACCAGGTGCTGATGACGGCAAGGGATATCAGCCAGAGGGTGGAACTCCAGCGCTCGCGCAAGGCGTTTGTTGCCAATGCCTCGCATGAACTCAGGACACC
>JARRMW010000055.1:0-21504 GCA_037385685.1 Gammaproteobacteria bacterium
GACAAGTATATGAGCCGGGATTTCGGGAAGGCCAATTTCTCGACCAGGCACCTGCTGAAGGATATCCGGCTGTTTATCGATGATGCGAAAGCTGCGGGACTGAACACCGCTGCGCTGGAAGGGATTGAGCAGATCACTCGGCAGACGGTGGAGGAGGGGTATGACGTGATGGACTATTCGTCGATCTACCAGACGATCGCGCCGGAGGATTGATCTCGATTTGAGAAGCGACTCCGGTATCAGAGATCATTTTCCTGCGGAAAATAATCTCCGACACCTTGGTGCTGCTTTGCAGCCTCGCAATGACAATTTTCCGCATCGGTGTCGTTCCCTGTAATTCTGTCATCACGAGGAGGCCAGAGGCCGACGTGGTGATCTCGATTTGTGAAGCGGCCCCGGTATCAGAGATCATTTTCTGCGAAATATAATCTCCGACACCTTGGTACGCGAGATTGCCACAGTCGCTGCGCTCCTTTGCAATGACGCAGTTTCTGGCACCGTGAGGGGGTCCCGGATAATAAACCCATTGCCACTCTGGTTTAGTCATGATTCGTGCCTATACACAACGCCTGCTGCCGCCGTATTCCGGTGTGGTTCTGATTGCCGAAACCAATCGTGCGCGGGCCCAGAGTTTCGATGGCATCAACTGGGATATCCAGTATCTGCCCGGTGATTCTCCTGCCGGCGATGGCTATGAACGCGAGCAGGGGTATGCCCTGGACCGGAGCTACTTCCGGGTTGCGCATATTTACGAGAAGGAACTGGAAACCTATATTTTTCCGGTGCACCTGGACGCTGCCGAGGTGACAGCGTCGATCCACGAGTTGTCGGAATTCCTCTCGACAGCCAAGGTGCCGTTTCCGATTGCGGATCTCTACGAATACTGGTTGCTGGATGGCGCGGATGAATCCCCGCTCGCCCTGATCTTCTCCTGCTGCACCGAATCACAAATGGCGACCTATCCTGTGCGCGTGAACTGGACGGCGCTGCCGCATTCGAAGATGCGGGTCGAAAACACGGCGGGTGAACAGGCGCGCAGGGAGTCACCGGTCAACGACAGGTTCCAGCGGCTGATCTCCAGCAGGGCCGGTGTCAAACCGAAAGCGGCATGGTTCAAACGCCATCCTGGTGAAAGCGATGACTTTCCGCCTTTCCTGGTTCGGGAGGACTGGGAGCATGCTGAAGACCGTGATCTGTGCCAGCGTTACCTGCATCGCAAGTCACCGCGCCTGCTCATGCTCCAGGGGATTCCGCACGCCGACAGGGAACGCATGGAGATTGCCGCAAAGGACTATGCGCTCGAGGTGGATGACTACTTCGCCTTGTACCCGGAGGTAAACGACGAGCAGCGCATGTCGGCTATCCGCGTCGAGGCGCGACTGAGGAGGCATCTGCCGGAACATCTGAAGCCGAAGCAGAAAAGCAAGTCCGACGGCATGACCCCATTGAGCAAGGACCAGCGGATTCTCGAATAACCGGTTCCCCGGTTCAGTCACCACTCCCGGGCGGCCTGATGACATAGATCTTGCCGCTGTCCGTGGAGAACCAGAGCCAGCCCTGCGGGCTTTCGGCAAGCGCCCGGATGCGTTCGTTGAGATCGGTCAGCAGGCGCTCTTCACCAACAGGATCCCCTTTTTCATTCAGGGTCACCCGGTTCAGATGCCGCAGCTTCAGTGCGCCTGCGAAGAGGTTGCCTTTCCAGGACGGGAAGGCCTTGCCGGAGTAGAGCAGCAGGCTGCCCGGTGCGATGGAGGGTGTGTACTGCTTGACGGGTTGTTCCATCCCTTTCCGATGCGTTCCCTCGCCAACGGCCTTTGGTCCCCAGTATTCCTTGCCATAGGAGATGACCGGCCAACCGTAGTTGCGGCCGCGCAGCACCAGGTTGATCTCGTCGCCGCCGCGCGGGCCATGCTCGATCAGCCAGAGACGCTTGTTGGCGTAGTCATAGGCCATGCCTTGCGGGTTGCGATGACCGTAGCTCCAGATTTCAGGCAGGACATCGTCCCGACCGATGAAGGGATTGTCTTTGGGGATGCGGCCGTCACGATAGAGACGCATGACGGTGCCGGCATGATTGCCGAGGTTCTGCGAGTTGGGACGCTCGCCGCGATCGCCGACGCCGAAGTAGACATGACCTTGCTCGTCGAAAACGATCCGGCTGCCGAAGTGGCGGCCTGTTCCGGATGCGGATTTTGTCTCCAGCAGGTCCTGCCAGTCGACGAGTGTGTTGCCCTGGAGTTTTGCGCGTGCCAGCACGGTGACGCCCTGGTTGTTCCTGTCACGCACGAAGGTGAAATAGATCCAGTCGCCGGGTGTGAAGTCCGGTGGCACGGCGACATCGAGCATGCCGGCCTGGCCCTTCGCATAGACGGCTGGCGCACCTCGCAGGGGGGTGAGGCGTTTGCTGCGGGTATCAAGCAGGCTGATCTTGCCCCCGCGCTCGGTCACGAGCAGCTGGTCATCAGAGAGAAAGGTCATGCCCCAGGGAACACCCAGGCCGTCGATGACTTGCTCCAGCATGAAGGTGGCCTGTTCGCTCTCGATGCGCTGGGGCGACTCTGCATGCACCTTCATTGGCAACAATACGAGCAGGCAGAGGCTCAGAACATAAATCGGGGTCAGAGTAAGAACCCTCAGTAATTCGGGGTCAGAGTAAGAACTTCGCGGGGTTTTTACTCTGACCCCAAATGGGTTATGGCAGGACGATGAGTTCATAGCCGAGATCCTCGTAGTGCCTGATCTGTGCGGGGGCGGCGGGGGCCACGTCCACGTAGTCCGGAAAATCCTCCGGCATCACGTCGAGCCAGCTGGCATGGGTTCCGCAGACGTGGAAGTCGACCTTGTCATTGTTGACGAGCGATTGCACCAGTTGGTGGGTATCCTGTGCTTTGGCCACGCTGGAGCTGGTCATCAGGAATTGCTCGGCGCCGTGAGAGACGATGGCGACAGGAATGCCGGGGAATTTTTCGCGAAGGGCTTCGATGTCCCGGGCGAGTTCAGGCATGAGTGTCCTGAGCAGCTCCCGTTCGCCGATGATTTCGATGACGACACCAGGTGGCGCCTCGGTCTCTTTCATGAGCCATTCGAAGCTGTTCGCACCTGCCATGGAGCAGGCGAGGAGCAATGGCAGTGTCAGCAGCAGTCGCAGACGTTTCATGGCTATTATTCTAGCGGTCCGCGGCGTAACTTCTACAGTTGAATTTGAGGGGAATCATGCAGGTGCTGATGCCTGGGGGAGTCAGGTCGGTAGTTCTTACTCTGACCCCGATCTTTGCGTTGATTTCCTGTACAAGCCGCAGGGGGACGGAGTGGCCCCGTCGTGGATAATGGAGGAATTCTGCAAGCGGAAGACGATCGAGCATGATCAAGGTCGACAATCTAACCCGGATCTACCAAACCGGCAGCAACCGTCAGGTCGTTTTCGATGCGCTCACCTTCGAGGTCGAAAAGGGGGAAACAGTAGCCCTGCTCGGTGCGAGCGGCAGCGGCAAAACGACCCTGCTGAACCTGATCAGCGGCATCGATACGCCTGATGCCGGCCAGGTGCTGATCGATGGCGTGGATGTGCATGCCCTCGGGGAACCGCAACGTACCCTGCTGCGCCGCAGGCAGATCGGTTTCGTCTTCCAGTTTTTCAATCTGATTCCAACCCTGACGGCAGGCGAAAACGTGGCGCTGCCATTGGAGTTGCTGGGGTCGGATGATCGCGCAGCGCGAGAGCGTGCCGATGCCCTGCTCGAGCAGGTCGGTCTCGGCGGTCTCGGGATGCGGTATCCGGAGACCCTCTCGGGTGGTGAACAGCAACGCGCTGCCATTGCCCGCGCACTGGTGCATCAGCCGGCCGTGCTGCTTGCCGACGAGCCCACGGGGAACCTGGACGAGGATACCGGTCGCCTGATCATCGATCTGCTGACTGCACTTGCCAGGCAGCAGGGTACAACCCTGTTACTGGTTACCCACAGCATGCAGGTGGCGCAGGCGGCCGACAGGGTTTTGCGTCTCAGTCACGGTCGTGTGGAGGCGGTTACCGTCCCGTGAAGATGTTCTCGCCTCTGCTGCTGCGTGCCGGCTTGCGCTACATGCTGCGTCATCGCTGGCAGGGTCTGCTGGCCCTGACAGGCATCGTGCTCGGCGTGGCCGTCGTGCTGGCCGTCGATCTCGCCAACAGCGGTGCGCGTGCTGCTTTCGAGCTGTCGGCGCAACAGTTGCAGGGCAAGGCGACGCACCGTCTCGTCATGCCCGGCGGGACACTGCCCGACGAGGTGTATGTCGCGTTGCAGCGCCAGAGCGGTGCGCCACCCATGGCGCCGGTGGTGAATGGCTGGGTCGAGATCGAGGGCTGGCCGGGACGACTCCGGCTGGCAGGTTTCGATCTGTTTGCCGAGGGGCCTTTTCGCAGCGAGCTTGCCGGGGTCTCGAGCCAGGTCGGCTTTACCACCGACTGGCTGACGCAACCCGGTGCCCTCGTTCTGGGCGAATCGCTGGCACGCGCACTGGATGTTGCAGAGGGCGAGTCGCTGGATGTCCTCTACCGGGGCAAGTCTGCGACGCTCACCGTCTTGCACGTCGACAGCTCCGCAAGCGCCGTGGCCGATGATCTGCTGCTGGTCGATATTGCCACTGCCAAGTCGGTGCTGCAGATGGAAGGTGAACTCAGCTACGTGGACCTGATCCTCGATGCAGACGCGGAAGCCTGGATCAGGCAGCGACTTCCTGCCGGTGTCGAGTTACAGACAGCACTTGAACAGGCGCAGGGGGTGACGCGCCTGTCGGCTGCGTTCGAACTCAACCTGACGGCCATGAGCCTGCTGGCGCTGCTGGTCGGCATGTTCCTCGTCTTCAATGCCATGACTTTCTCCATGGTGCAGCGTCGCAACCTCTTCGGCCGGCTGCGTGCCATTGGTGTGACGTCACGTGAACTCTTCAGGATGGTCCTGCTGGAAGCCCTGATCCTGGCCGTGCTGGGGACCCTGATCGGCCTGCTGCTCGGCGTCTGGCTGGGGCAGGGCTTGACGCGGCTGGTCGCGGCGACTGTCAGCGAGCTCTATTACAACGTCAGTGTGACTGCGCTTGTTCTCGACACGGGGTCGCTGCTGATTGCCATCGCCCTTGGCGTGCTGGCCACGCTGATTGCGACACTCGTGCCTGCCTGGCATGCAGCGCGTACGCCGCCGCTGACGACGCTGTCGCGTTCCGCTCTCGAGCAGGCTGCACGCCATGCAGTTCCCTTGTGGGGGCTGTTCGGCGTCGCACTGCTGCTCATCGGGCTGACGCTGGCGCTGGTTTTGCCGGGTGGCGTCATCATGAGCTTTGCCGGCCTCTTTTCACTGGTGCTCGGCGCCGCCATGATGACACCAATGGTCATCCGATTGCTGCACAGCTTGCTCGCACGCGCGGCGCCACCCGGTATCTGGCGAATGGGCGTGCGTGACCTCGATCGCCATCTGTCGCGCCTTGGGATTGCGGTTGCGGCCCTCATGGTGGCGCTCTCCGCCAGCGTTGGTGTTGGTGTCATGGTGGAAAGCATGCGCGGTTCGGTCAATACCTGGCTGAGCGATCTTTTGAATGCCGATCTCTATGTTGCTGCCGAGGGGTTCGATCAGGGTGCGCAATTGACGCCGTCACTCGTGGAGGATGTTGCGCGGCTGCAGCGCGTTGATGCGATCAGCCGCTATCGTGAACGCAAGCTGCCGATTGACGGGCGGCGTGTGGAAGTCATCGGCGCACACCTGGCCGAACCCTCAAGGCAGGGGTTTGCACTCCTGAGTGGCGCCTCATCGGCATGGCAGGCGTTCGATGAAGGTGCTGTGCTGGTTTCCGAACCGCTGGCCTGGCACCTGGGACTGGCGCCCGGTGATACGCTGGAACTGCCGACGGTTGATGGTCCCCTGGTCGTGAAAGTTGCTGCCGTCTTCCGTGACTATGCCAGTGAACACGGCCGCGTCTTCATGGACGAAAAGCTTTACGAGAGAGTCTGGCCTGGTCAGCCGCTCAACACGCTGGCGCTCTTTGCGCGTGATGGTGATGTCGAGGCAATGCGCCGCGAGGTGAGTGAGCTTGCCGCAGAGCATGCGATCGTCATCACCTCGGCCGGTGCGATCCTGCGTGAATCCATGGCCGTGTTCGATCGCACCTTCCGCATCACCGAGGTGTTGCGAATTCTCTCGCTGATCGTCGCATTCATCGGTGTGCTGAGCGCCCTGATGGCGTTGCAACTCGAACGCGGCAAGGAGTATGCCGTATTACGTGCGCTGGGGCTGACACGCGGCCAGATTGCCGGGTTGATCAGCGGTGAATCGCTGCTGATGGGGCTGCTGGCTGCCTGCGTGGCGTTGCCGGTCGGCATACTCATGGCATGGGTGCTGATCGAGTCGGTTCAGCGCCGCGCGTTCGGCTGGACGATGCCGTTCGGTGTCGATGGCGTCCTGCTCATGCAGACGGTGCTGGTTGGTCTGCTGGCAGCGGGGCTTGCCGCGCTTTATCCCGCATGGCGTTCCGCACATGCCGACCCGGCACCGCAACTGAGGGAAGACTGATGCTGCGCGGCTGTTCTCTCCTGATGCTGCTTCTCTCAGCCTGGTTGCTGACGGCTTGCGGTCAGGAGCCACCGCCGCCCGCGGCAACCATCCGTGTGGATGAAGCCATGGGCGGAACGCCCGACCCGGACTTTGCGCGCGCCTTCGAACCGCGTGCATTCAGCTTCCCAGGAGACCACGGTCCACATCCGGATTTTGCGACCGAGTGGTGGTACCTGACCGGCAACCTGGAGAGTGACGACGGGCGTCGTTTCGGTTACCAGTTGACCTTGTTCCGTGTCGGCCTGCGCCCGGGCGAGGCTGTTCAGGATTCGGACTGGCGCAGCAACCAGGTCTATATGGGGCACCTGGCAGTCAGTGATATCGCCGCAGGTAAGCACTATTCGGCCGAACGCTTTGGCCGTGCCGCCGCCGGCCTGGCCGGTGCGACTTCGCGGCCGTTCGAGGTCTGGCTGGGTCCCTGGGGCTTGCATTCGGATGGCGACTTTTTTCCGCTGGAACTGGAGGCGCAAGACGACGGCTTCGGTCTGTCACTGCAGCTTCTGGCGGGCGACAAGCCCATGGTTCTGCAGGGCGAACGTGGCCTGTCACGAAAGAGCGCAACGCCCGGTAATGCCTCCTATTACTACTCGTTCACACGCCTGCCAACAACCGGTGAAGTAAGCATCGGCGATGCGATCTACAGGGTGCAGGGGAATTCATGGATAGACCGGGAGTGGTCGAGTTCCGCACTCGACACGGATCAGGCCGGCTGGGACTGGTTTGCATTGCAGCTCGAGGATGGCCGCGAGTTGATGTTCTACCAGTTACGTACCAGGGAGGGAGAGATGCATGCCTTCAGCCGTGGCGTTCTCGTCGAGAGGGACGGTGGTGTGCATGAGCTGTCGCCGGAGCAGGTGAAGCTTACACCCTTGCGTTACTGGCAGGCCGATGATGGAACAGCGTATCCCGTCGAGTGGCGTCTGCAGGTTCCCGGACTGGAACTGGATCTGTCGGTGCAGGCATCGCTGGATGATCAGTTGATGGATCACACCGTGCAGTACTGGGAGGGCGCTGTCGATGTATCCGGCAGTCACGCGGGGCGGGGATACCTGGAACTCAGCGGCTATGCAGGTGGCCCCTGAAGATCCCGACGGGTGGCCATTACTCTGACTCAGTATTGCGAGCCCTCTGCCTTCGCATTAAAAAGCGCTGCAGCATTTCCGTACAGCAGCTTCGAGGCTGTCTCTTCGGGGAGTTGTTTTACCCACTGACGTATCCTTCTTGCAACCTCGCCATACTCGCGCCAGCGCGACAGGCTGAAGGTGTCGATGCCGACCATGAAACGATCGGGATGGGTGATCAGGAGCTCGTACCATGCATCACTGATTACACCGTCAGGCGCGACGCGCTCGTCGCGCACGGAGAGATCGGCTGAGAGGGCCGGGTAGCGCCGCAGGTAATCGGCTATGAGGTCGGGGCAGGGAAAGGTGCCGGCATGCGCCCAGATCACGGGTTGTTGCGGTGCAATTTCATACAGGGTGTCGATGACTGCCGGGTCTGTATGCAGCAGCAGCGGGATCCTGTATTGCCCGGCCAGTTCGATGATGTGATAGAAGACAGGGCTGTGGCGGTCGTCAGCAAAGAGGTGCAGCTCCCCGATGCCCTGCCAGCCGCCCTCTTTCAGTTGCTCCTCGATGCGTGCCGGCAGGCTGGTGTCCTGCGTCCAGTTCTCCTTGTCGGTGTCGTTCTGGTAGACACCAAGCAGCGGGATGATGCGCTCGGGTGCGTAGAGCTGGAGTTGCTTGACAAGGTCTGGCGGGTTGCTCGTGACGACGGCATGGCTGACGTCGTACCTGTCCATGATCGCAATGATCTGCTCGGGCGGGTAATGCGCTGCGTCCGTTGCGTTGTAGTGCATGTGGGCATCGAACAGCTTTGCTGCCGTTGCAGCATTACAGCTGAGTAACAGGGCGAGACAACAGGAGAGGGCTTTGATCATGTTGCGTCTGGTTGATGGTGCGATATGTGACGTTATCACGAGTGAAGGATCCTGCTCCAGGAAGAGTCAGGGTTAATCGGTGTCGGAGATCATTTTTATTCCACAAAAATAATCTCCGACACCTGAGTGCAACAAGTCCGTCCATGTCATTGCGAAGGAGCGAAGCGAGTGTGGCAATCCCGTTGCAAGAGATTGCCACGTCGGCCTGCGGCCTTCTCGCGATGACGCTTTTTTGCGGGTATCGGTGTCAGAGATCATTTTTCTTTCAGAAAAATAATCTCCGACACCTGAGTGTGATCTCCGACAGCCGCCTGCGAGATGAGCTGAATTTGCCTGCTTTCGGATATAGTCTGTCTTAATGTCTCTCTGTTGCCTGGTGTGAACTCATGCTCGATGATCCTGTACTGCTGAAAACTGCCTGCCTGATCGATGGCGAGTGGGCCAATGCCGATTCCGGCCAGACTTTTGCTGTCAGTAATCCGGCCACGGGTGAGCGGATTGCGAGCGTACCGGATTGCGGCGTGGCTGAAACACGCCGCGCCATCGAGGCAGCAGCAGGCGCCTTCAGGGAATGGGCAGCGAAACCGGCAAAGGAACGCTCCGCCATCCTGCGCAGCTGGTTCGATCTGGTCGTCGCGCACAGCGAGGACCTGGCGCGGCTCATGACAGCGGAGCAGGGCAAGCCGCTGGCAGAAGCCCGCGCGCAGCCGGTTGTCCGGTCGTCATCAAACCGTCCGAACTGACGCCGCTTTGCGCACTGGCCCTTGCGGAGCTTGCGCAGCGTGCAGGGTTTCCGCCGGGCGTCATCAATGTCATCACGACCATGGACAGCGCGGCCGTCGGCAAGGAGCTGACGTCGAATCCGCAGGTACGCAAGCTCTCATTCACGGGGTCGACCGAGGTCGGCAAATTGCTGCTGCGCGACTGTGCAGGGACGGTCAAGAAGGTGTCGCTGGAACTCGGCGGCAATGCTCCCTTCATCGTCTTCGACGATGCCGATGTCGATGCGGCCGTCTCCGGTGCCATGGCGTCGAAGTATCGCAACTCCGGACAGACCTGCGTCTGCGCGAACCGGCTGCTCGTGCAGCAGGGTATCTATGATGAATTTGCCGAAAAACTCGCTCAGGCTGTGCAGGAGCTCAAAGTGGGTGAGGGAACCGGCGAAGGCATCAACCAGGGCCCGCTGATCAACGAGGAGGCGGTCGGGAAAGTCGAGGGACACATCCGGGATGCGCTGGAGAAAGGGGCGCGTCTCGTGACGGGCGGGCATCGGCACCAACTCGGCGGTACCTTCTTCGAGCCGACGATTCTTGCCGATGTGACACCGGCGATGCGCGTTGCCTGCGAGGAGACTTTCGGTCCGGTCGCACCGTTGTTTCGCTTCTCCACGGAAGAGGAGGCGGTTGCGCTGGCAAACGACACCGGGTCCGGGCTTGCGGCTTATTTCTACAGCCGGGACATCGGGCGTATCTGGCGCGTGGCCGAGGCGCTCGAATACGGCATGGTCGGTATCAACGAGGGCATCATCTCGACCGAGGTGGCCCCCTTTGGCGGCGTGAAGGAATCCGGTCTCGGACGCGAGGGATCGAAATACGGCATCGAGGAGTTCACGGAGCTCAAGTATCTCTGCATGGGCGGGCTTTGACCTGAGGTCCTGCGACTTCGCCAGCCTGTAAGTGCTGTAACGGCTGCCGGTTTTTTCTTGCCTCTGCGGCCAGGCCTTCAGCCCCAGATGAGCGGCAGCAGGAAGAAAGCGGCAAGCGTGATCAACACGACCCCGGCGAGGTTCATCCAGATGCCGGCGCGCACCATCTCGGGAATCGTGATCTGGCGGCTTGCAAAGATGATGGCGTTGGGCGGTGTGGCCACCGGCAACATGAAGGCGAAGGAGGCGGCCAGCGCAGTTGCGACCATGGGATAGAAAGCGGCCTCTCCGCTGCCGCCGGCAAGGCCCGCGACGATCGGCAGCAGCATGCTCGCCGTGGCGGTGTTGGAGGTGATCTCGGTCAGGAAGATGGTGACCAGCGCGATCACCACAACGAAGACGAGCCAGTGGGTTCCCGTGAGGAAATCGAGCCGGTTGCCGATCCACTCGGTCAGGCCCGAGAGCTGGAATCCCTGTGCCAGGGCGAAGCCGCCGCCGAAGAGGATCAGTACTTCCCAGGGGACTGAGACTGCGGATGGCCAGTCGAGCAGCCGCTCGTTGCTGCCGGTTCCGGCAGGGATCACGAAAAGCGCGAGCGCGCCCGCGATGGCAATGGTCGAGTCATCGAGCTGCCGGATCCACTCCAGTGGAATCAGGCTCTTGAAGACCCAAAGGAAGGCGACAGTCGTGAAGACCAGCAGCACGCGTTTCTCCTGCGGACGCAGCCGGCCGAGCGCATGCAGTTCCTCGCGCAGCAAATCCGTCGACTCCTCGCCGAGATGTTCCGTATTCAGAGACGTGCAAAGTCGCGTCAGGTACCACCAGCAGATGATAAACATGGTCAGCGACAGCGGCAGGCCGATCAGCATCCATTTCCAGAAGGGGATACTGATACCGAGCATCTTTTCGGCAACACCTGCCAGCACGGCATTGGGTGGTGTGCCGATCAGGGTTGCAACACCACCGATGGAGGCGCCGTAGGCGATGCCGAGCAGCAGCGACCGGCTGAAACCGCTTTCGCGGTTACCAAGCCGGCCGGTCACTGCCAGTGCGATCGGCAACATCATCATGGTTGTTGCTGTATTGCTGAGCCACATCGACAGAAAGGCTGTGGCTGCCATGAAGCCGAGAATGACCCTGTCCATGCGGCTGCCGACGATGCGCAGCACGTGCAGGGCGATGCGTTTGTGGGCATCGCTGCGCTCCATGGCCGCGGCGATCCAGAAGCCACCGAGAAAGAGGAAGACGAGGTGATGGGCATAGTTGGCTGTTACGCCCTGGATATCGGTCACGCCCAGCAGCGGGAAGAGAACGACCGGCAGCAGGGCAGTCACGGCGATCGGAAGCGCCTCTGTCATCCAGAGAATCGCCATCATGGCTGCGACGGCCGCAACACTGCGCGCACCGGCGGGCATCGTCTCTTCCGGGACGAGCAGCTGGATCAGCAGAAAGAGAGCAGGGCCGGCGATGAGCCCCAGGCGGCGAATCGTCATGCTTCTCCGTCGATCGCTTGGCAGATACAGATCATGGTAACGAAAAGCGTCGCATAACTCCCGTGACCCGCATCAAACCATTCAGGCCTGGTCACAGCCTTGTCCAGTCTTTGCCTCGATTGCCGGGCAAAGACTCTCCGTCTGAGTCCCTGTCTGGCGGACAATATGCAAATCGACCATTCATGCCAGAGAGATCCGTCTACCAGATGCCCGTCACCGCGAGTCTGACAGAGCCGGGAAGCATCGATCAATCGCTTCCGCCGATCGCCTTTGTCGATCTCGAAACCACCGGCATGCGCCCGACACGCGACGGTATTACCGAGATTGGTATCGTGCTGGCAGAACAGGGCCGCATCACCGAAGAGTGGTCGACACTGCTCAACCCGGAAGCGCATATTCCCTGGAAGATCCAGGAGCTGACCGGCATAACCAACAATATGGTCAGGGACGCACCGCGTTTCGAGGATATTGCAGAAGAGGTCGCCGAACTGCTGCAGGAGAGGCTCTTCGTCGCCCACAATGCGCGCTTCGACTTCGGCTTCCTGAAGAATGCCTTCCGGCGTGTTGGCATCGACTTCTCCCCGCGCGTGCTCTGTACGGTCAAGCTGTCGCGTTGCCTCTTTCCGCACCAGCCCATTTCGTCATGCAGGCTTTTCACCAGAAGGTCGGTGAGGAGGCACTGCTGTCGGCCATGCAGGCGCAGTTCAGGCGCCAGTCACTGCCGCCGCATCTCGACGAGCGCATGCTCGATGGCATCGGCAACACGCCCGGCGTCTATCTCTTCTATGGCGAGAACGACGTGCTGCTCTATGTTGGCAAGAGCGTCACGCTGCGCACCCGCATCCTGTCGCATTTCTCCTCCGATACCGTGAATGACAGGGAGATGCGCATGTCGCAGCAGGTGCGGCGTATCGAGACCATCGAGACAGCAGGTGAGCTCGGTGCACTGTTGCTCGAGGCCGAACTCGTCAAGCAGCGCCAGCCGACACTGAATCGCCAGCTGCGCCGGTACCGCAGCCTCTGCAGCATCCACTGGGACATCAAGGGGGGAGGGCAGCCGGAGATCGTTGCGATCGACCGCCTCGATGCTGCCAACACGCCGCATCTCTACGGCCTCTACAAGACCCGGCGCGCAGCGCAGAAGGCGCTGCGAAAGGCTGCTGATGAATACAGTCTCTGCCACAAGCATATTGGCCTGGAGAAGGGCGACGGTGCCTGTTTCGGTTACCAGCTGCATCGCTGCAACGGCATCTGCGTTGGCGAGGAGCCCGAGATGCAGCACAGGATTCGCATGCTCGAGGCCCTGTTACCGCTCAAGGTCAAGGCCTGGCCGTTTAGCGGGAGGATCGGGATCCGCGAGCGCCATCCTGCCACTGCCAGCGAGGAGATCCACGTACTCGATCACTGGTGCTATCTTGGCAAGGTGCGGCACGAAGAGGAACTCGACCTGCTTGAAGATGCTGTCTCGGGGCGTCTCGATATCGATATTTACAAGATCCTCAGGCGCTACCTCGACAAGTCTCCCGGGCTGGAGATCCTCGATCTGTCTTCCTGATAGACTCTGCATGAACGCACGTGAGAACCCATTCGGAGAAAAGATCATGACGCTTCCTCTCTCCTGCAATCCAACCCCTGGTGCTTCTGCCATTCCGCTCTCGTTTCTGCTTGCTTTGCTGCTGGTCTGTGCTCTTCCGGCCCAGGCAGCCACAGGCAGTGAAGAAGACGACTGGGCCCTGGAAGAGGGCGCGACGGATGATGTCAACGAGGGAGAGCTACGCTTTCTTGAAGCAGGGCCTGATCCCGCCGTACTGCATTCCGAGAGCCGTATCCGCATCACGCCTGCGAGTCTCGAGAGCGGCTGGGTGGACCTGCTGCAGTGTTATCGTAATCTCGATGCCGTGCCGAAGGTCGAGGTTGTCTTCGATTATCGCGAAATCCGTGGGCTGGCCGTTGTCGCGAAGCGCGGTGTGGGCAGTGCGGAGGTCTCCGGGCAGAGTGTGCAGCTCGAGGATGTCTCGAAGCAGGCCTCGCTTTGCATCGAGGCGCAGGTCAGGAATTTCTACCGCGAGGCAGATGGCAGCTATGTGCTGAGAAACGGCCCATACATGCGCAGATTCCTTGATGGCTATTATCCTTTTCGCGTCAGTCTCGAAGTGAATTATCCCCAGGAGCTTGTCCGCTTCCTGCGTATCTCGCCGCAGGTTCAGCCGGGTTTCGAGATTGAATCGGAGACGGGCCGCGTTGCATTCGATGCCTGGTTCGAGGGTAGGCTGAGTACGGAAATTCATTTCCTGCCGGCCGCGTGAAGCACCGTGACCAGCCGTCAAATGGCAATAGATGACACAGGCTGCACCCTTTTGACACAGGCTGCACCAGCAGGGGCATGATGTGATTTATTCTAAAATCAACAGGATAGAGTTTTTTAGCGTGACTGGCATGGATGTTGCATCACTTAGAGTGTGTTCCGGGTTTCCCCCATTCCTGACGGAGAACGTGCGATGAGTATCAAAGAGTTTGACCTGAACGATCCAATGATTACCATGGGCGCCGAAGTGGAGACTGGTGAATCACCGCAGCGCAGCCACGAGGAGATGCTGCAGCTCCAGATGCGTTCGCTCGAGATCGAGCGTGAGCGTCCGGTCAATATCTGCGTGCTCGAGGCGGCACTCTCCAGACTCTAGTCGTCATACCCTGACGCATCCCGACAATCCAGTTTTACGAAGGAGTCACCTGATGGCTGCGGATACCCCTGCGCCGAAAAAGAAAGTCGCGAAGAAAAAGACAGCGAAGAAGACAGCCCCGAAGAAAAAGGTTGTCGCCAAAAAGAAAGCCATTCCGAAAAAGGCGGCTCCCAAAAAGAAGGTCGCGGCCGCAAAATCACCGGCCGCATCCGGTGGCAAGTTGTCCATTACGCCTGCCGAGCGGATGGAGCTGATTAGCAAAGGGGCCTACTTAATTTCCATGAAGCGTCATCCTTGCGATGGCAACATGGAAAGCGACTGGGTGGCTGCGGAGGCAATGATCGATATGCTCTTCGAGGTCGAGCCCTGACCAGCCCCGTTCAGCCAGCGACGAGCACAACCTGCCGGTCCCAGATTCGGGCCCAGATCTTTTCGAGCAGGCGCCAGTCGCGGTTCGGTGTCAAGTGTACGGGCTCGATCGCCGCAGCATGCGGATTGTCGAGCTCGGCCACGGCAAAGCTGAAGACATAGTCGGGCTCATAACCCATGCGCAGGTCGCTGATGACGACCTGGTTTCCCTCTTTCCTGACGGAATAGAAGCCCTTGCTGAACCACTGGAGGCGTTGTGTGTTCCAGTCCTCCTCGAGGCCAGCCAGCAGGCTGTTGTCACTCGGGTAGTGCCTGAACGCAATGGCGTTGTCGTCATCCAGCACCGAGTAGTAGCCTTCATAGTATCCGCTTTCGTCCATTACCACGGCGCGCCAGAGCAGGGAGTTGAATGGGGCAGGTGTCGTGAAGACTGCGCGATGCTCGATCTGCTGTTGCTGCAGTGCATCAGCTATTTGTGCGTCGACGTAAAGTTTCGCACCCGCGGTCCAGCCGAGATAGAGCGTGCTCAGGGCCAGCCCGACACTGTTCCATGTGCGTCCGTGGTCCCTGCTGATCAGCACCGCGATGATGCCGACGAGCAGAGGCAGTGTGTAGAGCGGGTCGATGATGAAGATCGTCGACAGGGCAACCGGCGTATTATCAATAGGCCAGAAGATCTGCGTGCCATAGGTTGTGAAACTGTCGAGCAGCACGTGCGTAACGAAGACTGCGTAGAGCATGAGTGCCCAGCGCTTCGTCAGGTCACGATGCTGAGGATGGATGCGGTTGACGAGCCAGACCAGCAGGGGCGTCAGCAGAGCCAGGACAAAAAGTGAGTGGCTCGCTGCACGGTGGTAGGTGAAATCCATGACGGCATTCCCGAGCGGCACGAAGACATCCAGGTCCGGGATTGTGCCCGCGATGCCACCCCACAGCAGTGCCTTGCGGCCGATCTGCCTGCCCATCACGGCCTCGCCGACAGCGGCGCCCAGTGCGATTTGCGTTATTGTATCCATGGCTGATCAGGTGACTCTGGTGTCTGCGTATATCTGTACAAGATCTGGCCATATGGCCGGAATCTCAAGTCTATCCCGGTGATCGCCTGTTCAAAAGCCGTATCTGAACTCAGGTCAAAAGTACCAGCCCCCAGGTCAGTGCAGCGATCAGGATTGTGAGCAGAACGGTTGCGGAGCCGATATCCTTGGCGCGTCCCGAGAGTTCGTGGCGTTCCGGACCGATGCGATCCACAATGGCTTCGATGCCCGAGTTCAGCAGTTCCACGACCAGCACGAGTAGCCAGCTGCTGACGAGCAGTGCACGCTCGATACCGCTCTCTCCCAGCCACAAACCAAGCGGAACAAGGATGATCGTCGCCGCGAGTTCCTGCCGGAATGCGGCCTCGTTCCTGTAGCAGGCGGCAAAGCCCTTGGTTGAGTAGCCGAAGGCCTTGACGATGCGCGTCAGGCCGGTATCGCCGGGTTTCACGATGTCAGCCTTCCGGCTGCCAGCGCAGGTCGAGTTCGCGTGCGGCGCGGACGTCGTCGAGCCTTCGTACGGGCTGTGTATGAGGGGCTGACTTGACGATCTCGGGCTGGCTCTTCGCCTCGTCGAGAATCTTTGACATGACTTCTGCGAAGTACTCCACGGCCTCCGGTGACTCTGTCTCTGTCGGTTCGATGAGCAGGCACTCGGGCACGAGCAGCGGGAAGTAGGTGGTTGGCGCATGGACACCGTAATCGAGCATGCGTTTCGCGAAGTCCATGGCAGTGACGTCGAGCTCCTTTGCCTGCTTCTTGAGCGTGATGATGAACTCGTGGCTCGCGCGGCGCTCCGGGTAGGCCGCATCGAAACCGGCATCGGTCAGCAGCTTCATGAGGAAGTTGGCATTGAGCGTGGCGTACTCGGCGACACGCGTCATGCCGTCACGGCCGTGCAGTAACGCATAGACATAGGCGCGCAGCAGGACACCGGCATTGCCTGCGAAGGCCGACAGCTGGCCGATGCTTTGCGGGCGGTCTGCCTGCGTGACCCAGCGGAATTTGTCACCATCATGGTCGACCATGGGAACCGGCAGGAAGGGGACGAGGCGCTCGCTGACACCGACGGGGCCTGCGCCGGGGCCGCCTCCACCGTGTGGTGTCGAGAAGGTCTTGTGCAGGTTCATGTGGATGACATCGAAGCCCATGTCACCCGGGCGTACCTTGCCGAGGATGGCGTTGAGGTTTGCGCCGTCATAGTAGAGCAGGCCGCCGGCCTCGTGCACGAGACGCGCAATCTCGCTGATTTTGCGTTCGAAGACGCCGACGGTCGAAGGGTTGGTCAGCATGATGCCGGCTGTCTGCGGGCCAAGGACGGCCCGGAGCGCCTCGATATCGACATCACCGTCGCTCTTCGTGGGTATTTCCCTGACCTTGTAGCCGCACATGACAGCCGTCGCCGGGTTGGTGCCGTGGGCGGCGTCTGGCACGATGATCTCGTTGCGATCCGTATCGCCGCGAGCCTCGTGGTAGGCGCGAATCATGGCGACGCCCGTGAATTCGCCCTGTGCACCGGCTGCCGGCGTCAGGGAGACCGCCTTCATGCCTGTCACTTCCTTCAGGATATTCTGCAGGTCATGCATGCAGGCCAGGAAACCCTGGCTGTGGTTGTCCGGCGCATAGGGATGCCGGCCCAGAAACCCTGGCAGCATTGCCAGCGTGTTGCAGGCGCGCGGGTTGTGTTTCATGGTGCAGGAACCGAGCGGGTAGAAGTTGGTGTCGATCGAGAAGTTCTTCTGTGACAGCCGGGTGTAGTGGCGCACCACCTGCATCTCGGAGACTTCCGGTAATCCGGCCGTCTGCTTGCGACGCAGCTCTGCCGGAATGGTATCGAGACCGGCCTGTTGCTTTGGTGCCTGTGCCGTGGCGCGGCGCCCCGGTTGTGACTGTTCGTAAATCAGCATCGTTTTGCTTCTGCTCAGGTTCGTTGATGGTGTTATGCGGAGATCAGCCGATGGCGTTTAGGGCCGCGTCGTAGTCGGGCTCTTCGCCGATCTCGCTGACGAGCTGCGCGTGGAGCACCTTGTCGTCTTCGTCGAGTACGACGACACCGCGGCCCGTTATTCCGGCCAGCGGACCATCCTGGATCAGGATGCCGTAGTCCTTGGCGAAATTCTTCGAACGCATCATCGACAGAGTGACAACGTTGCCGGTGTTTTCAGCACCGCAAAACCGGCTCTGGGCAAACGGCAGGTCTGCCGAGACGATCAGCATGACGGCGTTGTCATTGCCGCCGATGCGCTCGTTGAAGACCTTCGTCGAGGTGGCGCAGACACCGGTATCGAGGCTTGGCACGATGCTGATGATCTTCTTCTTGCCGGAGAAGTCCGCCAGCGAGACATCATTGAGATCCTTGTCGGTCAGTTTGAAGTCGGGCGCCTGGCTGCCGACAGCCGGCAGCTCGCCATTGGTGGTACAGGGATTGCCGTGAAGTGTGATTGAAGCCATCGTCTGTCTCCTTGGTTATCTGATGAATGTCGACTTGACCGCTCAGGATGCCTTGCGATGCGTTGAGAGCACGCGGTCAAGGGTGTCGGCGAATTTTTGCATCTGGTCTTCGCTGCGTTTTTCCGTGGCGCAGACCAGCAGGCAGTTGCCGAGTTCAGGGTATTCGTCTGCGAGCGGGTAACCACCGAGGACGTTCTGCTCCGAAAGGGCGTGCAAGACCTCCGCAACGGGTGCGTCGAGAGCCAGGACCTGCTCGTGGAAGACCGGTGAGTCGAACTGTTTGTCGACGCCTTCGAGGGCCGTCAACATCCCGACGAGTTTCTGCGTGTTGGCATGGCATGCACCGGCCGTGTGTGCGAGGCCTTCACCGCCCATGAGCGCCATGTGGATCGTGGATGCCGTGACCATGAGTCCCTGGTTGGTGCAGATGTTCGAGGTCGCCTTGGAACGGCGGATATGTTGCTCACGCGCCTGCAGCGTCAGTGCGTAACCGGGTTTTCCATCGAGGTCGACCGTCCGGCCGATGATGCGCCCGGGCATCTGGCGCACGTGTTGCTGTTTGCAACACATGAAGCCGTAGTTGGGCCCGCCCGAGGACATCGGAATGCCTAGCGGCTGACCTTCTCCGACGCAGATGTCGACGCCGTTTTCGCCCCATTCGCCGGGTGGCTTGAGGATTGCCAGCGAGAGCGGGTTGACCGCGGCGATGGTCAGCGTGTTGTTGGCGGCCGCCCAGTCGGTCATGGCATCGACATCCTCAAGCACACCGAAGAAGTTCGGTTGCGGGATGATCAGCGCCGTGATGTCCTCACCGGCATACTGCTCGAGTGCTGCAAGGTCGGTCTTGCCTGTCGTGCTGTCGAACGGGATCTCGACCAGCTCGATTTTCTGGTTGCGTACAATGGTGTCGACTGTCTTGCGATAGGCAGGATGCAGTGTGCGCGGAACGAGTACGCGACGGCTCTTTGACTTGCGGTTCACGCGCACAGCCATGAGCACGCCCTCGGCAAGCCCGGATGCACCGTCGTAGAGCGATGCATTCGAGACATCCATGCCGGTCAGGGCCGTCATCATGCTCTGGTATTCGTACAGCAGCTGCAGCGTGCCCTGGCTGGCTTCGGCCTGGTAAGGCGTATAGGCCGTGTAGTACTCGCCGCGCGTCGTGAGTTCCCAGACGGCTGCAGGGATGTGGTGATCATACGAACCGGCGCCAATAAAGCAGAGTGCGTTGGCATCCTCTGCAGCACGCTGCTGCATGATGACTGCCACTTCCATCTCGGTGAGCCCTTCGGGGATTGCGTCGAAGGAGCGGCACTTGAGCTCTTCGGGGATCTCGTCGAAGAGCTGCTCGATGCTGTCGGCACCGATGACGTCGAGCATGCGCCTGACATCATCTTCAGTGTGCGGAATGAATGGCATCAATGCTCCTCTTCTTCGGCATGGGTGGCATAGCTGTCAGCATCCATGAGAGCTTCCAGCTGGCTGTTATCGGAGAGCCTGATCTTGCAGATCCAGCCGCTCTCGTAGGGCGAGTCGTTGACGCTCTCGGGCGCATCGGCGAGCGCCTCGTTGGCCTCGACAACCTCGCCGGTGACCGGGCTGTAGACGTCAGATGCGGCCTTGACTGATTCGACGACCGCGATCTCGCCGCCGGCCTCGACGTCGGTACCGCTTTCGGGCACCTCGACAAAGACCAGGTCGCCGAGCAGTTCCTGCGCATGGTCGGTGATGCCGAGGGTCACGGTGCCATCGCCGTTGTCACGAACCCATTCATGGCTCTTCGTGTATTTCAGATCACTCGGGGTGTTGCTCATTGCTGTTCCTCACAGTTCGATACAGGCTTGTCCTCTACGGACAAAGGGGTATTTGACGATTTTGACTGGCAGGCGCTTGCCACGGATGTCCACTTCCAGACTCTCCGGTGCGTCTGCGTTAATTCTTGCAAGGCCGATGCTGCGTTGCAGTGTCGGCGAGAAACCGCCGGAGGTGATTTCCCCGACAGCCTGGTCGCCGGCAAACAGCTGCTGGTGGCTTCGCAGCACGCCGCGTCCCTCGAGCAGCAGGCCAACGAGTTTTTGCGGCACGCCGCCCGCCTTTTGCTGTTCGAGAGCTTCGCGTCCGATAAAGTCACGCTCGGCCGGTTCCAGTGCGACGGTCCAGCCAAGACCCGAGACCAGCGGCGTGGTGGTCTCGTCCATGTCCTGGCCGTAGAGATTCATGCCGGCTTCGAGGCGAAGGGTATCGCGTGCACCGAGACCGCAGGGGGTGACCCCTGCCTCGGCCAGCGCCTGCCAGAGGTCGGGGGCATCGGCTTCAGGCACCATGATTTCGAAACCATCCTCGCCGGTGTACCCGGTACGGCCGATAAACCAGCTCGCGTCCCAGGTGGCACTGAAGGGCTTGAGCCGGCTGCAGGCCTTGCCGAGGTCCTCGTTCATCTGTGCAATGGCGAGTTCGACGGCCTGGGGACCCTGCACGGCGATCATGGCCAGCTCGGGGCGGGGCTGTATCTCGACCTCGAAATCGTGCATCTGTTTCATGATCCAGCCGGTGTCCTTGTCGGCCGTGGCGGCATTCACCACAAGGCGGTACCAGGTATCGTCGCAGTAATAGACGATCAGGTCATCGATGACACCGCCCTCGTGATTCAGCATGCAGCTGTAGAGCGCCTTGCCGGGTGCCTTGAGCTTCGCGACATCGTTCGCCAGCAGGTGGCGCAGGAAGCGCGTGGAGTCGCTGCCGTGGATATCGATGATCTGCATGTGCGAGACATCGAACATGCCGGCGTGCTGCCTGACCGCATGGTGCTCGTCGATCTGGGAGCCATAGTGGACAGGCATATCCCAGCCGCCAAATGGCACCATGCGGGCATCCATCTCGCGGTGGTTGCGGTTGAGGATGGTTTTCTTCTCCATCTGGTACTCCAGGTTCTTTTTAGGTTCTTCGTTCAACAAAAAGGGCGGTACCAGCCCGTGGCCGGTACCGCCCCTCTGTCCTGAAACCTGAGAGTTTGAAGCCGCAGTCGAGCTTCTGCCCCGTCGGTGGACTTGCCACGTGCAAGTCGCTCTCCAGAGTCAGTCCGGTCAATTCTGACCATCTCCGCGATCCTTTTGCCTGAGCGATTCCGGGCGGATTTGCGCCTTCGGCGTCAGCACTGCTGATCTCTCCCGCGGAGCTGTGACTGAATGGCGACTATATAACGACTTCGGGATGCCCGCAAACCGCGAAATGGAGGGGAAATGAGGCGTGCTCGAGGTAATAGGTTCTGACGATTGTTTTCTTTTGAAATTCTGATTGGCAAACCCGGGCGGTAC
>JARRMW010000056.1:0-9368 GCA_037385685.1 Gammaproteobacteria bacterium
GCAGGCAAGGATGACGGGAATCTCGGATTACGTCTGCCCGACGGCACCAGTGTCTACAAGCTGAACGAAAAGGGCATCGCGTTGAATGCGACACTGACTGGCACCAAATACTGGAAATGGGATGAGTTGAACCGCTAGTGGACAATGTCCCGCAGGTCGATTTAACAGATTGACATCCTGACAGAGAGAGGCTGACTGTGATGAGACGAAATTTACCCATGGCGAACGCACTGCTCGCGTTCGTATTCATGCTGGTACTTGCCGGATGCGGCTCGCAACCCCAGAGGGCCGTCATCATCACAGGTGTGATCGAGAACGCGATGAACGAGGTGGCACGCAACGTGAAGGTGGTTCATTACCCCACTGGCACCTTTGCCGAGTTTTCGTCGATTCTGCCATCGACGACTGCCGAGATCGGTATTCGTCCGACCAGGCTTGCCTCGGAAGAGGCCGAAATCTTCTGGAGTGCGGGTGGACGTCAGTACCAGGTGCGTCTCAACCTGAATGGGCTCGAAGGGGACGGGGATGCAGAGAAAGTACTCGTCTACACCATCTATCCCGAGGGGCGAGCAGACGTGAAACTCGCCAATCGGTAACAGGTTTCGGAGAGTATTTTCGCCAGATAAATGCTCTCTGATACCGACAGTCCCGGTTATTGAGACAAGTCCCCGTTCCTTGTCGAAAAGACCCTTTTGAAGGCGTCCTGGAAGAAAGACATCAGGGTGGCTGCAGAGATACCAACCATGAGCACGCCATTGAGGGCTTCGAGCGCACCGAGCAGCCTGTACTCCTCCGACATCACGATATCGCCATACCCCAGCGATGCGAAATTCACCAGGGAGTGGTAGAAAGCGGAGTTGTAGGCTTCGAACTCGCCAACAAGCATAAAGAGCAAGGCCCATATCGCGACTTGCATCAGGTTGCCGATTAGCAACATGAGCATCACGGCTCCGATAACGACACCGGCCGGCCACCAGGCTTTGGTATTCATCATGTGATGATGGAGGCGGTAGTAGCGCAGTGCAACGAGAAGCAGCATGAGCTGGACTACCAGGCTCGCAATAATGGTCGGAATACCCAGAAGAAAATTCATCAGCATGATACTGACTCCTTATCGAAAGATTCTGTCTTCATGCGCCGCAGGCGAAGGTGCTCGAGGAAGGCGACAGCAGCCCACGCATAAAAGGTCACCAGAACAAAAAGTGCCATGCGGCTGAAAAATGCGGCGTAGACATCCTTGCCGTTGGCGCTGTCCTCGACTGCCGGACCAAGCAGGATCAGCATGGTGACAGCGACGTTCAACCAGAAGGAGGCCGGGTAACGGCTCCTGATCAATCCGAAAATCTTGCACGAGAAGTAGAGAGAAAACAGCAGCATCCAGAGGAAGAACATCCAGAGGTTCGGTGATATCTTCAGGAGCACCCAGAAGAGTGCGGCAAAAATCCCTGCGAGAAAGGTCGAGCCAAGCAGTTCTCTGCCGGCGCTTTTTGCGTCGACCATGGAACTCTGTTGACTCAGCAGAACGGTCTTCATGATCACTGCCATGTAGGCCATCGGGTTTGTCAGTACCAGCCAGTATGCCGGCATGACGATGATCATGCTGCGCAAGGCGATCCAGTTGGATTGCGCACCCGCTTCAGTCGCGGCAGGTTTCGATGTCGCCGGTGCCGGATCTTCGGGGAACCAGGGGTAGATGATCCAGTGACAGATGACTGCGACAGAAATCCCGATCACAAGCACCTGAATCACAGTCGTGGCGATGGCAAAGTTCACTGTTCCTGCAGCAGAGATCAGTGTGAAACCAATCGTCATGAAGGTGCCGAACAGCATCTTGCCCATGTTGATGGTGACATGGCTGCTGAGATACACACCGAAGGCAACAATCAGGAATGCTGTTGCCTGGTAGTGCAAAAGCATCGGGATGAGCAGCAGCCCGAGGCTGAGCGATATCGCGATCATGATGACCAGTCCGGTCAGGCCTTTTGCACCAATCGGTGGCCCTGGCATGGAGACGAGCATGTAAGCGAACAGCGGAGCAAGGAAGGGCAGGGGGATGGCCATGGCGTATGCCACAGCAAGACTTAATGAGGGTGCCAGTGCCAGCCTGAAGACGCGTCTCGCCTGGATATGCATGTCACTTCATTCCCGATAAACAGGGAGAGTGACAGACCTTCGCCAAATCAGTAGGCATAGGAAAACCAGCTCATGACACGGATAAAGAGCTTGCCGGCCAGTTTGAGAAAGTGACTTTGCTCTGAATAGGCGATGACTTCAGCCTGACCGCCGATCCTGATATTTTCGCGCAGGCGTTGCAGTTCACCCTGGTCGAACTGGATCATGACCGGGTAGCGCTGGGCCTGGCGCAACCAGTCGCGATTGTTCTGTATGGTTGGCAGGCTCCCGGGCGGTGGTGGCTGTCCAGCGGAGACGCCGAGTCCAATGCTTCGAACACTGCCGGTGAAAACGTCTCCGGGTATTGAATCTATGACGACCTCTACCGGCGTGCCGATACGCATATGCCCGAGATTGTTCTCGGTAAAATCTGCCATGATCCAGATATCATTGATCGCGATCAGTGTCATGACAGGGTTTCCGGCAGCAGCATACTGACCGACCTCGGCACGCAGATCGGTGATGACGCCATCCGTCGAGGCTGTGACGGTTGTGTTGGCGAGGTCGAGTTCAGCCTGTTCCCGGGCGCTTTCTGCGGCTTTGAGCATGGCGTTGTTTTCGCCTTCGCCACCCATCTGCTCGATCGCCCTCTGTACTTCGGATTCTGCAGCGGTGACTTTTGCCCTGGCTTGCTCGTAGGATGCACGCGCCATTTCCAGGCGTCGCAGGGAGATGGTTCCCTTGTCGTCGGCATAGAGGCGTTCCTGGCGCATGGCATCTTTTTCGGCCCTGACCTCGTTGGCTTTGGCAGCACGCAGGTTGGCTCGTGCTGTTTCAATGCTTGCAGCACTTGCGCTGACCTGTTTGCGGGTATTCTCCAGATCCGAAGTGGCACGTTTCAGGGTGATTTCGTAACTCGAGCGGTCGATCTCGAAGAGTGGTTCACCGGCTTTGACTGTCTGGTTGTTCTTGACATGCACACTGGTGACAAGCCCCGAGACCTTGGGCGCGACACCAACGACGAATCCCTGGACTCTTGCCTGCTGTGTGTAGGGCGTGTATCGATCTGCGGCAAGATACCATGCGAGGCTGATCAGAATCAGGATCAAAACACCGGCGCTTCCTTTCTTGACGGAAGACTCGGCTGATTTGCTGTCGTTCTCGTTAACGACGTCATCTCTTGATGACTGTTCTGTTTCGTCACTCATATCGAAAACCTGTTATGCAACCCTCGGGTCATCATTGCCCGCTTGAAGATGCCGGGAGAATGCTGCTCCAGTCTGAGCGTTCCTGCATGGTTCTTTTCGTCTCTTCCGGTACAAGCTCGTCCAGAGGCACCTCGGTCCAGCCGCCACCGAGTCCCTTGTAGAGATTGATAACAGCTGAAATATGACTGCCCCTGACCAGCAGTAGCCGGTCTGACTGTGAGAATAGCGTTCGCTGGGCATCGAGGACGCGCTGGAAATCAGCGAAGCCTTCCTGGTATCGCCTGTTGGCTATTTCCAGGGCGCGTTCCGAAGCCGCCACTGTCTCTTGAGTCAACCTCTTCTGCTCGGCAGTCTGCCTTATCGCAGCAGCTGCATCATCAACCTCTTTCGCGGCTTGCAGGACTGTTGCCTGGTAAGACTCGATGCGTTGTTGCAGGCGGGCATCCTGAACCAGGATGCTGTTCCTGATACGCCCGTGGTCGAAAATATTCCACCTGAGGGCCGGCCCCAGTACCAGGCTGGTCTGATCCGGACTGCCCGAGAGACTGGTTGCCGAGAAGTTGAGTGTTCCGAGCAGTGAAATGGCCGGGTAGTACTCGGCTTCGGCGATACCGATTTGGGCCGATTGCGCTGCGACGGTCCATGCGGCTGCGCGGACATCGGGCCTGCGCGCCAGCAGTTGGGCAGGGACGCTATCGATCCTGGTTGCCGGAATGGCGGGCAATTGGCCTTTGCCCGGCTTGAGTTCAGGCAACTTGCCCGGCGGACGGCCGAGGAGCACGGCCAGGGCATTGCGCGTCTGGATCAGGGCAAGTTCCAGTTCCGGGATCGTCGAAAGGGTTGCGAGGTACTGGGTTTTGGCCTGCTGGAGATCGAGTTCAGACTGCTCGCCGCTTTCGAAGAGTTTCGTCGTGATTTCGAAACTGCGCTTCTGGGTCATTGCGTTCTTTTTCGCAATGGCGATGCGTGCCTCAGTCAAACGGTAGGCGTAGTAGAGGTCCACGACTCCGGCAGTGACGAGCACCTGTGCATCCCGCTGGTTGGCCAGCGAGGCAAAGAAGGCGGCATCCGCCGATTCAATGCTCCTTCTGAAACGTCCCCAGAAATCGAGCTCCCAGGCCAGGTTGAAGCCTGCCTGGTAGCTGCCAAAATCCTGATCAGCCGGAGGTGACGCACCACCCTGGTACTGGTTGTTCACGTAGCTGATGGCGCCGGTCGCCTGTTGCAGCTGCGGATAGAGGGTGCTGCCTGCCACCCCGAGCAAGGCGCGGCTCTCGAGAACGCGAAGTCCTGCAGTGCGCAACGCAAGGTTTTCACGTTTCGCGATCTCGATGAGCTGGCTGAGCGCCGGGTCGTTGAACAGCTCCCACCAGAAGCGCAGGTCCACACGTTTCTGTGCGTCCGGGTTCATTGCCGCGCCGTAGCCCGTTGGCTCCCAGCTTTTCAGCCAGTGGACATCGGGTTCGCTGTAGTCAGGACCGAGCGTCGTGCATGCCGACAGCGAGAGCCCAAGCGCAGCAAGGAGAGCTGGAAGAGGGTACTTCATTGAAAGCCGTTGCTGGCCTGGTTATCCGTTAGTTGATACGTCTGTCACTGTGTCAGCTTCGGGTTTCTTCTCGAGATACTCGCTCGGGTTCACCCACTCCATAAAGATCACGTAGCTGAGTGCCAGCAACACGGCGCCGAGGAAGAGTCCGAGCAAGCCGAAGCTCACCATCCCGCCGAGTGCCCCGATCAGGATGACAGGCATGGGGGCTTCAACGCCGCGTCCAAGCAGCATGGGTTTGAGAAAACCGTCCGCCATGCCGGCGATGAGCAGGTAAATCGTGAAGATGACATTCGTCAGGGTCGAATCCCCGGCCCACCAGAGGTAACCGATGACGGGGAGTGTGATGACCAGGGCCGGAAGCTGCAGGATGCCAACGATAAGAACGACGATTGCCAAGAGTCCTGCGGCAGGGATATCCGCAAGAACAAAGCCGACACCCAGCAGTACGGCCTGGATAAAGGCGACCCCGACAACCCCGACGGCAACCGAGCGTATCGTGGAAACGGAGAGTGCGAAAAGCCTGTCGCCTGTTTCTCTGTTACCTGTGAACTTGCAATAGATGTTTCTGACAGAGTTACTGCCTGGTTGTGCATAGGCCATCATGATGCCTGCAACAATGAGTGCCAGAGAAAACATCAGCAGTCCCGCAGCAGTGCTTTTCATGATATCGAGGCCCTTTTTGAGCACATCCCTGACGATCGACTTGTGAGCCTCGATCCATCCCGGCAGGTCAGTGGAGAGCTGGTTCCACCCACCGCTGAGCTTTTCTCCAATCAGCGGTATGGCGGTGACAGATTCTGGTGGCGGCTTGATGGAGATGGTGCCAGACTCAAGGGCCGTGCGCCCGTTCTCAACGTACTCGACTGACGAGAGTCCCATCATCACGGTTGGAACACCGATCAGGAGCAAACCAATCAGGACGATGATCGTCGCACTCTTGCCCTCCCTGCCGCCAATTCTTTTGACCAGTTTCCGCTGCAGTGGATAGAGGGCGACCGCCAGGACGAGCCCCCAGAGGATGAGGCCGAGAAACGGGCTGGCAATCTTGTACGCCATGACCAGTAGAAACCCGATGATGGTCAGCTGGATGATGACGTGTGTAAGTTCTTTTCCGAGCAAGGTGCCGTTTGAGGCGTTGTTGGTTTGCACTGCAAGCTCCCGGGGCAGTTTTTTATCGATATTCGTAAGAGAGAAGGCTATCAGGAAAACTTCCTGTGACCAGGAGGTATACGCCTAATCCCGTGGGAATTGTGGCTGTTTAAGGGACATACTGCAAAAGAAATCAAATCCTTGAGTCTCGTGTTCGCCTCGATCATGACAAGTGACTCACCTGGCACAGCCCGTAAACGTATCGATTTCAGGAAGGCATCGCTGCCGATGTCGCCACTGACCTTTCCGGTGCAAGCGGTAAATCCGGTGTGCAAGAGTGGTGCATCAGCTTCGTCCCCGTCAAGCGCATTCCCTGTCGAAGAGAAAAATTACATTGAATTTCATGTGGATAGAAAGTCTGGCAAACAATTTGCATGTTTAGGTGCACAATAGCTCGTTCTCTCGGGAACGCACGGAGGCTGTGATCTGCTTTTCGCGATGCAGGCAGGTGCATAGTCCTCAAGCAGGGCAATCGCAGAATCAATACAACAGGAGCACGATGACAACATCCAGTGGAGTACCACGCAGGCCCGTCATTCTCATCATCATGGATGGTGTGGGTGTCAACCCGGGCCGTTACGGTAATGCCTTGCGGGAAGCCGAGACACCAAATCTCGATCGCTACTTTGCAAGCTATCCACACACGACACTGCATGCTTCGGGCCCCGCCGTCGGCCTGCCTGACGGCCAGATGGGAAATTCCGAGGTAGGGCACCTCACCATAGGTGCCGGCAGCATCATCCGCCAGGATATCGTGCGTATCGACGAAGCTATCCAGAACGGTGAATTTGCCGGTAACAGGGCATTCGTTGATGCCTTGCAACACTGTGCGATGGCCGGCCGGCCGATGCACCTGTTCGGACTCGTCTCTGATGGCGGCGTGCACAGCAGCCTCTCACATCTGCTCGCTCTCATCGAGCTGTGTCATCATCACGGTGTGAGGCCGCTCGTGCACATGATCACCGACGGACGTGATACAGCACCGAAATCCGCCCTGGACTTCCTTCCCGTGATCGAACCCTGCCTTCACGAGGCAGGCGGTGTCATTGCCAGTATCATGGGTCGTTACTACGCGATGGATCGCGATCAACGCTGGGAGCGTACAGAACTGGCCTGGCGCGCGCTGATCCACGGCAAGGGACAACATGCCGTCAGTGCCGAAACCGCAATCCGTGCTGCCTGGTCTGCCGGTGATACCGATGAATTCATCCGTCCGATCCTGTTGCCGGGGTTTCAGCCGCTGACAGCTGAAGACACGATCGTTTCGTTCAACTTTCGCAAGGATCGACCGCGGCAGATTGCAGCTGCCCTCGGCTCCGAGCATTTCAGGGGATTCGACCGTGGCGATGCACCCCTGCCAAAACTCGTCTGCATGATGCCGTACGACAAGTGTTTTCCTTTCCCGTTCGCTTTCGACCCGGAACGTCCGGAGACAACGCTTGCACAGGTGGTGAGCAGCGCTGGACTGAGCCAGTTTCATTGCGCGGAAACCGAGAAGTACGCACATGTAACCTATTTCTTCAACGGACAGCGCATGGATCCACATAGCGGTGAGAAGCAGCTTGTGATTCCTTCCCCGAGGGTCGGTACCTATGACCAGAAACCTGAAATGAGCGCAACTGCCGTGGCGGACACGGTCATTGGAGCCCTTGAATCCGGTGACTTTGCCTTTATTGTCGTCAACTTTGCCAACGGGGACATGGTTGGACATACAGCACGAGAGGATGCCGTCATCCATGCGGTTGAATCACTGGACAAAGAGGTCGGTCGCGTTATGGATGCTGCCATCGCCGCCGATTACTCGGTGATCCTGACCGCAGATCACGGAAATTGCGAAGAGTACATCGACCCGCTGACCGGCGAGCCGAACACGCAGCACACTGTCTACCCGGTTCCATGCATCGTCGCTGACGAGGAGGACTGGAAGCTCTCTTGTGTCGGAGGCCTGTCAAACATTGCCCCGACCGTACTACAACTCATGGGGTTGCCCCAGCCGGATAAGATGACAGCGAAATCACTACTGCTCAAGCCCCTGCGTAATCGCTCGAAGCTGGAAAAGGAGAGGCTGCTGCGAAGCGCTGCCTGATCGGTGATCATCCCGGTGGCCAGGCTGCCGGGATCCCGTGCCGCTGGCAGCAGTCAGGTCGGCAATATCACACCGGATGCTTTCCCGCGCGTTTTTCCAGCAGCAGGCGATGATGTTCTGAACCCTCCCTGAGCATTTTTGCACCACACTCCGGACAGTGCTCCTCGCGGCAGGGAATACCATCCCTGTGCGCTATGCGCGTGTCGCATTTCGGACAGATACAATGGCCGCCGCTGCGCATTTCATGTTTTCGCTCAAACTGGATCATTGCGATCTCCTGATCTGTTCTCTTTCGCAAGCCGGTGCAATGCCATTACGCCATACCTGCGTGCCGGAGTGATGATGGCAGAAATCCCGGGCAGGTGAGAGGTCCCGAAACTCGCTATGCTTTTGGTATGCATGGACTCGATTACGATACTTCTGAATTGCGGAAAAGGCGGCTTCCTCGTCCCGTAAAGACAGTTTACACGCTATTCCTGATCATCCTCGTGCCGGCCTATTGGCAACATTACGGACCGGCCAACTTCTTGTGGGGATCGGATATTGCTCTCTTCCTTCTCCTCGTGGCAATCCTATTCGAGACCTCTCTGCCGGCCAGCATGATGGCACTTGCCGTGCTGGTACCTGAATTGATCTGGACTTTGGATTTTCTTGCACGCCTGTTCTTTGATTTTGATCCTGCGCTTTTTCGCGGGACAGCCTACATGTTCAATCCGGATATACCTCTCCTGGTCAGAGGGCTCTCTCTGTATCATGCTGTGCTGCCTCCGTTGCTGCTCTGGTTGCTGTTCAGGCTTGGTTATGACCACAGGGCCCTCATTGCCCAGACGTTGCTCTGCTGGATCGTCTTTCCGGTGAGCTATCTGGTCAGCAGCCCGGAGGCCAACATCAATTTCGTCTATGGTTTCGGGGGAGAACCGCAACAGTGGATGCCTCCCGGTCTTTTCATTGCGTTCCTGATGCTGGCTTTCCCACTGCTGCTCTATTTTCCGATGCACCTGCTCCTGTCACGCATCATGGGTTGCCTTCGGGCGACATGAAAAAACTCATACTTTCGTGCAGGTGCGATGCATGAATGATTGTTCTATCCTCAAACAGATAATTGAAAAGAGACATGACCAATGAAGGCAACCGCTGATTTACAAGTGATTCCGCTCGGCAGTGGCGTTTCGGCAAGGAAAGAGGTGCAACGCGCCGTTGAATTGCTGAAAGAGTATGAATTCATCATCCACACCCACGGTGCAGGTACCAATATCGAGGGTGA
>JARRMW010000057.1:0-9099 GCA_037385685.1 Gammaproteobacteria bacterium
GTCAACGATCCGCGCTCCTCCATTATTGACGCTCTCTCGACCATGGTCATCGATGGTACCCAGGTCAAGCTCTATGCCTGGTACGACAACGAATGGGGCTATGTGAACCGCATGATGGATCTGGCGTGCAAGGTTGCGAGGTCCCTCTGAGATGGACTGGAAGCTTCTCGGTATCGTGTTTGCGACCGTTTTCATTGCCGAACTCGGCGACAAGACGCAGCTGGCAACCCTGCTGTTTGCGGCCGACAGGGAAGTCAACAAGTGGCTTGTCTTTGCCGGGGCCTCCCTGGCACTGGTTGCGACGTCAGCGCTCGGCGTGCTGGGAGGCGCACTGATTTCGAACTACGTCACTCCACGAACACTGCAGATCATCGCCGGGACCGGCTTCATCCTGATCGGTGCGTGGACGCTGTTACGCTGAGTTCAATTCTGCGATGACACACGAGCATCACCACGGACATGCGCACTCGAGCAGGCGGGTGCTCTTCCTTTCGCTACTGCTGACAATCGGTTTCGCGCTTGTCGAGGCTGTTGCGGGGTGGTTTTCTGGCTCACTCGCGCTTCTGGGTGATGCGGCACACATGCTGACGGATGGTCTCTCTCTCGGACTGGCTGCTTTTGCTTCCTGGCTGGCGTCACGCGCCCCTTCGCGTCGACACAGCTATGGTCTCGGTCAGGTCGAGTTACTCGCGGCGCTTGTGAACGCACTCTTCATGATTGTCGTCGTCGTCATGATCAGCACAGCAGCTGTCGACAGGCTGATGAGCCCTCGTCCGGTCGCTGGCGAGACAGTCACCCTTGTTGCCGTGATCGGGCTGCTGATTAATCTGCTCGTGGCCTGGCTGTTGTCGCGTTCGCATCACAATATCAATGTTCGCGGGGCCCTGTTGCATGTGCTGGGCGATCTGCTGGGATCTATTGCGGCGCTGGTATCGGGTGTCGTCATTACGGTCACGGGCTGGACGCCGGTCGATCCGATTCTGTCGCTGCTGATCGTGGCGCTGATTCTTTTCTCGAGCCTGCGACTGTTGCGCGAAGGACTCCATCTCCTGATTGGCGGTGTGCCGCCATCGACAAACATCGTCGAGGTCGGCACCGCGATTGCAGAGCTCGACGATGTCCGGGAGGTGCACGACTTGCACATCTGGTCGCTATCGGCAGAACGCACGGCACTCTCGGCGCATCTCGTCATCAGCGATCTTTCACGCTGGCCGCAGATTCTGGTGACAGCACGCAACATGATCGAGGAGCGTTTCGACATCGATCATGTCACGCTGCAGCCGGAGGTGCGCCTGGTCTCCGACAGTGTTGCGGAAATCACCGAGCCGGATAGGGGATAGAGGTATGGAACAGGGGCTGCGTCACTATCTCGTCGTCACAGGTGGTTACTGGGCCTTCACGGTTACGGATGGCGCCATTCGCATGCTCGTGGTGCTCTACTTTCACCAGCTCGGATACTCGCCGTTCGAGGTTGCAATGCTGTTTCTCTTTTACGAGTTCTTCGGCATCGTGACGAATCTTCTCGGCGGCTGGCTTGGTGCGCGTATCGGTTTGAACCTGACGATGCAGATCGGCATGGGCATGCAGGTTGTGGCACTCGCCGCACTGACAGTCCCGGATGCCTGGCTCTCCGTCCCTTATGTGATGGCGGCACAGGCGCTTTCCGGCATTGCAAAAGACCTCAACAAGATGTCGGCCAAGGCATCCGTCAAGGCCATGGTCGGCTCTGGCGGGGAGTCGCGACTCTTCAAGTGGGTTGCGGTGCTGACCGGTTCAAAAAATGCACTCAAGGGAGCAGGTTACTTCGTCGGTGCGGCGCTGCTCGAACTGGCCGGTTTTCGTGGCGCTTTGGCCGTCCTCGCAGGCATGTTGCTGATCGTCCTTCTCGGAACGGTTCTGTTGCTGCCTTCAGGGGTTGGCAAGATGAAATCGAAGCCGAAATTCACACAGGTGTTCTCGAACATACCGGCTATCAACCGCTTGTCTGCCGCGCGATTTTTCCTGTTCGGATCGCGTGATGTCTGGTTCGTTGTCGGCCTGCCGGTCTTTCTTTACGAGGTGCTTGGATGGACGTTCATGCAGGTGGGTGCCTTCATGGCTTTCTGGATCATCGGTTATGGCATCGTGCAGGCGAGTGCGCCGAAGCTGTTGAAGCGAAGCCATTCCGGGGCAGGGCCCGGCGCCGGGACAGCGCAGTTCTGGGCTTTCGTGCTGGCCATCTTCCCGGTTGGCATTGCGCTCGGATTACAACAGGGCTGGCCGCAGGAGACCGTCATCGTTACCGGTCTCATACTCTTCGGCGCGGTCTTTGCAATCAATTCAGCCGTGCATTCCTATCTCATCCTTGCCTACTCCGACCGGGAAAAGGTGTCGATGAATGTCGGTTTCTATTACATGGCCAATGCCGGCGGGCGCCTTGCGGGCACGGTCCTGTCAGGCCTGGTCTATCAGCATCACGGGCTGGAGGGTTGTCTGTGGTGGTCTGCGGGATTCGTGCTGGCTGCTGCGTTGCTGTCGCTGGGACTGCCAGCCGTGAGGCCGGAGCCCGCATCCGCAAGCCACTCATAGTTGGCATTTTCCATTCAGAATGCGCGTAATTGGTCCTGTTTTTTCAGGATATCGCCGATACAATAGCGCCGAGCTTTTCAAACAGAGAGAAATGCAATGTCACAAGAGACCTACCAGAAGGCGGTAGCGCTGATGGACGCAGCCAATAGCGAAGATCCCAACAAGGTCACAGTGGATGGGAAGGAGTGGCCCAAGGAATTGCTCTATTCGCACCGTATGGTGGATATGCTTGAGCGCTACAAGCCCGATGCAGAGGATGCACAGAAGCTGGCGATCCGTGCGCAGCACATCCAGCGATGGAAATCAGCGCGCGATGCCTATCCCATGGACCGCCAGGGCTATCTGAAGTGGCGCACCGATCTCTACAAGTTCCATGCCGAAACTGCAGGCAAGCTTCTTGCCGAGGCCGGCTATGACGAGGAGTTCATTGCACGCGTCAAGGAGGCTGTCGGCAAGCGCAAGCTGAAGCTCAATCCGGATACCCAGCTCCTCGAGGATGTCACTGACCTGGTCTTTATCGAGCACTACATGCTTGAGTTTGCCGGCAAGCACCCTGAGTACAGCGAGGAAAAGTGGATCGATATCATTCAGAAAACATGGAAGAAAATGTCTGACAAGGCGCACGAATTTGCACTCTCCGGCAAGATCGCACTGCCTGAACCACTGATCCCGCTGATCCAGAAAGCTGTAGCCGGTTAATGCAGGGGATTTCAGAGGGGCGTTTCAAGAAGGTCGCAGAGTAGCGCAAAGAACATAAAGGCTTCTGACGCTGTCATTGCGAGGCCGCAAAGTCGCTGTGGGAATCTCCAGCATCATCAAACAGCAAAAGGCCGCAATTGCGGCCTTTTGTTATGGTCGAGAGCAGTCTACATTGCCCGAATGGCCCAATGAGAGTTTCGGCTTCGCCGTCGTGGAAGCAGGGGCAAGGTCATCTCGACGTTATGCTGAAGCGGAAACGGCCTGCATCCTTTCATGTTACAACCGCAAGGCCCTCGACAGAATTGTTTGTCTGGCAGGGTTCGGCGACGCCCGTTTTCCGGAACCTCTTTGCCTCTGTACTGGTACTCGCAGCATTGGCTGTTTCGGAGTGAAAAAATTGCCCCTCCGATGGCAATATGTCTCGTCAGTCACGCGGATTCTCGCAGACACAAATTTTCCCCCCGTCCTTTGACAAAGTCAGAAAGCGGGCATTGCCAGGGTCTGGCATTTCGCCGAGACGGGAAAGTGGTATGCCGCGAAAATGCGCAAGGGCTGTTTTCATCGCTATCCAGTGCGAGATGACAAGTACAGACGCATTGTCGCGCATCGAGAAGAGTCTCTCGAGTTCCATGACCACCCGGTTCTGGAGTTGCTGGAAGGTTTCAGCGCCCGGAAGGGAGAATGCCTCGGGTCGATGCCAAAAATTGCGATTTTGATCGGGATCTGAACGCCTGGTTTCGGAACGCGTCATGCCTTCCCATGGACCGAGATCGATCTCCCCTAGGTTGGCACTGAGCAAGGGCTCCAGACCGAGATGCTGTCCAACGATTTCAGCCGTTTCCACGGCCCTTCCAAGCGGACTTGTATAGATGGCGCCGATTCTTTTCTTTTCGAGGCGTTCGGCAAGTTGAAACGCCTGTTCGCGGCCCCGTTGCGTCAGTGGTGAATTGCGCCTTCCCTGCAGACGATGTTCATGGTTCCAGACCGTTTCGCCGTGACGTGCAAGGAAGATGTATTTGGCTGAATTTTTGTCAGGCATTCAGGAAAAAGACATTCTCGCGATCAAGATAGAAACTCACCTGTTCGCCAATACAAAAATTCGGATCGCCACTGGTATGTGGCGTCTCTATCAGGACGTGCTTGCCGTTGATGTTAACTGCGAAACGACGACTGCTGCCAAGAAATTCCTGGTATTCGACGACGCCGGAATAGAGTTCCGTCTCTTCCGGGGGCTTAGTGCCAAAGTGGGCGTTCTGCGGGCGAAAAATCAGCATCCCGCGGCCGGTTTCATTTCCTGACGTTCTATCGAGGCTGGAGTGTAATCCATTGTCGCCAATGAACTCGAAACCCTTCTCTGTTTTGTGCAATACACCATCAATAATGTTGGCATGACCGAGGAACTCGGCAACAAACCGGTTCGCCGGTGTGTCATAAAGTTCGACTGGTGTCCCAACCTGCTGGATTACACCCTTGTCCAGTACAGCCATGCGTGAGGATGTGGTGTTGGCTTCTTCCTGGTCGTGGGTAACGAAGATGGTTGTCAACTTCAGCTGCTGCTGCAGGTTCAGGATGTCGCGCCGCATCTGTACCCGAAGGTTGGCGTCGAGGTTCGATAGCGGCTCGTCGAGCAGCAGTACCTTGGGCCGGATCACGACAGTTCGCGCCAGCGCGACGCGCTGTTGCTGCCCGCCGGAAAGCTGGTTCGGCCGCCGGTTTGCAAGTTCAGTGAGGCCGACGAGTTCCAGTGCCTCGCCGACGCGCTGCTTGATCTCGCGCCTGTCGAGTTTGCGTTCAACGAGGCCGAAGGCGACGTTCTTCTCAACTGTCATATGCGGCCACAGTGCATAGCTCTGGAACACCATGCCGACATCGCGTCTCCAGGGGGGGAGGTCAACGATATCCACTCCGCCGATGCGAATCGAGCCTCGTGGCCGCGGCCCGAAGCCGGCAATTGCGCGAAGCAGTGTCGACTTGCCCGAGCCGGAAGGGCCGAGAAAGGCGAAGAACTCACCGGCAGGGATCGACAGGTTGACGCCTTCCAGCACCTTCGTGTCGCCGAACGAGAGATGCAGGTCCTCGATATCGACAGAGACGGACTGGATGTCGGATGCTGTGATGGTCATGGTTGCCCCCCTTCGTTCGAGGCTGTTGCATGGGCATGCTTGTAGTGCTCGATCACCTTGTGTGACAGATAGGTTCCGAGGCCGACGATGATAACGGCGATGATCCCGAGTGCGGCACCGGGACCACGGCCCGCGGCACTCTGCATGAAAATGTAGATGCCGTAGGCGAGCGGCGCGTCGGCCTCGGTCGATGTCAGCATGATGGTCGCTGACAGTTCGACAGCGGCTGTCGCGAAGCTTGTGATGAAGCCGGCCAGGATGCCTCCTGCCATCAGCGGTATGACGACTTTGTGCACCGTGCGGAAGCGCGTCGCACCGACGTTTTGCGCTGCCTCCTCGAGCGCGATCGAGACCTGCTGCAGTGCGGCCATGCAGGCGCGCAGTGCATAGGGCAGGCGCCGGATTGCAAGCGCGATGACGATAATGACCCACCAGCTCGCCAGTGGTTTGTCAATCAGCGGGACCTGGAATTCGTGAAATGTACGCAGGAAGCCGATCCCGAGTACCACGCCGGGAACAGCCAGTGCGGCTGTTGCCATGTAGTCGAGAACCTTGCGCCCCTTGATCCCTGTACGGAAGACAAGGTAGGCGATTGCCGTGCCGATGATGACATCAATGAACGCAGCAAGCCCGGCGTAGAGCAGCGTATTTGTAATATAGCGGACCGAGGAGTCGTTGCTGAAAACTTCTGCGTAGTGCGCAACTGTGTAAGCGTCTGGCAATACACTGAAAGACCAGATAGTCCCGAACGATAGCAGTACAAGGCCGATGTGCGGTGAAAGCACGAGGAAAAGAATGAGGAAGATCACAAAGTAGCTGCCGAGCTTTTCCCAGGGTCGCAGATCGCGCTTCATGAGACCGCCACCACCTTTCTGAACGGTTGAATAGTCACGTCCCTTGAGTGCCAGCATCGAGGTCCAGAGCGCAACAAGCGAAAAGAGAACAAGTATGACCGAGATAACGTAGCCCATCGGATCGGAGATGCCGATCGAGGAGATGCGCAGATAAGCCTGCGGTGCGAGCATGTTGTTGACGTTGAGCAATAGCGGGGTGCCGAGATCGTCGAAGACCTTGAGAAAAACGAGCGCTGCACCGGCGATGTAGCCCGGCATTGCGAGTGGAAAGACGATCCGGCGAAACAGGCGTACGCCATAGCTGCCGAGGTTCTGTGCCGACTCCTCCATGGCCCGGTCGATATTGTCGAGAGCCGCCGAGAGGTTGATCAGAATGAAAGGGAAGTAGTGGATGCTTTCCACGAGGATGACGCCGTTCAGTCCCTGCATGAAAGGAATCGTGAACCCGAAATGCTCGTCGAGCAGCAGGTTGATCGAGCCGTTGTCGCCGAAGAGCAGCTGCATCGCAACAGCGCCAACAAAGGGTGGCATGATCAGGGGAATGACACCGAGTGTCTGGATAATGACGGCCCCGCCGAAATTGAACCGGGTCGTGAAATAGGCCAGTGGTATCGCGAAAATCGACGCGAGTATCACAGACATTGACGCAACATAGAGTGAATTCAGGAAGGACTCGCGGAATAGCTGCGTGTTGAAGAAATCAACAAAGTTAATCAGTGTGAAGGAACCACTATGGGGATCCTGGAAGGCAACGAAGATCACCTTCGAGACCGGGATCACGAGAAAGAGCAGCAGGAAAGCAAAGATCAGGAGGGCTGCAGAACGTGTGCCCCACGAACCGGGGATGCTGTTAGTCATGAATCATGCCTTGCACGAGGCGGTGTCGCGAACGGGATGCCCGCTTCCGGAGATGATTCCGGAAGCGGTGCAGGGGTCACATTGACTCTGCCTTGTTTGCAAGCTCCACGGCTTTTGCATAGTTCGCCTGAACCATGGCGTCCCACTGTTGTTCAACCTCGGCCTGGCGGCCCTCGATCTTGTCGCTGGCCTTCTTGCGCTTCTTCTTGAAGATGGCCGCAAAATCCTTGTCCAGCGACGTGGCCTCGTCGATCGGTGTCTTTGCCACAAGTGCCTTTGCTTCATCGATCAGTTGTTGCGCTTCGGCGTTGTCCTTGCCGGCCTGTGCTGCTTCTGCGTCCTGGATCGCTTTCACGGCTGCACGAAGGTCCTCGAGCCGGTAGGTGATCATGACATCGAAGAGGGAATTGACGAGATTGTAGCGGTCCTTCGACTTGACGACGTCAAAGGTGACGGCACTGCCGATGGAGCTGTCCTTGAAGGGGTTCGGGAAGCCGTCAGGTGCCTGGGCATAGATGTCAGGCCGCACGGGGAGTCGCATGATCTTCGGGTCGAGCAGCAGTTCCTGACCTTCGTTCGACAGGAGGAATTCGACAAACTCCGCTGCCATGACGGCATTCGGTGCATTTTTCACGATACCGATGTTTGCCGGTACCAGTGTCGTGACTTTCGGATAAATGAAGTCGACGGGGAAACCCGATGCCTTGGATGAAAAGGCAAAGAAGTCGATGACGATACCGTACCCGAACTGGCCCGAGTTGACGCCGTCAGGAACACCGAAACTGCGTTCTGTGACTGTCTTGAAGTTACCGGCTATCGTTTTCCATGTCGCCCAGCCTTTATCCCATCCTTCGCCTTGCAGAAGAGTCTCGACAGTCAGGTGTGTCGTGCCGGAACGTGATGGTGCAGACATGCCAATGTGGCCATGGTAGACGGGCTGTTCGAGATCGCTCCAGTCGGCTGGTACGGGAAGTTTCTTTGCCTTGATGTATCGCTCGTTCCACATGATGCCATAACCGGCTGCCGCGAAGCCCATGTAGGTCCCGTCCGGATCATTGATGGGGTAACTGCCGACGACCTCGGGAATTCCGGTTGTCTTGACATCATATTTCTGCAGGAGACCATCTCCCTTGAGCACCTCGAAGGCGTCGGGTGCAGAAGCCCAGAAGAGATCGCTGGTATTGTTCGCTGTCGTTTCCTGGATGTACTTGACTCCTGCCGTGGTCTTCTTGTTGAGCATCTCGACATCCAGCCCCGGATGCTTCTTCTCAAAGGCCGCCTCGAAAACCGAGGTCAGGTCCTTCGGAAAAGAGGTGATGACAACGAGTTTTTTCTCTTCAGCAAGGGCCGGTCCAGCCACAACTGACAACGCCAATAGCGGGGCGAGTAATATTTTCATCAGAAATGTCCTCCACGGTGCAGTAACGTTATTGTGATTATGCGAGTCATACTAAACCTGTTATCAGGGGCATGACAAACGGTAATTCTTCTCTTCAGATGTCCGCGGGATTGCCTGCATTGAGATTGGCGATAGTGACTATTGGCATCATCCCGGGATGCTGTCAGGGAGAGCGTTCTATACTTCTGTGAATAAAGAAGACAGGAGGAGAGAACCACGATGAATCCCCCCGTCAAGGTTACGATCACCGGCGCGGCAGGCAATATCGGCTACGCGCTTGCTTTCCGGGTTGCCTCGGGCGCCATGTTCGGACCTGATCAGCCCGTGATCCTGCGTTTGCTCGAGATACCGCAGGCACTCTCGTCGTTGCATGGCGTCGGCATGGAGCTCGAGGACTGTGCGATGCCTCTGCTCCACGATATCGTCATGACCGATGATCCACGAATCGGCTTTCGTGATACAGACTATGCGATCCTCGTTGGCGCCAAGCCGCGCGGAAAGGGCATGGAACGCAGGGAGCTGATTGCCGATAACGCGCGGATCTTCGCGGTCCAGGGGCGCATGATAAATGACCATGCATCCGCCAACGTGCGCGTAC
>JARRMW010000058.1:0-9373 GCA_037385685.1 Gammaproteobacteria bacterium
GCGAAGCGCAACGCGTCTTTCGGGCTCAGCGCGTTAATGAAACCCGCATCGAAGGACCAGCCGGAATGCACGTGCTGATCGCCCCACAGCGGCCTCGCCGGGAAAGTACGGTTGGCATACGGCGAAAAGCTGCGCGGGCCGAGCCGGTTCGTCTCGCGAATGGCCGCAGGGTCGATGACCACCCCAAAACTTTGCGCGGTCTCGGAGGAATGTCCACCCTCCTGGGCTAACGCCGTCGATAGATCAAAGCCCACCAATGAAAGTGTCGCGATGCTCGTTACAAGCCACTTCCTGATCATGCCGCTCACCCGTGTCATTATCTATTTGCGATCTTGTTATGTGCGAAACCACCTTATCATGCGTAATCATGCGTACGAAAATTTTCATGAAAGCTCAATTTGGCACGTGATTATTCGATGAGAGCAAGGTCGTTATTGCTGGCTCCACCCTTGACGTACCACGGCTCCGCCCTTCCCAGATAAGGTGTAGCCTATAGGCTACACCTGTGTTAGTATAGGCACGTGAAGTTAGCGGCATACGAGACCCAAGATGGTCATGCTCCTTTCGAGGAGTGGTTTGGGAAGCTCGACGGAACGCAAAAACGGGCCGGTCAAAGGCGGCTTCGAGCAATTGAGGAAAATGACCATTTTGGCAGCCGAAAGAATCTTCGCGGTGGCCTGCATGAACTCAAGTTTTGACAGGTTATCCGAATTTACTTCACGGAGGTGGACGGCGAAGTGGTTTTGCTCTTGGGCGGTTCCGGGAAACGCGATCAGAGGCGTGAAATTGACAAAGCTCGCGAGCGCCTCAAAGACTTTGAACGGCGGACTAATTGAGACGATTATGGCAACTAGCAGAGCATTGAATATCAAAGAAGATTTGTACGAGGATCTAAAGGATCCTGCGTATGCGTCCGCTTACATTAATGAAGCCATTCTAGATGGCGACGAAGTGGTTCTGAAGACGGCCCTCGCCGATGTAATCCGAGCACGCGGAGTCGCAGCGGTTGCTCGAAAAGCTGGAATAAATCGAGTGACGATCTACAAGACTTTGAAACCAGAAACCGAGTCGTCGTTCACCACAATGCATGCTCTACTCAATGCCTGCAATGTACAGCTTCACGTTCAACCTGCAAAGCGGCGCCGCAAGAGCGCTTGAACGCGATATAAGGGTAAACTGACGGTCCGCTCGTGGCCGCTTTCGACCGTGCAGCGAGGAATATTATGAATGACTGCAAACGGGATGAGCAGTCATCGGACGCCAAGCTCTACTCGGTAGGGTCACATCGGAATTCCAGTTCACACGCAGTCTCTTTGTTCGGAGAAACGTCTGCGTCGTCTTGACTGAGAAGGTCGCCAGGAATTGGTAGAATTATCATCTGCTGACGCGAACGCGCCAGTCGTTGAACCAGCGGACGAACGGCGACGAACCTGCTTGATGCAAGGAGCTCGACACCATGCGCACTCTTCACGCGAAACGAACGCTCGCGCTAGCGGAACTCTTGGCTGCACTGATCCTTTCGGGTTGCAGTCACGCTTCCGGCTTGGAGGTTGCCGAAGGCGTTGGGAGGGGCGTGTTCGGTGTGATGGCAGCGGGGGCCATTGCTGACTGCGAGGATGATGTGCAGCCAAGGAACCAGGCGATCTGCGAGAATCAAACCGAAGCCGTCATGAAATTCAGCCAGAGCGTGTACCGCGAACTCAAGCCTGCCAAAGATACCCCAAGTGCCGAGGAGCTCTCGAATGATCTCGATACTTTCATTCAGCAGAGACGCATGCCGACGGTCAGCAACAAAGACGACACTGAAGAGGATTCAACACGGTAACGACGGGTCGCGGCCGCGGGGACTGCGAAATCCCGTTTATGGTTGGCCACAAGCTCCTCGTCTCGGCTGATGACGGCACTCTCGCCTAATAAACACTGTTACTGGAGAAGCAATGGGAATTGCGGAGAACAAACAAGTCGTCCTCGATTTTTACGACGCTGCAGCGCGGGGAGATATGGACGCCTGTTTCTCATTGGGCACGGCAGAAACTGTGGACGGCACGCCCTATAACAACACCTACTGCCAGGTTATTCAGATCCGTAATGGGCGGATTGCGAACGTAAAGGAATACATGGATACAGCGCTGATAGACGCGGTATTCGGCGCTGTCTGAACAGACGTTTTGCGGGTGGTAAATCCGCATCGAGACAACGAATTGGTAACCGGCGCAGGATGCACAGAACCCATGTTACAGTTAGAAGCCCTTATTCAAAATAAGGAAGGCGAAACCATTTGGGCGAGTCCGGCCACGCTATACTGGACTCGTTTGGTCAAATCAGAAAAATAAAGGGTGATAGAAAAATGAGCATCATGTCAAAAATGCTGGTAAAGACCGGCAAGAAAGTCGCTACGGGCGCTGTCAAGGACTTCGCGGGCACGCAGCTGACTAATATTGCGGTCAAGTCTACCTCAAAGTTGCTGGGCATCGATGAAGGCAAAGTGGATCGGGTACTCGAAGCGGGCATCCCGTCGATGATCTTCGCCGGGGCCGAAGACGAAGGGATCGCGAAGCGCCTGTTCCACTCAGCCAAAGACAAGGGCAGGGGCAAGGACCAAAGTCGGGAAGAATCGGAGAAGCACTTCTTTGATATCTTTGGCGACAAGGGACGCAAGATGAACAGGGAAATCGCAGCGGAGACTGACGCGACCGAAGAAGAAGTCGACAGCATTATGGGAGCATTCCTGCCGACCTTCGAAGGCGTCATCGCTGAAGAAGACCCGAAGGACGAAAAGAAGTTGATGAAGATGTTCCGCAAGGATGCCGATCATGCTCGCGAGCACGGCCACGGCTGGGTCGGCAATATGATGGGACGACTCTTCGATTGATGATCGACAGGCGACCTGCGGCTGTCCGCGAAAACAACCAGAAAGGAACACTGATGAAGAAAGCAATAAAAGAATTACCAACTCGACTCGAAGCTGGCGGTGTCTGTTTTAACGGCCTGGACTGGGGCGATACCAACGTTGCCCGAGTTCGGTTCCCTGCCGGGGCAGACGCCACTCCGCTGCTGGAGGGTTTACCGGACAATCTTTGTCAGTGCCCGCACTGGGGAACCGTCGTCAAAGGGTCCATACATGTGACCTATGCAGACGGCACCGAAGAGACAGTTAACGCCGGCGACGTCTATTACTGGCCCCCGGGACACACGGTCAGGGTTGACGAGGATTACGAGGCGATTGAGTTCAGTCCGAGCGACCAGATGGGTGAGCTCATGAATCACCTTGAAGCGAAACTGAAAGCGTAAACTTTGTGCATGTCCGAGTGTCGGGGCCCTTGACCGGGCCCCGTGCTCATTTCGGGAAAGACCGATGAAACGATTTTTGTTGGTTGCCGCGGTCGTACTTTCGGGTTGTACCGGAATTCCCGACGGCATCGAACCCGTTGACAACTTCGAGCTCGAGCCGTATCTCGGCACCTGGTACGAGGTAGCGCGGCTTGATCACAGGTTCGAGCGCGGGTTGTCGAATGTGACGGCGAATTACTCGCTGCGCGATGACGGTGGTGTCAGGGTTCTGAACCGTGGTTACCATACCGAGAAAGGCAAGTGGGACGAAATCGAAGGCAAAGCCTACTTCGTCGGCGAGCCCGGTGTCGGGCGGCTCAAGGTCTCGTTCTTCGGACCCTTCTACAGCGCTTACAACGTATTTGAGCTTGGCAAAGACTACGAGTACTCGATGGTTGCCGGCTCGAACCGCTCTTACCTCTGGATTCTGGCGAGGGAAGCAGAGCTACCGCAGGCGATGCTGGACGAGCTTCTCGCCAAAGCGGAGGCGGCCGGCTACGACACGTCCGAACTGATCTTCGTCGACCACGACAGGGCGCCTTGAGGCCAGCGGAGTAGTTGCTGTTGACTCCCCGTCAGCGCCTGTTTATCTCGTCGCACTTCGTCGGGTCCAGCTGGCAGGCCAGGACCTGATTTGGCGGAGGACGATAGTCCTTCTCGACAACCTCCTCGATAACTTCCTTTCCGACCCAGGCCCAGGATTGCGCGCTGCAGCCGGACAGAAGCCCCAGGGCCGCTATCCAGACGGTGGTTCTCAACATCCTGTAAACCTTTGTCGTATCGACCGCATTCCCGCCAGGACGCAGATTTTAGCAGGTGAACCAATTCATGTTGAGCGCGAGCGCTCGTTTAACCGGGGCACGAAGAGGTTCCGTGTTTCGAGCGCAACAGGTTCTTGAAGGGAATGAATGAACGGTTCACTCCACTCCACACGGAGTTTGACGAAAGATTCGCTCACGCCTATATTGACAAGGCACCATCGCAATGCACTAAGAGAAACGCGCACGCCCTGTGACGTGCGACAGAAGAATTTCCACTGCAACCGGTGAGTCTCATGCCAATATTGCGCCGCTCGGCGATCGCTTCCTATTCACTGCTGGCGATTCTGATCGCCGGTTCCGCCCTCGTCTTGTTCACGCCCTCGCGGGCCGATGCGCAGCTGATTACGATGTCCTCGGAATGCCGGGAGTCCGTTGCCAGCGGCGATGCGATGAACGCGGCGGGTAATCATCAGGATGCCCTGAACCTGTTCACGAGCATCGCGGAGGAGTGCGACACCAAGGATGGCCGCGAGGCCGTTCAGGTAGGACTCGCGCAGGCGCACAACGGTCTCGGTCAATACAACGAGGCAATTGCAGCGGCCGATCAGGCACTCGAGGTCTCGGACCAGGATAGCCTTGGCGCATTCCACGAAAAAGCCGTTGCGCTGGAGGCACGGGGCGATCTGCAGGCCGCCAAGGACCAGTACCTGGCCATCATCGGACTCACAGAGAACAACGTCGACACGGCGGCCCGGGCCAACAACTACGCAAAGGTCGCGGACCTGGAGTACAGGAGCGGGAACCGTCAATCGGCCGACGAGTATCTCGACCAGGCCATCGAGCTGGATCCCGACAATCCCGCTTATAACGTGCAGCGCAGCGACTGGGCTACTAACGAAGGTGACGCCACACGGGCCGCCGCCGAACTCGATGCCGCTGCCGCCAAGGGTGGCTCGAGTCCGGAGATGTATGCCATTCGTTTCGAGTCGAATCTCAAGTCGATGCAGGAGAAGTACGGCACTGACAACGTCCAGGCGCTCCGTTCCAGCATGACAGCGGCGGAGACGGAATCGATTTGCGGTGATGCGCGCGCCGCCATCGACAGCGGGCTCGCCGATATGCAAATCGACATGTTCGCCGCGCTCGTCTGCAAGTGATTACCTGACCCGATTACCCCGAGAGGATAACAACGCCATGAAAACGAACGTACTTGTCGCAATACTCTGCCTGGCCATCATCGTGGCCGGCTGCGAGGGCATGAACCGGATGCAGAAGGGTGCTCTGGGTGGCGCCGCGGCTGGCGCGGCAACCGGTGCGCTGGTATCCGACAATATCTGGGGCGTGCTCATCGGTGCCGCGGTCGGTGGTGCGGCGGGCGCGGCCATCGGCAAGCATATGGATGAGCAGGCCAAGGAACTCGAGCAGGCCGTGCCAACGTCTGAAGTACAACGCGTCGGCGAAGGCATCAACATGACGTTCGCGTCCGGCCTGATGTTCAATATCAATTCTGCCACCATACAAGAGTCCTACAAAGACGACCTCCGCGCCGCGGCTGGTGTTTTCCAGAAATACGACGACACGAACATTCTCGTCGAGGGCCACACGGACGACACGGGTTCCGACGACCTGAACATGAACCTGTCCCGACAGCGGGCTGACAACGTTGCAAACTTCCTGGCAGCAAACGGCGTCGATCGCACGCGACTCCAGACGAAAGCCTTCGGGGAGACCCAGCCGAAATATCCTAACGATTCGGACGCCAATCGCTCGAAGAATCGACGTGTCGAACTGGCTATTTATGCCAACGACGATATGGTTGCGTCCGCCGAGGCCGGGACTTTGTGAGCTGACGTGTTCCGGGCCTGCGTCTCGCCCGGTCTCGTACGGTGGTTTTCTGACGTTTCCCACAGCTGTTTCAGCGGATGCCGGATGGCAAGCTGCGCTCGGTGGACCTGTGCGTGCTGAGCCGCACGAGTCACCAGATCGCTGGCGACTGGAAATGGTCGATACCCATCCCGCGTATACGCAACAGCGGGGTTATTCTTTTTGAGAGACGGTCGTAAGCAGTTGCGCGTATGGCGACCGCGTGCCCGGCTGTCAGAATACGCAACGGATAACCGATTTTGGAGAATTCGACGTGAAGGCAACTCTTTCGCTGCTCGCCACCGCGACCCTGGCCGCCGGCCTGCTGCTTACCCAGGCTGCGTGCACCGACACGACCGAGCAATCCGCGGAGGAAAACCCCGCCCTCGCCGCCCCGGTGCCGGAGGGCATGGTCCGGGGCACCGTGCTCGAGACGATGGACGCGGCCGGTTATACCTACGTGCTGCTCGATACCGCCGAAGGACCACGATGGGTCGCGACACAGCAAACACCGGTTGCCGTGAACGACATCGTGCAGACCAACCAGGGCATGATGATGCAGGAATTCACCAGCCAGTCGCTGGACCGTACTTTCGAGGTCATCTATTTCTCCGACGCCTTGCAAAACCTCTCCACGACCACGCTACCTGCGGGGCATCCGGATACCGCCCTGCCTCCCGGCCATCCGACGACCACGATGGCATCCGACGCCGCCGGGTCGGTGGTGGGCGATGTGGCTGTTGCCGCCGTCGAAGAGGGCAAGAATATCGCCTGGGTAAATGCCAGCAAGGATTCATTAGCCGGTCAGTCTGTCAGCCTGCGCGGCAAGGTCGTCAAGTTCAACGCCAACATCCTCGGCACCAACTGGCTGCACATTCAGGACGGCTCAGGCAGTGCTGCTGACGGCAACAACGACCTGGCCGTCACGAGCGGGGCCGAGGCCGCTGTCGGCGACACCGTGGTCGTCACGGGTAAGATCGTGCTCGACAAGGACTTCGGTGCCGGGTACAGCTACCCGGTGCTGATGGAAGACGCCAGCCTCACGGTAGAGTAAGCGACGACAGGAGCCCACATACACTCCGTCCCAAACGCACCTGCAGACGCTGTTACGTACATCCCAGAATTGACACGACCTCGCAACCTGAGAAGATGACAGGTTGGCAAAGCCAACGTGACTTAAAAGTCAGTGGCCCTGAGCCTCGGATCCTCGCCTCCTCCGCGACAACAGCATGCGAGCGTCAAGTACACTGTTTGCTACCGGCGAGCCGGCCTACGCTGTCAATCGGGACGGCATAATTCGAGCCTGGAACTGCGCAGCCGAGAATGCCTTCGGCTATGCGCGGTCGGTTGCCCTCGGCCAACACTGCTGGGAGCTTCTGGCGGGACAGGATCTGTTCGGCAATCGCTACTGTTGCGCAGGTTGTCCCCTCCGGGAGATGGCCTTTGATCATCAACTCGTCAACAGCAACGAGATGCGCTTCGTTACGGCAGACAAAAAGCTGCAGCGGTTTCGGGTCACCCGGTTGCTGATAGCGTGTGATTCGGGGAATGAATTGCTGGTGCATCTTTGCCGCCGACAGAGTGAGCCGGAGGAAGGTACCGCGGCCGGTACAGGCCACACGCCGAACAACTCCGGCAATCGCGGAGCGCTCACGAACAGGGAGGTGGAAGTGCTGGCACTACTCGCCCGCGGACTGAGTACCCAGGAATTGGCTTCCAGACTCAATATCAGTCCGGCGACGGTTCGTAACCATGTCCGGAACATCTTCGTGAAGCTGGATGTGCACAATCGCGTTGCGGCGGTCCGTCACGGCTGCAAACTTGGTCTGATTCGGCTCGATTCCTGATTTCGGGTGAGTCAAACGCACTACCGAACGTAGTGCATTTTGCTCAGCGATTGTGCCGATGCTCTCCAGTCACCCGCGGTGGCGCAGTAGCGCAAGTTGCCCAGCAAAGATGCCTATATTTGCCGATTCACGCGCGGTGATTGATCCGGCACGATGCAATCGAGAAAGGCAAACCTGACGAAAGTCAGAGACGCAAAGCTACGGGTCCTCGCTTCTTTCGCGACGCCTTCTGCGACGCCACGAAGGACCCAAGATCGCCGGGCTGCCGGGAGTTGTCGGTCTTGTTGAGAACGACACCAATCTTGAGTTTCAGGAGGTCAGTCATGGACAACATTCTGCTAATTCATTCTCGCAAGCGGTGGCCGCTCATCGCCGCTGTCGCCTTGTTATTCGCGCCCTTTATGGCCGCGACAAGCTACGCCAACGATGTGCCTGTCAAGATCAGCTACACCGGATCCATTGTCCCCATCCCGGTCGATGTCGACAACGACGACGCTCTCGCCAGCGTCGTAGATGGACAATCAAGCGGCACCTTCGGCGCGACGATGACCCATATCGTTACCGAGTGGACGCCGACCGGTTTGTGCGACGACGGTTACGTGCAATTCGCCCTGATTCACTCTGCTGCTGTCCTGACATTTTCGAACGGCGACCAGCTCTTTGGTGCCGAGGTCGGGAACGGCTGGATGTGCATGGATATGGATCCCACGGGTGACGGCTACTTCTACGGCGAAGCGTACGGCGACTTCTCGGGCGGGACAGGCCGGTTCGAGGGTGCAAGCGGTTCATTTACTTCGCCCTTCACGGGCAACGACATGACGTTCACCAGCCTTGGCTACGGCTTTGGCCCGATCCAGGGGAGCATTGAAGGCACAGTGACTTTGCGGTAGGAAAGCGAAGTCATCACATCTCAAGCGCCTGGTCGCCCCGCAGGCTTCGCGGGGCGACCCACAAGCAATACGTGCGCACAGGCGATGCCGACCCGGTGTATCGCGGTCTACCGCATCGGTTCAGCGTCAGGGCTTAACAGATTTCTTCTTTAGCCACAGCTCATGATGTTCGGAGCCAACTCGCAGCATCTTCGCGTCGCACGTCCCCGCCGCTTCCCATGGTGTGCTGGCGATTGCGTTTGTTCAGAGTTCTTCTCCCGAACAGCTGGTCTGTCTTCTTGTCTATTATGCAGGCGATGAAAACGATTGAGTAGACGTACCTGCGTTTTCGGCCGGCGGAAACCGGAAGATTTCATTTCCAGGACGCCGGATCGACCGAGTAGAATTTTTCCAGTTGCTCATACAGATCCGGCAGCGTTTCTTGCATGGCCACCGATTTCTCGAAAAACGACTCGGTAGCGACAGCGAAGAACTCCGCTGGCGAGGTAAGTCCGTACTCGTCAATCACCTTGTTCTTTCGCCGCGATACCCGGTCGGCAAACGATCGATACTCTCGCCCCAGCACCTCCGCCCACTCCTTGTAATGCCCCGCCGTATGCAGGATTGGTTGACCGTTGGTGCCGTTGTTCTCTTCATCCAGCTTGTGCGCAAACTCGTGCAGGACAACGTTGTAGCCGTCGCC
>JARRMW010000059.1:0-8742 GCA_037385685.1 Gammaproteobacteria bacterium
GTCTGGTCGCGGTCCCGGAAGAGGCCGTAGTGGTATGCCCCCTCGATGACGCCGCTGGTATAGAAACCGCTGAGTCCCCGGAAGTCTCCCTGTGCATGGTAGACCCGCAGGTCGGGACGGTTTTCGGTTGCCTGCCTGACACTCTCGACGAGCTGCTCGTCGGCATTGCGGACGAGGACGCCCGAGAATCCGGCCGTGAGTGGAAACACATCGTTGCCGCTGTCGCCACAGAAGACGACATCCGTCCTGTCGACGCGGTACTCGTCGGCGATGTACTCGAGTGCGGTCTGCTTGGTCGCGCTGCGGGGGAGGAAGTCGAGCAGTCCCTTGCCGGATTGCGAATCGAAACTGTAGACGATGACCTCGTCGAAGCGTTCCCTGATACGGTCGTCGACAATCTGCAGGATCGACTCCCTGTTGTCGTGATCGACATAGTAACTCTGCTTGAAGGGCCCGCAGTGCTCGCGTTCCTGCTCGGTCATGCCCTCGATGCCGCTTGCTGCATCGCGCACTGCCCCGGCATCCCAGCGCGGGCTGCTTTGCCGGACATGCCGGTCCCAGCCCTCGAGCGGCTCCCAGTCATTTTCGCGGTACTTGCGAATCGAGGTGCCGACGTCCCCGATGAGCACATGGGGATGGCGCACGCCATACTCGCGGATCGCCTTCTCGGTGAGATCGAGGTTCCTGCCGGTGACATAGACGACCAGCACGCCATGCTGCTCGGTGAGTTCATTGAAAAGGTCGATGGCACCGGGGTCGGCCGGCCAGCTGCCGTTCGGGAGGAGTGTCCTGTCCAGGTCGGTTGCGAGTATCTGCATCTTTGTTTGCCCTGTTGGTCAGGGTGTCAGGTTGGCCCCTCACGGAACCTGTGGTTCAGGCCGCAGGGGCAATGAGATTTTCCCTGCCGGTATCGTTTTCACGGTAGACCCTGAAGTCGTGGGTCCGCAGGTCAGCTTCCAGGGTCAGTGTCTCTTCAGGATGACTCCATGTCATCTTCAAGACATGGGGTTCGTTGCCGGAGATTGAAAGCTCACCGTCGAAAGCAGGCGAGGTGTTGCGCATGCGGATCAGCTCGAGCTGGTCGAGCACGATTGGACGTTCAAGTCCGAGCTCGACATCGATCATGCCGAGGGTCGTGCGGTTGATCTCCTTGTGACTCGCGGTGCGGCCCTTTTTGGCAGCTGCATAGTCATTGGTGCCTGCAAAGAGATCGAGATACCAGACCTGCGGGAGGCCGGGCATGAACATCTGGATGGCGCGTGCGAGCAGCAGCTTGCGCTCATCCTCGCCGAGGGCGCTGAAGAAGGTCGCGTTGACCTGGTAGTAGTCGATCTTGTTGCCGTCGGCATCGTAGAGTTCTTTCGTCAGGCCGCCACGCTCGAGAATGGTGTCGACGATCTTGTCGATGCGGTCGTCGCTGAGCAGACCCGCGTGATAGACGCCATCGACCGTCTTGCCCTTGAGGTCGAGAACGGGAATGCCATCGTGGCAGCCGAGCATGTTGATGGTCTCCAGCCCTTTTTCCTGGATCTCGCTGATCCAGCGCAGCAGTGCCGTATTGTCTGCGTTCTCCAGCGCATCGATCACGAGGCCCGGGAAAAAGAAATCGTAGACAGGATAGCCTTCTTTCGAGATCTCCTCGTGAATGCCGGCGCCGTATTCCGAGTGGATTTCGGGAAAGATCATCAGCTTGTATTTTTCTGCGATCCCGCGCAGGCGTTCGAGGTATTCCCATGTGCCGGGACGGTTGAAGAAGTTCGTTTCCCCGGGGGCCTTGTGCAGGTAGGCGAAGGCATCCAGCCGGATGATCCTGGCGCCGTAGCTGCCAAGCTTGCGCAGGGTGTCGTCGTAGAACTGCCAGACGAGTTCACTGCGCGCATTCAGGTCCATCTGGCCAAGGTAGTCGCGTTTCCTGCAGACCGCCTTGATGACGGCGTCACTGAACTGCTCATAGGCTTCCAGGTCCTTGCGATCAAGAAAGCCCTTGTTCTTGATGAGGATCTTGACGTGATTGGCAAGTTCTTCGGCTGTCTCTGGATCCATGTCCTTGATGTCGGCGAAATCCTTGACCGTGATCTCGTCGAAGTCGACCTTCTGGTAGAAGGTGTTCCAGTAAGACTTGAGTGTGCCGTCAGGAAAGCGTACCCGCAGGATCGGGCAATCGGGCTTTCGCATGAAGAGCTTGTCTATGTGCTCCTTGTCTGGAATGACATATCCTTCAGGTCCGATTGTGCCATGGTCTTTCCAGAACTCGTCCCAATCGATGAAAAAGTCGCGGTACTTCGAATCCATGCCGTTCTTCAACAGGTCCTGGAATTGCGGCGAGCGCACGGAGAGGTGGTTGAGCACCAGGTCGAGTTTGATCTGGATGCCGAGTTCATTCAGTGCATCCAGGTCTTCCGGGCTGACGAGCTCCTCGTTGATGTCGTAATCGATGATCGAGAAACCGCGGTCGAGGTCGCTGTGAAAAAAAGTCGGAAGAATATAGAAGAGAGAGAAGGTGTCCCTGAACTCGGGTTCCCTGAGCATCTCGATCATGTCCGAGAGTTTTTTCCCGATGCTGTCGGGGTAGGCATTCAACATGACCCCGCGTGGCAGGGTTCGCTTTCCGGGGTCCGGTGTCTGCTTCATGGGCATCCCGTCTTGTTTGTTCGTTTACTGGTTGCCGGACCGGGATGTGGCCTGGAACGTTTTCGATAATTCTAAAGCGATTGCCGCAGGCATGGAAGAGACAAGGCCCTGTTTTCTATCGCACGGAGAACTGCCTGACTGAGCGGGCCAGTGCCTGCAGCTGCTTTTTTGTGTCATGTTCTTTATAGCGGATCATGATGTACTGCTCGATGATCGTGCCGGCAGCCTCCCGCAGGTCGGGACGCTGACTGCCGATGCGCTGCAGGTAATCGAGTGGACCTTCATTTGGATGGCGTGCGAGACCGATGCCGGACAGCTTTGCGGAGAAGCGCTGGTAGAGTCGCGTTGCGGGATCAGGCATCTCCCTGTTGAGACGCATGACGAAAAACGTGAAGAGCAGGATCAGCAGGGTCGCGGCCAGTATCGCGATAGTCATGAGAAGCGGGCGCGAGAGCCTGTCGAGGCCAAACAGCGAGAGCAGGTTGCGCTGGCGTTGCTGATCGAAATTGACGACCCAGCGCTGCCAGTTCAGCTGAACCGAGTCGACCAGCCATTTTGCCTGCGAGCCGAGGCGGGACAGCAGCCCCTTGTCGTCGACGCGAAACGTCAGACGACCATCACTCTCGATAGCTCCCGTGTCGAGTTCGCGTTCCACGCGCTCCGGCGCAACGGCGGCTGTCGGGTCGACGCGCACCCATCCGCTCTGCTCCAGCCAGACCTCTGCCCAGGCATGCGCATCGGACTGCCGTACGCGCAGGTAGTTGCCGATCGGGTTGTACTCGCCGCCCTGGTAACCGGTCACGATGCGGGCAGGGATGCCGGCTGCGCGCGCCAGGGTCACGAAGCTGGTCGCATAGTGCTCGCAGTAGCCACGGCGTGTCTCGAAGAGAAACTCGTCGACCGGGTTGTCGCCGAGCACCGGAGGGCGCAGCGTGTAGATGAAAGGTTGCCGGTTGAAGTGCGCGAGTACCTTGTTGATGAATGCTTCATTGCCTGCGCTTTCCTGCTTCAGTTGCCGGGCAAAGTCGCGCACGCGCGCTGTCGTCCTGTCCGGAAGCTGCAGGGCGCGTTGCACATCGTCCTCGCTGAACTCGGCATTGATGAAGTCGATGCCCGATGTGATGGAGTATTGCAGTGTGTCGGTGATCGGCTTGTCGGCAATCAGCCGAAAATCGCGTGTGAGATGTGTGTTGTCTGGCAGGGTCGCAGGCAGGTCGAGTGCGAACAGCCAGGGCTGGTCGCTCGCTTCCATGACAACGTCATACTCGATGAAGTCGGACACGAGTTCATAGTTGGTTGGTGTCTGCTCCAGTAGCGGGCCGGTCGTCCAGTCCCTGCCGTTGCTTTCCCAGAGTACCGGGCCACGCCAGTAGAGTTCCTGCTGCTCGGGGATTTTGCTTTTGAAGGTTACCCTGAAGGCTGTCGCGCCGGACTGGCTCAGCTGGCTGATGGTGCCGAGGCTGATGGAGTCGCTCAGGCCCGTGACGCCAATCCGTTCATGGCTCGTGATCTCCCACAGGGGAGATGCCAGCCGTGGAAAGAGCGTGAAGAGAATGATCGTGACCGGGATTGCCGGAAGGACAATGCCTGCGACTGCTCGCAGGTTGATGAGCATGTCCTTTTCCGGCTCGCTCCTGTTCAGGGTCGTGAGCAGCCAGACCAGCATGGTCATCACCAGCATGAGGTAGAGCGTGAAGAGCAGGCCGTTTTCGAACAGGAACTGGGTCGCGATGGTGAAAAAGGCGATAAAGGTCAGGACGTAGATATCCCTGCGCTTGTTGACCTCGAGGATCTTGAGCCCGAACAGGGTGACGAGGAAAGCGACCCCGGGTTTTGTGCCGACGGGCAGGCGGTACTCTGCGTAGACGATCAGGATGCCCGCAACCAGCAGTGGCAGCATGAGCCATTTTCTTATTCTGGCCTGGGAGGGTTTCCGGAGGAACAGCCGGATGCCCGCCATGGCGAGGAAGAAGAGCAGGACGGATATCTCGATATGCCAGACGTGCGGGATGACCGATGCGATCATCAGGGCGATCGCCGTGATCAGGATCGGGCTGGAGAGCGGGCGGTCGTGGAGCCTCTCATTCATGGTCGTCGAGTCCGAAGAGCGCCAGTGCCGTGAGGCACTGCAGTTCGTGCCTTTTCCCGCGTGAGGGTTCGATCTCCTTGCCCGGCAGTTTCAGGCTGTAATCCATGCGCATGTCACTGGCATCGAGGATCGCCCGGCTGAGAAGCCGCAAACGCTCTTCGGTGCCGACATCGGGCAACGCGTCCCAGTCGAGGCAGAGCTGGTCGGCCCTGTCCCCCCCGAACAGCTTGCAGAAAAGACCGCGTTCCCGGGCGGCCGCTTTCCAGTCGACATGCTGCAGTGAGTCACCATCACGGTAATAGCGATGGCCGATAAAGTCGTCAGCGCCGCGTCCTGAATCACCGGTTTCCACCCCGCTGTCATCCGGGCTGCTCAGCCTGGGTGCCCCTTTCGCAGGGCTCGGGAAGACGATGCACTCCTGACCTGTCTGCAGGTAACACCAGGCATGAAAAAGCCCGATCGGATAGTCGGTGGAGAGCCGGATTCTGCCGGGCCGGAAGATACCGCGCCGGGGTGCATGCAGCATCATCCCCAGGGCCGCGTCGCTGCTGGCGTCGACGTCTGCGACGGATGACGCAGTCGTTCCTGATGTCGTGCTCATGGCAATCCCGGGGCGTGAGCGCTTGCGCTCATTGTGTAAACGCAGCATGAAGTGCGCCGGGTTTCCTGCAAAGACGGGTTCAGTGGAGAGCGGGGTGATGCGGAGACCGGCGAGGTTCCACCAGGTCAACACCATGCTGACGAGACCGATGCTGGCAAGGAAAAAGCCGGTCAGAAACCCCAGGTTGCTGGCCGAATTGATGGAAGCGATCAGGATGACGACGACAAGGATCGCGAAGAGCAGGCCATAGCGGGTCGGCAGGATATAGACCTGGCGAGGCGAGATGGTGATCTGCCCCTGCCTGTCGGTGTGGCCGACCCGGGCGAAGCGTTGCAGGTCCGGGATCAGTGTCCTGGCGGTCATGGAACCGGGACGGCATCCAGAATATGTTGTCCGACATCCGTGCCTGAGCGGCCCTCGAGATCCCTGATGCGGTGGGAGACGACGGCGGGCAGCACCGCCTGGACATCTTCCGGCAGGACCTCCCGGCGCCCTTCCATGAGTGCCCATGCGCGTGCAGACGAGAGCAGGGCGATGCCCGCGCGCGGCGAGAGGCCATGCTCGAATCGCGCCGTGGTGCGCGTGAAATCGATCAGCGACTGGACATAGTCGAGCAGGGCGGAGGCAACATGAATGCCGCGTGTCTCTGCCTGCAGGGCCTTGAGCTGGTCCGGGTCGATCACGACAGGCAGCGCCTGGATGCGGGATCTGGGATCGTCGCCGGTCAGGATCGCGCGTTCCGAGGCGGCATCCGGGTAGCCCAGCGCGATCCGCATCATGAAGCGGTCCAGCTGGGATTCGGGCAGCGGGAAGGTGCCGACCTGGCTTGCCGGGTTCTGGGTTGCGATGACGAAGAAGGGCGATGGCAGGGCGTAGGTCTCGCCCTCGGCCGTGACCTGGTGCTCCTCCATGGCCTCGAGGAGGGCGCTTTGGGTCTTCGGTGTCGCACGGTTAATCTCGTCCGCGAGGATGAGCTGGGAGAAGATCGGGCCGTGATGGAACCGGAAGGCCTCCGACTGGCGTTCGTAGATGGAGACGCCGATGATGTCGGCCGGCAGGAGGTCACTCGTGAACTGGATGCGCTGGTAGTGCAGGCCTGCGAGTTGCGCGAGCAGGTGAGCCAGCGTGGTCTTGCCCATGCCGGGCAGGTCCTCGATCAGCAGGTGCCCCCGTGCAAGAAGGGAGGCCAGTGCCAGTCGTATCGAATTCTCTTTGCCAATGATGACCTCTGCTGCCCTGTCGATGAAGGCCGCGATGACCTGCTGAGATTTGTCCTGCAAGGTTCTGATTCCGTTGTTCTGATCTGACGCTATCTTCACAGGATTGCCGCCGCCGGGCAATGGCGAACAGTTCGGTCCCGGTTCGGTACCGGGATGTCGAAAATATGGTGTCGAAGACAATTTTTCTGAAACTATTCTCAGAGACCCTGCAGACCTGGAAATTGATAATTATCAATGGATCTGCAAATACCACTTCCTGAAATTGCGAATTATCAATGAAGCATTCGATGTTCAAAAAGAGATGACTTGACGAAATCTAGACTTCTAACAAGGGAGGATCATTACAACAGCGGATGTTTTGCAATGGAGGGAGTAGAGATGAAAAAGTATATACACATCATGCTGACAGGAGTTTTGTCATCACTCCTGTTGCTGTTCAACCCATTAACGTTCGCCGAGCCTGTTGACGGAGATGGTAGCGGCGGAGGTGCTGGCGGAGGCGATCACGAGTCACCGGATTATGGCGATCTTGTCTATCTCTTGCGTGACAGTGACGGGATTCCCATACCTGACAGCAATCTCTGTCGACAGCCCCTGGCGTTTCCTTCAGAGACCTGCACACTGACATGCGAAGAATCGACTCCATGTGTCGTTCCGCTCAATGAATTGTGTGAAATCCAGGTCGGCTATGAGACCTGCGTGCGAGAAGTTGAATTCGGACGCATGAGTGTTGCGCGTTCACCTGACCTCGTCTTCGAGAGACAGCTGGAGGATCTCCTGCTGACGCTTTCGGGAGCTGGCCAGATTCAGCTGGACCCTGCCGGCCGACTGATGGCCGTAACACAGGTCGAGCTTGATGGTGAGACAGTCGTCAATGCATCGACGATCGATTCGCCTCTGCAAAACCTCGTGATTTACTGGAAGATGATGCAGCAAGGTGAACTTGCCGGCATTACCCTGCCTGATCCCGACTTCGGGATTACGGCTGCAAGGGCGCTCGGTGCTGCTTCGGACAAGGGTGGCAAGATCGATGTTGACGTGGTCGCCTACCTCAACCGGATTATGGGACTGACTGCGGCCGATGCGCAGACAAAACTCGGCAAGAAGTGCGCATTCTTCAGTGAAGAAGTCAACGGAGTCATGCAGACTGTGGAAGAGTGCTTTCTTGATTATGGCGGCTATGGCTACATGCGGAAAATGAACTTTCCGCAGCTTCCGGCTCCGCCACGTGTTCCTGCTGATGGCCCGCAACCGGGATGGTTCGAGTATCTCTGGGTTTATCCTGATGCGACCACTCAAGATAACAGACCCCTTTTCTACATCGAGCAGGGCCCGATCCTGAACGCGGTTTTCCCGCTCCTCGATTCAGAAGGCAAGGCGATCGATATCGATTCTGGTAACGAAGGGGGCAATATCGCCGGTTTCGCACAGGCTGCGGATGATGCCCGTGCAGTGATCAACTTCATGCACACGAACCCGGTTCCTGTTGACTATGAGTCGAAGGTCATCTTTGAACCTGCTGACGATAGTTCAAGTACAACGTCAACTTCGAGTGATAGTGGCGGCTGCTCTGTTGCCGGCGGAAATCCGGCGACTGACCTTCTGCTGCTGGCTATCGTGCTTGCCGCACTCGGCCGTCTTGGACTCGGCATGGCTCGACGCACCTGAGAGAGTAGCCAGTCCAAAACAACCCGCCCATGCAGGGCTGCATGGGCGGAATCACATCAGAAGCAGGTGTCGGAGATTATTTTTTATAAAAAATGATCTCTGACACCGTTTCAAAGCGTATTCAACAACATCAACTCTGCCGGGTGTGGATCGAGGTACTTCGTCCTCTCGATGAACTCGTGCGGATGCCGCCTGAAATGATGGCGTAACAGCGTAATCGGCACGATCAGTGGCAAGAGTTGCATGCGATATTTGTCGATGGTCTCTGCCAGCTCCTGCTTGTCCTCGCTGTCGATCTCGTTCTTCAGGAATCCCTGCAGGTGCTGAAGAACATTGACATGGTTCTTGCGGGTTGCACGAATCTTCAGAATGGCCATCAGTTCGGCGAAGTACCACTCTGCAATCTCCTCGACCGGTTCACCTGACGCTTCGGCCAGGCGTCTGCCGAGTGCCCGCGCACGGTTCTGGTCATGGCTCATGAGCACGAACTTGTACTGGGCATGAAAGTCCATGAGCTTGTGTGTCGTCAGCCC
>JARRMW010000060.1:0-9273 GCA_037385685.1 Gammaproteobacteria bacterium
TCGCGAGAAGTTCTATTGCCTTTCGATGTTTCCGTACCCCTCGGGCAAGCTGCACATGGGCCACGTGCGCAACTACACCATCGGTGATGTCATCGCGCGTCACCAGAGAATGCTCGGCAAGAATGTGCTGCAGCCGATGGGCTGGGATGCCTTCGGTCTGCCGGCCGAGAACGCGGCAATCAAGAACAGGACAGCGCCGGCGAGGTGGACCTATGCAAACATTGATGAAATGCGCGGTCAGCTCAGGCAACTCGGTTTCGGCTATGACTGGAAGCGCGAGCTTGCGACCTGCGATCCGGATTATTACCAGTGGGAGCAGTGGCTCTTCACGCGTCTGATGGAGAAAGGGCTCGCCTACAAGAAGAAGGCAACGGTGAACTGGGATCCGGTCGACCAGACGGTGCTCGCCAACGAGCAGGTCGTCGATGGCAAGGGCTGGCGCTCTGGAGCCCCCGTCGAGAAACGTGATATCGAGCAGTGGTTCATCCGTATCACGGACTATGCCCAGGAGCTGCTCGATGACATCGAGAAGCTGGATGCCTGGCCGGAGCAGGTGCGGACCATGCAGCGCAACTGGATCGGCCGTTCCGAGGGCGTGGAGATGGCCTTCGGGATCGAGGGATCGGACGAGACACTCGAGATCTATACCACCCGCCCCGACACGCTCATGGGCGTTACCTATGTGGCCGTCGCAGCCGAGCATCCGCTCGCAGCCCGGGCAGCGAAAAGCAATCCGGAGCTCGAGGCCTTTATCGTTGAGTGCCAGCAGGGCGGGGTTTCCGAGGCCGAGCTCGAGACCATGGACAAGAAGGGTATGTCGCTTGGTCTCAACGCGCTGCATCCTGTCACGGGGGAGTCTGTGCCTGTCTATGCCGCAAATTTCGTGCTCATGTCCTATGGTTCAGGGGCGGTCATGGCCGTGCCGGCACACGACCAGCGCGACTGGGAGTTTGCCGAAAAGTACGGCATTCCGAAAAAACAGGTGATCTTCAGTGCTGACGACAGCGAGTGCGGCATCGATGAAGCCGCATATGTCGAGAAAGGCGTGCTCGGGAATTCCGGCGAATTTGACGGTCTTCGTTCCGAAGAGGCGTTCGACGCCATCGCGGCCTGGCTCGAACGTCACGGCAAGGGACGCAAGAGCGTGAATTTCAGATTGCGCGACTGGGGTGTTTCTCGTCAGCGCTACTGGGGCTGCCCGATCCCGGTCATCAACAGGGTCGATGGTACGACGGTTCCTGTCACCGAGTTTCCTGTGCGGCTCCCCGAAGATGTGATCGTGGACGGTTCCGGCTCCCCGCTCAAGAAAATGCCCGAGTTTTACGAGCTGGGTGATGGCGACCAGCGAGAGACCGACACTTTCGATACTTTCTTCGAGTCAAGCTGGTACTACGCGCGTTACTGCTCGAATGACTGCGAGACGGCCATGCTCGACGAGCGAGCCAACTACTGGTTGCCTGTCGATCAGTATGTCGGTGGTATCGAGCATGCGGTTCTCCACCTGCTCTATGCACGCTTCTTCAACAAGCTCATGCGCGACGAGGGTCTTGTTACCTGCGATGAACCCTTCAGCCGCTTGCTGACACAGGGCATGGTTGTCGCGGAAACCTTCTACCGAGAGAATCCCGACGGCTCGAAGGAGTGGTTCAACCCGGCAGATGTGGAGGAGCGCGAGGGTCAGCATATCCTGAAAACCGACGGCCATCCGGTCATCGCCGGCGGCGTGGAGAAGATGTCGAAGTCGAAGAACAACGGCGTCGATCCCCAGCTGCTCATCGATCGCTACGGTGCCGATACTGTTCGTCTCTACACCATGTTCACGGCGCCGCCGGACCAGTCCCTGGAGTGGTCTGACGAAGGCGTGGAGGGCGCGCATCGCTTCCTGAAACGTTTGTGGGCACTTGCACACAATCATGCGGAAGCAATTCGTTCAGCGGGTAATTCACCAGCCGAGGCTTCGGGGGAGGCACGCCGCGAGATCCACGCTACGCTGAAGAAGGCGCTCTTTGATTACGAGCGCCAGCAGTTCAACACCGTCGTTTCGGCCTGCATGACCATGGTCAACGTTCTCAACAAGCAGGAGGACGCGGCGCTTCTGAGAGAGGGCATGGCCATCGTTTTGCGCCTGCTGTCTCCGATAGCACCGCATGTCACCCACTATCTCTGGCAGGAACTCGGGTATGGTGACGATATCCTTGCAGCCGGCTGGCCGCAGGTCGACGAGGATGCGCTCAGGCAGGAGAGTATCGAGCTGGTCGTGCAGGTCAATGGCAAGGTGCGGGCGAAGGTGCAGGTCCCGGCCGATGCCGACAAGACAATGGTCGAACAGGCGGCGCGCGATAACGAGAACGTACAGAAATTTGTCGGGGATGCCACGATTCGCAAGGTCATCGTGGTGCCCGGCAAACTGGTCAACATCGTCGCCCCGCAGTCGAAGAAATGATGCAAGCCAACGCAACAAGACTCCTCGTGCTCTTAGTGGCGTCCCTTCTCGCCGGTTGCGGTTTTCACCTGCGCGACAGCGATGCACTGGCCCGGCATGCGCCCCTCACTCTCGAGGGCATCGATCGCTACAATCCTCTCAGCAGGAGGCTGCGAAGCGCGCTGACGGCATCCGGAATCGAGGTCGTCGAGTCAGACAACGCTGCGAAAGCAATCCTGAAGATACGGGACCTGGGAGAGAACCAGCGGGTCATCACGGTCGACAGTCGCGGAAAGGCAACCGAATACATGCTGATTCGCAAGGTCATGGTCAGCCTTGCCGACCCTGATGGCGGCGAACTGGTCGGTGAACAGGAGGTCGGCGTGCGACGCAGCTGGATCGAGGTTGGCAAGACAGGACTTGCCGGACGGCGCGAGGCGGCTGAACTGCGTGTCGAAATGCTCGATGAACTCTCCATGTCGATTCTGCGCGTTCTCGACTACTCCCTGCGATAAGCCTTGAAACTGCGCGCGGAACAGCTCCATCAGCATCTCCGAAACGGCCTGTCGCCTGTCTACCTCGTCACCGGAGACGAGCCATTGCAGCTCCTCGAAGCGGCCGACGACATTCGCCGCTCAGCAAGGGAGCATGGCTACAGCGAGCGCCAGGTGATGGAAGCAGGTACGGGCTTCGACTGGAACAGCCTTGGTCAGGAGGCGGACGCGCTGTCACTCTTTGCGGAACTCAGAGTGCTCGACCTGCGCATCCCGAGCGGCAAACCCGGTCGCGAGGGTGGCCAGGCCATCTGTGACTATCTCGAGCGCCCGGCCGATGACACCCTGTTGCTTGTCACGATGCCAAAGCTGGATGCATCCCAGCAGCGCAGCAAGTGGTTCAAGGCGATCGACAACAAGGGGGCAGTCATCCAGGTCTGGCCTGTTCAGGCAGCGCAAATGCCCGGCTGGATCAAGAACCGCGCCCAGCATCACGGCCTGCAGCTCTCATACGATGCAGCCCAGCTGCTCGCACAGCACACCGAGGGGAACCTGCTGGCGGCCGCGCAGGAGCTCGACAAGCTTCGTCTCAATCACGGCGTCGGCAATCTCGGCGTCGACCAGGTCATGGCATCTGTCTCCGGGCATGCCCACTACACGGTATTCGAACTGGTCGATGCGGCGCTTGCCGGTAATGCGGCGCGCGCAGTCCGGATCATCCGGTCACTGCGTGCAGAGGGCACGCCACAACCGGTTGTGCTCTGGGCGCTGGGGCGCGAGATTCGCCTGTTGACCGAAGTTGCCGAGGCAATGCAGCTGCGTCAGCCGCTGGCTGCGGTCTTCAAAAAACATGGCGTCTGGCAAAAACGCCAGCAGGCCGTGACGGACTGTGCCCATCGCAACAGCCTTGCCAGTTTTCACCAGCTCGTGAACCTGCTTGCGAGGATTGATGACGCCATCAAGGGCGGGTCTGGCATCGACCCCTGGACAATGATCGAGCAGGCAGTGTTGAGACTCAGACGCCATCAGCGCAGCGAAAAACACCCGGTATAGCATCCGATCGCCATCGTGCCGGTGGGACCTTCCCCGGCTATCCCGGAGCAGATAACCCTGAAAGTCCCGTGTACTTCGCGTGGCTCCGGGATGTTAAACATGTCCAGCATACATCCCTGATGGTAGAATTTCCGGTTACCCGTTTTTATTTGATTGAATGCCATGACAGAGAGAGCGCACGAACCAATCAACGATGTCGCTGCCTACATGCAGGAAACCGGCGCGAAAGCACGCGCAGCCTCCAGGCTGCTTGCGGCAGCGCCGACAGCGAAGAAGGATGCGGCACTCCACGCCATCGCCGACGATCTCGATGCGAACCGCGATGTCCTCATGACCGAGAATCGCAAGGATCTCGAGGCCGGCAGCCAGAAAGGGCTGGATGCGGCGCTGCTCGACCGTCTTGAACTCAATGCGTCGCGCATCGATGCCATGATCGAGGGACTGCGCCAGATTGCCGGTCTGTCTGATCCGGTTGGCCAGATCTTCGACATGAACTATCGTCCGTCCGGCATCCAGGTGGGGCGCATGCGCGTTCCGCTCGGAGTCGTTGGTATCATTTACGAGTCACGTCCGAACGTTACTGCCGATGCAGCGGCGCTGTGCCTGAAATCAGGTAATGCGACTGTGCTGCGTGGCGGTTCCGAGGCCTTCCATTCGAACCAGGCTGTCGCGGCTTCAATTCACCGTGGTCTCGTCAAAGCCGGGTTGCCTGCAGATGCCGTACAGGTTGTTGCAACCACGGACCGCGATGCTGTCGGTGCCATGATCACCATGCCGGAATTCATCGACGTGATCATTCCACGCGGCGGCAAGGGCCTGATCGAGCGTATTGCGAACGATGCGCGTGTTCCTGTCATCAAGCATCTCGACGGCATCTGTCATGTCTACATCGATGATGATGCCGACATGGACAAGGCTTTCAGGGTCGCACTCAACGCCAAGACACAGCGTTATGGCACCTGCAACACCATGGAGACACTGCTCGTTGCGCAAGCCGTGGCTCAAACCATACTGCCGCGTCTTGCCGAAGCCTATGGTGAAAAGGGTGTCGAGCTGCGCGGTTGCGACAAGACCCGGGCGTTGATCGATTGCAACGCAGCCTCTGCTGCGGACTGGGACACGGAGTATCTTGCACCGATTCTGTCTATTCGCATCGTTGACGGGATCGACCAGGCGATCGAGCATATCGCCATGCACAGCTCACAGCATACAGAGTCGATCGTCACAGAAAGCTACACCAGGGCGCGCCGCTTCCTTTCCGAGGTGGATTCGAGTTCTGTCATGGTGAACGCCTCGACCCGCTTTGCCGACGGTTTCGAGTATGGGCTGGGTGCGGAGATCGGTATCTCGACCGACAAGTTCCATGCTCGCGGTCCGGTGGGTCTCGAGGGACTGACATCAGTGAAGTTCATCGTGCTGGGTGACGGTCATATTCGGACCTGAAGCGTTTTACGGAGGTTTCATCATGCCAGATCAGTCAGCACTTTCACGCGACATCATCGGGGAATTCACCTCACGGCTCGAGAGCCATCCTGTCTATGAGGCTGTCGACTCCATCGACATGTTGCGTCTTTTCATGGAACACCACATCTATTCGGTCTGGGATTTCATGTCGCTGGTCAAGTTCGTGCAGTCTGAAGTCGCACCGGCCGGTTCTCCCTGGTTTCCTCCTGCCGATGGCGAACTTGCGCGTTTCATCAACGACATCGTGCTGGAGGAAGAGAGCGATGCATTGCCGGATGGAAAGGGGCATGCAAGCCACTTCGAAATCTACCTGATGGCCATGGAGGAGATCGGTGCCGACACAGCCCCGGTCAGGGCCTTTATCAACATGGCAAAACACGAGGGGCTTGAGAAAGCACTCACAGAGGCCGGGATACCGGAACCGTCCAGGCACTTCACGCGGCAGACCTTTGGTTTTATAGAGCCCGGCAAACCGCACCTGGCCGCGGCTGCGCTGGCGCTGGGGCGTGAGCACATCATCCCGGCGATGTTTCGCGCACTCCTTGCAAAAGGCGGCATCGGCAAAGAGCAGGCGCCGGTGTTTCATTACTACCTCGAACGGCATATCGAACTCGACGGCGATCATCATGGCCCGCTGTCGCTGCAACTGTTGAATACGCTCTGCAGCGATGAGCAGGCTGTCGCGGAAGCTACTGCTGCCGCGCGGCAGGCTGTCGAAGCACGCCTTGCGCTCTGGGATGGTGTACTGGAAGCTATCGACGCCCGGCATCTTCCGCCACTCGCTTCCAGCGCATGATCGGGGTCTTCGGCGGCACATTCGATCCTGTCCACAACGGCCACTTGCGCACGGCACTTGACGTGCAAGAGGCGCTCGGTATCCGGCGTATTCACTTTGTGCCGCTCAAGGAGGCCGTACATCGTGATCAGCCCGGCACCCCTGCAGAATTGCGTTGTGCACTCGTGCAGGCTGCCGTTGCAGACCAGCCGGGCTTCGCCATGGATGACCGCGAACTTCGTCGCCATGGACCCTCCTGGAGTTATTACACGCTGGAGTCCTTCCGCCGGGATTATCCGGATGAACCACTCTGTTTTCTGATGGGTGGAGATGCCTTCAATGGCTATCTTGAGTGGCATCGTCCGCACGAGATCCTCGAGCTGGCACACCTCGTGGTGATGCAACGGCCGGATGCAGTGATGCCTGACGGCGCACTGAAGACCCTGCTCGACGAGCGCCATACCGACGAGGCTGGCGATCTTCATGCGATGCCTGGCGGGCGTATTTTTCTTCAGCCTGTCACCCAGCTCGATATTTCGGCCTCCGATATCCGTGAACGAATCGCCCTTGGCCGGAGTGCCAGATTCCTCCTGCCGGAATCCGTGCTCGGCATCATTCAGCAACTTGGCCTCTACCAGGACAGCTGATCTCTGCGAAAAAGAGTGATCTCGGTTATCATTGTCAGTGATACTCAACGGAAATCTTCATGAAGGTAGAAGAACTACGCGATTTCGTCGTCGAAACCCTCGAGGACATGAAAGCCCGGGACCTCTCTGTTATCGATGTGCGAGGCAAGACCAGCATCACCGATTTCATGGTCATCGCCAGTGGTACATCCGACCGCCATGTCAAGGCCATTGCCGAGGCTGTTGCCTTCAGGGCCAAGCAGAAGGGCTGTCCCCCGATGGGCCAGGAAGGCGTGACGGATGGTGAGTGGGCGCTGATCGACCTGAACGGAGTCGTGGTGCATGTCATGCAGTCCAAGGTGCGTGATTTCTACCAGCTCGAGCGACTCTGGAGTGTCGATCCGGCCGAGGCAGAAAAAGTACTGCAACAGCAACAACAGCAGCAGTAGAACACGCCTGAATGGATCGTTTCGACCGTATCTACGATCTGCATAAAATTCTCAGCGCAGCACGCTACCCTGTTTCCCGTCAGAAACTCGAGCAGGAGCTCGAATGCTCCCGCGCGACCGTCAAGCGCATCATCGAATCGATGCGGCTCTATCTCAACGCGCCGATTCGCTATGACCGCAAGCTCAATGGCTACATCTATGATCGCGGCAGTGATGAACCCATGTACGAGCTGCCGGGTATCTGGTTCAATGCCTCCGAGCTGCATGCGCTGCTCTCTGTCCACCAGTTGCTGGCCGATGTGCAGCCCGGACTGCTCGAAAAACAGCTGTCACCCCTGCAGGAGCGTATCGAGCAGCTGCTGAATCTGCAACAGCAGAAGGGCGAGGAACTCGTTCAGCGTATCCGCATTCTGCAGATCGCTGCCCGACCGGCCGGCGAATGGTTCCAGGCAATCGCGGGTGCAACGGCAAGCCGCAAACAGATTCTCATCAGTTACTACAATCGCTCGCGCGATGACACCAGCGAGCGAATACTCTCTCCGCAGCGTCTCGTCCATTACCGTGACAACTGGTACCTGGATGCCTGGTGCCACCTGCGCAAGGGGCTGCGAACCTTCGCGCTGGATTCCATCGAGTCGGTAGAGATACTGGACAAGCCGGCAAAATCGCTCAGCAAGGAGTCTCTTGACGAGCACTACTCGAGCGCTTACGGCATCTTCTCGGGCAAGGCAAGCCAGAAGGCGGTATTACGCTTTGATGCCGAGCGTGCGCGCTGGGTCAGCAAGGAGCAGTGGCATCCGCACCAGGTCTGCCAGTGGCATGAAGACGGCAGCTATGAGTTGACCGTGCCCTACAATAATCCGACAGAACTCGTCATGGATATCCTGCGCCACGGACATCATGTCGAGGTGCTTGAGCCGAAAGGTCTGCGTGAACAGGTGGTTGAAGAGATCGGACGCATGCAGGCGATCTACGGCTAGTTCCCGGTACGGGACGCAGAGAGCGCTAAGGTCCGTAAAGGACTCGGAGTTGTTTGATGCTCTCGGAGCCTGCTGCATCGAGTCCTCTGCGTCCATAGGGCACAACTGTTCCGGAAGTTTAACCACAAAGAACACGAAGAACGCAAAGGACGCGGAGTCACTCGATGCTATCGGTGCCTGCTGCATCGAGTCCTCGGCGATCTCTGCGGATCTCTGCGAGCTCTGCGTCCCATCCATCTGGTTCTTGCCCGGCTCGGGCAATGCAGTCTTTGTGGCCCTGGTGTTCTTCGTGGTGAAAAAATGAATCGGTGTCAGAGACTATTTTTCCTGAAAATAGTCTCTGATACCTGTGCCTGCTGTTCCGGGAGTTCAAGCACAAAGAACACGAAGCGAATCTGGGCGGGTAAACGGACCGGTCGGGCTGAAAGGACGGATACAGATTCTTAACTCTTTGTGCGCCTTTGTGCTTTCGGTCTCTCGAACAGATCGGTCCGCAGCTCCGGCAGTCCCGGAAACCCGAGTTTTCTGTACATGACCCGGAAACGCTGGTTGATCATCTCCGCGTACTGGCCGGTTCCGCGCATGCGTTCTCCGAAGCGTGCGACATTGTCTTTGCCGCCGCGCGCCTGCCGGATCTGTGACATGACGTGCGACGCCGTGTCGGGATAGTGCCTTGACACCCATTCGCGAAACAGCGGTGATACTTCGTGTGGCAGGCGAAGCAGGATATAACCCGCAGTCAGGGCGCCTGCATCGCGGACAGCCTGCATGGTCTTTTCAAGAGCCGTATCTGTCAGAACAGGAATCACGGGGGCGATCAGGACGCCCACGGGAATATCATTCATGGCCAGCCGCTCGATGATCTTCAGCCGACGTTTCGGCACAGCTGCACGTGGTTCGAGTTTGCGCGAGAGCACCGGGTCGAGCGTGGAAACCGTGATCATGATATTCGCGAGTTGTTCCTGCGCCATCTCGCGGTAGAGATCGATATCCCGCTCGACAAGCGCGGA
>JARRMW010000061.1:0-8406 GCA_037385685.1 Gammaproteobacteria bacterium
AGTGCGCTCAATGCCGATGGCTGGGATGGATACCCTCAGTCACTAAAGAAGATTGTGCAGATGGTTGCCGACAAGGGCTGCTCCAATCTCGTCTTTCTATCCGGTGACGAGCATCTCTCTTGCAAAGCGACGATCTCAATTGACGTTGATGGCGAGCCTGCCTGCAAGATTCTGTCTATTCACTGCTCAGGACTCTATGCCCCGTTACCCTTCGCCAATTCCCGACCTGAAGATCTGATTGAACAGGAGAGCTGGTCCTTCGAGGCAGACGGCAGAAAATATTCATGTAAAATCAAAACAGATTTTTGCGAGGATATTCAGGGCTTTGGCATCCTGCATGGGAAAGGACCGGCAGAGAACCTCTTATTCTCGAGCATAACGACAACACCCGAAAATACAGGGGAGACATCAAGTGATCACTAAACGCTTTGGGCTTCTTGCCACCCTGCTCTTACTCACGCCCCTACTCACCGAGGCATCCACCCCACGCGGCTACAAGACGGTCCCGACAGGGTACAACCTTTTCGAGATCATCTACGGCTACACTGAAGGTGACAAGGAGACTGACTCACCCTTGCCCGGATCGATGCTTTCGATCGACCGTCACACGACGATCCTGCGCTATGTTCGTTATTTCGACTGGAACGGCCGTTTTTCAGGCTTTGCATTCCTCCTGCCTGTTGTCGACCAGGAACTCACCTTTTCCAACCCCAGCCCCTTTGTCCCCACGACAGTCATCGGCGACCAGAGCGGTATTGGCGATCCGACATTCGTGATCGCATCCAATATCTTCGGGCAGCCGGCGATGGACTTGCAGGAGTACATCGCGCACTACAAGAGCGGCAAGCCGGTTCACGAGAGTTCGATGAACTGGTCACTCTGGATCACTGCACCAACGGGGAAGTATGAACCGACAAGCCTGGTGAACGCGGGAGAGAATCGCTGGGCCATCAAGCCCGAGATCAACTTCACGCATATTGCGGACAAGGTCTGGTTCGAGGCCAATGCGGCCGTGAGCTTCTTCACCGATAACACGGAATATCTCGGAAGCGGCCGCCTCGAACAGGATCCCCTGCTGACACTCGAGGGGCACGTATCCGTCGACGTACCGATCAAGCTGACATCGACAGTAACGATACCCGCATGGGCCTCTTTAAGCCTGTATGGCTACATCGGCGGCGAAACCAGTATCAACGGGGTATCGGGCGATGATGCGGCCAATGACTGGGCCCTGAGTACAAATCTCTACCTTCGGGTACATAAGCAGTACGCTTTCCGCCTCTTCTATACGAAGACCATCAAGCACGAGCCAACCAGCTTCGATACCGACACGGCCGGTTTTCGTCTGACCTATATTTTCTAAGCCAACACCAACATACAAGACAGCCTGATGAAACTGCTCACAATCGACGATCATGCACTGTTTCGCCAGGGACTGAAATTCCTGCTGACGGACCTGCAGAATGACCTCGAGTGCATCGAGGCCGAATCCCTTGCCGAAGCCCTCGCGCTGGAAGACAAGAAGAGCATCGAATTCATACTGCTCGACTACCATCTTCGCGACAGCGAGGGCGAAGAATCACTGAAGAGAATCTCCGAGGCTTTCGAGAATGCCGTCATCGTTGTGCTCTCCGGTGAGGAGAATCCGCAGCTCATCCGCAGTATCATCGATCACGGTGCGGCCGGGTTCATCCCGAAATCATCGACACAGGATATCCTCATAGCCGCTCTCAAACTGATCCTTGCAGGTGGCGTCTACATCCCGGCGGTGGCTGTCAATGCCGCCCCCCTGGCTGCGGATGCGTCTTCAGCAACCACGGAGAGTCTCGAGGAGGGAATCAACACCCTCTCGCAGCGACAACTCGAAGTGCTGCAACGTGCCGTGCAGGGCAAATCCAACAAGGTCATCGCACGGGAACTCTTTATCGCAGAGGGAACGGTCAAGGCTCATCTCTCGGCGGCCTTTCGAGCGCTTGGTGTCTCGAACCGCACCGAAGCTGTTTACGCAGCCTCACGATTGAACCTGGTGAAAGTCTAAGAATTCTGCGGTGTCGAACTCTTTGGTGTCGGAGATTATTTTCGCTTGAGAAAATGCTCTCTGACACCGGACTGCTCTGACAACTGATAACCAAAGCGTGTCATTGCGAAGAAGCGCAGCGACTGTGGCAATCTGGAAACTCATTGATCAGATTAAATTTGGGATCGCCACGTCGGCCTCCAGCCTCCTCGCGATGACACGATTCAAAATTCGTGGAAATTGTCATTGCGAAGGAGCGAAGCGACTGTGGCAATCTGACCGGGTGACCTGAACAATGCTGTTCAAGTCACCCCTGTCCTTCAATAGCTGCGCTGCTTTGCCATCAGCGTATTGTTGTCAGCCCAGCAGCGTCCGACGGCCACACCGAGCCAGTCGACGATGACCGAGGTGAGCTTCTCCTCGCTGCCATCATGAAAGTGGTCTGATCCCCTCAACATGATCTGCTGCGAACGCGGACTGCCCGCAGAGCGAATGGCATCGAAACGCGCACCGACTGAATCGAGTACCAGGTCGATGTCCCGGGAACCATAGACGTCGAGCACCGGCAGTAATGCCAGCTTGCGCAGCGCGATTGCCGTGTCCATGACGGAGCGAAGCTCTGGCTTGTCGGCGCTCATCCCGACACCAATGAAAGCCTTGACGCGCGGATCGCGTGTGGTCGAGAGATAGTGAGTCGCCATGCCGTTGCCCATGCTGTGGCCAAGCAGCACGATCCTGTCGAATCCCTGTTCCTGCAAATAATCGATACCCGCCTCGATGCGCCCCAGCGCCTCGTCGAAAAGCGGCACGTAGGCATCGAGTTTGGCTTGCGGATCAAGCACTGGCATCTGCAGGGAGAGCGTCGTCCAGCCCTGTTCAGGCAGGCGTGTGCGCAGCGGCGAGATCACCTGTGGCCAGTCCGGATGCACGCCGCGTCCATGTAACAGGAGGACTGCGCCCTCGGGTCGCTCCTGCGCCGATTCCGTATAGATGCCGAGAAAATCGACACTGCCATCATTGAGCATGAGCGTTTCGCCTTCGAAGAGATTTTCCTCGACCTGTTGCTGCCAGCGCTGCTCGCGTTCGAGGTCAGAGGCCGGGAGCAATCCCGGAAAGAGCGGCAGGATCGAAAGAATCAGTGTATTGAGAAGTGTTTTCATGATGTTCTCCGGTTGGTGGTTGTTGCCTGTGAACCGGAGCATGGTTCGGTATACTCAAAAAGTCCCGATCGAAGCACGCCGGAAGACCAACGAAAAAACGACGGTACTTTTTATTAAGCACAATCAATGAGTTCCGTGTTCGTCGATCAATCGCGCACATGGAAAATGACACAGGACCACCAGGCTGGACAGCAACGAACAAAACGCATTCCGGGTCAATGACTGGCTCGTCTCCCCGATGGAAGGCACCCTTTCCAGGGGCGAGGAAGTCGTGCGTCTCGAACCGAGGAGCATGGAAGTCCTGCTCTACCTCGCCTCCCGTCAGGGCGAGGTGGTCACGCGGGAGGAACTCGAGCATGACGTCTGGCGCGGTGCGATCGTCGGTTACGATGCCATCACCAATACCGTTATCAAGCTGCGCAAGGCGCTCGGGGACAGCGCGCGAAACCCCGAATTCATCGCAACCATTCCGAAACGCGGCTACCAGCTCATCGCAGAAGTACAAAAACCGGTCACCACGACCGGCAAAACAGTCCCGGCCTCTGAGACAAAAACAGAACCTGCCAGAGTTTTCAGGCTCCCGGCCTGGCTCTGGTTTGCGGGCGTTACCATCCTCGTGCTAGGCATCGCCTGGCTGGCCTGGCAGGAGTCATCGCAGAAGCTGGACACAGTCGGGGGGCAAAAAGAGCCCGTATCGATTGCGGTACTGCCCTTAGACAACCTCGAGAATGCCCCTGACCGGGAAGCGCTCGTGGATGGCATCACCGAAGACATCATCACAGATCTCTCACGCCTGTCGGCCATGCAGGTACTTGCCAGCAACGCAACAAACATCTACCGCCAGCGGCAAGCTGACCCGCGCACCATTGGCGAGGAGCTGGGTGTCGACTACATCCTCGACGGCAACCTGCGGCGTCTCGGCGATGCACTGCGTATCAATGTGCAGCTCATCGATACCAGGACTGGTTTCAACACATGGGCAGAAAGCTATGACAGGAATATCACGCAACTCTTTGCGATCAGGAGTGAAGTCACGGCCGGCCTGATAAAGGCACTCTCACTGAGCCCCAGTGAACAGGAGCAACGCTACCTCGCCCACAAATCGACAGATAATCTACGCGCCTGGGACCTCTTCCAGTCAGGGCAGCGTGCGTCAAAAACCCAGACGAAGGAAAGCAACAACGAGGCGATCGCATTCTACGAACAGGCAATCGAGCAGGACCCGGCATACGGACGTGCCTACGGTTCACTGGCTTTCTCGCTAGCCCTGGCCTTTCGCCGCCACTGGACAGAAAATCCGATGCTCACGCTCGACAGGGCGCTCGAGCTTGGCGAGCGGGCCGTCGAACTCGATGGAAGTACGCCCCAGACATGGTGGTCCCTGGGTTATGTCCACCTGATGCGCCAGGAGTATGAGCAGGCAAAAGAAGCTGTCTCCCGCGCGATTGAAATCGCCCCGAGCTATGCGGATGGCTATGGCCTGCTTGCGCTTATCAGCAACAATCTCGGTGAAGCCGACAAGGCTTTGCAGTATGCAGAGAAGGGCATGCAACTCAATCCCTATTACACCTGGGACTATCTCTACAACAAGGGTCGCGCCCTCTACCTTCTCGGACGGTTCGAAGAAGCGATCGAGTCCCTCGAGAAAGCGAGAGACCGCAACGAAAATGCGATGCCCGTCCGGTTATGGCTTGCAGCCAGTTATGTACGCGCGGGGCTGCAGGACGATGCCGAGTGGGAAACGGAACAGATCCAGATGACCAATCCCGCAGAGACACTCGACCATACGCGCAAATCGGTCCCGATCAGCGATCCGGTGCTGCTGGAGAAGTTCCTCTCGGACCTGCGCCAGGCTGGTTTGCCGGAGTAGGATTTTCCAGTACCAGAGGTCATTTTCGCCAGCGAAAATAATCTCCGCACCTGCCTTGGATGAAAATCTTTTAAACCCGTGGAAGTTGTCATTGCGAAGGAGCGCAGCGACTGTGGCAATCTCAAGGGGCGATAATCAATTGAAATACACGATCGCCACGCTTCGCTCGCGATGACAATTCCCGAGATCAATAATTGGCAAACTTCTTGCCTCTCTTACAACTGTAATACTGAAAAGACTGCATAATTGATAGCAGCGCACCCTTTTGGTGCGACTTTGCCTATTGACCCAGCGACTGGTGCGTTCGCCACAAGCAGACTCGCCCGTCCAGGCATCCCGACCAGGGATGCAACAAAACGAGGAGCCCGACATGCATGACACAGACATCAAGCACAGTCCATACGGCCTGGAGAACCATGGACTCTACAACCTGAACGACGTCTACTGGAACCTCCCGACGCCCGCGCTCTATGAACAGGCGCTCGAGCGCCGCGAGGGCGCCCTCTCCCATCTCGGGCCTCTCGTTGTGCGAACAGGGCATCACACGGGGCGCTCCGCCAATGACAAGTTCATCGTCGACGAAAAGGACAGCCATGACCAGATCTGGTGGGGCACGATCAACAAGCCGATCCCCGAGCAGAACTTCGACATGCTTCACCAGCGCATGGCTTCCTACCTGCAGATGAAGGATGTCTACGTGCAGGACTGTTTCGCAGGCGCCGACCCGGAATACCGCATGCCGATCCGCATCATCACCGAGTATGCCTGGCACAACCTTTTCGCACGTAACATGTTTATCCAGGCGACGCCCGAGGAACAGGCCGTTCACGTGCCCGAGTTTACGGTGATCAACTCGCCACGTTTTCACGCGATCCCGTCGCATGACCACACGCGCAGCGAGACCTTCATCCTTGTCAATTTCCACCAGCGGCTCGTGCTGATCGGCGGTACAAGCTATGCAGGCGAGATCAAGAAGTCGATCTTCTCGGTCATGAACTACCTGTTGCCTGACAAGGGTGTCCTGCCCATGCACTGCTCTGCGAATATCGGGGCCGACGGAAAGACCGCGCTCTTCTTCGGCCTCAGCGGCACTGGCAAGACCACGCTGTCGGCCGACAAGTCACGCACCCTGATCGGCGATGACGAACACGGCTGGAGCGACAACGGTATCTTCAACTTCGAGGGAGGCTGCTATGCCAAGATGATCAAGCTCTCCCCGGAGAACGAACCCGAGATCCACAGCACCACGCACCGCTTCGGCACAGTGCTCGAAAACGTCACGCTCAACGCGAAGGATCGCTGGCTGAACCTCGATGACGACTCCCTGACCGAGAACACACGCGGCGCCTACCATATCAGCGCGATCCCCAACGCAACGCTCGATGGCGTCGGCGGCCACCCGGAAAACATCATCTTCCTGACCTGCGATGCGTTCGGCGTCCTGCCGCCGGTATCACGTCTGACCCCGGAACAGGCGATGTACCACTTCATCTCCGGCTATACGGCACGCGTGGCCGGCACAGAGAAAGGCGTCACCGAACCCTCGCCCGTTTTCAGCGCCTGCTATGGTGCTCCCTTCATGCCGCTGCATCCACGACGCTATGCCGAGCTGCTTGGCGAACGCATTACCCGTCACGGCGCGAAGGTGTGGCTCATCAACACCGGCTGGAGCGGCGGTCCCTACGGCGTCGGCGAGCGCTTCGCGATTCCCCACACGCGCGCGATGGTCAATGCGGCCCTCAACGGCGATCTCGACGAAATACCGACCTGGCGCGACCCGGTCTTCGGGCTCGAGGTGCCGGAGAGCTGCCCCGGCGTGCCGGATGAACTGCTGAAACCGCGCGAGACCTGGAGCGATCCCGCTGCCTATGATGCACAGGCTGCTAAACTGGCAGCCATGTTCAAGGAGAACTTCGCCGACTATGTCGACGAGGTTCCGGAAAACATCAACGCGGCCGGGCCTGCCTGACAGCAAGCCGGTCCGGGACTGCACGGAACAACGGAGTTCTGTAACGCATGAACAGGCAAATTGAGGCGGGTGGCACGTGCAAAAGATCGTGATCTATACGGACCTCGACGGTTCGCTGCTCGACCACCACGACTACAGCCATGCAGCAGCGGATGCCCTGCTCGACGAACTCGAGCAGCAGGGCATCCCTGTCATCCCCGTCAGCAGCAAGACCCGCGCCGAACTGGTCGAACTGCGCAGTGAACTCGGCAATACACATCCATTCATTGTCGAAAACGGTGCCGCTGTCTTCATACCCGGGGAGTACTTCGAGAAACAGCCCGCTGGCACGCTACAGCAGGACGGTTTTTTCGTGCGCGAGTTCTCCCTGCCCCGCAGCTACTGGCTGCAGAAACTCGAGACGACTGCACGGCAATACAGGCGCGACTTCACCGGCTTCGAGTCACTCTCGAATGATGACATTGTCCGTCTGACCGGCCTGGATCCCGATGCTGCCGGGCGTGCCGCACAGCGCGAGTACGGCGAGCCCCTGCGCTGGAAGGGTGACGAAGAGCGCAAGGCAGCATTCATCCGTCTCATGGAGCAGCATGGCGCGACCATCCTCCAGGGCGGTCGTTTCATGCATGTATCGGGTGATTGCGACAAGGGCCGGGCCTTGCGCTGGCTGAATGCACAGTTCGCAAAAGCCTGGGACACGCCTCCGATCAGCATCGCGATCGGTGACAGTCACAACGACATCGCCATGCTCGAGGCCGCAGATTACGCTGTCATCATCCGGTCGCCGTCACATGAGCCCCCTGTCCTCACCCGCACCGACGGTGTCTATCTGACCGAAGCCTTCGGACCAGCCGGTTGGGACGAGGGCGTAAGAGAGAGACTTAAAACGATAAACAGTATGGATAACAACAATGGCTGATTTTCACCAGAACGGAAACATCACGACACTGCACAACCTGACGCACCGTTCGGTCGAGGAGATGGAGGCCGAACTCATGCGTTTCAGCCGGCGCCGCCCCATGGCACTGATCCTGCCGTCACTCTTCTCGGAACTCGAGACGAAGGCGCTGCCCCATATCATCGGTGAACTGACGCAGGTTCCCTACCTGTCGCAGATCACGATCGGACTCGACCGGGCCGACGAGGAGCAGTATCGCCATGCAGTCGAATTCTTCTCGCAACTGCCACAGGAGCACCGCGTCCTGTGGAATGACGGTCCGCGCCTGCGCGCGCTCGATGCCGAGCTGCAGGAACTCGGCCTTGCCCCGCAGCAGCCGGGCAAGGGACGCAATGTCTGGTACTGCATGGGCTACACGCTGGCATCTGGCAAGGCGGAGTCCATCGCGCTGCATGACTGCGACATCCTGACCTACAGCCGCGAAATGCTGGCACG
>JARRMW010000062.1:0-8276 GCA_037385685.1 Gammaproteobacteria bacterium
GCCATGATGCCGAAGACACCATCGCTCTTGTAGAAGATGCTGGTGCACAGGCCGAGAAAGGTATCACCTGCATGCTGCAGATCCTCCGGGATCCAGCTTGCATAGCCATAGACGCCATAGAGCAGCAGGATCGCACCGATGACAACGAAGACATTGCCCACCACCCGTCGTGCGACCTCGATACCGATGAGCACGCCAATCACGGAGATGTACTGGTCGAGTTCGGTCTCGGCACCCGAGCGATAATTGATCGCCTCGAAGTTGATGATCCAGTAACCGATGCTGAGAATCGAGAGCGCGATCAGCAGATAGTCGACCACGCGCATGAACCTGTTTTGCGATCGGTAGATCAGGAAAACCAGGATGTAGGTGATGATGACATAGACGCCGCGGTGGTACTGGGTTGCGGCCGGTTCGAGCACGGCAGCGTAGGAATAAAACCCGACCAGGGCAAGGGCCATGGCGTCGAAGAAGTACTGTTCGATTTTCGACAGGTTGTCGTAAAGGGCTGCGCTGCTACTCATCGGGCACTCCTCTGTCTTGGGGGGTGGAGAGACGTAGCCTTTTGGTGCTGTGGACGCGGGACTCCACCGGATGAACAGGCACCGGAGACCGCATGCGCGATCTCCGGGACCTTCTCAGTTACAGTCGATCAGAGAATGCCTTTCTCTTTCCAGAACTTCTCTGCGCCCGGGTGCAGTGGTGTGACGATGCCATTGACACCTGTCTCGACAGACATCTCCTTGAAAGTCTTTTTCTGTTCCCGCATGTGCGCGAGACCCTCTTCGCTGTAGATGGTGTTCAGCATGTCGTAGACCACATCGGCCGGTACATCCTTGTTGGCGACCCAGAGTGCGGAATCCTGGAAGGAGGGGGTCTCTTTCTCCACGCCCTTGTAGGTTCCTGCAGGAACCGACAGTTTGGAGAAATAGGGGAACTGCTGATAGAAGTCGCTATTGGTTGCATCCTTCCCGAGATCGACGAGATCGATGTCATTCGTCTGGGCGGCCATGATGACGGCGCCACTCGGAAACGCGGTGAAGAGCCAGAAGGCGTCGAGCTGGTTGTTGCCAAATGCCTGTGCTGCGTCGTTGTAGCCCATGGCATTGCGCTCGATCTTGTCCCAGATGCCCATGTGGGTGAAGAAGAGTTCGCAGTTTGCGAAGGCACCAGAGCCGGCGTTGCCCACACCGACCTTCTTGCCGACCAGGTCCTTGACGCTGTTGATACCGGATCCCTTGCGCACGACAAGCTGTGCCGGTGCGCCATAGAGATAGGAAACGGCCATGACATCTTCGTACTTGTTGGTGTCATTCTTCAGCCTGCCCTCGCGACCGAGGAACACATGTCCCGAATAGACCACGCCAAAGTCTGCCTTGCCGGAGTTGACCTTGCGCAGGTTTTCGACAGAGCCGGCGGACGACTGTGCGCGCACCCGGTATTTGTCGGAGTTCTTGACCGGGTCGTAGACCTGTACAGCATTGGCGACGACCTGGAAGGTGCCCCCGGCCGGTCCGCCGCTGAAGACAAGGTTCTTCTTGGCCAGGACGGGGGCCGAGATTGTCAGGGATGCCGCGACCACCGCAGCAGTCAGAAAGGATGCTGGTTTCATGTTGTTCTCCTCTGGTGTTATCGTTCCGGGCTTGTTAACGAGCCCTGTTATTTTGGCTGATTCGGGAGTCGGGCAGGACAACGCATAGTGACGACCAGACCCATCCTCCAAAAAGCTGACAAAAACAATAGCATAGAATCAGGGCTGCTGGGCAGCCACTGTAGGAGGCAGTCAGCTTCTCTCCTGTTCACTATCCGTTCGCAAGGCATTCGCCTCAGTTGTGGCGCATCGCCCGCCTAGCCATGAGTGCAGATGCCAACGGCTCCCTTGCCGACGCCTTCGTAAGCATCGACCCTGATATCGTCTTCGGGATTCTGTTCGCCTAGGATGTCCGCGATATGCGCAGCAAGATTTTCCACGGTGGAATCGGTGTCGATGAGGTAGCAGCGTTCGGTCGGTATCACGAGATCGTACTCTCCCTGCGACGCCGTGTAGTGATAGTGATGCTCTCCTGAAGAAGCCTCGACGAGGTCCTCCCGCGAGCCGATATAGATATCATGCCAGCGTGCCGCCCACTGTTCCTCGAGCAGCAGGTCGCGCTGTCCGTTCCTGTAAATCTCGATACGCGAGCGATGGCCATGCGCGATACGCTGACAATTGCCGCAATGCTGTTTGAGGCCGTGACTGTAATGATAGAAGGCGCCATCGATGTCTTCCTCGTGCAAGCCGATCTCAATCTTCCTGACGTTGGAGGGCATGATCTCCATCAGTTCAGACTCGATCGCATGCGCGACCGTTTCGGTCGTGACGGCAATGGCATCGAGCAGACAGAGCGCGGAGGGTGGAGAGGAGTGCACGATGGTCTTGCCGTGGCTGCCGTAAGTGAAGGTCACGGCTGGCTGTTCTGGCTCACCGTCGAGATGCGTGCAGTCCGATGTGAGCGGTACGATGAGCTTATGATCAAAGCGTTCGTCGATGAGGCGCTTGACCTGTTTCTTGACGTCGGAGAAATCCAGCACCATCCCCTGCTCGTCGAGCGAACCGTGCAATGTGACGTCGACGATCCAGCTCTCTCCGAGCAGACCGCGCTCGGTATGCAGATAGGAGAAGTCCATGACCGTCAGTCCCCTGACGAACAGGATGGTCATTTATCCCTGTCCCTGTGCCGGCGAGACCGTCGCTTGACCTCGTAGGCTGAAATTTCGGGCATGATATCGCTGAAGGGAAGGGCATCGAGACTACCATAGTGTTCCCCGGCTGCCTGAAGCAGGGCATCGATGTCGGGTATGCATTCCGGGATTTCCTTTCCGGGATGCAGGATCGTATGGAGGCCGCGCATGCCTCCAACCTGAACACGGATCGCCTTGCCGTGGGGCAGGCGACTGTTCTGGTCCTGCTGCACGTTCCTGAGCGCAAAGCGTGCCTGCTTGCGCAATATGTCCAGGAAAGCGAGACAGCGCTGTTGTCCTGCGTCGGAATTGCAGTGCACACCCTCGCGCTCGGCAATGCAGAATTTCTCCGACTGGCTGCAGCCGCACTTGTTTGTGAGTATGGCCTTCTCATAGGCACAGAAGCGCTCGTTGACTTCGCGGTAGGTCTGGCGAAAGGCGTCCTGATCCATGCGGTTACTCGCCCGTTTTGAAACGGTGGATCAGGCGACGGTCGCGTTTGCTGGGACGCTGTGCCGGTGGCTTTGGCGCTGCGTCTCGAAGCAGTCGCTGCTGCTCGATGAGTCTCTCACGCTTCACGCGACTGGACTCTTCTTCCCGGTAGAAGGTAACGGCTTCGGAGGCGGGGCGGCGCTGTGCCGGTAGAACCAGCACTTCGATATTCCACTCAAGCGCACCCTTGTGAATACGCAGTTTCGAACCCGGCTTGACTTCTTTGCCGGGCTTGGTGCGCTGGCCATTGAGATGCACCTTGCCGCCATTGATCGCCTCGGTCGCAAGTTTTCTTGTCTTGAAAAAACGCGCGGCCCAGAGCCACTTGTCGAGGCGCATACCGGAACTGCCGTCAGGTGATGGCATCTTCCTCGGGGCTGTCGATGCCGAGCAGTTCGTTTAGCTTGCCGTCCACATCGAGCGCCGACATGTCGTCAAAACCTCCGACATGGTACTCATCGATAAAGATCTGCGGGACGGTGCGGCGCTGGCTCAGTTGCATCATCTCCATCATCCTGTCGCGATCCTGGTCGACACGGATTTCCTCGTAGGGGACACCCTTGTGTTCGAGCAGCATTTTGGCGCGTACGCAGTAGGGGCAAAAGGCAGTGCTGTATACAACCACTTTCGGCATGAAATCACCTGACATTCTGTTCTGTAAGATGCTGGCTCAGACCCTTTGGAGGCTTTGAGCAGCAGAATTGCGGCCATGCTATCAACGTGCTTCTGGCACGTCTACCTAGGAAGATTACGGATTAAACCCTGTCAATCAGCTTGACTAACCATGGAAAGGCCGATTGAATGACAATCCACTATAAGAAAGACCAGTATCCATGAGTCACGATAACAATCCTCTCGCGATACGCGGCCAGGTCATGCTTGATGTCGAGGGTACCGTACTGACCGACGAGGATCGAGCGCGCCTTGCACATCCAGCGACAGGTGGCGTGATTCTGTTCAGCCGCAATTACGCGAGCCGCGAACAGGTCGCGGCACTCGTCACCGAGATTCGCGAAGTTTCTCCCGATCCGTTGCTGATCGCCGTGGATCACGAGGGAGGACGCGTTCAGCGATTTCGCGAGGGCTTTACACACATTCCGCCAATGGCCTGGCTCGGCAAGCGCTACGACACATCCCGGGAAGAAGCTCTGAATGAGAGCGAACTGCTTGGCTGGCTCATGGCGACGGAGTTGCGGCAGGTTGATATCGATTTCAGCTTTGCGCCGGTACTCGACCTGGGCCTCGGTGTCTGCGATGTCATCGGTGACCGTGCCTTTCACCGGGATCCGGACGTGATCGCATTGCTTGCGCGGCGATTCATGCAGGGAATGCATGATGCAGGGATGTCAGCTGTCGGCAAGCACTTTCCCGGTCATGGTGCTGTTGTCGAGGACTCCCATGTTGCCTTGCCAATCGACCAGCGTGATCTCGAAGTCATCCTCGACCGTGATGTCCGGCCCTTTGCAAAACTCATCACCTTTGGACTCGATGGAATCATGCCGGCGCACGTGATCTACACGGATGCAGACCAGAACGCAGCGGGTTTTTCACCCTTCTGGCTGCGCGAGATCCTTCGCGAAAGGCTTGGCTTCGAAGGAGTGATTTTCAGTGATGACCTGACCATGGCAGCAGCGGCATCAGCCGGCGATTATGGCGACAGGGCGCGCGCTGCCATCGATGCGGGATGCGACATGGTGGTTGTGTGCAACGATCCGGATGCGGCTGGCGAAGTGCTGGATGCCATGGAGGATGTCGTCAACGAAGAGAGCCTCCTGCGTCTTGCATCCATGGCTGGATCCCGGACCGATGGCAGCGATGCAGATAACATCATGGCACATGCCAGAGAGGTGGCAGCTTCGGCCCGCCAGGACCGCGATGGAGAAATGGCATGACGACGGCCATGGATGCGGCGAAGGTTTTCGAGGAGGCAGAGTGCCTCTATACCAGGGAACAGGTAGACTTGGCCATCGAGAGGATTGCTGCAGCAATCAATGCTGAATACGACGGGCTCAATCCCGTTGTGCTCTGTGTCATGAACGGCGGCGTCGTTCTGGCCGGACACCTGCTGACAAGGCTGTCGGCCGTCCTCGAGTTCGACTACATGCATGCCACGCGCTATCGCGGGGAAACCTCGGGTGGTGAACTTGTCTGGAAACATCACCACGACATAGCACTGAATGGTCGTGACGTCCTGGTCCTTGACGATATCCTCGATTATGGCGACACCCTCAAGGCAATCCGTAATGCCTGCATGAAGGAGGGGGCCCGGAGTTTTCGTAGCGCCGTCCTCGTGAGGAAACGGCATGAGACACATCGTGGTATCGATGCGGATTATGTCGGACTCGATGTGCCTGACCGCTATGTGTTCGGCTATGGCATGGACTACAAGGAGTTTCTGCGTAACGCACCCGGCATCTATGCCGTGCGCAATAGCTGATTGACCTGCTGTCACGCCGTCATGCGTGGCCATCACAGAGAAGATAGAAAATGAAGTACGGTATTATCGGGGGATCGGGCCTGACAAAGCTCAAGGACCTCAGGATCGACCATCGTGAAATCGTCAAGACACCCTATGGCGAGGCTTCGGCACCCCTGATTCACGGAAACTTCGGTGATGTCGAGCTGGTATTCCTGCCGCGACATGGCAGTGGCCATCGCCTGCCACCGGACCGTATCAACTACCGGGCCAACATCTGGGCCATGAAACAGCTGGGCATCAGTGAAGTCATCGGTATTGCGACCGTCGGCGGCATCAGCAGTCCGCCGAACTCGCTTGTGATTCCCGACCAGCTCATCGATTACACCTGGGGGCGTGAGCAGACCTTCTTCGATGGTCTGGACGGCAATGTCTCGCACATCGATTTCAGTGAACCCTATTGCGAAACCCTGAGACAGAAGCTCATCACTGCTGCACGTGCATCCGGCAGCCAGCCGATCACTGAAGGTGTCTACGGGGCAACCCAGGGGCCACGTCTCGAGACGGCAGCGGAAATTCGCCGCATGCGCCAGGACGGCTGCGACCTCGTCGGCATGACAGCGATGCCGGAGGCCTCGCTCGCGCGCGAGGCAGGTCTTTGCTATGCGACCTGTGCGCTTGTCGTAAACTGGGCTGCGGGGATTGGTGACGAGGGACCGATCAGTCAGCAACTCATCAACAAGTATCTCGAGCAGGGAATGGAGTCGGTCAGGCGACTTGTTTCTGCGCTGGAAAGATGAAGCGCCGCCATGTCCTGATCCTGCTGTTGTCCATTGTGCCGCTGAGCGTCTCGGCATGGCTCATGACGAGTGAGCAACGGGATCAGCTGTCAATCGAGGCCGGCATCGAGGCCATCAAGTCGGGTAACTATGCCGAGGCGTTCAATCAACTCATGCCCCTCGCAAAGGAGGGCAACCCGGAGGCCCAGTACAACATGGGCTGGCTCTATGCCAACGGTTTTGGTGCCGGGGTCGATGTACCGACTGCCGTTTACTGGTGGAAGAAAGCAGCAGCCAGCAATCATGCCGCTTCGCAATTTTCTCTGGGCATGGTCTATCTCACAGGCGATGGCAAGACCATCAAGAAGAATGTTCCTGAAGCGATCCACTGGCACATGCGATCGGCAAGAAATGGCTACGTGGAAGGCCAGGAGATGATGCGCCAGCTCTACAAGACCAGAAAAAGGGCTGTTCTGAAACTCTATCCGGACATTACCACCGAGCCCTGGTTCAGCAAGAAAAAGTCAGCCGAATAATCATTGATGCTGTGATAACATGCACCTCTGAAATACAGGATTCCCCCGGGAGTAATGACCATGTCAGAACCAAAATCAAGAACCAACCCGGTAACTGCTGGCAAGAAAAATCGCGGTGCCTCGTTGCTGATACTGATTCTTCTCGTCGTGCTGGTCTGGGCCGTCATCGCGTATTACATGGCGATGAAACCATCCCATCAGGAGCCGTCGTCAACGGTGGAAACCCATGCGACAGCTGAACAGCCGCAGGCTGTGCAGGAGCCGGCGCCGACAGCCACAGAGCAGGCTGCACCGGCTCAAGCCCCGCAAAGCGCAGCGCAGCCGGCCGCTCAGGGTGACCCGATGGAACAGATCATCCAGGTTTTCGCACCGGAACAGCAACAGTGAGGCGATCCGCCAGCAGTCGCTGAACGACTTCGCGAATCCAGTCACAAGACCCCGCTAACGCGGGGTTTTTGTTGAGTAGCTCCCCCCATTTTCCTGACCCGTCAGGCTTCTTCCGTCACAGATACGGTCACTCATTGCCAGGAATCAATTCCCGGTCCTGTGCAAGCGGCTGTTCGCGAAACTGGCGCCACAAGTCAACTCATTGGCACTTTCGGACAAGCTGCCATTCGCTGATGACAGCATCATATCCCTGCTTGCCGAGTATCTGTTGGCCATCGCATGGATCATGGGTACGTCATTGCCTTTCTGTAGCAGGTCGATCGATGCTGGCAGGCAACACATGAGCCACTTTTGCCCGGCTGTGAGCCGGGCTTTTTTACCGGGCTTTTCCATGCAAGGGGATTTGCATTCTCATTTCTGATGGGCTCACTCACTGATTGCAAGGGTGAGTCAGCAGTCAGCCACGGGGACTCTATGAACTATCTATGCGCTGCGATCGACCGGTCATTCAATCATGAAGAACAGCATGGGAAGGGGGCAGTCTTCAGTCTCGAATCGCATCAACATGGCTGGGATGCTTTCAGCCAGGTCAGGGAGGGAGACACTGTCTACCTCATCGCCCCGAATCGCATCGTGAAACAGGGTTACAGGGTCACGCGCGTCAGAAGGAATGAGGATGACGTCGTCGTCTTCAGTGACCAGATCGTTGATTCTCCCGGAATCCCATACCAGACCTTCATCAAGCGACACGGTCTCACTGACAGCAGGATTTCCTCTATCGGCAACATGCTGCGTGGTTTCAATGTTGTCGCTTTCGAACTGATCCCGGGCACAAAAAAAGCCCCGCGGAGCGGGGCTTTGACGGAGCAGGCAGGGGATCAGTGATCCACGGCCTCGCCGGCGCCTGCCGGGACACGGATGTCCTCGACCAGGTGCTGGATATGC
>JARRMW010000063.1:0-8493 GCA_037385685.1 Gammaproteobacteria bacterium
CGCAAAGGGGGCGAGCAGAGCACAGGAGATCTCGGCCGCTCAGGTCAATCACCTACCGATCGTCGCCCACTTTGCGCGACGTCTGGGGCTGGTGGAAATCATCAACCGCCTGGTGCCGACACAGAGGGAGGTGGAGCCTGGCCTGATAGCCTTGGGTCTGGTGCTCGATACCCTCTCCGGGCGCAGTCCGCTCTATCATCTGCAGACGGCCTTTGCGGACTGTGACCGGGCGCTGTTGTTCGGCCAGGACCTGCCGGCGCAGGCCTTCAGCGACGACACGGTCGGACGGACGCTTGATGACTTCTACGCGGTGGGCACGCAGCAGCTCTTCTCGGCCTTGTCGGTCGCGGCCTTGGAGCGCTTCCCGGTGTCGACGCAGCACGCCCACTTCGATACCACCTCGGTGACTCTCTACGGCGATTACCGCAGCGCCCAAGGCGAGGAGGCACCGTTTAAGATCACCCATGGCTACAGCAAGGACAAGCGCCCGGACCTCAAGCAGTTTGTCCTCTCGATGCTGTGTGTCGATGCCAATGTGCCCATCCTGCTCAGCGAGATCTCCGGGCACATGCACCAACACGGCATCGCGCCAGATGCCTTCATCTACATCGCCGACTCGGCGCTGGTCACCGAGGCCAACCTGGAGCGAATCGGCGAGCACACCCGTTTCATCACCCGCCTGCCGGCCACCTACAACGCGCATGATGGGGCTATCCTTCGCGCCATCGAGGCCGATGCGTGGATCGAGCTCGGCCCGATCGGGCAGACCCCGCCGACCAAGAACCGCCCCGGGGCGTGCTATCGCGTGCACGAGGGCAAGGTCACCCTCTATGGCAAAGACTATCGGGCGGTGGTGGTGCACTCCAGCGCCCATGATCAACGCCGCCTCAAGCGTCTGGAGCGCGAGCTCAAGGCCTCGCGCAGCGACATCGAGCAGGTCGCCAAGGCCGAGGCAAGGAAGACCTTCTTCTGCCGTGCCGATGCCGAGGCGGCCGCCGCCGAGGTGCGCGCCTACCGCAGCGCCTTCCACCAGATGAACGTGCGCATCGAGGAACGCCCCCGCTATGGGCGCGGTCGCCCCAAGAAGAACGTCCCCAAGACCCCCATTGCCATCGACTATGGGCTCGACATCGAGATCCTCGAGCAACATGAGGTGCTCGCCAAACGCCGCCTGCTGGCCGGCTGCTTCGTCCTGCTGAGCAACGTCCCCAGCGAGGGCGAGGATCACTACAGCGCCGAGCAGATCCTGCGCACCTACAAAGAGCAGAACGGGATCGAGAAGAACTTCGGCTTCCTCAAGGATGATCAGATCGTCAATGCCTTGTTTCTCAAGCGCCCCGAGCGCATCGAAGCGCTCGGCTTGATCCTGCTGATCTCCCTGCTCATCTGGCGGCTCATCGAGCTGGTGATGCGCACCGAGCTCCACGCCCGTCAGGCCACCGTCCCGGGCTGGGACAACAAACCAACTGCTCGTCCGACCGCCTACATGGTGACCTGGAAGTTCCGAGGCATCCTCATCCTTTGTGTCGGCGGCGAACGCCGCTTGGCCAAGCCACTCACCGCCATCCAGCTGGCGTTTCTCGCCGCTCTACAGGTACCGCCAAGCTGCTTCACGCGGCACCCACGCGATGGATAGGATGGTAGAAAAACTCATGGCGCCTTTGACGCAGGGGTGCGGAATGTACGCTAAAACGTCCGAGGCTTGGCCCGGCGCTGCGACTCCGCTCGGTGTCCGCAAGGCATGGAAAGCAAAGCCAAGCCGCGCAGCTCCCCGGTAGGTGTGGGCGCGTTTGGCCGAAGCTGACCCCGGAGCAGGGCATAAGAACCTGTCAGCAGGTCCAACGCATTGGGGCGACTGGGAGTCTGGCAGCGCATCCTTGGCGCCGCGACACTCCGAAGCTTCGTACGCACCCAGATCGTGAAGGCGACCGTCCATTGATTGCCGGGTGCGTTGCGGCGCCTTATCAAGGCTTGAGCCCGGTGCGGCCAGATCAGAGAGTCGAGCAAGAGCTGCCCGGTAGATCTGTAAGGATCGCGAGCACAAGAATTTCCGGCTCGCGGGCAGGATCGTGACTAGCAGGGTTGGAGTCCAGATATGTACTTGCCAGTTCTGGACAAGTTATATGCCGGCAAAATTTCCGCTAGAGGTCGCGGCACTGGCTTTTTCGCAGAGCGGTCTCGGAGACGGCTAGGCACGGTTCACGGCTTATGAACCCTTGTCGGCAGCTTTCGGTGGACGTAGTCTCACGGACGAAGAACGCATTGTCCTGCGCTTCCCTTTGGCAGGACTTTTTTCAAAACCATCGCCGCCAATTTTACCTTTTTTAACAGATAGTTGTCGTGCTTCTAGCCTAGCCGGTCCCCGGGACCGTACCAACTTCCAGCGGATAGCCGCACGCAATATCTGGGACTGGACCCCTTCGGCGAGGGGATCCTGGCGGCGCACATGCTCGACCAAACGGCGTAAGCGCTCCTCGTCTTCCGGGCCTAGGGCCACTTGAACCGAACACTCGGGGACGAAAGCATCCTCACCAAGCCCGACGCTTGCCAACCCCCGGTCATCCCGCTCCAACTCCTCCAGGGCGGCACAGACCCAACGGCTCTTTCCGCGCTGTCCAAGCTCGACCCTTGCCGCCTCGAGGAAAGCCATCCGCAGATTGGCGGTTAACTTCACCGTGGTCTTCACTTCTGCAGCGACCTCTCAATGTCGACCAGGAGCTTTTGCCAAGCCTTAGCGACAGCACCATAATCATCCCATCTGATATCTGGGAGAGCATCCACCCCGCAGATCCGCTCCATCAGAACGCGCACCAGCGCAACGTTCTTCGTGCTACCCAAGGTCACCTTGGTGCGCGGGCGCCCTACAGTAGGCATGGCAGCCTCACTCTCGCGCTGGCGGGCCTCCCACTCTCCGCAAGCCTGCTCGAAGCTCTTGCCCATGGCCATGCGTCCCAGCACGAACGTCCTAGCACCCCCGTCCAGTCCCACCAGTGCCGCCGCGGTCTTAAGATCTGTCACCGTGCCGCCGTCAATGGCCTCCCGCACTTCTTGCGGTCCCTTCACGACCTGCACGTAGCGGCGCGCCACGCGCTCTGAGAATCCGACCATCGTTGCGAGTCGAGGCGCACTCGCTTCCCCATCTCCGCGCAGATCCTCGAGCACCCCAGCGATATTACGCACTCGCGCCGGAAGATCCAGATCCGAACGCTGCACATTCTCAACCAGCTGCAATGCCCGCAGGCGCGCTGGCCGATGGGCGAGGATCAGAGCTGGAATCGACCGCAGCCCGGCGATGTGGGCCCCCCAGTACCGACGCTCCCCATAGGCGATACGAAAGCCAGACCCGTGCCGGTAGATCTTGATCGGTTGAAGAACACCATTCGCCTGTATCGAATCGGCCAGCTCACGCAGCTCCATGAGCACCCCCCATCTGGGCTCCAAGTTTTCGTCGCCGCGTCGCACTGCCACCTCGTCTGGATCCGAAAGAGGGGCCACCTCATCCAGGGTAAGTCCAAGTCTCCTCGGATTGTTCGGATCGGGCTCGATTCGCTCCAAGTCCACCATCTCCGCTACGAAATCCGCCCTGCCGTCGGCCCCCTGCACATATTCCTCGATACCCGCCAAAGTAGGCCCACCGAGGCGAAGTCGCTGACGCTTAGACTCGGTCATGCCGCGGCCTCCGCTATCGTGCCGTAAAGCGTCCTGTCTATATGGTCCACCATGGCAGTTGCCTCGATCCTCGCCGGATCCTTGGGGCCCAAATCGAAGACATTCGCAGGTCGTGCATCGTCGCGGTCGGTCTCCGCGAAGGCGACCCGCTGGCAGAGCAGCACCGGCGAAAGAAGCTCGCTCACTGCTGGGTTCTCCCGAAGTGACGCGTACAGGCCCTCGTGCAGAGCCACGCTGCGGCGAAACAAGTTCACTTGTATCGCCGCGATCTGTAACGGACGGTTGACATCGCGCTGCCGCAGCTCCCGACGCCACAGCGCGAGCATCCCGTGCAGACCCTCTATCGGCTGCTGCTCCATGACTGTGGGAATGATCAGATGGGTCGCGGCGCGCATGGCGCTAATCGTCAGCGGCCCCTTCGCGGGTGCCGTGTCAATCAGCACTAGGTCGTAGGTCGCGGCCACTTCGGGCAAATCCAGAAATGCTTTCAACCGCTCGTGTACCCGCTCGCGCACTTCGGATGCCTTAACGAGCTCTATCTCCAGCAGCCTGGATCCATGCCCCGGCAAGGCATCGACACCGTCGATTCGAGTCGGATAGGGAAACACTTCCCCCGAAAAGTAAATCTCAGCGCTGCTGCTCAAGCCAGACCAGCCATCCTCGGCTTCCGGGTCGAAGTCGGGATGAACCGGCGGCAAGACCCCATCTGGGTCCGATGGGTCGTATGTCATCGAGAGAAAGCGGCGCGACAGGTTGCACTGAGCGTCCAGATCGATGATAAGCACACGCTTTCCCCGTCGTGCGAATCCGACCGCAAGGTTTCGGGTCAGCATGGTCTTGCCCACGCCACCCTTGTTCTGAACGACGGCAACCACTTTCATGAAACCATATCCTCGCTGGCAATACCGTGTTAGGTGCAAGAAGACTAACACCGTATTGCATAGCGTGGAAGATGCGACTACAGTATGTGCTGACTCCGATTTAGTTTCTCTTGCTACTAGCAGATTTTTCGACCATTTTTGAGCCTCCATGGCACGTCGAATGGCGCTAGAACCCACTGATGCCGGCAGCTCGGACGTTGGGTCGGTTATCGCCCCGCAGCCAACGCGGGAAATCTTGGAGCCGCCAGCCGCTTCGTCCCCAAATATCGCTCCCGAGCGACTGACCATCACACTCCAGAGGCTGGAAGAAACAGCGCGCAAACGATCAAAAGCCAAAGCGGCGACAGCGGCCGTATCGCCCCCGGCAAAGCCCCGCGTGCCCGCCAGCTCGGGAACCCCTACGCGAACAGTTATCGCAGCCGCCAATCGGAAGCTCGAAACGTTCCTGCGAGAGCATGGCATCGAGCAATATCAGCTCTTCCCGAGCAACGAGTTTCCGACGCCTTTCACGCGCTTGCCGTTGTTTCCCCCGATACGCCGCACCACGGCCCGCAAAGCCGCCCAGGCGGAGGACTGGACCGTTCTCCACTCGCGATGGGATGGCGGCGGAGTTTTCAAGGCTGGCCCCGCTCTGACGATCTACGACGAGGATACCCTTATCGGACTGCTGACCCTGCGTTCGCAGCGTCTCACCGGACCCGCCCGACTCCTCCCGATCCCAGCCCCAGGAAGCGGGACCGATCCCGACGATCCGGTCAATGTACATACCCTTTACTGCTTGATCTCCCAACTCGAAACCACGATTCAGGGACGTACCCCGAAAGGCGGCTGGGGCGGTCGGGCGATCGAGAAGCGTCGAGGGAGTCTCAACCGGCTCGCCGCCATCACGCTCCGCTTCGAGCAACCCAAGGGCGCGAACGCGTTCCAGGGCAAGGCGATCCGGCTGTTCGACATCGAGTACGTCTCGACGAAGGACGAGTCTTGTTACTACATCCAGATCCACCCAGTCGTCTCGGCCTGGCTGGAGAACTATCGGACCTTCCTGAGCCTGGATCTGCGGCGCAAGCTAAGCTCACTCGGGAAGGCCCTGCACCGCTTCCTTGCGTCACAGAAATCCAATGCGAGCTACAGCGTTCTGCTATCTGTACTCTTCGAGGCGATCGGGGTCCACTGCGAGCTCCGGGTCGTCAAGCGTGATGCAATCGGGCAACTCAACAGGATGCGGGACGAGGGATTTCTTCACAGCTATGCCATCGCCGGAAACGGTCGCTCGGAACCATGGAAGCTGACCGTACTTTTTCGTGAGCCTGGATCCGTGCCGACATCGGCACCGCTGGCGGATACCGGTCATTCGCCGTCTTGTTAGCACGCTGCGTCTTGTCGGCCCACTTGGCCCACTCTTTTTCCCGGGGCTAAACCGCAGTGGCTTGAGCGACGATCAAGAGGTGCGCGGCTCGACAGGGTTTCCTGCACAGCCCGCCGCCTAGGGCTCTTTCCGAACCGACACCTTCACGATCCACACCCTCGGCAACGGCCCCTTACTCACGCTGAGACCGCAACGGCGTCTTTCCCCAAGATCCAGCGACAGCCTAGAGCGTGATAAGAGGACGGAAATGTTTCAGGCCAATGGGGTATCCACTTCGCTCCAGTGCCCGTCGGTACGCTGGCCTCGGTGCGCCGACTAAGGCCAGGGGAGCCCGCATTTTGGGCCTGCACCGCGCGACTTGATCCGTTTCTACAACTGATTAAGCCCCCAACTTGAGTCAAGTGGATACGCCCTTCAGGCCATTCCTTAGCGCGTCCAGAATTCTTGTCATCGCCAACGGGATGGCACGAACCCCGACTCGAACGAGTAACCGTCCCTTTACCACGGACGTCCATGGCCGCTACATAAAAGCGATCGACTCTTCCTCGGTTCCGGTACGTTCAGGCACCTCTACCCACTACCGTCCCTTTACCACGCGGAGCGTCTATCAAGGGTCTTTTTTCAGTCATTTCCATCAGCAAACCACGTAAAGGCAGGGCACCGTCCTTTTCCCACGCTTTTGCAACATCCAGTAGAACTCCGCGCGTACTGTTCCACTAGCGCCAGCTGCTGCGGCTGCTCTGCGGGAGCACCGTCCTCTTCCCACGAAAGATAATCCGACTGCGGCGTGTCGAGGCGCTCAGGATGCCTCCCGGGTGCACAACGATCCCTTTCCCACGCTCAAGACACGCCAAAAGGACCTGCCCGAACGTCGAGCGCCCGCCCAGTCCGGCGTGTCGGGACATCGCGCCCAGGGCATCGCACCGGACTTGTCCACAGCTCCACCGTCCATTTCTAAACGATCCTCCGCCCCTTTCCGTACGCTCCTCCGTCCTTGTCCATCGTCTTCTACCGTCCTTTTCTTTTCCTACCTCCGCCCTTTTCTGTACGCTCCTCCGTCCCGTTATCGCGCCACGCAGTCCTATCTCTCTGTTATACGGATATTTTGCTTGCTCAATCATCTTGTTAGTATTCTCTGTAGTAGGTTCAAGTCCTTTTCTCTTCTTAGTACCGTCCTTAGTACCGCGGTAGTTGCCGCGCCGGAAGATCCTTTTGTCATAAGAAACCTCCTTACGACGCAAAACACCTAACTGCATGTTTGACCGATGGATTATCCTTGTGAACGATCGTCACGCTCGCAAACACCCGTTAGCATGGAACAACACTTTCATCTTCAGGGGTGGCTGTGCGCCTTCCATGATCGTTAGCAAGGAAGGTCAGCCCCGCTCACGAGCTGAGCTACCGATAACCGCAACCTATCCAGGAGTGTCTCGAGAGAGGGTGTGTCATGGCCGTGAATGGCATTCAGTTTCCTCCGGGGATGTCGTTGGTTGAGTTTTTCCAGCAGCGTGGCACTGAGGTGCAGCGCGAGGGGCGCTGCAGAAGGCCCATTGGTCGGCGGGCTTTCGGTGCCCGTGTTGTGGCGGTACTGCATACTGCATACTGCATACTGCGTGCTACGGGCCAAGGGTCGCAAAACCTTTCAGTGGGACCACTGCCGCCACCAGACGTCCATCATCGCTGGCACCCTCTTCTTGGGCACCAAGCTTCCGCTGACGGTATGGTTTCTAATCATGTACCTCATCCGCCAAGCCAAGACAGGGCTGTCGGCCCTGGCCCGTCTCCCGGGCCGGTAGGACCTGCACCTCATGCGCGACCTGCCAGAAAGGCAGGGCTATGACTGGAACGATGCTTGCCTCTCCCGTTGTTCCCTGCCGGCTGGATCCGAATCGACAGCCTGATGGCCAGGCCAACCTACGCGGGGCTGTACGAAGGTATCTGGACCCACCCCGGCAGTTATGTCGCCTGACCTGATCGGCAAGCGCTGCAGCCGCCGGTTGGGGGCTATCCGGATAGGCAAGGAACGATGTACTGCGGGGCAGCCCCGCGCAAGGCGGTTCTTGCCTCGCGCCAAACCTTGCCCGGTAACGGCGGGTGGGAGCCCGGTTTCCTTATCCTTGATTCCCTTAACCAAGAACAGGAAATCCCCCGGCTTTGCCGGGGGACCCGAAAAGTTTGACAGTTACGGGAGTCCATCAGGAAGACTCCGTGTCGTGAGCCGCCAAGCACACGACAGTGGAGAATCCCGATGGACAAGTCTGAGAGCCTGAGCCACTCCAAATGGGAGTGCAAATACCATGTGGTCTTTATCCCGAAGTGCCGTCGCCGGGCGTTGTACGAACAGCTGCGCCGCCACCTCGGGGAGGTGTTTCGCGACCTTGCGCGGCACAGGGAGAGCCGCATCCTCGAGGGGCATCTGATGCCTGATCACGTGCACATGTTGATCTCGATTCCGCCCAAGTACGCGGTGTCACAGGTGATCGGGTACCTCAAGGGCAAGAGCGCGATCCATTTGGCCCGAGTGTACGGTGGGCGCAAGCGCAATTTCGTGGGCCAGCACTTTTGGGCCCGGGGGTA
>JARRMW010000064.1:0-9311 GCA_037385685.1 Gammaproteobacteria bacterium
CCGATGTGGCCCTTGCAGATGCTCAGATCCAGTTCAAGCATGACAGCCTGAAGCTGGAACCGCGGCTGAACGTGACCGCCTGGCCGCGCACGATCCGTTATCAGGATTTGGCAGATACGACGTTTATCGAGAACCTGGTGCACTTTCGCCTGTACACCAATTACCGCAGCTTTATTGAGCGGGCTGAAGTCAGGATTTTCGAAGAGGAGAGGTCCGTCCGCGATACGCCCATCGCTGTTATTGCCATAGACGCTGACGGTTTGGCTCAATGGCAGCCTGAGTTCGAGTCCTTCTCTGCACCGGTGCACAAATTGCAATACCTGGTGCGGGTGTACGACAAAAAGGGACATTTTGACGAAACAAGCCCCCAGCCACTTTGGGTGGCCGACCATATCGATCAATCGGTTGCCGAAGCGAATCTCCGCGAGGAACTGTTGGTCGGTTATGGTGAGAGTCGTATCGCCAGCCGCAATATTCCTCTTCACGGCGGTGCGGTGCAGGCATACGGCACGGCGATACCTGAAGGGCACGGGGTGTGGATGGCTGGATATGAGGTGCCCGTGGACGGCTCGGGCGGTTTCGTGGCCGAAGAAATCCTGCCGGAGGGCATGCATACAGTTGAGGTGGCCGTGCTCGACAAGTTCGGCAACGGCGAGCTGTTCCTTCGCGACCTTGCCTTGAAAAAGAGCGATTGGTTCACCGTGGGAATCGCGGACTTTACGCTGTCTGGCAACAAGACCAGTGGACCTGCCGAACGTCTCGTAAAGGATAATCCGCAATACAGTGATGATAAAGGATAATCCGCAATACAGTGATGATCTAAGCTCCCAGGGTCGCCTGGCGTTTTATACGAACGGCAAATTCGAAAATGGGTGGTCACTGACGGCAAGTGCCGATACCCGCGAAGAATCCTTAGACGATATCTTCTCCAATTTCACGGACAAGTCCCCCGATGCCCTGCTCCGACGAATTGACCCGGATTACCACTACCCGACCTTCGGCGATGACAGCACTGTCACAGAAGATGCGCCAACCTATGGCAAGTTCTACGTCAAGGTGAATAAAGACGAAACCTACGGTCTATGGGGCAATTTCAAGGTTGACTATACCGATAATGATCTGGCGCATGTGAACCGCGGGCTGTACGGCGCCAATCTTCATTATCAGCCTCTTGGCGCCACCAGTTTCGGAGAGCCACGCTTGCTGCTGGACAGCTTTGCAGCAGACCCGGGTACAGTGGCACAGCGTGACGAGTTTTTGGGCACTGACGGATCACTCTATTATTTGGAGCATCGGGACATTCTGGAGGGTTCCGAGAAGATGCGCATAGAGGTCCGCGATAAAGATAGCGGAATCGTTCTGGGGGTCAAAAACCTGGTGCCGGTGCTCGATTACGATATCGACTACCTGCAGGGGCGCATCTTGCTGGCGCAGCCCCTGCCCGCTACGGCTGACGACAACCTGCTGGTGCATACCGATTCAATCAGCGGCAACCCTGTTTATCTGGTGGTCCATTATGAATACACCCCGGGGTTTGATGACCCGGATCAGCTGGCAACTGGCGGCAGGTTTCATTACTGGTTCAATGACCATGTCAAGGTTGGCCTGACCGCCAGCCGGGATAAACCAGAGGACATCGAAAACACTCTGGGTGGAGCAGATTTGACCATCCGCAAGTCCCCGGAGTCGTGGATCAGACTCGAAACAGGCCGCACCAAAGGTCCGGGCATTCCGTCCCAGACCTCGACTGAAGGCGGTTTCGACTTCGGCAGCTCTGATACCTTTGACGACAATGAAACAAATGCATGGGCATATCGCATTGATGCCAGTGTCGGCTTCAAGGACTTTTTTCAAAACGGGCGCGGTCGAGTAAGCTTTTACATGCAGGACCTCGAGGCGGGTTATTCGGCACCGGGCCTCGCCACTGACACAGATCTGATCCAATACGGTGGCACGGCGAAGCTGCCTTTAAGCGACCGTCTGAGCGCACATTCGAAGGTGGACATAGAAGATCAGCGCAATGGTCTCAAAACCGAGGCCGGCGAGCTGGATCTCCATTATCGGATGGGTGACAACTGGACTCTGAGTACAGGCGTGCGTCATGACAACCGTGAGGACAACTCAGCGGTCGTTCCTGCAACCCAGGAACAGGGTCGCAAGACGGATGCGGTGGCCAAGCTGCTGTACGATTCCCGTGCCCGCTGGACAGCATATGCTTTTGGGCAGGGGACGATTCAGACGAGCGACAGTCGCGAAGACAACTCCCGGATCGGTGCCGGCGGCAGTTTTCGTTTGACCGACCGATTCAATATCACCGGCGAGGTCTCCGGCGGCGATCTGGGTGCGGGCGCCAAGCTTGAGACCGAATACCTGTATACCGACCGGACCACAGTGTATCTTAACTATACCTTTGAGAACGAGCGGACCGACAATGGCCTACGTGCCAGAAAAGGCAATATGGCCTCCGGCTTCCGCACGCGCTATTCGGATAGCGCGAGTGTTTTCCTCGAAGAGCGCTATACCCATGGTGACAGCCTCACGGGTCTGACGCATTCTGCCGGCGTGAATCTCGCGCCCTTTGATCACCTAAATTTTGGCGCGCACATCGATTTAGGCACGCTCCGGGATCATCAGACCGACGCTGAACTTGATAGAAAGGCAGTAAGTGTGAGTGCCGGTTATGGGTTCGATAAGCTGAAGATCGCCAGTGCCATGGAATATCGAATCGATAGAACAGAGCAGCCGGATACCCGATTCGACAAACGCACCACCTGGCTGTCGAAAAACAATTTTAAATACCAACTTTCCCAGGACATGCGATTCCTCGGCAAATTTAATTATTCCTTCAGTGACAGTTCGCAGGGGGATTTCTATGACAGCGATTATACGGAAGCGGTCCTGGGATGGGCGTATCGCCCCGTTAATCATGACCGTTTGAATGCGCTGCTCAAGTACACTTACTTCTACAATGTCCCGCCGGCCGGTCAGGTAAACGGCAACAATACAGCGTCGGACTTTGTCCAGCGAAGCCATATTGGATCGGTAGATGTCATGTATGATCTGACATCTCGTTGGACCGTAGGCGGCAAGTACGCATATCGCTACGGTCAGGTGGCTCAGGACCGGGAGAATCAAGATTTCTTTGACAGTCGGGCTCACCTTTATGTGCTGCGTGCAGACTGGCATTTCATCCATAAATGGGATGCACTAATCGAAGGACGCTGGCTTGATCTGCCCGATGCTGAGGACAGCCGCAGCGGGGTGTTGCTGGGAATATTCCGCCAGCTGGGCGATCATTTGAAGGTGGGTGTCGGCTACGATTTCAGTGATTTTTCAGATGATTTGACCGATCTGGATTACAAGCACCAGGGGCTGTTTATCAATCTGGTCGGAAAGTTTTAGATCTTGCAGAGGCAGGTCTTTGTGCCTGCCGGGGGCAGCCACATAGGGCCGTTCCAATTTATACACAAACGGAGGTTGCAAACATGTTTTGCTGGTTAAGAGGGGTTATTTTAGGAATTTCAGTGTTTGTTTTGAGCTTCGCTGCTTATGCGCAGGAAGTCTCCAGAGAACAGATCAAGGGCCTGGATGAACAGGTTCAGGAAATCAAGAGCGATGTTCTGAGCATTGCGGCGGAACTGAATCAGCTAGAAGAGAAGCTGCTGTATCCATCCACTACGCAGATCGCGGTATTCGTATCACTGGCCGAAGGCGAGACCTTTCGCCTCGATTCGGTTGAGATCCAGTTGGACGACAAGGCGGTGGCGCATCACCTTTACACCTTCAAGGAACTCGAAGCCCTGCAGAAAGGGGGAGTGCAGCGCATCTATACCGGCAATATCCGGACCGGCGTACACGATCTGCAGGTGTCTGTCATCGGTAAACCTTCGGGAGGCACCGATTTCCGTAATACGAACAAGTTCAAGGTCAATAAGGATGTGGGCCCCAGAATCGTGGAAATATCCCTGACCTCCCAAAATATTACAATGAAGGATATGTAATCCATGTACAGATTGTTTGTTTCATTGACAATTCTGATCTTCTTCGTGTCTTCGGCGGCGTTCGGTACGTCCGCTCCGAAAGATCTAAAGGATCTCTATTTTGGTGAGGCTATTTATTACGCCTTTCAAGGAGACTGGTTCGATGCTATCGCCAGGCTCGACACCGAACTTCCGCAGCACTATGGCCTCGATGAGCCCGAACTCGACAGCCTCTATTACCATATCAACCAGGCCGAGTTCGCCGTAGGTGATTTTGAACTGGCCTATCGGATGCACCGCCGCGCCGGGCGCGCCATCACGGCGGTAATTGAGGGCAATGTCGAGGAACAGGTGCGCAACGAGGCCATCTTCCGCCTGGCGCGGATTTACTTCCAGAAAGACCAGCCGGCAAATGCCCTCTATGCCGTGGAGCGTATCAAGGGAGCTGTTCCACCAAAGATTCGCGACGATCTGGCATTCCTGCGAGCCCAAATTTTCATGGCCAACGGTCGTTATGCCGATGCCGCAGGTATTTTGACAGACCTCCAGGATGCCGAAAGCCTTGAAGGTTTTAGCACTTACAACCTCGGTATTGCGCTGCTCAAAGAAGGGCATGAAGCCGAGGGGCGGCGGTATCTCGACCTTACAGGGCAAATCGACGGCAATAACGCTCTCGCGCTGGCGATCAAGGACAAATCGAATCTGGTCCTCGGAACCAAGCTCCTGGAGGAACACAATTATGAAGGTGCCAAGGAGGTGCTGGACCGGGTACGTTTGAACGGCCCGTTCTCCAACAGGGCGTTGCTCGGCTCCGGCTGGGCAGACGTCTTCCAGGGACGTTTCGAAATGGCGCTGGTGCCCTGGAGCGTTCTGGTGACAAGGGAGGTAACCGACGACGCGGTGCAGGAAGCCATGCTTGCCGTTCCTTATGTCTACGGCCAGCTGAACGTGCATAGCAGGGCGGCACTGGTTTACGGCAGTGCACTGGAGAACTTCGACACCGAGATCGACAAGCTTGGCGCATCCATCAAGAGCATCCGTGAAGGCTATTTTCTTCGGGCTTTAGTGCGCGAGGAGCTGAAACAGGATGTCAACTGGGTCGTTAAGCTGCGCAAGCTACCGCAAACGCCTGAGACCTACTACCTGCTTGAATTAATGGCCTCCCATGATTTCCAGGAATCCCTGAAAAACTATCTGGACCTGGAAGAATTGCGCAAGAGGCTGGAAGCTTGGAAAGACGATCTGAACGCCTACGAGGAAATCATTGAAAAGCGTCGGGCTTATTACCTGCCGCTACTTCCCGCCATCGACCGGGAATTTCGGCGGCTTGATTCGCAGATGCGCCTGCGCCTGGAGCAGCGGGACCGTATCGAACAGCGCCTGAAGGCCATGCTGGTGGCTCCCAGGCCCGATTACCTTGCCACTTCCAATGAGCGAATGATCAGCGAACAGATTGCCCGGATAGAACAGAACCTGGCGGCCGGAGGTGAGAGTGTATCTGGTGAAATCAAGGTCCGAATCAAACGTTTGAGAGGGGTTCTGCACTGGAACATCTATACGAATTATGACCGGCGTCTCACTGAAGTGTACAGGCATCTTTACGACCTGAATCGTGTGGTGGATCAGTTGAAAAGGCAGTATGCCGCCTTCGTGCGTGTACGGCAGGCCGCTACCCAGAGCTACAAAGGCTACGATGACGAGATCCGCCGTCAGCGGTTAAAGATCCGTGAGGCCCGGGAAAAAGTGGGAGAACTGATGGCACGTCAGGGTCATATGCTTGAAACCATGGCCGTGAATGAACTCGTCAGGCGTCGCGAGCGGCTCGCCGAGCTTCAAATCAAGGCGCGTTTTGGTATGGCAGACAGCTATGACCGTGCAACCAGGGCCCAGACGCAGAAGAGGGTGAGTCGATGAATCGGATCCGGCTTTTTATATTGGCGGTAACCGCAATGCTTATCGCCTGTCAATCGATGAGCAACAAGGATACGATCGCCAAATTGCGCCATATGCAGATTGAGATCAAGGAAGAGAAGATTGAGGGCGGCTTCGAGAAAGCAATGCAGAGTTATCAGCGCTTTCTTGAGCAAACGCCGGGGTCCCCTTTGGCACCCGAGGCCATCCGTCGTCTGGCCGACCTGAAGATCGAAAAAGAATACGGGACCCTCACCGAGGCTGCCTGGCGGGCTCCAGCGACGGCGTTGTCTTCCCCGGAGCTCACAGAGGATCCAGCGGGCGATTCAGTCACCGGCAGATCGTCGCACCAGTCGCTGGCACATATTGCTGTTTACGATGAGTCCGAAGCGGACTTCGAAAGACGGGCAATCCAGAGGCAGCCGGTGGACGGTATAGCTTCGGGTGCGGAAGCGAATGTTGAAGGCGCTGACGATCTTGAAAGGCCGAGTGCCCGCGAGGCCATTGCGCTCTATAAAAAACTGCTTAACGAGTACCCCCGATACAAGCGCAACGATCAGGTACTGTACCAGATGTCCCGCGCGTATGAGGAGCTTGGACAGACCCAGGCAGCCATGGAGGTCATGGACCGGATAGTCCGCAACTTCCCCCGCTCCCGATATATTGATGAAGTCCAGTTCCGGCGTGCTGAATACTTCTTTGCTCACAGACGTTACTTGGATGCCGAGGATGCCTATAAGCGCATTGTGGGCATAGGTGTCAGTTCCGCCTACTACGAACTCGCCCTGTATAAACTGGGTTGGACGTTTTACAAACAGGAGCTCTATGAAGGTTCCCTGGATCGATTCATTGCGCTTCTGGATCATAAGGTGTCCGTGGGATACGATTTCGAACAGACTGCAGATGAGCAGGAACGCAAGCGCATGGAAGATACATTCCGCGTCATCAGTTTAGGTTTTTCCAACCTCGGCGGTGCCGATTCCGTGGCGGAATACTTCTCACAACACGGGAAACGCATCTACGAAGACAATATATACAGCAACCTTGGCGAATTCTACTTCGATAAGCGCCGCTACGCCGACTCGGCTGCTACCTACGATGCCTTTGTGAACCGCAACCCGTTTCACAAGGTAGCGCCGAACTTCCATATGCGGGTTATCGAAATTCATGCCGCCGGCGGGTTCCCCAGCCTAGTTCTTGAGTCCAAAAAGCAATTCGCAACGAATTACGGACTGAAGGCCGAATACTGGAAGTATTTCGAGCCAAGTGAGCGTCCGGACGTCCTCGGTTACTTGAAGACCAACCTGACCGACCTGGCGAATCACTATCATGCCTGCTATCAGGATCCGCGACAGGTCGAACAAAAGTCTGCGAATTTCAAGGAAGCGCTGCACTGGTATCGGGAGTTCCTGATCTCATTCCCGACGGATCTCGAATCGCCAGCCATCAATTACCAACTTGCTGAACTGCTGTTGGAAAACCGGTCGTTCGGGGCAGCGGCCGTGGAATGCGAGAAGATCGCATATGACTATTCGCCGCACAAAAAATCTTCGGAGGCGGGTTATTTGGCGGTTTACGCGTATCGGGAGCATCTTGGCACGGTCGCGCCGGACGACAGGGATACGGTCAGGCGGGAGGTTGTCCGCAGTTCGCTGAAGTTTGCCGAAACTTTCCCGAAGCACGAGAAGGCGCCAATCGTCCTCGGGGCGGCAGCGGATGATCTTTACGGCATGAAGGAATACGAGCAGGCACTGGCCGCCGCAAACAAGCTCATCAAGGCATTCCCCGACATGGATGTCGATGTCGCTCGTTCAGCCTGGCTGGTCTTCGGTCATTCTTCCTATGAGCTGCAGCACTACAGTGAAGCCGAGATGGCCTATCTGCACGTATTAGAATTGCTGCCCGCAGGAGACAAAACGAGCGAGGGCTTGATCGACAATCTCGCGGCATCGATTTACAAGCAGGGCGAACAGGCCAACGCGGTCGGAGATTATCGGGCTGCAGCCGACCATTTCTTGCGGGTGGGGCGGATGGCACCGACCTCAAAAATCAAGCCCAACGCCGAATACGACGCTGCCGCAGCCCTGATCCAGCTCAAGGATTGGGAGACGGCCTCCACGGTACTGCTAGGATTCCGCAACAGCTTTCCCGGACACGCGTTACAGTCCGAGGTAACCAAGAAGATCGCATATGTCTACAAGGAAAACGGCCAGCTCTCCCTGGCGGCTAATGAATATGAACGCATCGAAAGGGAATCCGAGGATGACGAGATAAGACGGGATGCCCTGCGGGTCGCGGCGGAATTGCATGAAGAGGACGGCAACAGCGTGCGAGCCCTCGAGGTTTACCGACGTTATGTCAGTTATTTCCCGCAACCCGTTGAGCTCAACCTGGAGACTCGCAACAAAATCGCCGGCATCCTAAAGTCGCAGAACGATCGGGAGTCCTATCTGAAGGAACTCGGAGAGATCGTTGCGATCGATGCGCTTTTGTGGCCGTCAGGCTGGTGAAACCCTTTGAAGTTAATTTGCGTAGGAAGCGCGATCTGATGAAGGAGGCTACGCAGGAATTCAGCCGGCTTGTGGATTATGAATTTGGAGAGATCACTGCAGCTGCGACCTTTTATCTGGCGGAGATATACGCGCATTTCAGTAACGCCCTGATGACGTCGGAGCGTCCGGAAGGACTGAATCCATCGGAACGAGAAGCCTACGAACTGGCCATCGAAGAGCAGGCCTATCCGTTCGAGGAGAGGGCTATCAATGTCCATGAGAGCAATCTCAAGCTGATATCCCGGGGCGTCTACAATGTCTGGATCGAAAAGAGCCTGCAAAAATTGGCCGAATTTGTGCCCGCCCGCTATGATAAGCCGGAAGAGGCGAGTAGCATCATCAGTTCATTGGAAACCTTTATTTTCGAAAGTTCCAGAACGGCGCCACCGGCAACTGAATCCGCAGAGCCTGCACAGGCGGAAGAGAACGTCTCTGGCGCGGAATCCGAATCTGCAGAGCCTGCTCAGGCGGAAGAGTCTGGCTCTGCCGTGGAATCCGGAGGGCAAGGAGGTGAGTGATGCAAAGCATGCATAGAAAAATGTTACGGAGGTTAAGAGCACGAACTTACGTCGGATTCGTGTTTCTGATGATGGGGCTGTTGTATCTTGCCGGTTGTGCAACGGATAAAAAGATCAAGTCGGCGCCGATTGTTGAGCAACCTCCCATGCTCAAGGGTCCCATTGTTGAGCGACTCGAGGATGGACGAGATGGCTTTATCATCATGGAGATTCCCCATATGGATGAGACGTACCGCAGGGACTTCGAGGTTGCCGTCGCCATGCTGAATGAAGGGGAATATGACCGGGCCATCGAACTTCTTGAAAAAGTCATCGAGCAATCACCCGGCGTCACGGCGCCGTATATTGAT
>JARRMW010000065.1:0-7404 GCA_037385685.1 Gammaproteobacteria bacterium
ATCGTCAAAACACAGTTTCTTATCGCTCTTCTGGCAATTGCGTTGCTCTTTCCTTACGGTCTCATCCCGGCTGAAGAGGTGGATGATGGAGACTGGCGACGCGGCCGCATTTATTACCGCACGACCTGTACTGACTGCCACAAGCAGATGACAGGGGAAGGGATTTCTCCGGCAAGCAGAACAATCGCGGAATGGAGTGCCTATTTCGATACTGACAGGCATGATCAATCAGGTAAAACGAATTCTGCTGTCAGTTATTACACTTCCCGCGAGTATCGCGAGAGTGTGCGTGCCAACAACAGGGTTGCCGACAAGCTGATCGATCTGTCGGACGAGGAGTTGCTGAAAGATGTGCGAGCCTTCCTTGTTCATGGCGCCAGTGACTCTGATAACCCGACCCGCTGCCGCTAGCGTGGCGGATTGAATGTGTCTAAACGATGAGCCAGAGCAGTTTGACGTCACACGTGATCCGAAGGACATTCACGCAGTCCTGGTCCCCTTATGCCGGTGCAGTCGTGATTCTGCTCCTCTGCCTTGGCTTGATGCAGCAGGGGCTCTTCTGGGGAGTGTTCGGTGGCCTTAGACTGTGGGGCGATCATCTCAACAGTCTGATCGGGCTGGCCCCTTATCTTGGTATCGATAGCGAATTGCCCGATCCCTTCCTGCACCGGATTTCACTGATGAATATCGTGCTGTTTCTTGGTGCATTGAGCGCAGCACTCATTTCCCGTCAGTTCCGGATCAATCGGCCACCACCACTGGAGTATGTCTGGGGGGCTGGCGGGGGTATCCTGATGGGCCTCGGCGCCACGCTCGCTGGTGGCTGCACAGTCGGGGGATTTTTTACGCCGGCGATGTTTTCGTCTCCTGCGGGCTGGACAATGTGGGCGGGGCTCCTGATTGGCGTGGTGATCGGGTTGAAACTCCTCTACTGGACATTCGAGCATGTGACCTGGGGCATGCAGGCCCCTGTATCAGGACCGCGAAGCCCGATGCTGCGCTATTTCCCGGTCATCGGACTCCTGGTGATGGCAGCCGTGGTTGCCTGGTCTGTCTCATGGGCGCTCTCAACGGACAAGCTGGAGTCGAATCGCGGCTTTTTATTGGCAGCAGTGTTCCTGATCGGTTTTGCCATGCATCGCTCAAGGTTCTGTTTCTCCCGTGCCCTTCGCGAGCCCTTCATGACGGCGGAAGGGGGCATGTCGAAGGCTGTCATGCTGCTGCTTTTTCTGGGTATACCGGCCGGATCGCTTTTACTGCAGCAGGGCAGCGTCGACCCGTATCTCGCGATTCCTTCCACGTTCTGGCTTGGCTCTTTACTCGGCGGAATCGTGTTCGGAATCGGGATGATTTTTGCGGGGGGGTGCGCGTCGGGGAGCCTGTGGAGGGCTGCGGAAGGCAATCTGAAGCTGGTCGTTGTACTTCTCTTTTTTGCGTGGTCGGGGTCGCTATTCTGCGCCATTTTCGATCGACTTGGCTTCACGATTCCTGATTACGATATTGACTTTCTCGACGGCATTCCCGAGATCACCGGCCTCGGGTTCCAGGCATATTTTCCTGATATTTTTGATGGCTGGGCAGTGGCGTATCTTGCCCCGTTGATTTTGATCATTATCTGGTACCTGCTTGTTAACTATAATGAAAAGAAAAAGCACTATACGGTCGTTTGATCCGGCAAATGTAGTGAGACCTTTTCTTCCATAGGCACCCGGATTTCAGCCGGGGCACTTGAACATGTCAGAGAGTAGTTGTGTCAAAGATATTGCTTTTCACGCGTTTTGAACGTTTCTGGCACTGGACCCAGGCTTTCCTCGTCATCGTCATGTTGATTACCGGGGGGGAAATCCGTGCCCTGTACAGCCTGTTCGGATTTGACCAGGCTGTCACTCTGCATGAAATGGCTGCATGGGCCCTGATCACTCTCTGGATTTTCGGTGCGTTCTGGCATATCACGACAGGCGAATGGCGGCAGTACATACCGACCACGGAAAACCTGATGGGGATGATGCGCTACTACGCTTACGGTATCTTCCGTGACGAGGACAAGCCGTGGAAAAAAACACGGCGGGCGAAGCACAATCCATTGCAGCGTCTTGCCTACATGGCGATTCAGGTATTCATTACGCCGCTTATCTGGGTTACCGGCCTTCTCTATCTCTTCTATGCCAGCTGGTCGCGCACTGGATTGTCTGAACTGGTTTCACTGGACCGGGTGGCGGATCTTCACGTAATTGCTGCCTACGCGATGGCGGCTTTTTTGATTGTGCATCTATACATGGTCCTCACAACCGGTCATCCGTGGTACGCGTCGATCAAGTCGATGCTCACAGGACGTGATGAGGAGACCGGGCGTGATGAGGGTGAAGAAACATGAGGTCTAGCCTCATACTCCTTTTTTCTGCCGCCCTCTATGTGCTGGCTAGCCAGCTGTTTGCGGCCGAAACAATCGGCCGCGAGGGATGTGTGACCTGCCACAGTTCGATGGATCATCGTGCCATGCTCTCGCATGACATGCAGGATGACGACTCCTGCGAAATGTGTCACGGACCGGGTTCCACCCATATGGATTCCGAGAGCAGCAAGGATATTCGTACATTCAGGGAAAAATCGCTCGATGCGCTCGATGAGGCCAATGGCGTCTGTCTCAATTGTCATGGCGGAGCAGTCGAGCGTCACTGGCCTGCGAGCAGCCATCAGGCAGCAGGAGTCGGTTGTGCTGATTGTCACTCGATCCAGCACCCGGGCCAGTCCAGGCCCGGTCCGTCAGAGATGTCGCAGTCCTGTCTCTCGTGTCATGCGGACATTAGGTCAAAGGCCCTGAAGCAGTTCGGTCATCCACTCCGTCACGGGCAGATGCAATGCAATGACTGTCACCAGGCACATGAACCTCCGGGCGAGGCGGAACTGCGCCAGATTACAACCAATGACAATTGCTATACCTGTCATGCCGAGAAGCGCGGTCCCTTCCTGTGGGAGCATGAGCCTGTCTTCGAGGATTGCACCATCTGTCATGATGCGCATGGGTCGATTCACCCGGGAGCGCTTGTGAGGCGCGCACCGCAACTCTGCCAGCAATGTCATCATCAACCGCATTCCAGGAATCCGCATAGTGATGAACTCTATGATTTCAGTCCGACTGCACGTATCGCACGTTCCGTGCTCGGACAATCGTGCATGAATTGTCATTCCCAGGTGCATGGCAGCAATCATCCTTCAGGGCTCAATCTGATGCGTTAACGAGACGGGAAGATCGATCTGATGAATACAAGACCGCTACAGCATTCATTCTGCATTCTGGTGCTGGGTATCTTCGTAATGGAGAGCGGCCATGCTTTTGAAGGTCAGATCGAATTTGGACTGGGCGTGGCAGATACAGATGAATTCCTCTACTCGCCCTTTCCCGGTATCGACAGGTCGCCGTTCCTCGTGCTGAATGCGGATCTTGAAGGAACCTCTGATGAAGCGATCTGGCGGGTTACCGCACGGGACCTCGGAATCAATACCAGGACGCTGAGTGCCGACTACGAAAACGACGCGGGTTTTTCACTTTTCGGGGAATACTGGCAGAACCCTTCGCGCCAGAACAGGACCCCATCGAGCCCGTTCGTGAATATCGGGAGCACGGAACTCAAATTACCTGCCGGCTGGGTGGCCGGTAGCGAAACGGGCGACATGACAAACCTGCAAACCAGCCTGCGTCAGTTCAACATTGGAACCGAACGTCGTCGATACACGCTGGGCGGTGAATCGACTTTCGGACAGGGCATGACCTTCAAGGCCACGGCGATGTATGAGACCAAGGAGGGGATCGAGCTTATCGGTGGTGCTATCGGGCGTGGATTCGGACAATTGGTTCCGCCCTACGGAACAGGAACACGCGCGACACTGCTGCCAGTACCGATTGATTACGAAACGACCCAGCTCGACCTCAAGCTGGGTTACCAGAAGGCCAGGTACGGAGTCGAGCTTGGTTACTATCTTTCGGTATTCAGAAATGGCCATGACTCCCTGTCGTGGGAGAATCCGTTCAGCCTGGATATAACTGGCGGCGGTGGCGGGGCGCAGTTCCCGCTTGCCTCATCGACTGGCAGGCTTGCCCTCTATCCTGATAACCAGTTCCATCGAATCTCGCTGGGCGGAAACTACCTGATGGGCGAGACGACACGTTTCTATGGCATGTTCTCAACAGGCATGATGAAGCAGGACCAGACCTTCCTTCCCCTGAGTGCCAATCCTGTGCTCGCGGCACCGCCAGTTCTGCCAGTCAACGGTCTGGATGCGGATGCCTCCGTAAATGATGCTTATCTGCGTGTCACTTCCAGGCCAATGCCTAAACTGTCTCTCAAAGCGGCATATCGCTATCACTCAAGGGATGACGATGATCGCCTGCTCGGAGCCTATAACTACTATGCGCTCGATTCTTCAGAGAGTGGTCGTGAAATCATTTCCACTCCCTACTACTATCGGAAGCAGGAACTCGATCTCTCGGCGCGCTATCGGTTCGGTAGTCATACCTCGATCGGCCTTGAATATGAAAAGGAGGATATTCTCCGTGACTATGTCGACATAGAACGAGAGGATGTTGATGAGGATCGCTTCAGTGCGCATGTCGACTATCGTCCTCTGGATAATCTGTCGCTGCGAATACAGGGAGAGCATGCAGAACGCAGCGGTTCAAACTATCTCACTGCCATTGGCGAAAATCCGTTACTCCGGAAGTTTCATTTTGCTGATCGTACACAGGACAGTATCTTTATTCGGGCAACCTATGATCTGAATGATTCGGTTTCCCTCAGTGCATCATATGATCGCCTTGAAGACGAGTACGACAACTCGATCGTGGGGCTGCAGGATGCAGATCGCGATATCTATTCCTTCGATATTGCCTATCGGGTCAGTGAGCACTTGAGTTTTCACGGGTTTGTCTCGCGTGAAGAGGCCGCTTCGCAGCAGACAGGCAGTACGGATGGCATCAATGTGACCTGGTATGCCGATTACAACGACAGGATCGACAGTTTGGGGATAGGGGGCGAGTGGCAAGCGATACCCGAGCGCCTGAAGCTCTCGCTGGATATCGCCATGAGTGACGGCAGCGAGGATATCAGTGTGGCCGGTTTGTCTCCCGTCATTCCGTTTCCTGAGCTGACCAGTGATATGCTGAGTATTCGTCTCGCTGCCACCTATCAATATGATAAACAAACCGATATCCGGTTCGCCTACTGGCACGAGAAGCTTGGCACGGATGACTGGGCTCTCGACAACCTGGATGTGAATTCAACCCCGAACGTGATCCTCACCGGGGAACAGAGTCCGAATTATGATGACCACATTGTGATGCTGTCACTGGTCAGGCATTTCTAGCCAGCTCAAGAAAAGTAACGGGATGTGTCACACATCTCGTGTTCCCCGACTCTATTTGATATGGCAGAGCTTGCACTCTTTCGGCTGTGGTCCAGCCTTCTTCCCCTGACTAACGGTGTACTCATGACAACCTGAGCAACGGGTGTGGAAAGCCGTTTTCTTCTTGGGTGCCATGATATCGTCTGACTTTTTATGGCATTCCTTGCAGGCCTTCATTTTTTCCTTGCCATCCCAGGTGTGGTGACAGGTCGTGCATTTGGTAAAGCTCAGGTCGGCATGTCTCTTGTGATGGAAAGTCACAGTACCGGTTTTGGATTTGAAGATGAGCGTTTCCTTGCCCTTGGGTACTGATGCCGAGAAGGCAGTCCCTGCAATGGTAACAAGGAGTAAGGTGATAATGATGTTTTGAAATTTCATTGCATTTTCCTCAAGTCATTACATCTATCACTCGTGGAGCGATTGATCTGTGCCCGTACCTGGGCTGATAGTTGTTTGGTCGATAGACAGGACAGGCGTGTGTAATCATGCCTGGCTACTCCTCATCAGGCTCCTCGGGGAGCGTATGTGCAACGCCCTTGTGGCACTGGACGCATGTATAACCCTCATTCCTGGCACGCTCGTGGGACTGGACTGCCAGTTCAGATTGCACGCTGGTAACCATGCGTTCATCATTGTGGCAGCCCCTGCACTCGCGGGAATCGTTACTGATCATCTGGTCCCAGACCCTGTTTGCCATTGTCCAGCGATGCGCTTCGTATTTTTCGGGTGTGTCAATCGTCCCGGCCAGCTCGTGATAGACATCCTTCAGGGCAATGACCTTGGTAATCATCTTCGGAACGAAAGCTTCCGGGATGTGGCAATCCGCGCACGTGGCGCTGACCCCGGATGCGTTGGCGTAATGGATCGACGCTTCATACTCCTGCTTCGTGATCTGCATCGAATGACAGGAGGTGCAGAAAGCATTCGTGCTCGTCGCGTGAAGCGTGTAATCGAAAAGCAACAAGGCCAGGATGCCGGCCACAAAAACCAGGACGAAGGCTGCAAGCGGAATTGATCGTTTTCTGCTTTCCCTTGAAAAACGAGGCATGTTTCAAACCCCCTGAAACACTACAGCTTTTAATTAAATAATATAGAGATTTCAATATTCAGGGTATTGCAAGTTTTCATGTTGAAATGCCAAGGATCAATTGAAGCGTGAATAATTGCCTCCCCGTACCATGCAGATGGCAGATATGTACTCTGTACAGATAACAACTCCCGGAGAATGGTCGCCTGTGTCCACGAGGGAGACCTGGGTTGAATGGAGAACCAGAATGGCGCATCTGCCGGTAGGTGCTGCCCGTTTAGATACGAACGTGGACGGGCCTGCGCTCATGAGGTCTTGGCGATGCATGTTGCAAATCCCTGTTGAGTATTGTTCAGTCTGCAGGCATTAGTTCTGAAGCCTTAAGAACAGACAATGATCCGGGTGGCGACGACATTGCCAGGTATAAGTGGACTTCGGTGACCATACGACTCGTACGGGTGTTGAACCGACGCACACTTACACAACGGAGGGTACCTGCCTGTGCCCCTGGTCGTGGTGGACGAGGAGGGCGCAGAGAGCGCTCCTTTGACAACCGGGGTCGAGGTAACAACAGGCTCCAGCGACAATGGCGGCTGCAGTGTCGGCGGCCGTGAAGGTTGCGATTCGGCACTGCCTCTGCTGGGACTGGTAGTACAGCTCTACCTGGTTGGCAGGCGAACTGGCCAAACTCGTATCTGTGAGCAGGATTAAATCATCAGACTGTAGTTGACCCGACTGGAACCCCGCATTCGCGGGGTTCTTGCTATTAAAAAGGAGAATCAAGCTCGACGTCACAATCCTCCGGTGCTTATGCTTTAATCACTGTTCATCGTTATCGGATAACTTATATAACATGACGCCTCATATTTCATGGGGCCAGCCACAATGATCACTACACGTGCAAGCGTCCTCATCGAGCGGCCGATCGAGGCTGTCTATCGTTTCGTATCGCTAGACTTTTTCGAGAATTACCCCAA
>JARRMW010000066.1:0-7733 GCA_037385685.1 Gammaproteobacteria bacterium
CGCCTGGCAACCTTTGGCACCCTGCTCCTCCTGGTGGCCTCGCTGCTGGCACCGGCAATCGCCAGCGACTTCACGGCCCGTTCCGGTGGCCCTTCATCAAAAGAGATGCTTGCGAGAAATGCCCCGGGTGCTGTCGATGGCATGAGCTTCTTTCGCCCGGTCATGAGCGGTGTGCTCTACCGCGGCGGCTTCCAGGGTGGCGACAAGGGCCGCACAGGCCTCAGTACTTCCCAGCGGACGTCACTCTGCGAAAAAGGCTTCTCGAAGGCCTGGTATGCCGATTTTGGCAAGAACACCAATTACGGCACCACATCCTGCAGCGCGGGAAGCCTCGATTACACATCCGCACGCTCGTCGCGACCTGCTGATTTTCTCAAGGGTGTGCATAGCGTGATCGAGAATCCCGATGAGGGTCCCGTCTTTGTTCACTGCATGTGGGGTGTCCACTCATCAGGGGCGCTCTCCGCGATGGCGCTGGTTCAGTTTTGCGGCTGGTCCGAGGAGCGTGCCAAGCAGTACTGGAACGAGGCGCGCAACAATGCCCCATGTGGCGGCAGTTGTGACAAATGGATCGATGCGAAATTCAAGCATTTCAAGTACGACCCGGCACTCGAGATTTCGGACGCGCAGCGTGCCACAATCTGCCCGAAGTAATCTGCGACAGAGGTATTGTGGCATGATCAGACACACGCTTGCGCTCACGACACTACTCGTGATGTCTCCCGTGCTCGCCAGTGACAGGGTGACCGGTGATGCCGTGTCATTCAACAGCCCCAACGGGATCGCGGAACGCTGCATCCGGATCACCCCCATCCCCGGCGGCAACTACAGCGACGGGGATCGCAAGCAGGAGACCGCATACTGCGAGATCGACTTCTACGCATCCGATGTTGCCCTCTGCCCGAAAACCTGGAGCACCAGCCCGGGCATGATGGTTTACGACATCTCTGGCGGCCCCTATGCAGGCAAGCGCGACGCCTTCATGCGCAAGGCCTGCCGCGAGGGCAAGAGCGCTGACAGGCTGGCGACCGACAAGCTCGCAAAATACAAGACCACCATGAATGCAAAGGGCACGAGCGGGACCTTTGCCCCGTCATCGCTGCTCTACTACCACTTCTCGCGCTACTTCGATATGACGGTAAAAGTACCGGTTGGCGTCTGGCGCAGCATGGATGCAAAAGCGCATCTTTCCGATGTCGCCGAATCCGGTCTGGTTCTTTCAGGTGGCAATCATGGCGGCAGGATGAACCATGCCGGCTGGCAGGCCTTCCTCAATGCCGACAGAAATCCATCGAGCTACAGGCCAACCGATGACCTGTTCACGAAAGATCGCAAGCAGATCTATGGTGTGCTGCTGTCGAGCCCGGGACATCGCTACGGCTCCGAGATCAACGGAACGCGCAAGTCGGGCTGGGGCAAGGGGCAGAACAGGGACTTCCAGGAGACACCAGCCTATCTCGCATTACGTTCGGACAAGCCCCTCGAAGAGGCCATCCGTGAGGGCGTGGCGAAGGGACGCAAGGATCGCCGCATCGCAAAAGATCTCGACGCCGACGTGCCGCCGCAACAGATGGCCTACTGGATGAAAGAGCTGACCGAGATCGTGCTGCTCGACTACATCTTCAGCCAGCAGGACCGTGTCGGCAATATCGACTACACGCCCTACTACTACTGGGTCGAGAACGGCGAGCTGAAGCACAGCAAGGCGAAGGAGCATGCCGGGCGCGATGCCTCTGTGCCGGCCGATGCACTCCTGATTCACCGCACCAACCTCAACGACAACGATGCAGGCGGTCGGGTGCAGTATGCCAATTTCGCCAGGTCGACCCAGATGCTCGAGAAGCTGCGTCACATGGACGAGGAGACCTACCGCAAGTTGCTCGCACTCGACAGGGACTTCCAGGCCGGAGGGGAAATCTACCGCTGGCTCGAGAGCAGTCTCGGCCTCTCGTCACGCGAGGTGAAGCAGATCGTGAAAAACACGGCTGCCGCAGCGGATATCCTGCGAATGACCTGCAGCAAGGGGCAGATGCGCTTCGATTTGCACCCCCGCGAGTTCTTCGAAACAGGCAAGGTCACGCCAGCGAAGGTCGACTGCGATGGCAATTGATCGCGTTCTCGCGATACTTCTGCTCTGCTTCGCAGTGGTTGCGCCGCTCGCGGCCGAGCCGCTGCGGGTGATGGTCATTTCCGATCTCAACGGTTCCTACGGATCCACGACCTATGCCCCGCGCATCGACAGGGCTATCGACCGCATCATCGAGCTTCGGCCTGACCTGGTCATCTCGACCGGCGACATGGTGGCCGGGCAGCGCCGGCCACACCTGTCACGCAAGCAGGTGCGCGCCATGTGGTCTTCCTTTCACCGTGTCATCAGTGATCGCCTGGCGGCAGCCGGTATTCCCTTCGCGGTGACCCCGGGCAACCACGACGCCTCGGCCTACCACGGCTTCGAGCAGGAACGTAAGATCTACCGCGACGAATGGCTGCCGAGAAAACCCGATCTCGATTACCTCGACGACGTGGATTACCCCTTCTTCTATGCTTTCGAGATGAACGGCGTGCGTTTTGTCTCTCTCGATGCGACGGTGCTGGGTCCGCTGCGCGGTGACCAGCTGCAGCGTCTTCAGAAGGTCGCGACCGGCGCGGAGACTGTCGTTACCTTCAGCCATCTGCCCCTGTGGCCCTTCGCGATCAACCGCGAGCGGGAGATCATCGGCGATCATGCCCTCGAGTCGCTTTACCAGCGAACCGGCGTGGATATGCATTTGTCGGGACATCATCACGCCTACTATCCCGGTGAGAAAGACAATATCCTCTATGTCTCCCAGGCCTGTCTCGGCGGGGGCTCGCGCAAGCTCATTGGCGACCGCCACCGCAGCGCGCACAGCTTCACGGTTGTCGATATCGATGACAGCGGCCACATCAGCCTCTATGCATTGAAAGAGCCCGACTATCGTAACCGGGTCGACCTCGAGACACTGCCGGAACGCATCGTCACACCACAGGCCACACTCCGGCGCATGGACCTCGCGCGCTGAGCCTGATGCCCCGGCCGGGCATCGGCTGGGCAATACCGCAGCTTTCACATAGAATCCACCTTGACCTGCTACCCACAGCGGCTGAATGAAAAAAACACCTCGACTATTCCGACGCCCGATCTCCATCCGCTGGAGCATCATGCGCAACATTCTGCTGCTGCTGGTGTTCACAGGCGGCACCATCTTCGCCGTTTCTTACCGCGCCTACTCGAAAGCCGTCGAGGAACTCTCGGCAGAGGTCGTCGAGCGCTTTGCAGACCAGACACGGGTTCATCTCGAGGGATTCTTCCATCCGGTCAGGAACATGCTCCTGACAGCGAGGGACTGGGGTAAGGAGGGTCTGCTCGATGCTCACAAAGTCGAGAGCCTCAACAGGATTTTCCTGCCCATGCTGCAGCGGACCGCCCAGATCACCTCTGTGAATATCGGCAGTTCGGACGGTTCAGGCTGGCTGTTGCTGCAGCAGGAGGAGGGATGGTTCAACCGGGTCGTGCGTCCCGACGAGTGGGGCCGGGATGCGTTTCTGAGCTACCTCGATGATCAGGGAGGACTGCTGGGAACAGAGGAGAAACCGCTGGGATATGATCCACGCATGCGCCCCTGGTACCAGGGAGCGGCTATCATGGCGGACACTGGTGAGGTCTTCTGGACGAAACCCTACACCTTCTTCACGACGGGGGAACCCGGTATCACGATTTCAAGCGGATGGCGCGATCCGGAAAGTGACAGGATTCTTGTCATCGCCTTCGATATCAAGCTCATCGATATCTCCGCTTTCACCACTTCCCTCGATGTCAGCCCCAATGGCGAGGCTGCCATACTCACGCAGGACGGCAACGTGATCGGTCTTCCGCGTGCGTTCGAGACACGGGATCAGCAAAAGGCATCGGTTCTGAAGCATCTCGACGAGCTGGAGGTTCCTCTCCTGAAAGCCGCATTCCGGAGGGACGGGGGGTTGCATCAGGAGAAGGGTGTTTTTTCCTTCACGAGCGGCGATTGGCACTGGTGGGGTGCCATCGAGACATACCCGCTGGGAAAGGTGCAGCAGCTTGTGATCAGTATCATGGTGCCCGAGCGTGATTTCCTCGGTGATGTCAGGCGCCAGGCCACCTACATGATCCTGATCTTTATTGTCTCGCTGGTCATTGCGATCGTGATGTCCTTCGTGCTCGCATCAAAATACAGCAGGCCGCTCCAGGCACTTGCCGAGAGAAGCAGGCGCATTCGCAAGCTCGACCTGGAGGTCGGCGAGGAGATCAGCTCGCATCTCAAGGAGGTCAGGCGGCTCGTGCGCGCCCACGAAGACATGACCTCGGGCCTCGAGTCCTTTTCACGGTACGTGCCCATCGAGCTGGTCAAGCAGCTGCTGAAGCAGGGCGAGGTGGCGAAGATCGGCGGTGTCACCCGGGAGCTCTCGATCCTCTTCACCGATATCCGTGACTTCACGAGCATCTCGGAGCGGATGTCGCCTGAAGCGCTGACCGACCACATGGCCGGCTATTTCGACCTCATGCTCAGGGAGCTCAACCGGACCAATGCCACGGTCGACAAGCTGATCGGGGATGCCATCGTTGTATTCTGGGGTGCGCCCAACGAGGATCCGGACTACATCCGGCATTGCGTTGAAGCGGTCATCAACTGCATATCAGCGCTGAACCGGTTCAATGCCGCGAGCGAGTCCCGGGGGCTTCCGCGTTTCGAGACCTGCTTCGGCCTGGGCACCGGTCCAGTCGTCGTTGGCAACGTCGGTTCCCATACACGCCTGAACTACACGGCTCTCGGCGATACCATGAACCTCACCAGCCGCCTCGAGGGACTCAACAGGCTCTACGGAACCGAGGCCATCGCCATGGAGATGCTCGTGCGCAAGGCGGGTAGCGGCTATCTCTTTCGCAAGCTCGATATCGTCGCCGTCAAGGGACGCAAGGAACCCGAGACCATCTACGAACTCGTCGGGCGCGTGCAGGAAGTGCCAGCAGAACGGCGTGCCTTCGTGCAAGGCTACGAATCAGCCTTCGAACTCTATCTGCAACGCGAATTCGCCCGGGCGAAAGAAGCCCTGGAAAGCCTGCAGAGCGACTACCCCGCCGATCTCTCCGTGGCGCGGCTTCTGCAGGCGTGTGCGCATTGCCTCGAAACACCGCCCGGCCCCGGGTGGCAGGGGGTGACGCGTTATGACATCAAGTAGGCCGCTGTCTTCCCAACGAGTTGTTATCCGGCAGTGCGTGTTGAAGCCTTATGGCTGTTCTCAAAAGCCCGGCGAGGAAGCGTAGCTGCAGTTCCTTCTTTTCGATCCGTAACCCAGCAGGTACGATGCTTGTGTGAAAAGAATCAGCACGGCCGGGATCGCGACAGCGTCTTCGTGGCCAGTCATTGACGATAAGGGGGAATGTCATGAAGCGTGGAATTGTGTTGCAGCCAGTTCGGTCAATGACCGGAATGAGCGGCCTGCATGTGAGACAAGCGTCGGCCGCCATTTCCTTGCTACTACTCCTGGTACTTGCGCTGGCAGGCTGCGCCTCGCTGCCAACAGATTATCCACGTACGCCAAGCCATGCGCTCGACAAACCGGAGCAGACCAAAGCCGGGGCAAAGATAATGCGCCTTGCTGAACAGCGACCCGGCAAGTCCGGTTTTGCGATCCTCCGCAAGGGACGTGGCGCTTTCACATCCAGAATTGCCATGGCCGGGACAGCGGAGAAGACGCTCGACCTCCAGTACTACATCTGGGAAGCCGACACGACCGGCAGGATACTGGCCGATCGCCTGTTGCAGGCAGCCGATCGCGGGGTACGCGTGCGCCTGCTGCTCGACGACATCAACCTCAAGGGACGTGACGCCATCGTCGCAGCGATGGACGCGCACGAGAATATCGAGATCCGCCTCTTCAATCCCTTCTCCAATCGCGGCATTCCGGCACTCAATTTCATCACCGACTTCAACCGCGTCAACCACCGCATGCATAACAAGATGATGGTTGCGGACAACAGCGTGGCCATCCTCGGCGGGCGCAACATCGGCAATCACTACTTCGGGGTCGACACTCAGGCCAACTTCAGGGATCTCGACATCATAGCCGCAGGACCGGTCGTACGTGACATCTCTTCCGTGTTCGATCACTTCTGGAACGGAAAATGGTCGGTCCCGATTGCAGCGCTGGTCGATGAACCGCAAACCCAAGAAGACCTGCAGCTTGTTCGCGAGAACCTCAGGGAAAAAATCGCCGCGGAGAGCTACCCCTATCCCCTGGACCAGGACGTTGCAGACCTCCGCAGCTATCTGCAATCCACCCGTAATACACTCGTCTGGGCGCCGGGTTCTGTGCAGTGGGACGATCCTGCCGAGATCGGTAAGGAGGGACACACGAGTGGCATGGTCGATGCGCTGGCAGAACGCATCGGGGGGCTCGAGAGCGAACTGCTGATCGAGTCGGCCTATTTCGTCCCGATGGAGAAGGGTGTTGCATCGCTCGGGGCACTGGTGGAACGCAATGTGAAAGTCCGCGTGCTGACCAATTCGCTCGTGTCGAATGATGTCCTGATCCGCGTTCCGGCCTGATCAACACAGAGATCGGCCTGCATGTCGAGAGCCCGCAGCTGGCGGCACAGGTGATCGAGTACATGGACGAGGGCGTGCAACCGGAAAACAGTTACCGGGTGCAGCTCGATGCTGACGGAAAGCTTGAATGGGTGACCGAAACGGACGGCAGGATCGAGCGCTACAGCAAGGACCCCGGGTCGAGCTTCTGGCAGCGCTTTGTCTCCGGTTTCATCGCAATCCTGCCGGTCGAAGGGCAGCTGTAAGGCATTCCCTCCCCGGAGTACTCCGCCGGGCATGCACAAAAAAGCCCCGCCTGAAGAGGCGGGGCCTGTTGTGACCGATCAGGCTCCGATAAGAATTTCCTCCTGACTATTCACTGATCGTGAAATCGACAACGTTTTCACCTGTCACGGCATCAATCACAGTTGTCCCGACGAATGTCAGGTCGTCATCTGCCTCGGGGTCATCGTTACCGCAGGCGAGTGTGACCGTGTAAGTGCCGACATTCATGTAGCCGGTGAGGTAGCTATAGGGGGATTCCGTTCCTTCGAGTGTTGCCGACCTGTAGCTCTGTGCGCCGACTCCATCACATTCAGCCGAATCCGTTTCGTTGCTGCAGTTGTCGTCCGGCACGACATCGCCCTGGTAGACATAGACCTCGCACAGAGTCGGGTCGACCGGACTCCCCGGATCAGACTGTGAGTCAGTCACGATGCCGGTGAACTGCGTGCTGGCGACAGCAGTTTCGATAACGGTGTGTGTCGGCTTCAACAGGTAGCCCCGGCCGGGTGGCAGAATGATGGATTTGTTCAGGTCGAAATCGATGGTGAAATCAACGAGGCCATCCGCTGCGAGGTTGAACCCGTCGAGATTGAGTTTCAGGCCGCTCTGCGTGCAGCTCGGGCAGAAGAGCGGAGTCGGTAGTGACTCGCATCCATCATTTCCATCCTTCTGGATCACTTAGGTATCCGAGGAGTAATCGATGACCAGCCGTATCTGGTTGTTGTCGCCAGCGGGCAAAGGCTCATCTTCGAGAAGTGCAACACTGATGCCCTGGTCGAGAGCAGGGAGTTCGATACTTGCCGGCAGCGAATCGGTATTCGATTCATCAAACCTTATCAGGCCGCCATCATCACCCGGTACGAGATGCAC
>JARRMW010000067.1:0-6638 GCA_037385685.1 Gammaproteobacteria bacterium
AATTTAAACGCCCCCATGCGCTGAAAATTTTCGCATTTGAAGAAGAGTTCTGCGTCAAAAATTGCGTTGACTGTGCGGGAGGTCATCACCGGCGTCTTATTGGCAATGCCTTCGATCCGGGCAGCGGCGGCTGCGACATCCGTGTAATCGGGCAGGAGAAGATCGCTCATCATCTTTGACCTGATCTGATCAGTCAATATACTCGTCCCGTACCGGGGAGAACACCTCAACAACGACTGATTCTTCAAGGGTGCGGAGCCCATGTTGTTCGCCCCCCTTGATACACCAACTGTCGCCCGGACAAGCGGTAAAAGACGCATCTCCGATCAACAATTCAATCTTTCCTTTGACGAGATAACCGGTCTGCTCGTGGATGTGGCTGTGCAGGGGAAGTTCTCCTCCCGGCTCCAGTCGAATCTCCACCATCAGGGTTTGGCCCCCATAGACCAAGGTTTTTCGTTGCACCCTGTCTGCCGGGGAACAGAAGCCCTCATGCGATTGCTTTTGGAACATGTCGGTCTCCATATTGTGGGAATGCGCAACAGAGTATCCTGCGAGTGCGCTTGAGAAAACGGAAGCAGCGATATGCGTGCTTCCGTTTTTGTTGTTTCATTGTGCAAACTGCGCCTTTTGCGTGGTTCGCATGGTTATTCGCAAAGGCCGGTAAAAATAAAGTGGCTGTCAGTCCCCCAAAAGGGTTTCACCTTGCCGTTCACCGCTTCATCAATAGTCAGAATTTGAACTTTGTGTGGATTGGCATAGGTTGAAACCAGTTTAAAACGACCTGACGAATCTCCTTTTTGGACAAGGGTCTGTTCCATTCCAGATTGATCTGTCGCAAAGGGCTTACCGGTCACAGAACCACTGTCACGGTCAACGGTAAAACTCTGCCCGACAAGCGGGCTATCTATGGCGGTGAACATGCCATTTTCATTGACATGATATTCTCCAAAAATTTCGCAGACATATTGATTTTGTCCTGCAAAAGAGTACGTTGGGCAGAATAAGATCAGCAGTAATAATAGTCTCATAAATAGGCCTCTTGGACATTCATTATACACAGGCAAGTCAGGAAAAGTGAAAAACTCTCATCCATCTTGATCAATAACAGAGTCCATCTCTCAACGACTTTGCATCACTCCTTTTGACGCGGGCGTTCCGGGTTGTGGCGTCTCAGCTCATTTTGTTATGACGCCCTTGAGGCCACCACTGATCAGGGTTGAAATATTGAGCAAAATACGCGGTAAAGCCAGACCACCCGGATAGGCCAGGTAGCGCGGCTCCCAGATTGGATTAAATTTCTGTTTGTACTCACGAAGGCCTTCGAAATTATAAAAATGCTCACCATGTCGAAAGATTAATGCACCGATGCGATGCCACAGCGGGGCGAAGGGTCTGTTTTCCATGCCAGAGAGGGGCGCCATGCCGAGATCAAAGAACCGGTAGCCCTGCTCTTTGCCCCAAAGCATCAGGTTGATGAACAGGTATTCCATGACGCCGTTCTCGGCCTCTCTGTCAAAACGCATCAAGTCGATTGACAACTCCTGCCGTGCTGAAGTGGTCCAGATATTGGCAAAGGCGACAATTTCGTTTTGCTTCTTGACAATCGCAACAGGAAAGTTTCTCAGGTATTCCGAATCAAAATAGCCCAGGGAAAAACCTTTCTCACGGGTATTGATCTGTTGCAACCAGGCATCTGAAATTCTCTTGAGGTCCGGCAGCATGTCATCAAGTTTCTCGGCGGGCTGGACCTCGAAGCTGCATCCGAGGCGGTTCAGTCGGTTATAGGTATAACGCAAGCCCTTGCGTTTCGATCCTTCCAGCGAGAACTCAGACAGGGGCACCATTGCTTCTTCACCAAGCTTGAGAAGGGTCAGGCCCATATCAAGGTAGACATTGAGCATATCGGTGCCAATTTCATAAAAAATCGTCTGTCCCCCATGCTGCTCCACCATGGCTCGATACGTCCAGGCCAGATCTCTGGCGACCTCCGGGGGGCCCAAGGGGTCCCCTAAGGCGACCCAGGAGTGGCCCTCGACGCCGTACATCACAAATCCTTTTTGCTGGTCATCGAACATCAGTGCCTTGTCGCCGAGTAGTGCCAAATTTGCCTGGGTTCTGGAGGCCTGTGCCAGAAGAACTTTAACCTGGGCCAGTTGATTGGCATCAGGTCTTTCCGGGTTCTTGGCGACAGGACGCAGCAGCTTTGCCAGGGCAAACAACAGGAGGAGTGCTGCGGCACCGACGGCGGCACGCATGAAGCGGGGTGCGTCTCCATAGAGCGTGAAATTCCACCAAAGCTCATTGCTGTAAGCGACGTGCTTGTAAGCGAAGATGCCGAGCCAGGTGGCACAGGCGAGAACCAGCAAAACGGTGACGTTCCAACCTAAACCGAAGGATTCGTTGAGGAGCGAAGTCTTCCGGTAAAAATGGCGGCGGCACGGCAGCAGTGCCAGCAACATCAGACTCAGAAACAAGGCTTCTTCGTAATCTGCGCCCTTGAGTAAGGAGAATAAAATTCCGGCACCAAGAAGAATCGAGGCAAGACCATAGGCGGCATTCAGTCTGCGTTGTAACCCGCGGGCCAGAAGGAGCAGACAAGCGCCAACCAGACTGCCAAGAAAATGGGAGAGTTCAATGGCAGGGAGTGGCAAAAACTCACGCAACCATCGCAAGCGATCAGGCAACGCCGGGGTTGACGCAGAGAAGAGTAAAACGGCACCACTGAGCAAAGTGGTTGCAGCCAGCAATTGGGGAATGAGGGCACCTCCCCAGTGGCCAGCAAGACGGACCGCCTTCTTGAACAAAGACCGGCGCTCAAGCAACTCATTACCGCTTAACAAAAGTGCGGCGACAGTCAGCGGCAGCAGATAGTAGAGGGCCCGGTAGACGAGGATGGAACCAAGCAGGGCATCTGCCGGGATGCCCGGGGAGGAGATAAGGATCATGGTTTCAAAGACACCCAGTCCTGCGGGGACATGACTTATCAAAGCCACTATCTGGGCCAGCAGGAAAATCCCCAGGAACTGGAGGAATGAAAGTCCGCTCTGACTTGGCAGCAGGACGAAAAGCACACTGCACGCCAGAGTCCAGTCGAGTGAGCCGACCAGTAACTGTGTTCCTGCCAAGCGGGGAGAGGGAATGGAAAATTCCCAGCGACGGAACCGTAAAGGGGCTTTTCGCACAGCAACGATAAGCAAGTATGTGATCACAAGAGTCGCAAAGAGGATGCCGAACGGCAAGGCGGAATGGATTGATACATATTGGAGAATCGGCATCGACAACGGTTCGACGATGAAGATCACACTGGCGACCGCGAGCAGGCCCAGCCAGAAGGTCAGGACGGTGAACATCACTAACTGGGCAATTTCTTCAGCGGAAAGGCCCCAGGAAGAATAAAGACGGTAGCGGATTGTCCCGGCTGTTAACAAAGATAAACTCATGGTATTGCTGAAGGCATAACTGATAAACGCAGCCAGAGTCACCTTCCCTGCGGCCAGAGGATGGCCGACATAAGCGATTGCCAGGCGGTCGTAAACCGTCAGAGTCAGGTAACTCAAAACGGTCAACCCCAGAGCCATCAGGATCTTTGAGGCAGGAAGGGTTTTGAGCTGGGCGACAATCTGATGATAGTGGAACTGGTGCAGGACATCATGAAGGACCCAGAGAGCGACACCAAACAGCACCAGCGCCAGTAAAGGTGAGAGACGATGAGCCAGGGAACGGCTTTGAACTTTTGCAGACACCATAGTCCAGGACAATCAATGATCCGTAAAACAAGCAAGAACTGCTGGGCTAATCCTTTGATATGACAGGTTTTGTAAATTATAACGCACTCTGATGGCGCATCTATCGGAAACTGAGAACCGTTGATTCAAATCCAACCGTCCCGGTTCGAAAGAGCAAAAAGCGCCCCATTTCTGACTGTAAAACGGATCGATAAGAGACCGTCAACACAAAGGTTCCTTTCAACACATGTTCCTGTCCCTTTTGCAGTTATGCAAAATCGGCCGTATTCAGATCTGAGTGGATTCGATCCGTGATGTGGCCTCTTTGTCGATCAGCCAGCGCGTCTCATGCGGGGCAATAAGCTGAGCGGGGAATCTTCCCTGAGGAGCACTCAGAACCCGGTGAAGAATCTCTGCCTTGTTCTGCCCCGAGACCAGAAAGACGGCCAGCCGGGAACGATTAATCACCGGCGGGGTTAAGGTCAACCGGATGAATTTCTCCTCCGGAAGATGTAAAGCAGTGACGAGGCGAACCGTTTCCTGCAAAGACCGTGTCCCGGGGAACAGAGAGGCCGTATGACCGTCCTCACCCAGTCCGAGGAGAATCAGGTCAAAAGAGGGCTCCCCGGGAGGGAAGAACCTCTGCAACAGTTTCTCATAGCCCCTCGCTGCAGCGACGGAATCTCCGGCACAGGCCATGGGATAGATCTGTTCAGGGGGTAAGGGGACATGTTCGAGCAGTGCCTCACGTGCCATACGCACATTGCTGTGGATATCATCCTCCGGGACACAGCGTTCATCTCCCCAAAAGACATGGACTTGCGCCCACGGCACCTGCTCCAGAAACGGCACTTGCGCCAGTTTCTGGTAGGTCAGTTGCGGCGTACGACCTCCGGATAGCGCCAGGCAAAACCGGCCGCGTGACGCCACCGCCTGGCAAGCCTGGGCGACAATCAATGCGGCAGCCGCCTGACTGAGACGGTCAAAGTCATCAAAGACCTGGATCATGCCTCTTCATCCGCGCCGGCATCATCGCCAGGGACAGGGGCAAACCAGTTCCGTCCATCCTGGGTGAGCAATGTGGCAGCGGTCTCCGGCCCCCATGTGCCAGGCCGGTAGTCGGGGAAATCCCCCGGCACGACCGACTGCCAGATGTCCAGCACCGGTGCGATGACCGACCAGGCCATCTCCACCTGGTCGGCACGCATGAACAGCGTCGCATCGCCTCGCATGATGTCGAGCAGCAGGGTTTCGTAAGCTTCCGGTGCGGTTCTATGGAAAGCGTCCCGATAACAGAACTGCATGTCGACCGGCGCGAGAACCATGCGGGTCCCCGGCTGTTTGGCCTGGATACGCAGGGTAATTCCCTCCTCGGGCTGAATGCGAATCACCAGGCGGTTAGGCTGCCAATTTTCCACGGCGTTGGCGGGGAACGATTGGTGAGGAACCGGGCGAAAAAGGATTGAGACCTGGGACACCTTGTCCGCCAGGCGTTTCCCGGTACGCAGATAAAAGGGAACGCCCTGCCAGCGCCAGTTATCCACAAACAATCTCAGGGCGGCAAATGTTTCAGTGCCGGAGTTCTGGTCGACCCCCTCTTCCTGACGGTAGCCGGGCACTCTCTGGCCGAAAAGCGTTCCCTGGCCATACTGACCGCGCACTGCGAAATGATGGACTTTGTCCGGCCTGATCGGATGGATTGCGCGGAGAACGTCGACTTTCTTGTTGCGTATTTCGTCCGCCGCGAAGGAGACCGGCGACTCCATGGCGATCAGGCAAAGAATCTGCAGCAGATGGTTTTGCACCATGTCACGCAGGGCGCCTGCGTGCTCGTAGTAACTGGCGCGATGACCGATGCCCACGGTCTCGGCCACGGTGATCTGGACATGGTCGATATAGCGGCGATCCCAGATGGGTTCGAAGAGGGCGTTGGCGAAACGAAACGCCAGGATGTTTTGTACCGTTTCTTTGCCAAGGTAGTGATCGATGCGATAAATCTGCGACTCGGCAAACATCTCCGTCAACGTGCGATCCAGGGAACGCGCTGAATCCAGGTCATGCCCGAAGGGTTTTTCGACCACCAACCGGTCGCGGTCACAGTCTTTGCAAAGGTTCAGCTTGACCAGTTGACCCGCCACAGTTTCGACCAAACCCGGAGGGATGGCCAGATAGAAAATCCGGTTGGCCTTGCCCCCCCACTTTTGATCGAAATTCTGCAGGCAGGTGCTCAGGTCGGCGCCCGTTTGCTGATCGGTGAAATCACCGCCGAGATAACTGATCCGCGACGAGAACGTCTGCCAGCTTTCTTGGTTCACCTGGCCCCGCCTGGAAAACTGATCAACGCCCTCCTGCAGTGAGGCACGAAACTTTTCATTACTGATCGCTTTGCGGTCGACCCCGAGAACTGCCAGCTGTTCCGGAAGATGCCCATCGAGAGCAAGATTGTACAGGGCCGGTATCAGCTTGCGACGGGTCAGGTCTCCACCGGCGCCGAAGATGACGAAGACGGTCGGCGGAAAGGCATTGCCTCGTTCCATGATCTTATTCGCTCCTTTTCCAGACGCTATGAAATGTGCCCTCCGCATCGATACGCTCATAGGTGTGGGCACCGAAATAATCGCGCTGGGCCTGGATCAGGTTGGTCGGCAGCCAGCCACTGCGATCTAACAGCAGATTGGCAAGTGTTGGTTGGCCAAGGTATGCGTCTCGGAGATCATTGAGCATCGCCGCACGGATAATACAGCCTCCGCGCCAGATCCTTGCCACTTCAGCCATGTTCAAGCCGTATTCCTGAGCCTCCGAAGCCTTTTTGAGCATGTTCATCCCCTGGATGTAAGTCAGGAGCATGGCGGCCAATAGAGCCTGCTCCAAGGCAACGAGAAGATCCTCGGGATTCCCTGGGGAAGGGTC
>JARRMW010000068.1:0-10906 GCA_037385685.1 Gammaproteobacteria bacterium
GTACCTGCACGATTTACTTTGGCCCCAAACCATTGAACAACGGCGTCAACTACCTGCCCACCGGCAATGCGGACAACTACTTCCTGCTTTTCCGGTTCTATGGCCCGGAGGAAGCCTACAACAACAATAGCTGGATTTTGAATGACATGGTGAAGAAGCTTTGATGACAGGGCACAACAAGTCAATGCAGCCGACCGCTTACGCGGCGGCTGATTGAAGCGTTAAGTGTCATAGGAGGGATAGTCATGCGGTTAGCGTTCTGGAGAAAAAAATCCAACCAGATTGGACAACATGAGTTGGTGACCTGCACCCTGATAATCATGCCGATGCTGTGATCGTGAAGAATATTGGAAGGGATCTCATTCTGCTATTTATTGTAGGTGTTAGCTTCCTGGCCTCTGGAACCATCGGATTCATCAAGCAAAAGAGCTGAGCGATCCTGCACTCTTTCCACGGCATCTGAGGCGCTCTCCCTCAAATGCCTGATTATGAAATGTGTAACCTATGTCTCCGGAATAAACTGCCACCCATGTCTCGATAAGGACACTCAAATGAAAACAACGGCTTATGGGAAACCATGGGCCGTTTTCTTTTGCAGGCACCAAGGGACTATGGATTTTGAGGAGTCCTTTGGTGTGTTTTCAGTCGGTAGATGGCGGCCTGGGGGCTGGGAAGCTGGAATTCTGGGAAGCTTACAAATTCACATTACCGATTAGCACCATGATTGATCATCATTGCTTTTCATGTGGCGCGATATGACAGATGTCACTTGCATATAACTCCAAATTAACCTAGGGAGAGTGTGTGAATAGAAATATTTAGAAGCGCACAGGTTTCTTTTGATTGTAGATAGCCATAGGAAGACGACATGAAACGCTCATCGCTTACTGCATTTATATTCGCCGTGTTCACACTTCCCGCTTCGGCTCAACAAGCTCAAGCTGCTGTCATCGCCGAGGAGGCGGAGGCCATCGCCAGGGAGGCTTACGTCTACGGCTTCCCGATCGTGATGAATTACAAGACAATGTGGAACTATGTCCTGGACAAGGACAGCCCCGAATACAAGGGCCCCTTCAACCAGCTAAGTTGCGATGCGCGCCTCTTCACCCCGGAGGACAAAGCGGTCGTCACGCCCAATGCCGACACGCCCTACTGCATGTTCTGGATGGATGCCCGGGCCGAACCGCTGGTCCTGAGCGTGCCGGAGATGGAGGCTGACCGTTATTACAGTTTCCAGCTCATCGACCTCTACACCCACAACTTCGCCTACGTCGGTACGCTGACCACCGGCAACGGCGCTGGCAAGTTCCTGATCGCCGGTCCCGGATGGGACGGCGAGAAGCCGGACGGGATCACCGAGGTCATCCGCAGTGAGACCGGCTTCGTGTTCAACGTCACCCGCACACAGCTCTTCGGTCCCGACGACCTCGGCAAGATCAAGGGCATCCAGGACAGCTACGGCCTGCAACCGCTCAGCGCCTTCCTCGGGACCAAGGCGCCGCCCGCCGCACCGCAACCGGACTTTCCCGAGTGGGCCGAGGGCGCCCAGTTCGATGAGCGCTTCTTCGGCTACCTCGACTTCATGATGGACTTGCTCGGCAGCCCCGGTGAAGGAGAGAAGGAACTTTGGGACCAGCTCGCCGACCTCGACATCGGAACGGACAGAGACTTCGATTTCTCCGCCCTTCCCAAGGAGACCCAGGAAGCCCTGAAGGCCGGCGTGAAGGAGGGGTTCGCCGAGATCGAGGCCTTCATCGAGACGAACAGCAACGACCCTCTGAATAGCGGCAAGATTTTCGGCACCCGGGACTTCCTCACCAAGAGCGCCAGGGAGAACTACAACCTCGACCGCCCCGACATGCTGCGTTCCGCGGCTGCCCACCAGGGCCTTTACGGCAACTCCGCTGCCGAGGCGATCTATCCCACCTATTTGACCGATGCGGACAAGGAACCGCTCGATGCGTCAAAACATAGCTACACCCTGACCTTCGCCAAGGCCGCGCTGCCTCCGGCCAAGTCATTCTGGTCGGTCACGATGTATGACGGCAAGACCCAGCTATTCATCAAGAACCCGCTCGACCGCTACCTTCTCAACTCGGCGATGATCGACCAGTTCGTGCGGAGTGACGACGGCAAACTCGTGCTATACATTTCGAAAGACTCACCGGGCAAGGACCTGGAACCGAACTGGCTGCCCGCGCCGGATGGCCCGTTCTACGTGGTGATGCGTCTGTATGGCCCCGAGGCTAAAGCCCTCGATGGCATCTGGACGCCACCTCCCCTGGTCCGTGGAAAGTGAGGAATACGCAGCGTGAGCAAAGTTAATGCAAGTGGACCCTTTGACAAACGACATGACCGATCCGCTTCATCGCGGAGGCATTCGCTCGTCTGGAAAAAGTCACTTCATTGGCAGTGCAACGCTGCCCGTTTCTTTTTATTCTGGTAAACCTGCCTTCCTGAGATCACTGATTAACTTGTCAAGATAGGCAACATTAGTCATCGGTATTGTCTGACGTGTATGCGTGAGTGTCTCTTTGGGATTCAGGAACTGTACTTCTTCGACTTCCCATTGAGCATCTTCCAAGCGGTTCACGTTGACGTAACTCGCAGCAAGTAACAGCCTGACTTGAATTACGTTCTCGTTGCGCTCTTTGGCTTTGAGAAGGTTGTCGATTGCCTCTTCATAACGGCCCATTGTGTAGTAGGCACGTCCGAGGTTGTAGTAGTAGTCCCAGGTGAAAAAAGGGTTAAGCCGCATCCCTTTCCTGATGTATTCAATTGCTTTTTCAGGTTCGCCCTGGTTGTTCTTGATCAGTGCCAGCAAACCGTAGCCATCGGCATAGCTTGGAGCAATTCGTATAGCATCTTGCAGTGCTTTTTCTGCCTTTTCGAAATCACGCTTCATCATGTAAGCAAATCCGAGTGACCAGTAGGTCTGCGGGATCGAGTCGTCAAGCTCGACGCCTTGCTTGCCCAACTGCACGGCACGATCAATCGTTTCCGTCGGCGCATTCGTCCACCCTCTTCGATAGGAAACCGACATTGAGTAAGCCAGTGCCCCGTAGGCTCGTCCATAATCAGGGTCAGCTTCTATCGCTTTTCTATATGCCACACGCGCCTCTTCGTGGCTCTCCTTAGTCTGGATTTTCGACAGTCTTTGCCCCTCAAGAAAGTAGTCGTAAGCACGTAGATTGTTGGTGGAAGCCTTATCCACACGCTCCATTTCCTGACTTGGCGGTTTCAGATCAAATGCAGTCAGGATGCTGTTGGTGACATCATTTTGTACTGCGAAGATCTCTTCAACACCCTTGTCGTAGCGTTCTGCCCACCTGTTGTAACCGTTCTTGGCATCAATCAATTGCGCATTGACTCTGATTTTGTCGCCGACACGCCTCACGTTGCCCTTGAGAAGAAAATCAACGCCCAGTTCCTCTGCAAGAGTTTGAGGTGAGATATCCTTTCCCCGGTAATGATTGGTTGAAGTGCCGGAGATAACCAACATTTCAGAGAGGCGAGAGAAGTCGGTAATCAAATCCTCGGTGAGGCCGTCAGCGAGGTTCCTTTGAACGGGATCATCACCAATGCTCTCGAATGGCATAACAGCAAGAGAATACAAAACATCACGAGAAGCAATCTCCTGTTGCTCATCTAGAGGGTCATACACTTGAAAAATTGTGTAAACCGAGATCGCTGCAATCGCGAAGACCGCTGCCACAGCCAAAAACCATTTGTGTGATCTCGACAAGTCAGAAGGCGGTGGTTCTGTAACCACATCGGACGTGGCTTTACTCGATTCAGGAATACGGACAGCAGCAATCAGGCGATAGCCCACTTTAGGGATGGTTTCGATGTAAAGGGGATTATGGTGATCATCACCGAGCGCTCTTCTGAGCTTGTTCACTGCATTCGAAAGCGCTTCGTCCCCGACGACCATGTTTGGCCAGACCGCCTCCATGAGATTGCTTCGACTGATTGACTCTCCGGGTCTCATAGCCATGAACAATAGCAACTCGGCTACCCTGGGCTCGAGTTTCACAGCCTCTTCTTCGCATTCCAACCTATGCAGATCAGCATGAAATAACCAATCCCCTATCAGGAATTGCTGATTTTCTGTTACTTGATCTGATTCCATCCGATTGATTTCTCCAGCTTTCCAGGGCCTCTATCTTACTGATTTATATGGCCGTTATATCTCTGTTAGCAAAACATTAGGCATCCATGAATGTTTCGTCAGGCGGTTTTTCTGCCCCTCGAATACAACTTTAACCGAACGCAACACAAACACCAATGCAACAGAGGAAGCAGACCAATGAAAACACAAAACATCACAAAAGCACTGTTCGGTATGATTCTGGCACTTTCCAACACGGCCGTTTATGCGGGCGATACGTATCAGTACAAAGTCCTGTTTAATCCGAGCGAGGCCAATCTCGCATCTGAAAAAAGAGGTCGTGTAATGATCTATAGCGGGATGAAAGAAGAGGAAGTGGAGATGGCCATGGAGAATCAATTTGAACGAATTGAAAACATGATGTTCATCAATACACAGCGACGGACTGACACCGGTGAATACGTTGCAGATGATGATGACTGCTGAATGATCCAATCATAAGTGAAGTAATGAGGCAGATCACTGCCTCTTCTTCACTGCACGTCATTCCAGAAAACTGTAGCAAAGCCACGGATGGACCAATCGTTTTTCACCGGCAGCGGGATTTCATGTTCGGGCACCCCGAGGCCCGGGCCATCTTGGGCGCGATCGACTGACCCTTGCGTGATGCACGGCGGGCCCGGCGAGGGCACGGTTTGCCGTGCGTCAGAAATCGATGTCCCGCCTGGGTTTGTGGCGGGTGGCACGGACTACTCGCCTTTTTTGAAAAATAATAAAAAGGGGATATCAGCGGCAGCACTCGACACAGCCACCCAATCCCGTCCTCCTCGGCGGCCAGCGCAAAACTTATTTCTGAAAATGCCGGAGTCCTTGTAGCGATTGAAGATCTTGTAGCCCGTCTTGCGGGAAATGCCGAAATACCGGCAAACCACGGACATCTTCTCACCATCCAGCAAGCGCGCAACAAAACGGAGACGTTCTTCCATACGATTTCACTCTTTCCACGGCATCTGAGGAGCTCTCCCTCAAATCCCTGATTATGAAATGTGTAACCTATGTCCCCGGAATAAACTGTTACCCATGTCTCGATAAGGACATCTCAATTGAAAACAACGGCTTATGGGAAACCATGGGCCGTTTTCTTTTGCAGGCACCAAAGGACTATGAATTTCGGGGAGTCCTTTGGTATGTTTTCATTGGTTGAGTTCCCCCTTATGCATCAGGGCGTGTACCAGATCGGGCTGGTGTATGCACGGTCGGTGACCTCCATAGCAGTACCTTCGGGCATATCGATGTCAAAGAACTTCGCATCGTAAGCCGTCCACCTCGGTGTGGGGATCTCAATGACGCGGACGTAGTAGAAGGCTCGCTGTGCAGGATCGAATTCCGGGTCTTTCCAGTAGCCAAGAAGGAGCGCCGCGCCGATATTGTTTGTGTAAGTCGCGTTTGCGAGATCGACAGTATTGCCGACCGACTCTCTGCAGCGCCCGTCAGGTCCTATCGTACGATCTCCGGAAACAGCCACATCATATATCCTCTCTTGCGTTTTCCCATCTGCGTTTTCCCATCTGCATCAAGCCAGCCCTTGATGATCTGAATACGGTCGAGATTGGCGCCGTCCGGATCCCTCAGTGCTCGTACCATGAAGGTCGGCGACGCATCCTCGGGGGCAGTACGAAGATCACCACCCATCGGCACACCGCGGGCGTAACCCTGCTCGGCAAAATCGGGGCGTTGAACCTCGGCTTCCTGGAAGTCCCAGCCTGCAAACACCCGCACGCGCAATCTGGTGCCGGTAGTGGCAAAGACCTCGCGGCGAGCGAACGCATCCCAGATTGCCTCACGAGTATTCTCAGTCGCCCAGACCGCCGCGAGCCCGGAAGCACCCAGATCAACGTCGCGGATTGAATACGAGGGGTCGACCGTGCTTTCGATGAAATAGCCGTCGCGACGGTGCGGGGAAGGTTCGACGAAGTGTATCTTGCCGAACCAGTTTTCCTCGCGTGTCGAAGGAATCGCGTTGTGGCTGTCAGTCGAACCGATCATGCCAAACTTGAAAGGGTTCACACCGACGCGTGCTTCCTCGGCAAGCCCCAGCTTCAGAGCCTCACGGGCATACTCCGTCTTGAGCATCTCACTCTCTTTCGCCACTGTTCCCGTCAGGTTCGATTTGTCCATCAGTTCAAAGTCAGCGAATTCGTCATCCGGAGACAGAAACGGGTGAGCCTCGCCTGTGCCCTTCGGCTGGGTAACCTCGACGACGCGCTCAAAGCGCTGACGCCGCTCGGCATACTCCTTGTCGAACGGTTTTCCCTCGAAGGTCTCGAGCATGAACATCATGCCATTCGATAAGTTGCCGTTATGCGGGATGGCGAAGACACGCCCACCGGTCTTGGCCTCGTATGCACTGAGGTATTCCCAGAGATCTTCCGGATCATCGCTGTCGAAGGCAGAAAATGGCACGACCTGCCGCGTACGATCCCGGCCGTCGCGAAAAATAACGTTCCGATGAAGATTGTTACTGCCTGGCCCGGATGTCCACTCGAAGCCAATAAAGGTCGTGAAGACGCCCGGCTCGTAATAACTCTCGGCATTCTCAACCACCTTCTCCCAGACGCGTGACATCATCTCGGGACTATCAATCGGGTCTTCCCCTCGCGCATTCGCTGCACTCCATTCATAGGCAGCATCAATACCCTTGCCTTCCTCAAAGTATCCCTTCCAGCGACGTCCGGTTTCAGTCTCAAGCAATAGCGGATCACCACGTTGCAGGTAATCAGCAACTCCTATGTTCTCGGCATGATCGGCAACGACAATAAAATCGAGCGGGCGAATCAGCTTGAAGGGAAGTCCAGTCTGGCTCTCCACCTCCTCACCACGAGCCACACGGTAGGCGGTCTCGGGTCCCAGCGTCGCTCCCGCCATCCCGGCATCTGCCGACCAGGAAGTGTGCAGGTGGGTATCACCGAAGTAGACATTCTGCGGAAAGTGCTGATCGACATAGGGAGAGTATTTCTTTTCTCTCTCTGCGTAGTCCTCTTCGTGTAAGGTAAATTCCTGCGCCAGGCACGGAAATGCAGTGAGCGATGTGAGGATAAGAATAAATCGGGGGGGCAGAAGGCGATATGGATTCATGACTAACCTGTGTTCTCGATTTTTAGATCAGATTTCAACTCATTATGGACCAAAGGGTGCCAGGTTCAAGCCACTCCATCCAGAGTGACATGCCTTTAGGGTTTAGAACCTGAGAAACTCAAACCAAGATGATCGGACAGGTAGAGTCGTTTCTGAATGTGATACTGGATTTACTAAAACTGCAGGCGACAGAAAAGATCACCCTTTGGTACGGGATTAAGTCCCTGACGGCCCACCACCTTTTCCTTCATTGAAATCACAGGCTTGCATCACATACGGGCCTTTTTTGTGCCCGAGACACCAAGGGACTATGGATGTTGGAGAGTCCTTTGGTGTGTTGCCACCTATGAGATGTGCAATGAGGGACCGAGAAGCTGAAATCCCGGTGAGTTAAGATATTGATTTTGTGATTATTTTTACTATGCTTACTCTACAAAACAACAAAAACCAACCCTAAAAGTGCACCTCTTGCTTGGGACAGGCCACATGACAAAAAAATACCTGAAACACGAAACAGAGTTGCGATTGCGCCGTCTTGAGGGCGCGCTGGCTTACCTTCAAGCACGCCTTGAAACCAAAGAGGCAGGCAAGCCCCTGTCCATCACGATACTGCCAGACCCTGGTGATCTCGAATTTCTGCTGTCCTCAATCCGGCAAATGCTCGATGGCAACTCACCTGACGACGCTTTTAACGAAAAGGCACAACCAGACGCTGGGAAGGTTGACCGCGATTTGTTTCTGGCCATTTATGTCCTGACCGAAATGGAGGACATTCGACAGGAGCGCAAGGCAATGTTTTTCAAGGATGACGAAATCGGCACAACTCCGAAAGAAGCTGCGTTTCAACGCGTCGCAGCAAGGACCGAAGAAAGCGAGGAAATGGTGGAGCGTGCCTATATGAAGCACAACAAGCAAGCGCTGGCCATGCTCGAAACCATCCCTGACTTCACACAATAGCTAGCTAAACTGATCGAAGCTATCTCGTGAATGCGCTGGCATCCCTGACGACCCACCACATTTTCCTTCATCAGAATCACAGGCTTGCATCTCATGCGAGCCTTTTTTGTGCCCGAGGCACCAAGAGACTATGGATTTCAGGGAGTCCTTTGGTGTGTTTTAGGTTGGTGAATGGCAGTTGGGGGCTGGGAAACTGAAAAGCTGTATTCGGTAATTCGTGATTTTGTCATCTGGGTTTCGTGGCTAAAGTCTGCCAGAAAACCCCAGTTACGATCTGTCCACGTTCAAGGGAAGCTTACGGGCATGCCGAAGAACACAGGGCAGAACAGCACTAGTTCGTGAAAAGTCTACAACTGGGCTGTATCCTGTATTAATTAAGGAGTCTTCTGAGGTCAGTTCTAAGCCATGCTAAAAATTCGCATAAGAATAAAAGAGTGTCGAGTCTTCTTATTGACACTAACAATGGCTGTCATTCTGATGCCTATATCAATGACAACGGCAGGCGCAGAAAATCTCGAAAATATGTTAGTCATTTCAATTGACGCCCTGCATCCGGATGCCCTCCTGCAGTCGAAATCTCCTCATCTTCAGATGCTGATGCGCGATGGCGCATTTTCATTGAATGGCCAGAGCACCCATCCGCCCAAGACCCTGATCGCACACACTGCCATGCTCACAGGCATGTCGCCAGAGGAAAACGGTAAAGTGGATAACGACTGGTGGCCCGGGGAAACGACCGTCCAGAAACGTACAATTTTTGACAGTGCCCGCGAGCACGGCTTCAAGACCGGATATTTCTACTCCAAGGAAAAGCTGGGCTATCTTGTAAGCAGCGCAATCGATGTGCATGAATGGTCCCGAGCTAGTGCAATCGATTCAGCCGAGGAATTTTTGAAATTACCGGGTCGGCATTTCGTGTTTCTGCATATCAGCGGCCTGGATGAGGTTGGACCAGAGTTTGGCTGGCTGTCACCTCAATATCTGGAGGAGTTGTCCTATATCGATGAATATCTGGACACACTGGTTAGATCAATAAAAAGCCAGAAAAACCATCTTATAGTGGTCACAAGTGATCATGCGGGACATGCCAAAGTTCATGGCACCGATCATCCAGAGGATTATAAGCTTCCATTAGTTCTCTATTCAGATACCGTTCCAGTGAAAGATTTCCAGGACATTAATTTTTCGATAATTGATTTTAAAGAAATAATAGAGCCTCTGATCAAAGACACAACACTTTAGGGTTCATTGACCTGCCCCCAATAAGCCGGTCCACCTTTATGATGAGTAAAACGGAGGACCAAAATAAGTATCAAACGACACAAACCGGAAGAAATCGTCCAGAAACAGCATCAGCTGTAACCCCTGACGGCACACCACACCTTTTCCTTAATTGAAATCATAGGCTTGCATCACATGCGGGCCTTTTTTGTGTCCGAGGCACCAAGGGACTATGGGTTTTGGGGAGTCCTTTGGTGGGTTTTCGGCTGGGGTTGGCGGAGAGGTATGGAAAACTGAAGGCGGAAGCTGATGGGCCAAGCTGTGATGCGCTAACGATGCGCAGCGTATTTGCATCCGAACGAGCACCATTCGGTGCTGCTTTCTGGTCATGTATTTAGTAAACCCCCGGAATCAACCGATAGCGTACGCGTTTCGCATAATCGCTATAGCCCGGCAACTCGTCCAGAAGTGCCTGGTCTTCCAGCACCGTTCTCATCACCGTGATGGTTAGCGCAACTGCCGCCGGAATAAGTGTCCATGTCGAGCTAAAAGCCAGCACCATACCCGGAAGTGCCAATATATTTCCAGCATAGCCGGGATGCCGCACAATCCGATAGGGGCCACTGTCACACACCACATGCTCTCGATCCGCCTGAATACGAACCACGCTGGAGAAAAAGCGATTCTCTATCAGTGCCCACGCAGCGAAAGCATAACCGAGCGAGATCAAGAGGAAGCCGAGCACCATGAGCCACATTGAAAACAGGGGTGACCAGTCAAAGCGATGATCCAGCCCGGCCACAATGACCATTGGGAAACTCACACTCAGCGCCATAAGCGGAGCAAGCACTTTGTCCCAGGTTTTCGCGCTTTGGACCTTCTCCATATTTTGTCTTTCGGCTGTTAATCCAGGATGTCGCCATTCCGCTAGAATGCGCCCACCAATACCCGAGGCCAGGAAAAGCATGGAATATAGCCAGGCCTGCCACCAGCCAATATCGCCACTGCATATCAACAAAATCAGCGGTATTAGGAGATACACCACAATTAATCTGAACCACTGGCGAGGGGATGCCGTTTGATCTATCTTCGGATTAGCTGCATTCGATGACATACCACTCCCGCAAATCACATGACTTTAATTGAGCGCCTAACTCCGTATCAGCGGTTCGGCTTTGCCGCGTCCGACTGAAGACGATTGTTATGCGATATGAACTGATTGCCTACACACCTTCTAAACATCATTACTGATGATTTGGCACACCTTTAATGCTGTACATCGAATCTGCTGTTGTTTTTACTTTCCAGGCATCTACTGGCAGATACATAATCACTGGAATGTGCCCACCCTTTTTTACTACGATCAATTTCTTTACACGCATCTGAGGAGCTCATCCTCAAATCCCGGATAAAGAAATGTGTAATCTATGTTCCCGAAATGGTTGCGGTTCTAACGTGACATATTGTCGCCGCATCAGCAAA
>JARRMW010000068.1:10923-11810 GCA_037385685.1 Gammaproteobacteria bacterium
GGTCGTGAAAGCAGACTAGCAAAGAATAGTTTAGATGGCGATATCTAGTTCAATCATGATTCCTAAGCTCCGTAGTTTTAATTCTCAGAACCTACTCTTTCGGCAGTGACGTCATGTATGACAGGATATCCGCTGCGGCTTGGTGATCAAACGCCCTGAGTGATGGCATCTTCTCACCAGGGTGGCCGTTCAGGATCTTGTGCATAACTTCCCAAGGGTTGCCCATCTGCCTGCCGAACGGTTTCATCTCTTCCGGTAGCTTGCCATCTCTTCCATGGCAATTGGAGCAGACCGTGTTGTAGTATGCCGACCCTTTCGTTGCATCACCCTTCGGTGTCTTGTTTCCACGATCGATATACTGATCCATGTCGATCTGACCCATGCTGACAAAGTTGGCCAAGTTGGTGAGATCGGCTTCCGACAGCTTGTCGCCGTAACCGTGTTCAGGCGATTTGAGAACGGCCATGATTGCCGAGGCCTCTGCCCCCTTCATGCCGTTGATGCCCTTGATACCAGTGCTGTGTTTGCCTGAACTGTATGCGCCATCCTTTCCCATGTAATCCCAGCCATGACACTCCTTGCAACGCCATGTGGTTCCCGCCTTGTCGGCATACTTCCCATCTTTGGGATAGAGGGGATGAGCTGTGTCGGGTGCTTTCGTCTCTACTCCCTTCACCGCATACCATTTGTCATAGAGCTGGGCACCGCGCATCAGAGAGGATTCGATTTCTTCAGCCATGGACGATGTCGATGCTACCATCCCAGCCGACACGAAAAGAGCGCCGATAATAGCCTCAATCATGAGTTTCATTATTTCGTTTCTCCAATGATGATTTTTTATGTGCACCAGTCACTTATGGCTATTCTCGTGGTTTTCATGACTAGCA
>JARRMW010000069.1:0-2663 GCA_037385685.1 Gammaproteobacteria bacterium
TTTTGGTGTCAAAGATGCCGAGTCAGGCGCGGAATCCACGGGCGAACGCTTCTGGTTCGTTTTTTACGGTATCGCGGCTTTTTTGTACCGCATGCTGATCATGTTCACCATTATTCTGTATATTGGTGGAAAGTTTTTCATTGTTGGTGTCTTGCTTGCAATCTGGGGCGTCACTACGCAAATCATGGTTCCCATCGGAAAAAACCTGTCCTTTCTTTTCACCAGTCCGAAAATACGTGATAACCGCGGCCGGGCTGTGACGCTGTCTGTCGTCATTTTGTGCATGCTTCTCCTGTTACTCTTTGTTGTGCCGGCACCCTCATGGACAAGGGCAGAAGGCGTCGTGTGGCCATCTGAGACGTCGAGGGTGCGCGTTGGCGTCGACGGTTATGTCGCCAAATATCTGGCCGGAGAGAACAGCAGGGTAGACCGGGATCAGAACATCATCCAGATGGAAGACCCGCTGCTCAGCTCCAGGCTGGATGTTCTCCAGTCTCGCCTCAAAGAACTCAAGGCGCAACTCATGGCTGCACAGGTCAATGATCGTGTACAGACGGCCGTCATTCGTGAGGAGATCTCGGCGGTCAGTGGTGACCTGCAAAGAGCACAGGAGCAGTCTGACGCACTGGTCATCAAAAGCCCGCGTGATGGTGTCCTTGTGGTCCCCGATGGCCAGGACTTGCCCGGCCGTTTTCTGCGCAAGGGGGAGCTGGTCGCTTATGTCCTGGAACCTTCCGAACGCATATCCGCCCGGGTTGTGGTCTCCCAGGATGATATCGGCCTCGTGCGGGAAGAAACCCGGGATGTCGAGGTCATGGCCGCCCAATGGGGCAGTGATCCCTGGCCAGTCTCAACCTGGAGACAGGTTCCCGGCGGTACCGACCAGTTGCCGACAGCAGCTCTCGGAAGTACCGGTGGCGGGAACTTCACCATTGATCCAACAGATCCGACTGGTCGTACTACGCTGGAGCGCGTGTTCGAGATCGAGATCGATCTACCTCCCGAGTTCGACTCGAGTTATCTCGGGCAGCGTGTCTACGTCAAATTCGATCATGGTCTCGAACCAGTCGGCTTGCAGATGTATCGAGCCCTGCGCCAGCTGTTCCTGAGGCGATTCAGTGTCTGATACTGCACTGCTGAGACCGGGTGTCGCAATCGGGCAGTATCCCCAGCAGGAGGATATTCGTGACAGCTGGCTGGACAAGACCGCTGCCGAGATCAACGGCTTTTTTCGCCAGTATTCCCTGGGGAAGCGGCCGCAATACTGGCGTTTTGTCAAAACGGTTCAACAGCAAGCCGAAGAATACAGCCTGCATGCCCTGGAAGAGACCGAGCTTCGTACGATTTCCGACGACTGCAGGCGGCGTCTTTACAGCGAGGGTTTTCTTGATGAACTGGTCGCACGCTCTTTTGCGATTGTCCGGGAGGTGGCGACCCGCCGCCTTGGCTTGCGACATCATGACGTTCAGCTGATCGGTGGTTACGCCGTGACGCTCAGTGGATGCGGCCTGTCTATGCTGCACTCGGGCTCAAGGTTGGCACCATCCTCGAAAACATGAGCCTGGAAGAACGTCAGAAAGCGTATGCATGTGACATCACTTACTGTACCAACAAGCAACTGGTATTCGACTATCTGAAAGACCGGCTGTTGCTTGGCCAGGAAGGCCGACCTCTGCACAGGCAGCTCGAGGGCCTCTACAGCACCCGGCCAAGGAGTCATCGCCTGATGATGCGAGGCCTGTGCTTTGCCATTGTCGATGAGGCTGACAGCGTCCTGATCGATGAAGCCCGCACGCCGCTTGTCATTTCGAAATCCGGCAACATGAGCGAGCAGGAACTGATCTATGAGCAGGCACTGTCGATTGCGCGCAATCTCGAATCACCCCGTGATTTCAAGGTGCGTACAAAAGACAGGAAGATCGAGCTGACCAAGCCGGGTATTGCGCACATTGCCCGGCTCACGCGTAACATGTCAGGGCTCTGGTCAGTCAGGAAACGTCGCGAGGAATTTGTCAAACAGGCCTTGTCTGCGCTCCATCTTTTTATCAGGGACAGGCAGTATCTTGTCAAAGACGGCAAGGTCCAGATCATTGACGAGTACACTGGCCGGGTCATGAGTGACCGATCCTGGGAGCGGGGTCTTCATCAAATGATCGAGGCAAAGGAGAACTGTCGCCTCAGCGGCCGCCAGGAAACCCTTGCAAGAATCAGCTACCAGCGGTTTTTCCGCCGTTATCTCCACCTCTGTGGCATGACAGGGACTGCCCGCGAGGTGGCGAGGGAACTCTGGTCGGTCTACCGCCTGAATGTCACCACGGTGCCAACGAACAAACCCGTGCAGCGTATTCATCTTCCTGACAAGGTATTCGTCACGCTTGATGAAAAATGGCAGGAGACCATCTCCCTGGTCAAAGAGATACACAAGCAAGGCCGCCCTGTACTGATTGGCACCCGCTCGGTGGCTGCTTCCGAGCACCTGAGTAAATTGTTGCATGCTGCCAGTCTGCCACACCAGGTGTTGAATGCCCGGCAGGACCAGGACGAGGCCCAGGTGATCGCACATGCCGGCCAGCACGGAAATATTACCGTGGCCACGAATATGGCGGGCAGGGGCACCGATATCCGCCTGGCACCCGGCGTGGAAGAGCGGGGGGGCTTGTTTG
>JARRMW010000069.1:2676-9741 GCA_037385685.1 Gammaproteobacteria bacterium
TGTTTGTCCTGGCAACCGAGAGACATGAAGCTCGCCGCATCGACCGTCAGCTGTTTGGTCGTGGCGGACGCCAGGGAGATCCGGGCAGTTACCAGGCGATCGTATCGCTCGAGGATGAATTGCTGGAAAGTTTCCTCGGTAAAATCCCGCACAGGTTTTTCAGGCGTTTCTCCGACTCGGGAAAACCTCTTCCGCAATGGCTGGGTCTGCTGGTTTCATCTGCTGCGCAGATGAGAGCAGAGCGTCACCATGGCGGGATGAGAAGGCGGCTGCTCAGGATAGATGATCAACTTGGAGACATGATGGCCTTTAGCGGTCAGGGAGAATAGTGAGATAGCGATGTTGAAACATACTCTGAAGACAGGTTTGGTTGGGTATTTGTTCCTCATCACAGGAGTTTGTGCAGTCGTCCAGGCCAATGAATATGACTACGGCAATTTCGATTCCATCCTGCAGAATGATGCCATGGATCAACAGATGGGCTTTGACTGCCTGATCGAACCGCATGCCGTCATTGAGGTCAGTACCCGGGAGGAGGGCGTTGTTGAGAGTCTGGATGTCAAAAGGGGAGATATCGTCAAGAAAGGGCAGGTGCTGGTGAAACTGGACTCCGGCGTCGAGCAACTCACGATGGAGCTGGCACAGGCACGGGCAAAAATGACAACGGAAATTGAAACAAGGAAAGACAGCCTCGAGTATCTCAAGCGTCAGCAGGAGCGAGTTAATGATCTGTTCGGTAAAAAGGCTGTTTCCTTCAATGAAAAGGACAAGGCCGATACCGATGTCATTCTGGGAGAAAGTGAACTAAGGAGTGCCCTTGAAAATCATCAGCTATCGCAACTTGAACAAAAACGTGCAGAAAATTACTTCGCCAGACGAACAATTTACAGCACCGTCGATGCGGTCGTGGTCAAGACACACCTGAACCCGGGAGAGTCAGTCAAGGACCGTACGATACTCACTTTGGCGCAGGTCGATCCACTCAATGTGGAGGTGATCTTGCCCTTGAGTCAGTATGGCAAGATCAAAACTGGTAACAAAGCGACGATCACCCCCCTGGTGCCGGGTGGTGAAAAGGCCGAGGCTACTGTTGTCATTGTCGACAGGGTGATCGATGCAGCCAGCGGCACCTTTGGTGTCAGGCTGGAGTTGCCCAACCCGGATTACAAACTGCCGGGCGGTATCCGCTGTGAGGTGGATTTTCAAGATCAGTCATAGGAAACATCTCCTGACTGCGATGCGTGCCTGCACAGGTTCTCCGGACTGGCCTGTTCATCTACGTCAGGTTTCTATCTGAAACCTTTATTTGCAGGAAAAATGATGGGAAGTGATGTATGTCTGATATGTTGTTTTCCTTTAGAATATACTCAAACAAGGGAGCTGTCCCGATGAATGTACAAGCACAGGTGTTGAGGATTCTTGCACTAGCCTTCACCATTGGCCCTGTGAGTTACGCACATGCACTCGACCTCTCATCGTCAGCTTTCTATGCCACGATCAGGATTTCGCCTGGCACCTGCTGGGCGGTTACCGCATCAACCGGAATTTTTCTGTGGAGCTGGCCTATACCGATCTCGGCAAGGCCGATCTGCAAATCGCATCGACGGGGGCATCCGCGGGTGAGGCCAGCTACAGGCAGACCACGCTTGGTCTGCTGTGGTCGCCGACGATGCAGTCGGGTTACACCTGGCGCCCCTACCTCAAGGGCGGCGTCAACTATTCCGACCACAGCTGGGACCAGGGGACGCTGGACACCCAGGACTGGAACGCTTTTGGGGGCATTGGTATCGAGAAGTTTTTCGGCAGCAACGACTTTTCCCTGCGGGCCGAATTCACAGTCTATTCGCAGGACGCGCAGGCGCTCAATATCAGCTTCGTGAAGTATTTCGGCAACTGATCCGGCATGTCGGCATCATTTTGCTGCATTCTCAAAGCAGCGCCAGATTGTCGACGACGACATCGACACATTCATCATTCCCCGTGCTGCTGCCGGCATCCCACTGTGCTCTAGTGTTGATGGATAGTCTGCATTCCAGCCGTTCCTGGCTCATTGGCAGATAAAACCTGACGCTTGTCTGACTGCGACATGCAATGACGTCCTGCAAAAGAGCGGGTCACCTGCCATTGAAGATGAATCCTCGAAAACTCCAGTACTCCTGATGCTCACCTTTGCCGCGTCATCAGGACGGAACAGAATCGCGCGCCCATTTTCCTCATCTCTCTCGCTGCCGTCCTGCTTCATGCTGCTTCCTGCTTCATCTGTTCGTAACATTTGTCTGGTAACAAGACAGCTTCAATAGCATGAAACACAGGACCCATTTCTGATGAAAACAACAAGACCAGGCAAACCCGCACTCCTTGCTGCGTCACTACTCGCAGTCCTCGCTGCGCCTGCAGCCTATGCGGCCTCGAAAGCGATCGTAGACAATGGCAATGACTCAGGCGACGGCTCGCTGCGCGCCGCGCTATCCAGTGGCAACAGCGTTATCGAGATTCTTCCGTCCGTTTCGGAAATCACGATCGCTACATCGCTGGTCTACGCAAGCAAAGACCCGCTGACCATCAGAGGCTCAGGCCAGACAGTGACAACAGCCAACAACATCACCCTGCTGGCGGTGACAGAGGGTGCCGACCTGACTGTCTCGGATCTCGATTTCCAAGGCCCCGGCGGTTTCGACATCTATAACCGTGGTGATGATGATGGAGAGACTGCTGGAAAAGGCATATTCGTCGATGTGCGTGATGATCAGGCCGGTACATTGAACCTGGTACTCAACAATGTCTCCGTTTCGGGCGTGGCCAACCACGGCATCCATGTCTCTGATTGCAGTCTCGCAGACGATTGCGGTGGGGGCAGTGGCGGTGGAGGGGAAGGCTCCGACGCATCGATCAATGTCGTCCTCGATGGTGTCACTGTCGACGATGCCGGCAACGGTAAATTCGATGCAGACGGCCTGCGTGTCGACGAGCGTGGTGACGGTGGCATCAACGCTACGATCTCCAGCTCCTCTTTCACCGGTATCGGCGCTGACGGCGTCGAGCTTGACGAAGGCAATGATGGCGACGTCAATGCCTTCGTGGAGTGGACTGATTTCAGCAGCAATGGCGGTTATTGTGATCCGGACATCATCGGCCCGTACGTTCCTGACCCGGATGAAGGCGAATTCACTCAGGAAGAGATGGTCACCGATGATGCCATCCCGTCGGTCTTCGGCAGTCCGGACGACAGCTGCATCGAGCGTTCTGTTGATTTCTACGACCCTGACCCGGTGACCGGCATCGCGTATGTCGAAGCCTTCGAATTCGCCATCGACACGGATGATGGCATCGACATCGATGAAGCCGGTGATGGCTCGCTGAACTCGACCATGGCTCATTCAACGATCAACGACAACCTGGACGAGGGCGTCGACTACGATGAGGAAAACGATGGCGGCATCAGTGCCAGCTACAGCTATACCTCTGCGACGGGTAATGCCGACGATGGCTACAAGCACTCGGAAGAAGACGATGGCGATGTGAAGGGCAGGGTGTTGTATTCCTCGTCCACCAGTAATGGCGGCAAGGGCTTCGTCTTTGAAGAGGAGAATGATGGCGACCTCAGAGTCATCGTCAAAGGCGCCAGCACTGCTGATAACGACGACAGCGATGATACCGGCATCGAAGCAGTGCAGGAAGATGACGGCCGCGGTACGCTGAAAGTACGCGATTCCGAAATCCTCGATGGCATCGATACGGACGGTGTCGACCGGATCTGATACTGCTTCGAAAGCAGCATGTCCTGTCTCAAGGCCCCTGCCGTTTTGGCCGGGGTCTTGTTCATAGAGCGTCCTGTAACTGCCGGGTTCGGCACCGCAATTTTTCAGGGATTACCCGGAGAGTGAAACCGGTGTTCAGGACGCTCTCCATATTCCTTGCGCGATTCTGGCCCTGTGGATGTGGCAGACCCGGCGCCAGTGTCCTGTTGCAGACCAGCTTGTCCGGAGTTACCACAGCAGGAGCAGGACGACCTGCAGGTGATGCAGGCGTGTTCGCGCTCGTCGGGTCTGCCGGCGAGGGCGTGGCGCGATGGCCGGTAGCGCAGCAGGCAGAATGCTGAACCTCTCAACTTGACCGAAAGCAGCCGCCAGGCGCCTGCGCAGTCATCGCCGGCATCACCTTTGACCCGGTTTGGTCCGGTCGACAGGGAGTGCAACGTCAGCGAGCGGATTATTTCCGGCATGGTGATGGTCGTGTCGGAACCCCGATTCATGTATGTTTGCCGGCAGGAGTCGCAATTCGTCGAGGCTGCGATGCCGAAGAGCGGAAGCAGGCGGGAGAGAGTATGGTGAAAAGTCAAACCAGGTCGACATATTCTGCCGGGAGATTGCTGGCGGCAGCTGTCCTGCTCACTCTATCGGTCAGTGCGACTGCTCAGGAGGGTGAGGCGATGGAACCCCAGTTTCCACAGCAACAGACAGCCCGGGACCTGCTGCGGGCCTGCGCGTCAAGCCGCCTGACCGCGACCGGGAGGGAGCGCCGGCGTTATTGTGCCGGGTTCGTAAGCGGAGTGGAGGAGGCGATTCGTCTGCTGAATCTCAGCGGCAGATCGCGCTTCAGGCTCTGCACCCCTGAGGATGTCACCGCCTGGGCGCTTGCAGACGCCTTTGTCAGGTATGGCGCCAGCCACGAGGGGGAGCTCGATGACCCAGCCGCCTCGGTCGTGCATCATGCGCTGACACTCGCCTATCCCTGCGGCGACAGGGACGAATGACGCCGGGCCCGGCAGTCCCGAGAGGGCGTTACTTGCCGGCAGCTGTTAAGATGCATGCTCATTTCCTGATTCATTGCATTTCCGCGAACCATGGAGACTCTGGCGACACTCTTTGCGTCTATCGACTATCACGATCCGGTCTGGATCGCGGTGGCCTACCTCTTCGGTTTCATCGTCTGGCAGATAGGGCTTCCGCCGCTCGTCGGATTCCTGATCGCAGGCTACTTCCTCAACGCGCTGGGCGCCTCGGGCGGCGATTTTCTCAACAAGATGGCCGATCTCGGCGTGACCTTGCTGCTGTTCACGATTGGCCTCAAGCTCAACGTCCGGCAACTCCTGCGTCCCGAGATCTGGGGTGTCGCGACGGCGCACATGATGGCAACCGCACTCGGCATTGCTGGCATCATCCTGCTGCTGTCCGGGACTGGCCTGCCGCTGATGACCGGCATGGAGCCGTCCATCGCGCTGCTGGTCGGTTTTGCGCTCTCCTTCTCGAGCACAGTCTTTGCCGTCAAGGTCTTCGAGGAGAAGGGCGGCCTCGGGTCGCACTATGGCCGGGTCGCCATCGGCGTACTGATCGTGCAGGATATCGCCGCGGTCGTCTTTCTTGCGGCATCGACAGCCAAGGTTCCGTCGCCATGGGCTGCCGCCATCATCGTCGCGCTGATTCTCGCCAAGCCGCTACTCGTCGCGCTTCTGAAACGGGCCGGTCATGGCGAATTGCTGGTTCTTTTTGGCCTGGTGCTCGCGCTGGGCGGCTCGGCGCTGTTCGAGCTGGTCAGCCTCAAGGGCGATCTCGGCGCGCTCTTTTTCGGCGTATTGCTGGCGCACCATCCCAAGTCAAGTGAGCTAGCGAAGGCACTCCTGAGCCTGAAAGACCTCTTCCTGGTCGGATTTTTCCTGAGCATCGGCATGGCAGCGATGCCCACACTGCAAACGAGCCTGATGGCGACCTTTCTGCTCTTGCTGGTGCCGGTCAAGATCCTGCTCTTTTTCCTTCTCTTTACGCGCTTTCACCTGCGTGTGCGCACGGCGATGTTTTCGTCCCTGTCACTCGGCAACTTCAGCGAATTCGGACTCATCGTCGCCGCCATCGCCGTCAGCAACCAGTGGCTGTCTTCCGACTGGCTGGCCGTCATCGCGCTCGCCGTTGTCTTGTCCTTCATCCTTGCCTCGCCACTGAACGTCTACAACAGTGCGATCTGCAGGCGTCTCTGTCACCGCCTGCAGAAAATCGAGCACGTGCAGCGGCTGCCGGGCGACGATCTGGTTCATCTCGGCACACATCGCGCACTCGTCTGCGGCATGGGCCGCATCGGTGGCGGCGCCTACGATCAGCTGCAGACAGTCTTCAGGGATGCCGTCATCGGGGTCGATTTTGACGAGGAGAAGATATCGCTCAACAGGAGCCACGGGCGCCACATCATTCGCGGCGATGCAGGCAACCCCGATTTCTGGCAGCGGGTCGAGCGCAAGGGCAACCAGCTCGAACTCGTGATGCTCTGCATGCCGAATCACGAGGCCAATGTCAATGCCGCCAGAGCCATTCGTGAGTGGGGCTACAAGGGCCAGATGACGGCCGTGACCAAGTTCAGCGACGAGCGCGAGTTGCTGCACAAGGCCGGCGTCGACTCTACCTTCAACATGTACGCCGAGGTCGGCACGGGCTTCGCCGAGCACAGTCTCAACAAACTCGGGCAGCGCGTGACAGGCTAGTGCGTGGATCGTTCCCGTCTGTGTCGCATGCATCGACTTGATCTGTGTCAAAAGGGGATGCAACGCTTGAAAAAGTCTGCACTCGTTTGTTGCCGGAATAGGGTAACATACTGCCGGTTGCGCTTTCCGGTGCTCACCAGATTGTCGAAGTTGCGAACACCGGCCCGGTTGCCAATGCGGATAGCTCCGTCAAGGCAGCGATGTTGCAATTGCCTGATCCACGATATAACGGGCAGCTGCAGCCTGAGCGAAAAACTTTCATGAGACTGGCGTGATTGTCTGAATACCGCCATCTCAACCTGATGGGTGGTGGGTGAGTCGGATGTCCCGGGCGGGACTGCACGGCTCTCCCCAACTTGCAGTAACGAGAGGAGGAAAAATGGTGTTCTGATAATGTATAGACTATAGTCTATGCAAATCGAAGATAACATTTATTGGAATCGCACCACCCTCTGTTTTTAAGCTTCGTCACCATCGACGGACTCTCACCGAATCGCTGAAACTCAACGCACAGGAGTAGAACATGGCCAAAGCATATGATGCAGGCGTAAAAGAATACCGCGACATGTACTGGACCCCGGACTATGTTCCGCTGG
>JARRMW010000070.1:0-5355 GCA_037385685.1 Gammaproteobacteria bacterium
GGTCCCTATCTGCCGTAGGCGTTTGAGACTTGAGGGAAGCTGCTCCTAGTACGAGAGGACCGGAGTGGACGAACCTCTGGTGTTCCGGTTATCACGCCAGTGGTATTGCCGGGTAGCTATGTTCGGACAGGATAACCGCTGAAAGCATCTAAGCGGGAAGCCTCTCCCAAGATGAGGTCTCACTGGATACTTGATATCCCTGAAGGGTCGTTGGAGACGACAACGTTGATAGGCTGGGTGTGGAAGTGCGGCAACGCATGAAGCTAACCAGTACTAATTGCCCGTGAGGCTTGACCATATAACGCCCAAGTATTTAGGCGGAATATGTCACAGCGACGTGGTGTAACACAGGCGCTGCTTGATCAAACCAGACATGCGTGGCCGCGCAGCGGCCATGCAGCCAAGCTTGCCTGGCGGCATTAGAGCATTGGAACCACCTGATCCCATCCCGAACTCAGAAGTGAAACGATGTATCGCCGATGGTAGTGTGGGGCCTCCCCATGTGAGAGTAGGACACCGCCAGGTTTTTATTCCGACAGCCCAGTCTCAACAGAGGCTGGGCTGTTTTTTGCAGGGCAGCGGTTTTCATGACAGTTCTGTCAAAAACCTGTTGACTGCAAGAGAGGCAGGAGTATAAACTTCCGCTTCTTTGTCGCGGAGTGCGCGGCAAGCTCTTTAACAATCGAATCAGATAACTTGTGTGGGTGCTCTGTGGTTTTTGGCGATGGCCAAAATCGAAGAGCATTCAGAAGAAGTCATTCAGCTGAAATGTAATTCGAGCAAGGAATTGGCAAGTCCTAAGCTTGCTATCAAACTGCAATTGAAGAGTTTGATCCTGGCTCAGATTGAACGCTGGCGGTATGCTTAACACATGCAAGTCGAACGGTAACAGCAGAGCTTGCTCTGGCTGACGAGTGGCGGACGGGTGAGTAACGCGTAGGAATCTGCCTGATAGTGGGGGACAACCTGGTGAAAACCAGGCTAATACCGCATACGCCCTACGGGGGAAAGCGGGGGATCTTCGGACCTCGCGCTATCAGATGAGCCTGCGTCGGATTAGCTAGTTGGTAGGGTAACGGCCTACCAAGGCGACGATCCGTAGCTGGTTTGAGAGAACGACCAGCCACATTGGGACTGAGACACGGCCCAGACTCCTACGGGAGGCAGCAGTGGGGAATATTGGACAATGGGGGCAACCCTGATCCAGCAATACCGCGTGTGTGAAGAAGGCCTGAGGGTTGTAAAGCACTTTCAGTAGAGAAGAAAAGCCTGGGGATAATACCCCCGGGTCTTGACGTAACCTACAGAAGAAGCACCGGCTAACTCCGTGCCAGCAGCCGCGGTAATACGGAGGGTGCAAGCGTTAATCGGAATTACTGGGCGTAAAGCGTACGTAGGCTGTCAAGTCAGTCAGATGTGAAAGCCCTGGGCTTAACCTGGGAACTGCATTTGATACTGCTTGACTCGAATCTGGTAGAGGGTAGTGGAATTCCATGTGTAGCGGTGAAATGCGTAGATATGTGGAGGAACATCAGTGGCGAAGGCGGCTACCTGGACCAAGATTGACGCTGAGGTACGAAAGCGTGGGGAGCGAACAGGATTAGATACCCTGGTAGTCCACGCCGTAAACGATGTCAACTAGTCGTTGGGTTCTTTATTGGACTTAGTGACGCAGCTAACGCAGTAAGTTGACCGCCTGGGGAGTACGGCCGCAAGGCTAAAACTCAAAGGAATTGACGGGGGCCCGCACAAGCGGTGGAGCATGTGGTTTAATTCGATGCAACGCGAAGAACCTTACCAGCCCTTGACATCTGGCGAATCCTGCAGAGATGCGGGAGTGCCTTCGGGAGCGCCAAGACAGGTGCTGCATGGCTGTCGTCAGCTCGTGTCGTGAGATGTTGGGTTAAGTCCCGTAACGAGCGCAACCCTTGTCCTTAGTTGCCAGCACCTCGGGTGGGAACTCTAAGGAGACTGCCGGTGATAAACCGGAGGAAGGTGGGGATGACGTCAAGTCATCATGGCCCTTATGGGCTGGGCTACACACGTGCTACAATGGTCGGCACAGAGGGAAGCGAAGGCGCGAGCTGGAGCCAATCCCAGAAAACCGATCGTAGTCCGGATTGCAGTCTGCAACTCGACTGCATGAAGTCGGAATCGCTAGTAATCGCGAATCAGCATGTCGCGGTGAATACGTTCCCGGGCCTTGTACACACCGCCCGTCACACCATGGGAGTTGGTTGCACCAGAAGTAGGTAGCTTAACCTTCGGGAGGGCGCTTACCACGGTGTGATCAATGACTGGGGTGAAGTCGTAACAAGGTAGCCGTAGGGGAACCTGCGGCTGGATCACCTCCTTAACGCAAGCGAGGCCGAGCCTGGTGGGCGTGGCGGAGCACCCCCACAAGTTACCTGAAGGCGGCGGGGTTTGGCGGGCCCGGCGCACGCGGGCGTGTTCTGGGTCTGTAGCTCAGTCGGTTAGAGCGCACCCCTGATAAGGGTGAGGTCGCTGGTTCAACTCCAGCCAGACCCACCAGATACGGGGCCATAGCTCAGCTGGGAGAGCGCCTGCTTTGCACGCAGGAGGTCGGGAGTTCGAGCCTCCCTGGCTCCACCAGGTGCCAAGGCCAGAAGGCTAGCGCGAAGAGCCTTCTGGCCTTCGCATCGGGCGAAGGAGAAGTTCTTTAACAATACGGTGAAGAGATCGCGGAAGGCGTCAAGCCAAGTGCGAGGCACTTGGTGGGATGCGTTAGGGCATGTCAGCGACCGGCCCCAAAGTGCTTGGGGTTATATGGTCAAGTGACGAAGCGCAGACGGTGGATGCCTTGGCGGTAGGAGGCGAAGAAGGACGTGGTAGCCTGCGAAAAGCCCCGGGGAGCTGGCAAACAAGCTTGGAGCCGGGGATGTCCGAATGGGGAAACCCACCTGTCCTAAGGCAGGTATCCTGTGCTGAACACATAGGTGCAGGAGGCGAACCCGGGGAACTGAAACATCTCAGTACCCGGAGGAAAAGAAATCAACCGAGATTCCCTCAGTAGCGGCGAGCGAACGGGGAAGAGCCCTTAAGCTGGATTGGGGCTAGTGGAACGCTCTGGAAAGGGCGGCGAGACCGGGTGATAGCCCCGTACACGAAAGCCTCAATGCGGTGAAAACGAGTAAGGCGGGACACGTGGAATCCTGTCTGAACATGGGGGGACCATCCTCCAAGGCTAAATACTCCCTACCGACCGATAGTGAACCAGTACCGTGAGGGAAAGGCGAAAAGAACCCCGTAGAGGGGAGTGAAATAGAACCTGAAACCGTGTGCGTACAAGCAGTGGGAGCCCCTTCGGGGGTGACTGCGTACCTTTTGTATAATGGGTCAGCGACTTACTTCTCAGTGGCAAGCTTAACCGATTAGGGTAGGCGTAGCGAAAGCGAGTCTTAAATGGGCGTTTCAGTCGCTGGGAGTAGACCCGAAACCGGGCGATCTACCCATGGCCAGGGTGAAGGTGCGGTAACACGCGCTGGAGGCCCGAACCGGGATCTGTTGAAAAAGATTCGGATGAGCTGTGGGTCGGAGTGAAAGGCTAATCAAGCCCGGAGATAGCTGGTTCTCCCCGAAAGCTATTTAGGTAGCGCCTCGTGTCTCACTCCTGGGGGTAGAGCACTGTTTCGGCTAGGGGGCCATCCCGGCTTACCAAACCGATGCAAACTCCGAATACCGGGAAGTGCAATCACGGGAGACACACGGCGGGTGCTAACGTCCGTCGTGAAGAGGGAAACAACCCAGACCGCCAGCTAAGGTCCCCAAATCATGGCTCAGTGGGAAACGATGTGGGAAGGCCGAGACAGCCAGGAGGTTGGCTTAGAAGCAGCCATCCTTTAAAGAAAGCGTAATAGCTCACTGGTCGAGTCGGCCTGCGCGGAAGATGTAACGGGGCTTAAGCCATGTACCGAAGCTGCGGATGCAAGCGATGCTTGCATGGTAGGGGAGCGTTCCGTAGGCCTGCGAAGGTAGATCGAGAGGTCTGCTGGAGGTATCGGAAGTGCGAATGCTGACATGAGTAACGATCAAGGGGGTGAGAAGCCCCCTCGCCGAAAGCCCAAGGTTTCCTGCGCAACGTTCATCGGCGCAGGGTGAGTCGGCCCCTAAGGCGAGGCCGAAAGGCGTAGTCGATGGGAAGCAGGTTAATATTCCTGCACCGCGCATGGCTGCGATGGGGGGACGGAGAAGGCTAGGTCAGCCAGGCGATGGTCGTCCTGGTTTAAGCGTGTAGGGAGTGAGCTCAGGCAAATCCGGGCTCACCATTCTGAGGCGTGATGACGAGCCCCCACGGGGGCGAAGTGATTGATGCCAAGCTTCCAGGAAAAGCCTCTAAGCTTCAGGTCATGCGTGACCGTACCCCAAACCGACACAGGTGGGCAGGGTGAGAATCCCCAGGCGCTTGAGAGAACTCGGGTGAAGGAACTAGGCAAAATAGTACCGTAACCTCGGGAGAAGGTACGCCCCTGGTAGGTGAAGCCCTTTGCGGGTGGAGCCGAAGGGGGTTGCAGTGACCAGGCCGCTGCGACTGTTTATCAAAAACACAGCACTCTGCAAACTCGCAAGAGGACGTATAGGGTGTGACGCCTGCCCGGTGCCGGAAGGTTAAGTGATGGGGTTAGCCGCGAGGCGAAGCTCTTGATCGAAGCCCCGGTAAACGGCGGCCGTAACTATAACGGTCCTAAGGTAGCGAAATTCCTTGTCGGGTAAGTTCCGACCTGCACGAATGGCGTAACGATGGCGGCACTGTCTCCACCCGAGACTCAGTGAAATTGAACTCGCTGTGAAGATGCAGCGTTCCCGCGGCTAGACGGAAAGACCCCGTGAACCTTTACTACAGCTTTGCACTGGATTTTGAGCCTGCTTGTGTAGGATAGGTGGGAGGCCGTGAAGCGAGGACGCCAGTTCTCGTGGAGCCGACCTTGAAATACCACCCTGGCATGTTCGGAGTTCTAACCTCGGCCCGTGATCCGGGTCAGGGACAGTGCATGGTGGGTAGTTTGACTGGGGCGGTCTCCTCCCAAAGCGTAACGGAGGAGCGCGAAGGTACCCTCAGCGCGGTCGGAAATCGCGCATTGAGTGCAAAGGCAAAAGGGTGCTTGACTGCGAGACAGACAAGTCGAGCAGGTGCGAAAGCAGGCCTTAGTGATCCGGTGGTTCTGAATGGAAGGGCCATCGCTCAACGGATAAAAGGTACTCCGGGGATAACAGGCTAATACCGCCCAAGAGTTCATATCGACGGCGGTGTTTGGCACCTCGATGTCGGCTCATCACATCCTGGGGCTGAAGTCGGTCCCAAGGGTATGGCTGTTCGCCATTTAAAGTGGTACGCGA
>JARRMW010000071.1:0-6120 GCA_037385685.1 Gammaproteobacteria bacterium
GAATGTCACTCTGCTGCCCGGCTCTTGTCTGGAGCAGTGGCAGCCACTTATAGTCATGCGAGTTGGTCACGCAGGAGGAAGACGGTGAATCGGACAATCGGCTCTCTCGTACTCATCACGGGACTATTGATCCTGGCGTCCTGCAGTGCGCCGGAGAGAGGCCCCGTCACGGGCGGTATCCAGGCATTCGAACTACAGCGAGACGTGATGGTGCCCGCAAACCAGGCTCGCGTCATCTTCCAGCATGGACGGGCAAAACCTGCCAGGAACCTGTTTGACTGGCATTGCGAGCTCGAGATCAACACTGTCAGCGAGTCGCCGCAACGCGTCCTCGCCGATACCTTCACGGTCACCTCCGCGAATGCCCGCATCGTTCGGGACGAACAGAGCGGCATGCCCGCCATGCCGTTTGGCGCCATTGACTGTGGTGATCGCTTTTACGAGACGCACTATCGGCTGCATTCAAACCGACAGCCCGGTGTGCGCAAGATGATTTGCCGCAATGGCTACACCTTCTGCAGCGGCGGCAAATTTGCCGGACGCAACGAAATGCGGGAGATTTTTGGTGAATGGATCACCGTCCGGTGACCGTGAACCATCCCGGGTTGCTCAAGCGCGCCCTAAGCAAGGCCGGAGTCAGGAAGACTCCGGCTTGCGTATGCCTTCTGATTAGTAGGGCGAACGGTAGGCGTCGTTCTCCTGCCCCGAAACGACGGCGTTGATGAAGAGTTCCACGCGCCGGTTCAGCTTGCGACCCTCTGCCGTGGAATTCGAGGCACGCGGCTCGGACTCGCCACGACCGGTTGCATAGAGACGGTTTCCGGCCACTCCCTGTGAACGCAGGTAGGAAGCAACGGCATCTGCGCGGCGCTCGGAGAGATTCTGGTTGTAGGCATCCGAACCGGTGCTGTCAGTATGACCGACCGCATGCACGACCGTCTGGTCATACCTTCTCATGACGTCGGCAACACGCTGCAGCGCGGGCCTGAAGGCCGACTTGATATCTGTCCTGTCAACGTCGAAGGACGCCTCGCTGCTGAGACTCAGCTTGATCGTGTCCCTGTCGAGACGTTCGAGCGTCACGTACTCGGCTCGCAGTTCATCCTCAAGCGCTCTCTTGAGTTCCTGCGCCTGCTTGTCCATGTAGTTGCCCACGGCACCACCGGCCAGACCACCGACGATGGCACCGATCACCCTGTTGGTACTGCTGCCGTCGCCGACATTGTTACCGATGACTGCACCCGCAATGGCGCCGGTGACCGCACCGATCTTTGCCCGGCGGTTCGGGTCGTCTTCCGTCATACATCCGGTCGTCATGGCCGCTGCGAGCGCAAGGCTGATGAGCGTTTTTGTTTGCATCCTCTGGTTACTCCGTTTTTGAAATCAATATGGAAATTTCCCTGTTTAGAGAAGCGTTTTCGGGAATGGTTCAGCACAGGCCGAAAGATTGACACCCCCCGGAGGGCGTGTTCTCATCCTGTATCTGTCTTCTCTAGATATGGCAGGATAAGCGATACAAGAATACTCACGCCAGTATCCGCTAAGAACAACCCGGAGGAAATACCACGTGAAACTTTTCAAAATGACCAAGATGCTGCTGCTTTCCGCAGCGCTTGCCGTCACCAGCAGCACAGTGCTGGCTGCGGACGACAAGGTCTACCGCCTGAAACTCGCAGAAACCTGGCAACCCAATTTTCCGATCTTCGGCGATGTCACCAAGAACCTCGCCAAAATGGTCGAAACAATGTCCAACGGCCGCCTCAAGATCACCATCGATTCGGCCAACAAGCACAAGTCGCCTTTCGGTATCTTTGACATGGTGAAAGCCGGCCAGTACGACATGGGGCATTCCGCTTCCTATTACTGGAAAGGCAAGGATCCGAACACGCTCTTCTTCACGACGATGCCCTTCGGCATGACCGCTCCCGAACAGTACGGCTGGTTCTACTACGGCGGCGGCATGGAGCTCATGGAGAAGGTCTACGACAAGCACAACATGCTTTCATTCCCGGGTGGCAACACGAGCAACCAGATGGGTGGCTGGTTCCGCAAGGAGATCAACTCCCTGGAAGACCTCAAGGGCCTGAAGATGCGGATTCCGGGATTTGCCGGTGAAGTGCTCGCCAAGGTTGGTGCGAGCCCGACCAATATTCCGCCGGGCGAACTCTACACGGCACTCGAGCGCAACACCATCGACGCCCTGGAGTGGGTTGGCCCCTCACTCGACCTGCGTATGGGGTTCCACAAGATCGCGCCCTACTACTACACCGGCTGGCACGAGCCTGCGACCGAACTGCAGTTCCTGATCAACAAGAAGTCCTGGGAGAAACTGCCGGCTGACCTGCAGGAGATCCTGCGTGTCGCCATGCGCGTCGCCGCCTATGACATGTACGCGCAGTCCTACCACGAGAGTGCCGTGAACTGGGCCACGATCAAGAGCGAGTATCCGGATATCAAGGTCAAGACCTTCCCGCCGGACGTCATGGATGCCCTGAGAAAAGCCAACGAGGAACTGCTTGCAGAAGCGGCCGGTGATGATCCCCTGGCGAAGGAAATCATCGATTCACAGGAGGCATACCTGAAAAAAGCTCGTGACTGGACAGCGATCTCCGACCAGGCCTATCTCAACAGTGCCGCTGGCACATGCCGCTGAGACACTGATCAGTCAATGAAAGGCGGGGCGGAAATGGGCTACCATTTCCGCCTCTCTGTTTAGTCAGGCAAATACCCATGTCCATACTCCTGAAAGCTGAAGCGGCGATTTCACGATTCTCGACATGGATCGGTTATCTCTGTGCAATTCTGCTGCTGTTGCTGATCGCGAACGTCTTTTATGACGTTGTTGCACGATACGTCTTCAACAGCGTTTCGATCGGCATGCAGGAGATGGAATGGCACCTCTACGCAACCATGTTCCTGCTCGGCGTCTCCTACGCGATTTCAACAGAGGGGCATGTTCGCGTCGACCTCTTCTATGAACGCATGAGTCCGAAACGCCGGGCTGTCATCGACCTGACGGGTTCACTGGTCCTGCTCATTCCTTTCGCTCTGCTGGTTTTCTGGTTTGGTCTCGATTTTACCTGGCAAGCATGGGATATCGACGAGGGTTCCGGAGACCCGGGCGGCCTGCCGAACCGCTGGATCATCAAGGGCATGATTCCCCTCTCTTTTCTGGCCATGGCGATCAGCGGCCTCGGGATGATGCTGCGTTCGATCAACATCCTGCGCGGTCATCACCTCGAGGAAGAGGTCAGCACCACGAGCCACGTTTCCTAGAGGAGGAACAGGAACAATGATGGAATACATCGGCATCATCATGTTTTTCGTGGCGCTCGCCATGCTCCTGTTCGGCTACCCGGTCGCTTTCACGTTCGGCGGTGTGGCTCTGGTTTTCTCCATCATCGCCAAGTATCCCGATATCAGTGAGATGCTCGAGGACGGGGCGACGTTCAGCGAGATTGTCGGCGAGGCAACAAGCACCTTCGCCTTCATGCCTTTTCGCATCCAGAGCATCATGGAGAACACGGTGCTCATGGCCGTACCGCTGTTTATCTTCATGGGCATCGTTTTGCAGAAGACAAAACTTGCCGAGCAGCTGCTCGAGTCGATGGGCAAGCTCTTTGGCAGCGTCCGGGGCGGTCTGGCCATCTCGACCATCCTGGTGGGAGCGTTGCTCGCGGCTTCGACCGGGGTCGTCGGAGCTTCAGTTGTCGCCATGGGGCTGATCTCGCTTCCCGTGATGCTAAAGTACAACTATGACAAGCCGCTGGCCTGCGGCACCATCTGCGCTTCGGGAACACTCGGCCAGATCATCCCCCCATCGATCATCCTGATCATTCTCGGTGATGTGCTGGGCATCCCGGTTGGCGACCTCTTCAAGGCCGCTATCGGGCCGGGCCTCGTCCTGATCGGTGTCTACGTGATCTACGTGCTCACAAGAACCTGGCTCAAGCCCGATGACGCACCCGCCCTGCCGATGGACGAGGATGTGCATAACAAGCGGGAGCAGATTGTGAAGGCGCTGATAGCGATCCTGCCACCACTGGTGCTGATCCTGGTCGTACTCGGCTCGATCTTCGCCGGTATCGCGACGCCGACGGAGTCCTCCGCGCTCGGCGGAGTCGGCGCCATCGTGCTTGCGATCCTCTACCGACAGTTCAAGTTCCGCATGCTGTTCGACTCGGCTCTCGAGACCGTCAAGATCACGGCCATGGTCTTTGCGATCCTGCTTGGCGCGACAGCCTTCTCGATGGCATTCAGCTACACGGGCGGCGATGCGATTGTCGAGGAGGCCCTGCTGGGGCTGCCCGGTGAAAAGATCGGTTTCCTGATTCTCTCCATGGTCGTGATCCTGATCCTCGGCTTTTTCATCGACTTCGTCGAGATCAGTTTCATCATCGTGCCGATCCTGGCACCTGTCGCCGATGCGCTTGGAATCGCGCCACTCTGGTTTGCGATCCTGATTGCCATGAACCTGCAGACCTCTTTCCTGACGCCACCCTTCGGTTTCAGTCTCTTCTATCTCAAGGGCGTCGCACCCCCGGAAGTGCGTACCGTGGATATCTATCGCGGTGTCACGCCTTTCATCCTGATGCAGGTTGCCGTTGTGCTATCCATCCTCTTCTTTCCGGAGTTTTACGGACTTTGAGCAAGGCTACTCGTAGAGGCTCTTGAAAGTACGCTCGGTGCGGGGCAGCCAGTTGTTGTTGAGGTTCGCGGAAAGAATGATGCCGGTGGCCTTGCCGACGATCTCATCCTCGGGGACAAAACCATGCACGCGTGAGTCCGAACTGTTGTCCCTGTTGTCGCCCATCACAAAGTAATGGCCTTCGGGCACGGTAACCGGAACAATTGTTCCCATGCTCGAGAGGTGTGGCTTGATCTGGATGACATGTTCAGGCATCAGGCTCTCTTCCTGCAGGTAGAAGCCCTCTTCCAGATCCTCGATACGTAATCCATCCACGACAGCCGGCACGTACTCCGCAGGATGGCCGTTGATATAAAGCCTGTTTCCGCGCAGCGCGACCCTGTCACCCGGCAGGCCGATGACACGTTTGACCATCCGTTTTTGAGCAGCCACGGAGTTATAGACGATGATGTCTCCACGCTTCGGCTCGCCATGTTCAAGCAACTCAATGTCGGTAAATGGCAGGCGGAGATTGTAGGCAAGCTTGTTGACGAAGATGACATCCCCTTCGAGGATGGTCGGTTTCATGGAGCCGGTCGGGACCGGGTTCCAGTCCGCGATGGCCCCGCGCAAAATGAAAAGCATCAGCAGAAAGCTGATGAAGTAGCGATTCCTGTACAGCAGGGATTTAACGTTAGTCCATTTCATCTAAACAACCCGGATAGCGCATTTCGCATCATTCCTGATGACGTATTCTAGGAGTGATTTCCCTGTTTGTCAGCCAATCAGTTTGTGCTGGAAGATCGCCCTGCCCGTTTCCGGGAGCAGCATGTAATCCGTGAACCCTGCCTTCCCGTAGGCATGCCGCGCGGCCTTATTTCCCTCGAGCACCTCGAGTGTCAGCTTGCAGCAGCCACGCTCCCTGGCAATCTGTTCCACCTGCTGCAGCATCCGACCGACAATGCCATTGCCCCTGCAAGACGGTAGCACGATGACGTCGTGAATGTTGATCAGCGGCTTGCACTTGAATGTAGAGAAACCCTCGAAGCAGGTCACCAGGCCGACCGCCTCGCCGCCAGCGAATGCCAGCAGCGAGAAGGCACCGGGGATCTGTGCCAGATTTGAAACGAGATTTCTGACAACGTCTGCAGACAATAATTCTCCACCCCCCATGGGGTCCTGCGCATAGGCCTGCATGAGGTGAATGATATCTGCTGCATCGGATGCATCCGAGTAATCCGCACTGCGGATGTGAAGGTCTTGCGAAACTGGCATGACTGTTGATTGAAACTCTGTCGACAGGATGATTGTACTCTCAAGGCAACTGACAGGTGACAGTTTGCCCCTCCGGGGTCTTTCGCACCTTTTCTGCCCGCCTTGCACAGACGCCGGCAGACCCCCTACAGTTGATTGCCATTCTTGAACCAATGAACCGGCAAAACATGTCCGATTACAAGCCTGTCTCCTGCGAAGCCCATAGCATCTACGAACTC